>JAMLIN010000012.1 GCA_023954135.1 Burkholderiaceae bacterium | reverse complement strand
TCGACCCCCTCGCCGACGGCGAGCACGATGCCGCTGCCCTCCATGCCGGGCACGAAGGGCAGCGGCGGCTTGAACTGGTAGCGACCCTCGCACATCAGCAGGTCGGGGAAGTTGAGGGCGGCCGCGCGCACCGCGATCAGCAACTGGCCGGGACCGGGCGATCCGATGGCGACGCGGCGCGCCACCAGGCCGGCGAGATCGGGGGCGAGACGCTCGCAGACGAGGGCCTGGGCGTCGAGGGAGCTGGAATCGTTCGAATGCATCGGTCGATGCTACATTGCCCGAAGGAATCCCGCGCGAACGGGGGCGGCCGGCCACGCGGCCACATCGCCCCGAGCTATCATCCCGCACCGCCCTGCCCCCGGCCCTTCGATGCTGCACCTCATCCGACTGACGATTCTCCTGGGCATCACCCTGTTCTCCGGCGCGTGCTCGGTCGTCGCGGTAGCCGATGCAGCGGTCACCGTCGCGGCCACCGCCGTCAAGGTGACCGCGAAGGGCGTCGGCGCGGTGGCCGACGCCATCATTCCCGACGGCGACGACGAGGACGAGGACGACGAAGACTGATCGGCCGACGCTTCACGGCCAATCGATGTGCGCGACCACCGGCAGATGATCCGAAGCGACCCGGGCGGTCGCGCTGCGATGGGCGCACACGTCCACCAGGCGCTCGATCGGGTGCATCCAAATGCGGTCGAGCGCGAACAGCGGCAGGCACGACGGGAACGAGCGCACCGGCCGGGTCACCCCGAAATGCGCGCGCAGCCAGCGCAGGGGCCGGCCGCGCACGAACCACTCGTTGATGTCGCCGAGCAGCACCACCGGCATCCGGTCGGTGTCGAAGGCGGCCAGCAGGCGGCGCACCTGGTCGCGCCGCTCGGCCGGCGCCAGGCCGAGATGGGTGGCGACGATGCGCAGCCGGCGACCACGGCATTCGATGTCGGCATCGAGCGCCCCGCGCGGCTCGCGCCGGCCGAAGGACAGATCGATCGAGCGCACCTCCTCGATCGGATAGCGCGAGAGCACCACGTTGCCGAAGCGACGCGCCGGCGTATCGAGGGTCGGGCCGACGGCGAGCCGCCAGCCCGACGGCATGTCGATGTCGCCGGCGAGATCGGCCCGGCCGTGGCCGCCGAGCGGCACTTCCTGCAGGGCGATCACCTCGGCCTCGAGCTCCCGCAGGACGCGGCTCACCCGCTGCGGATCGTAGCGGCCGTCGGCGCCGACGCCCTCGTGGACATTCCAGGTCGCGACCCGCAGCATCCGTGGCCCGTGCCGTTCACGGGCTCTCAAGCCCTGGCTGCGGAGCCATCGTCGGTTCCGACCAGGCGCTGCGCCCCCACCGCCAGCGCGATCATCGCCGCCGCGATCGCCGCCGCCACGGCGATGTCGACCGGCCCCGGCTCGCGCATCGCGTCGACGAGCCGGTCGATGAAGACCACGGTCAGCACGATGCCGGGCCCCATGCCGATCAGGGTGCCGAGAATGTAGTCGCGCAGACGGATGTGCGAAGCTCCCGCCACGAGATTGACCACCGTGAACGGCGCGATCGGCAGCACCCTCACCGTGGCCATCGCCACGATGCCGCGCCGGGCGACCTTGCGGCTCAGGCGATTCACCGCGGCGCCCGCGAAGCGACGCATGGCGTCACGTCCCAGCAGCCGGCCGAGCAGGTAGGCGGCCAGGGCGCTGGCGATCGCGCCGACGAGGGCATAGCAGACACCGGCCAGGGTGCCGAACACGAGGCCGACGACCGCGATCAGCAGGGTCACCGGCACCATCGCCAGGCTGGCGAGGACGAAGGAGCCGATCACCAGCACCGGCGAGAACGGCATCTCGCGCAGGCGGGCGGCGTAGTCCACCAGCAGCCCGAGGTCGAGCAGTTGCGCCAGCGAGGTATGCCGCCATGCAAGCGTCAGCGCGAGCAGGACCACGGTCGCCACGCCGAAGATCCACAGCCGGCCGGCCAGTGGACGGCGCCGGGGCGGCGGCACGAAATGCCCGACGAGGCGGGCCACGTCGATCGGCTCGGCGGGGTCGATCGGCGCCTGGTCGGGCGGCAGCAGGGAATCGACCCCGGGATCGACGTCCGGCTCGATCGGAACGAGCGAACGCCTGCCGCCCGCGAGGGCGTCGACCGCCTCGAAGAAGCCCTCGTGCGCCCGCTCGCTCTCGGCCACCCGGGCGGGATCGACACCGAGATGCTCGGCAAGGAGCCGATGGCGCACCGCGGCGATGCCGGCCGCGACGCGAGCGTCGCCGGCGGCATCGATCGCAAGCACGCATTCGGTGTCGAGCCGCATCGACCGATTGTTCAGGTTCGCCGAGCCGACCAGCAGCAGGCGGTCGTCGATCACCACCACCTTGCTGTGCAGGTTGAGGCAGTCGCCGGCAAGGCCGTCGATCTCCGGGCAGCACAGGCGATAGCGTCCGTGCCGGTCGGCGCGCCGCAAACGGGCATGCCAGCGGGCGCGCAGCACGCCCATGGTGACTTCCTCGAGCCAGCCGCTCTCCGCGCGGCGCGAGAGCATGAGGAACTCGGGGCCTTCATCGGCGGCGAGGCTCGCCTCGATCACGGGCGCGATGATCGAGGAGGTGTAGTACTGGTTCTCGACATAAACCGAATGCCGCGCAGCCGCGAAAGCATCCTCGTGGAGCCGGCGAACCTCATCGCAGAGCGGCGTTTCGGGCGTGGCCGGCACGGTGCGCGCGATGCCCACCGCGATGTCCTGGAACCCGGGCTCGATGCCGGCGGGCCAGGGGTCGTGGGAAGGCCGAGGCGCCGGCGGTATCGGCGCGCCGACCGAATCCGCCCAGCGCTGGCGGGCGAGATCGCCGAGCATCCGGGCGCAGTCGCCGTCGACGACCATCTGCACATCATGGAAGGGCGGGTACGCGACCCCGTCGGAATCGACCCGACGCGGATCCGCGGGCAGGTGCTCCGAGGTGTCCCAGCGCCGCTGCGTCAGGTCGATGCCGCCGACGAAAGCGACCGCATCGTCGATCACGACGACCTTCTGGTGATGCGAGGCGCCGGCCGGATGGCGGCCGTCGAGACGGAAGCGCAGGCGCCCGTGCGTACGCCACTCGAGGCTGGCGGCGGGCAGGAACTCTCGCTCGAGCGCGTAGATCATCGCGAAGTCCCACTCGAGCAGGTCGATGCGCAAGCCGCGGCGCCTGCGCACCAGGGCATCGAGAAAGGGGCCGAGACAGGCGGGCAGGCCGTCGTCGGGCACCGCGTCGGCGCACAGCCGGGTGCGACTGTCGAGATCCCAGCCGAGCACCCGGATCGAATGGCGAGCGGCCAGCATGGAGGAACGCACCGCGCCGAAGTATTCGGCGGCGTCGATCAGGATGGCAGCGCGCGTGGCCTGGCCGGTCCTCCAGACATTGCGACCGGGCTCGAGAAGCGGCGCGCCTGCCGGACCGTCGGGCGAACGCATGCGCAGGCCGGTGCAAGCGTCATGCCCGATGCCCGCGCACGCGATCCGTTCTAAGATGGGCGCCCCAGCCCCCGCATGGATCGTTCCGGATGTCCGCAAGCAATGGCCGCCCCCAGGGCGGCGACGTGATCCCCGCCCCGTTCGCCGCGGCCACCGCCGTGGTCCTGCCCGAATGGATCGACTACAACGGGCACATGAACGTCGGCTACTACCATGTGGCCTTCGATGTCGCCGCCGAGCCCTTCTTCGAGTTCCTCGGCTTCACCCCCGACTATCGCAAGGCGCAGGGCATCACGACCTTCGCCCTCGAATCGCACCTGGCTTTCCTGCGCGAGGTGAAGGTCGGCGACCGCCTGCGCTTCGAGGCCCGGCTGCTCGACCACGACTACAAGCGCGTGCACTTCTTCCAGCAGATGTATCACGCTGACGAAGGCTATCTCGCCGCCACCTACGAATCGGTCTCGGCGCACGTCGACATCGCGAGCCGGCGCACCGCCCCGATGGGCGAGGCGCTCCAGGCCCGCGTAGCGGCGGTGCTGGCGGCGCACCGGCACCTGCCGAAGCCCCCCCAGGCAGGCCACGTCATCAGCGCCCACCCCCGCCGCTGAGACTTGACGGCTTCGCCGTCAGGTGAAGACTAAAGTAGCGAGGCCGAGGAAAATGAAGAATCCCATGCTGTCGGTGCTGAAGGTCAGCAGCACCGAGGAGCCGACCGCGGGATCCCGGCCCAGCTTCTGCAACAGCATCGGCACCGCCATCGCGACGGTGGCGCCGACCAGCAGGTTGAGGATCATCGCGAGCATCATGGTGAGGCCCAGCATCATGCCATGCGGCGTGTCGCTGTAGAGCCACCAGGCGAAGGCACCGGCGATGCCGCCCCAGAAAACGCCGTTCAGGCCCGCGATGGCGAGCTCCTTGTAGAACAGCCGCAGCGCGTTCGAGGGCGTCACCTGGCCCAGCGCCAGCGAACGCACGAACAGCGTCATCGTCTGGTTGCCCGAATTGCCGGCGATGCCGGCGACGATCGGCATCAGGGTGGCCAGCGCGACGACCCGTCCGATCGTGTGCTCGAAAGCGTCGATCACCCGCGAGGCGAAGAACGCCGTGCACAGGTTCAGCGCGAGCCACACCCAGCGGTTGCGCGCCGATGCCCAGATGCCCGCGAAGAGATCCTCCTCTTCGCGCAGGCCCGCCTTGCTGAAGAGATCCGACTCTCCTTCCTCGCGGATCGCGTCGACGACTTCCGAAACCGTCAGCCGGCCGATCAGGCGATTCTTCGGCCCCACCACCGGCGCCGACACCAGGTCGTAGCGCTCGAAGGCCTGCGCCGCCTCGTAGATGTCGTCGCCCGGCTCGAGGGTGAGGGTTTCGCGCTCCATCGAGTCGCCGACCAGCGATTCCGGATCGCGGGTCAGCAGCCGATCGATCGGCAGCACGCCGACCAGGGCCTCGAAGCGATCGACGACGAAGACCTTGTCGGTATGGGGCGGCAGCTCGTCGAATCGGCGCAGATAGCGCAGCACCACCTCGAGGGCGACGTCCTCGCGCACCCGCACCACGTCGAAGTCCATCCGGGCGCCGACGGTCTCCTCGTGATAGGACAGCGCGGTGCGCAGCTGCTCGCGCTCTTCGGGGCTCAGGCCCGCCTGGACCTGCTCGACGACCTCGCGCGGCAGGTCGGGGGCGATGTCGACGAGATCGTCCGTGTCGAGCTGGCCGGCCGCCGAAACGAGCTCGGCCTGGTCCATCGAGCCGATCAGGGTCTCACGGACCGCATCGGAGACCTCGACCAGGATGTCGCCGTCGCGCGCGTGGTCGATCAGGTCCCAGACCACGAGCCGCTCGTCGCGCGGCAGGGCCTCGAGGATGTAGGCGGCGTCGGCCGGGTGCAGGCGGTTGACCCGCGCCTGCAGGTGCGAGAGGAGCTGGGCCTCGTTGATCCGCCCGACCAGGTCCTCGCGGCTGCCATGGTCGTCCGACTCCTGGCGGACCATGTCACGGATCAGCGACAGGCGGTTCAGCCAGTCCTGGACCTCGGCGAGCGCGAGCGACGCCGCTTCCGGGTCGCGCGGTGTACGCGCGCCCGCTTCCTGGCGCTCTGCGCTCTCGTCGGGCGCGACGCGCTCGTCAGGCTCGTTGGCTGTCTGCTCGGCCATGGTCGATGCGGTTCGGGGGTATGGGAACGCACCCGGACCGGCATCGGCCCGCGTCTGCAGCGGGCTTCAGGTCCGGCGCCGGTACGCGTTCCCGGAGTTGGGTCTCGACGGGTCCACTGGCATCAGAGCCGAATTCGGCCCCTGGTTGACGGATGCCGCATTATGGCCGAAGCCGTGTGACACCGAAAGCAGCGGGGTCGGTCGCCGCTGCCCGCCCGTCGCTCAGGGCGGGGTCGCGTCGCGCATCCAGCGCTCCACGGTCGCGGCGCGCCGGGCAAGCGCCGCCGAGCCCGGATTGCGGTCGTAGAAGCGCGGCCGCGGCAGCATCGCGGCAAGCCGCGCCGACTGGGCCGGACTCAGGTTCTGCGCCGGAATCCGGAAGTGATGGCGGGCGGCGGCCTCGGCGCCGAACACGCCCTCCCCCCATTCGGCGACATTGAGGTAGATCTCCAGGATCCGCCGCTTGGACATCACCGCCTCGAGCATCCAGGTGATCAGCAGTTCCTGCGCCTTGCGCACGTAGCTGCGATCGCCCGACAGGAAGAGGTTCTTGGCGAGCTGCATCGTGATGGTCGAGCCGCCGAAGGCGATCTGCCCGCGTTCCGCGTTCGTCGCGAAGGCCGACTGGATCGCCGCCCAGTCGACGCCGACATGCTCGGTGAAACGCGCATCCTCCGAGGCGATGACCGCCCGCTTCAGGTTGTCGGATATCCGCTCGTACGGCACCCAGCGGAAGTCGATCGTCGCATCCGGGTTCCGTTCGCGCAGCCGATGGAGCTCCGCCCGCATGAAGGCGGTGGAACCCGGGTCGACCTGGGTCCACCACAGCACATGGCCGAAGTACCAGCACTGCACCGCGATGAAGACGGTCGCGATGACCGTGAGGGTCCAGGCGACGCCGCGCCAGAGCATGCGGCCGACGCCCGCGCGGCGCTTGCGCCCGCGGGTGGCCATCGGCGCGCGCCCGCCCTTGCGCGTGGCCGGGCGCCGGGCCATCTCAACCGATGCCGGCGCGGACCGCGGCGAACACCTGCGCCGTCGCCGGGCGCACGCCACGCCACAACGCGAAGGATTCGGCGGCCTGCTCGACCAGCATCCCGAGGCCGTCGCTCGCCTGAGCGCAGCCCCCCGCCAGGGCTGCCCGCATGAACGGCGTCGGCTCGGTACCGTAGACCATGTCGTAGGCGAGCCGCAGCGGCGGCCAGAACTCGGGCGGAATCGGCAGGTCCGCGCCCGCGAGGCCCGCCGATGTCGCGTTGATCGCGATATCGGCGCGCAGGCGGGCGAGATCCTCGAAGCCGCCCCCCGCGAGCCGCGGATCCCCGAAGCCGGCGAGCAGCTCCGCGACCTGCCCGGGGCGGCGGGCGACGACCACCAGCCGGTCCACGCCGGCGGCGAGCAGGGGGCCGATCACGCCCCGCGCGGCGCCGCCGGCGCCGAGCAGGACGAGCCGGGCGCCGGCCAGCGCCATGCCGAGCCGGCCCTGCAGGTCGGCTACCAGCCCGAGCCCGTCGGTGTTGTCGGCCCAGATCCCGTCAGCATCGAAACCGAGCGTGTTGGCCGCGCCGGCCTGGCGGACCCGCTCCGACGGGCGATCGGCCAGGGCGGCGGCTTCGCGCTTGAAGGGCACGGTCACGTTCAGCCCACGGCCGCCGGCGGCCCGGAATGCCGCCACGGCGTCCTCGAAGCCGTCGACCGGCGCCAGCAGGCGTTCGTAGACGAGCGATTGCCCGCAGTCGGCGGCAAAGCGCGCGTGGATCGCCGGCGAGAGGCTGTGGGCGACCGGATTGCCGACCACGGCATAGCGGTCGACGGTCGGTGACGGGCTTTCGCTCATTGGGATTCGCTCGTCTGCAGGGCGCCGTTGGTGAAGGTCCAGGTCCGCACGATCTGCAGGATGTCGCCCTCGCGCGCCATCTCCAGCGGGAAGGGCTCATAGGGCGCGCCGGCGAAGACGATCTCCTTGACGGCGCGATTGAGGACCTCGTGCTGCGACTTTCGATTGATGACGATGTCGACCACGTTGCCATGCTTGTCGATCTCGACGGTGATCACCAGCGAGTCGTAGATCCGGCCCCGCGCCGCGGCCGGATAGCGCTCGGTGCCGAGCTGCTCGATGCGCGCCGCCCAGTCCGACACATAGCGGGCGTAGGTCACCCCGACCGCATTGACTCCGAAGGTCAGGCGCCGCGGCCGCTTGTTGTAGTCCGAGATCTGGCGCTCGATCTGGGCCTGCAGGCGGGCGATCAGCTGCTCGGTCTGCTCACGGTCCTCGCCGGCTTCCGCGCGCGGCTCGGGCTGCGCCGGCTGGTCGCGCACCTGGGCCTGCTCGCTCGCGCGGGCGAGCAGGCGCCGCTGCAGCTCCTCGAGCTCGCGCACCCGCCGCTCGCGCTGCGCGACCGCCTCGCCGTCGCTCGCCTGCGTGCTCGCGACCAGGGGCGAAGTGGCGCGACCTTCATCGCGATCGCCGCCTCCCTGCATGTCGACCTGGGCCACCACGTCGGGCGCGAGCGGCCTCTCGACCGTACCGGCATTGAGCAGCACCACCTCGAGCCGGGAATCGCGCGGCGCGAGCACCAGCGGCGAAGGCGGCGCGAAGCGGATCGCCAGCACCACCAGGTGCAGCAGCAACGAGAAGCCGACTCCGATCATCAGCGGATCTCGCAGGCCGGCGCGGCCGGCCGCGGGATTCGGCAGCGTGATCACCGCTCGCTCGCCACCGCCGGCACGTCGGTCTCGGGCTCGTCGGCCACCACCTGGCCGGCGAGATCGACGAAGCGGCCATGCAGCGACAGGTCGAGCAGGTCGCGCTCGAGCAGGTCGACCACGATGCGCCGCCCCGGCGGCAGGGGCGGCAGGCCGGTGGGACGGAAATAGAGCGGTGCCGCGGCCAGCCTCACGAGGTCGTCACGCACGGTGACCGCCTCATGGCGCTGCTGGCCCTGCTGCTCGAGCCAGCGCAGGCACCAGTAGCGCTCCATGCGCTGCTGGAACTCCGCGTAGGCGGCGTGCCGGGCCTCGAAGGCCGAGAGCACCGACATCAGCTCGGTGTCCTTGTTGCCGTAGGGCGCCACGTCGCCGGCGACCGCCGCGATCAGCTGGCGCTGGTTGAGCAGGTCGACGTAGCGGCGCAGCGGGGAGGTCGACCAGATGTAGTGCTCGACGCCGATGCCCTCGTGCGGTCCCGGCTGGGTGCTCATGCGGACCCGGCCCGCCTGCTGGATGCGATAGAGACCGGCGATGTCGCTGCCGGCCAGCAGCCGGCCCCATTCGCTGTTGGCGAGGATCATCAGCTCGGAGACGATCCGGTCGAGCGGGGCGTCGCGGCGGCGTTGCACGATGCGAACCGCGTCGCCCTCGACGAAGAAGCTGAAGTCGGTGCGAAAACGCGGTTCGGGCTTGCCGCGCACCTGCTCGCGACCGGCGCACAGCGCATTGGCCAGGCGCCAGAGCACCCGCAGCGCCTCGCCCTGGGGCAGCGGCGCCTCGGGGGACGCGAGGGCAGCTTCGGTGACCACCGCATCGAGCAGGTCATGGCGCAGGTTCTCCACCACCCGCACCCGCTCGAGCCGGGAGAATCGTTCGACGACGCGCTCGCCCGCGACATCGAGGTCGACGTAGAGCGAGAGCGCCGGCACCATGCCGCCGGAATCGAGGGAGAAGCGCGCCACCAGCGGGGGCGGCAGCATGAGGATCTTCTCGCCGGGCATGTAGACGGTCGAGAGGCGCTCGCGGGCGATCCGGTCGAGTCGCGAGCCCGGATCGATGCCGACCGCCGGCGCCGCGATATGGATGCCGACGCGGATGCGGCCGTCGTCGAGGCGCCGGACCGAGAAGGCATCGTCGATCTCGATCGTGCTCGAGTCGTCGATGGAGAAGGCCTCGACCCCTGCCTCGGGCAATCGCTCGATGCGGGCATCCCAGCCCGGATCGCCGTCGTGCAGCACCGCCGGGAAGCCGGTGCCGGCCGGGAAATGCTCGAACTCGAAACTCGCCCGATGCAGGCCCTGCGAAGAACCGAAGGCACCGAGCTCGGACAACAGGCGCTCGGGCGCCTTGCGCGCCGCGCTCGCCGCCCGGTCCAGCGCGCGGTATTCGATGCCGGTCTTGTCGGGCCGCACCGCCAGAGCGACCGCCACCGCGGCGATGGCCTCGGGCAGGCGACCGGCAAGCATCTCGTCGGCGAGCCGCTCGATCTCGAGCTCCTGCTGACGGCGCCGCTCGATCGCCGCGAGCGCGGTCTCGAGCGTGTCGCGATCGGCTGGCCGGAAACGGCCCTTGCCCTTGCGCGGGAAATACACCGGCGCCGACTGCAGCCGCAGCAGCAGGGCCGTGGCCTCGGCCGCCGACGGTTCGTGCCCGAAGTAGTCGGCCGCCAGGTCGGCGAAGCCGAACTCCTCGGCGGGCGCGCATTCCCAGAGGAAGTCGATGTCGATGTCCTCGGCGAGCGCGCGCGCGGCGGGCAGCAGCTCGCCGGGCGAGGGGCTGTCGAAGCGCAGGTGGACGAATGCCGACTTCACCTTGGCGCGCCGGCCGGTGCTCAGCTCGATCTGCAGGCTCGTCCCGTTGTCGACCAGGATCGTCCCGGTCTTCAGGTCGCCGTTTTCCTCGACTAGTACATAGGTCATCGCGGCCCGATTATACGGGCCCGCCTGCGGCCGCCGGCCGGCCGCCGGGCGCCTTCCGGCAGCTTCACGGCGCCCGGATTCCGGCGAACTCCAGCACCTCGGGCAGGTAGGACGCGAAGTCCGACAGGCCGTGGTCGCTGCCTTCGATGAGCCGGGTACGCACGCCCGGGAAGGCGGCGACCATCTCGCGCCAGTCGAGCAGCTCGTCGCCCTTGGCGGCGATCAGGAAGTACCTCGCCGGGTCGGCGATGCCCGCCGGCGCCATCGCGGCCAGCTCGTCGATGTAGACGGACTCGAACACGAAGGGCGCGCCGTCGTGGTACATCGTCTGGTCGCCGACGTAGGCGCGCAGGTCGCGCGCCGGATGCACCGCCGGATTGAGAAGCACCGCCCGGCACGCGCTGCGCTCGACCACGCATCTCGCATAGAAGCCGCCCAGCGAGCTGCCGACCAGGACATCGCCCGGTCCGGGCGCGATCTCGTCCAGCACGAGCGCCAGCGCCCGGGCGGGCGACGCCGGCAGTTGCGGACACGCGAAGCGGGCGCCCAGGCCGAGCTCGCCGAGCCGCTCGCCGATCATCCGGGCCTTGAACGAGAGCGGCGACGAACGAAAGCCGTGCAGGTAGATGATCCGCCCGTCCCCGCTCATGATCCTCTTCCCGCCATGCCGGCCCGGCGTTCCCGCTCGCCCAGGGCGTCGAGCAGCCGGCCGTGGATGCCCTGGAAGCCGCCGTTGCTCATCACCAGTATCCGGTCGCCCGCCGCGGCGGCTGCCACGATCGCCGCGACCATCGCGTCGATGTCCTCGTGCACCGAGGCCCGCGCCCCGAGCTCGGCGAGCGCCTCGCGCGGCGACCAGTCGAGCGAGCCGGCATAGCAGAACGAGAGATCGGCATCGGCCAGGCTGCCGGCGAGCGCCGCGCGCATCACGCCGAGCTTCATCGTGTTCGAGCGCGGCTCAAGCACCGCGAGGATGCGCCCCGCCCCGCCCATCCGCGCGCGCAGCCCGGCGATCGTGGTGGCGATCGCAGTCGGGTGATGGGCGAAATCGTCGATCACGGTCACGCCGTCGGCCTCGCCCCGGATCTCGAGGCGGCGCCTGACGCCGGGGAAGCTCGCCAGCGCCTCGATGGCGAGCGCCGGATCGACCCCGGCATGGCGGGCCGCGGCGATCACCGCCAGCGCGTTGGCGCGGTTGTGCTCGCCGGCGGCGGCTAGCCGGGCGCGGCCGAGGCGTCGGCCTTCGAAAAGGACATCGAAGCCACTGGCATCGGCTTCCTCGACCAGGTCGTCCACCTGCCACTGGCCCCCGGCGCCGGTGGTTTCCAGCGCGCTCCACAGGCCGCGCTCGATCACCCTGTCGAGCGCCGGCGAGTCGGCCGGGCGCACGACCAGCCCGCTGCGCGGCACGGTGCGCACCAGGTGATGGAACTGGGTCTCGATCGCCGCCAGGTCCGGGAAGATGTCGGCATGATCGAACTCCAGGTTGTTCAGCACCGCCGTACGAGGACGGTAGTGGACGAACTTGGATCGCTTGTCGAAGAAGGCGGTGTCGTACTCGTCGGCCTCGATCACGAAATGCTCGCCTTCGCCGAGACGGGCCGAAACCGGAAAGCCGACCGGCACGCCGCCGATCAGGAAGCCCGGCGCGAGGCCGGCGCGATCCAGAACCCAGGCGAGCATCGAGGCGGTGGTCGTCTTGCCGTGCGTGCCGGCGAGCGCGAGCACCCAGCGCCCGGCCAGCACCTGCTCGGCGAGCCACTGCGGTCCGGAGATGAACCGCTCGCGCGCATCGAGGATCGCCTCCATGAGCGGGTTGCCGCGCGACACCACGTTGCCGATCACCCAGAGATCGGGATGCAGCGCGAGCTGGTCGACTTCGTAGCCCTCGATCAGGTCGATGCCGAGCCCGCGCAGCTGGTCGCTCATCGGCGGGTAGACGTTGGCGTCGCAACCGGTGACCCGGTGGCCCGCCTGGCGGGCGATCGCCGCGATGCCGCCCATGAAGGTGCCGCAGATGCCGAGGATGTGGATGTGCATGAGGCTCGCCGGCTCGCCGGACGGGGTCCGGTAGAATCGGGATTCTAACGGAGCGCTCCTCCCGCCTGATGCCCGTGGCCAGTTCCCCAGAATCGATCCGGCGCGAGATCGCCGGGCTCGCCGCCCGCCTGGTGGCCGACGCCGGGCTCGACTACGGCGCGGCCAAGCGCAAGGCGGCCCGCGAGATCACCGGCCGCAGCCGCCCGCCCGTCTCGGCGCTGCCCGACAACGACGCCGTCGACGAGGCGCTCGCCGAGCATCTCGCCCTGTTCGACGAGGAGCACGAGGCACGGGTGGCGCATCGGCGCGAAGTCGCCGCTTCGCTGATGCAGTGGCTCGAACCCTTCGATCCCTACCTGACCGGCGCGGTCTGGAAAGGCATCGTCGCCGAGCATGCGCCGATCCACCTGCAGGTCTTTCACGACAATCCGAAGGAAGTCGAGATCGCGCTGCTCGACCACCAGATCCGCTTCGAGATCACCACCATGGCTCACCTGCGCGACGCCTCCGAGGTCGAGACGCTGGCCTTCTACTGGCGCGACGAGCCGGTCCTGCTGTCGCTGTACGCCCGCGACGACCTGCGCGGCGCGCTGCGCGCGAGCGGCGCGCGCGGCGCCGAACGCGGCAACCTGCGAGCCCTGCACGCGCGCATCGGGCAGGCGCAGGCCGGAATCGCCGCCGGTTCCGCGCCCGGCAACCCGGACGGGCAAGGATCGGGATCGTGAGTCCGGGCCGCCGCATCATGCTGGGCACGGGTGTCGGGATCGCAGCGGCAGCCGCCGGCCTGTGGTTCGGCCTGCGCCGCTTCTCGGACGCGGATCCGGGCGGAGTCGATCCGGCGATCGAGGCGATGTTCGGCCTGACCCTGCCCGATGTCGCGGGCAAGCCGGTGGCCCTGGCCGACTTCAGGGGACGGACGGTGGTCTTCAATTTCTGGGCCACCTGGTGCGCGCCCTGCATCGAGGAGATGCCGGAGCTCTCCGCGATGCAGGCCGACATGGCCGGGCGCGGGGTGCAAATCCTGGGTATCGGCATCGATTCCGACACCAACATCCGTCGATTTGCAGAGAAATACCCGGTGAGCTACCCTTTGCTGGTTGCCAGCGGCGGCGCTCTCGAATGGATGCGGGCGCTGGGCAACTCGCAAGGCGGCCTGCCCTTCACCGTCGTGGTGGACCCGGCCGGCATCGTCCGCACCCGGGTGCTGGGCCGAGTCAGCGAACCCGCCCTGCGCGGCGTCCTCGAAGCCGCCAGCGCCCGGCCAGCCTGAATCCGGCTGTCGCCGCGAGCCTGCGCGGACGAAGCGCATTCGCAACAAAATCTGACATTTGTTGCAAACATCTGGACATTTGCGTCCAATTGCGCTCAAAATCCCGGTTTTCCTCAACTACCGCCGCGCGCCGAGCCCCATGTCCAAGACGATCTGGGCGATCCACGGGCCGAACCTGAACCTGCTGGGCAGCCGGGAGCCCGATGTCTACGGCCGCACCACGCTGGCCGAGATCGACCGCGGGCTGGCCCGTCATGCAGCCGGCCATGGCCATGCGTTCGCCTCCTTCCAGTCCAATCATGAAGGCGCCATCGTCGACAGGATCCACGCCGCCCGCGAATCCGGCGTCGACTTCATCCTCATCAACCCGGGTGCGTTCACCCATACCAGCGTCGCGATCCGCGATGCCTTCGCCGCGGTCGCGGTGCCTTTCATCGAGATCCACATCTCGAACGTCCACCGGCGCGAATCCTTCCGGCGCAGGTCCTGGCTCTCGGACCTGGCCGAAGGCGTGATCACCGGGCTGGGGCCGAGCGGCTACCGGCTCGCGCTCGAGTTCGCGATCGAGCGGCTCGAAGGCGCGGACTGGCCCGGCGCGGCCGGCCTCGAGCAGGCCTGAGTCGCGACGGCACCGATACCCGAACAATACAGGCCGCCGGCAGGCGCGCGGAATCAGCAAGCAAGGGAGCAGACTCGATGGATCTCAGGAAGCTGAAGACACTGATCGACCTCGTCGCCGAGTCGAACATCTCCGAACTGGAGATCACCGAGGGCGATGGACAGGTGCGCATCGTCAAGGCGCCGCCGCCGGCGCCCGCACCGATCAACTACCATGCGATGCCGGCGCCCATGATGGCGCCGCAACCGGCCATGCCGGCGCCCGCGACCCAGCCCGCCCCGGCGGCGGCGGCCACGGCGACCGCTCCGGCGACCCCCTCGATCCCGGAAGGGCATCCGGTCCTCTCGCCCATGGTGGGCACCTTCTACCGGGCATCCCAGCCGGGCGCCGATCCCTTCGTGCAGGTCGGCGATACCGTCGCCGAAGGCGACACCCTGTGCATCATCGAGGCGATGAAGCTGCTCAACGAGATCGAAGCCGACAAGGCCGGGCGGATCAAGGCGATCCTGGTCGAGAACGGCCAGCCGGTCGAGTTCGGCCAGCCGCTGTTCGTCATCGAATGAGGCCCCCATCCGCGGCGCCTGGCGCCATTCCCCGGCCGGCCCACAGGAAACCCTGATGTTCGAAAAGATCCTGATCGCCAATCGAGGCGAAATCGCCTTGCGCGTGCAGCGCGCCTGCCGTGAGCTGGGCATCAAGACGGTCGTCGTTCACTCGCAGGCCGACACCGAGGCCAAGTACGTCAAGCTCGCGGACGAATCGGTCTGCATCGGACCTCCCCCCTCGCGCGACAGCTATCTGCATGTCCCGGCGATCATCAGCGCCGCCGAGGTGACCGATGCCGAAGCGATCCATCCCGGCTACGGATTCCTTTCCGAGAACGCCGACTTCGCCGAACGGGTCGAGAAGAGCGGCTTCGTGTTCATCGGCCCGCGCCCCGAGACGATCCGCATGATGGGCGACAAGGTCTCGGCCAAGGACGCGATGAAGGCCGCCGGCGTTCCCTGCGTGCCCGGCTCGGATGGCGCCCTCGGCGAGGACCCGGTCGAGATCACCCGGATCGCCCGCGAGATCGGGTTCCCGGTGATCATCAAGGCCTCGGGCGGCGGCGGCGGGCGCGGCATGCGGGTGGTCCACACCGAGGCGGCCCTGCTCAACGCGGTGTCGATGACGCGCGCCGAAGCCAGTGCCGCCTTCGGGAATCCGGCCGTCTACATGGAGAAGTATCTCGAGAACCCGCGTCACATCGAGATCCAGGTCCTGGCCGACGAGCTCGGCAACGCGATCTACCTCGGCGAGCGGGACTGCTCGATGCAGCGCCGCCACCAGAAGATCATCGAGGAAGGACCGGCTCCCGGGATCCCGCGCCGCCAGATAGAGAGAATCGGCAACCGTTGCGCGGATGCCTGCCGCAAGATCGGCTACCGCGGCGCGGGCACCTTCGAGTTCCTCTACGAGGACGGCGAGTTCTACTTCATCGAGATGAACACCCGGATCCAGGTCGAGCATCCGGTCACCGAGCTGATCACCGGCGTCGACCTGGTGCAGGAACAGATCCGCATCGCCGCCGGCGAGAAGCTGTCGCTGCGCCAGCGCGACGTCGTCCTGCGCGGCCACGCGATCGAATGCCGGATCAACGCCGAGGATCCCTACCGCTTCGTGCCCTCCCCCGGGCGGATCACCGGCTGGCACCCGCCCGGCGGCCCCGGCATCCGGGTCGACAGCCATGCGTACACCGGCTACTTCGTGCCGCCGCACTACGACTCGATGATCGGCAAGGTGCTCACCTACGGCGACACCCGCGAGCAGGCGCTGCGCCGGATGCGGATCGCGCTCTCGGAGATGGCGGTCGAGGGCATCCAGACCAACCTGGCGCTGCATCGCGACCTGATGCTCGATGCGAACTTCATCGCCGGCGGCACCTCGATCCACTATCTCGAGAAGAAGCTCGCCGGCCTGCAATGAACGGCGCCTGGATCGAGCTCGAGTTCATCGTCGACGGCGAGCGGGTCGACGCCTGGAGCGATGCCCTGCTCGCGGCCGGCGCCCTGTCGGTGCAGGTCGAGGACGCGGATGCCGACGGCGAGCTCGAGCAGCCGATCTTCGGCGAGCCGGGCGAGCCGCCGCCCGCGACCGGCTGGCAGCGATCCCGCCTGCGGGTGCTGCTCGAAGGCGACCCCGAGGATCCGCTCGCCGGCGTGGCGCTGCTCGCGCAAGCCGCGGACATCGCCGGCGAACCCGTTCCGGCACGCAGCCAGCGCCGCGCCATCGCCGAACGCGACTGGGTGGGCGAGACGCAGGCGCAGTTCGCGCCGATCGAGGTCGGCCCGCGCCTGCGGATATCGCCGAGCTGGCATCGCGTCGGCGACGCCGACCGCAGGCGCACCATCGTGCTCGACCCCGGCCTGGCCTTCGGCACCGGCAGCCATCCGACCACGCGCATGTGCCTGCGCTGGCTCGAGCGGGCGATGCCGGCCGGCATGCGGGTGATCGACTACGGCTGCGGTTCCGGAATCCTCGCGATCGCCAGCGCCCGGCTCGGGGCGCGCGAAGTGGTCGCCATCGACATCGACGAGCAGGCGCTGGCGAGCACGGCCGACAATGCCGCCGCCAATCATGTCGAGCTCGAGATCCGCAGCAGCCGCGAGCCGGCGCCGCCGCCTGCCGACATCGTGCTAGCCAACATCCTCGCCAATCCGCTCAAGCTGCTCGCCCCGATGCTCGAGAACCTGCTCGTGCCGGGCGGCACGATCCTGCTCGCCGGCCTGCTCGACAGGCAGGTCGACGAAGTCGCGGCCTGCTATACGCGATGCCGCATCGAGGTCGACCAGGTCGACGAGGGCTGGGCTTGCCTGCGGGGCATCCGGCAGGCATGATCGCCGGCTGACCCCAACCACCGACCACGGCCACGCGCGATGGCGCTCGCGACCACCTGCCCCCAATGCCAGACCAGCTTCAAGGTCGTACCCGACCAGCTGAAGCTGCGTCGCGGGCTCGTGCGCTGCGGTGTCTGCCAGCATGTGTTCTCGGGCATCGACAACCTGCGCTACGTGAATGAGCCGCGCCCCGCGCCGCGCCCGAGCGCGGGGCCGGCGAACCCCGATTCGCCCGATCTCAAGACCGCGTTCTTCCTGCCCGAGACCGTGATCGGCAAGCACCGGGCCGAGGCCGGCCGGGAAGGACCGCCCGCGGGCCCGATGCGGCCGGAGCCGCCGCCGCGGCGCGAACCCGAGCGGCTCGTCGGCGACGAGCCCCCGGCGGCTGCGCGCGCCGATGACGGCGGCCGCGACCGCGCCGGCGCGGAAACCCGTGCCGAAGCCGCAACCGGAATCGAGGCCGGCGGCGATGCGGCGATCGCCGCGGATGCCGACCTGCCCGACGATTTCATCGACAGCCCGAGCGGCGCATTCGCTCCGGTCAGGCAGCGAGCACCCTCGCGCATATCGCAGCGCTACCTTGCCATCGCGGTGGGCGCGCTGGCCGTGCTCCTGGTCCTGCAGCTCGCCCTCGGTTCGCGCGACCTGCTGGCGGCGCGCATGCCGTCGATCCGGCCGCTGCTGTCGGCGCTGGGCACACCGCTCGGCCTGGAGATCGAGCTGCCGCGGCTGCCGGACAAGCTCACGATCGAATCCTTCGAGCTTGCGGGCACCGGCGCGACCGGCGTCTACCGGCTCAATGCGCTGCTGCGCAATCGCGCCTCGCACCCGGTGCAGTGGCCGGCGATCGAGCTGACGCTGACCGACGCCTTCGGCGGCGTGGTCGCGAGCCGCGTCCTGCTGCCCGACGAATACCGGGTCGGCGGACCGGTCGCCGAGGGCTTCGCCGGCAACACCGAGAAGTCGGTCGCGCTCGACATCGCGATCGACGAAGTCGTCCCGAGCGGCTACCGCGCGATCCTGTTCTATCCTTGAATCGTCCGCCCGTGCAGCGCACGGGGTCCGCCATCCACGCGCCGTCCGCCACACCTGCTCCGGAGACTCCAGCTTGTCCGACGCCACGCCTCCCGATTCCCGCCAAGCCCACAGCCGCCGCGTCCTGGTCAGCGGCTCGGTGGCCTACGACACGATCATGGTCTTCGAGGGCCGCTTCGCGGACCATATCCTGCCCGAGCGCACCCACATCCTGAACGTCTCGTTCCTGACGCCCCGGCTCAAGCGCGAATACGGCGGCTGCGCGGCGAACATCGCGTACAACCTGCGAGGGCTCGGCGGCGAACCGGTGATCCTCGCGGCCGTCGGCCACGATGGCGTCGAATACGTCGAGCGTCTTGCCGCCGCCGGCATCGACACCAGTGCGATCCGCATCGATGATTCGCTGCACACCCCGCAGGCCTTCATCACGACGGACCTCGCCGACAACCAGATCAACGCATTCCATCCGGGCGCGATGTCGATCGCTCACCTGGTGCGCGTCGATACCGCCCTGCCCGCCTGCTGGGGCATCGTCGGCCCCAACGGCAAGGAGGCCATGATCGATCATGCCCGTGGCCTGGCCGATGCCGGCATCCCCTTCGTGTTCGATCCGGGCCAGGGCATGCCGATGTTCGACGGCGCCGAGTTGCGCGAATTCATCGACATCGCGAGTGCGGTGGTGGTGAACGACTACGAGGCGGCGATGCTCGGCGAACGCACCGGCATGACCACCGAAGCGATCGCGGGCAAGGTCGACACGCTCATCGTCACCCGCGGCGGCGAAGGCTCACTGCTCTACCGCGGCGATGCCTGCGAGCACATCGAGGCGGCGCCGGTGCGCGCCACCGTCGATCCGACCGGCTGCGGGGACGCCTATCGCGGCGGCCTGCTCTACGGGCTCGCCAACGGCTGGGACTGGCTGCGCTGCGCCCGGCTCGGCAGCCTGATGGGCGCGATCAAGATCGAATGCCAGGGCCCGCAGAACCACCCGATCGACCGGGACGCCGTCGCCCGGCGCTTCCAGCAGGTCTGGGGCGAGCTGCCCTGGTAGCGCTGCGGCCGATATCCGGCCTTCAGACCGGCCCGACGAGTCCGGCGAACACTTCGGCCGCAACGTCCGCTTCGACCATCAGGGTCTTGCGTCGCCCGCTCGCGCCGGTGGCGATGCGCAGCGCCGAGCGAGGCACGCCGAGCCGTTTCGCGAACCATCCGAGGATGGCATCGTTGGCGCGGCCATCGATCGGCGGGGCCGCCACCGCGAGCTTCAGGCAGCCGTCGTATTCACCCTGCACCGCGGTGCGCGAAGCGCCCGGCTGCACATGAAGCTTGATACGCCACTGTCCGGCGCCCCCGGAAAGCCAGATACGCACGGGCGAGCCCGTGTCAGCCGCCGATCAGGCGAAGCATGCCCGGCACGAAGGTGGAAGCGAGAAACCCGAGCAGCACCTGGACGACGATCAGGATCACCAGGGGCGAGAGGTCCACGCCGCCCACCAGCGGGATGATCCGGCGCACCGGCGCGAGAAAGGGCCGGGTGAGTGCGTTGAGAGTCGGCGCGATCGGCGCACTCGGATTGACCCAGCTGAGGATCGCCGACAGCAGCACGACCCCCATCAGCAGGTACAGCGACCATTTGAGCAGGTAGTAGATCGCGAAGACGACCGCCGCGCCGACTGCCGACGGACCGAGCCTGCCGACGAAGGAGAGATAGACCAGAGCGAGCAGCAGCGCGATGAGCGCGGCGGCGACCACGCTCGACCAGTCGATGCCGCGCGATCCCGGCACCACGCGGCGCAGGGGGCGCACCAGCCAGTCGGTGACGGCGATGATGAATTGCCCGATCGGGTCGCGCGAGATGACGCCGATCCAGTTCATGTAGGCGCGCAGGATGCAGGCCGTCGCGAGCAGGCTCGCGAGCGTCTCGACGAGAAACCACAGGGTCTGGGACATCGGCGGGAGGCTCGGCGGTTTGGGGTTCGCGGAAATTCTCGCATAAAGCCGGCCCCCCACGCGCGGCGCTCTCGAGTGGTGAAGGAACGGCAGGATTGCCTACATTAATTCAATAGATGTTGTACCATTGAACAATGAACGAAGCCCAAGCCATCTCCACCCTGAGCGCCCTGGCCCACACTCAGCGGCTGCGCGTGTTTCGCGCCCTGGTCGTCGCCGGCCTCGATGGGCTCACCCCCAGCGTGTTGGCCGACCAGCTCGACGTGGCCCGCAATGCCTTGTCCTTCCACTTGAAGGAGCTGGCCCACTCCGGCCTGGTCACGATCGAGCAGCAAGGCCGCAACCTGATCTACCGCGCCGACTTCGCCCACATGAACGGGCTGCTCGGCTACCTGACCGAGCACTGCTGCCAGGGCGGCGTGTGCGAGGCCAACGACGATCCCCGTGCATGCACATCCTGCTGAAAGGAATCTCCCGCCATGAAACGCTTCCACGTCCATCTGCACGTCGATGATCTGAACCGCAGCATCGGCTTCTATTCCCAACTGTTCGCCGCGCAGCCGGCCCGCGTCGAAGGCGACTACGCGAAGTGGATGCTCGAAGACCCGCCCGTCAACTTCGCCATCTCCACGCGCGGCGGCAAGCCGGGCATCGACCACCTGGGCATCCAGACCGACGACGCCGAGGAACTGGCTGCGCTGAAGACCCGAGCGCAGGCGGCCGACATGGCGCTGCTGGACGAAGGCACCACGACTTGCTGCTACGCGCGCAGCGAGAAGCACTGGATAACCGACCCGCAGGGCGTGGCCTGGGAGCATTTCCACACGCTGGGCAGCATCCCGATGTTCAACGAAGCACCCCAGCCCGCGCCCGGCACCGCCACGGCGTGCTGTGCGCCGCGCACCGCGAAGTCGGCGACCTCCTGCTGCTGACGCGAGGCGCGCATGACGACAGAGCCCACCTACAACGCCTTGTTCCTTTGCACGGGCAATTCGGCCCGGTCGATCCTCGCCGAAGGCATCCTCAACGCATTGGGCCAGGGGCGCTTCCGCGCCTGGTCGGCGGGCAGCCATCCGAAGGGCGAAGTGCATCCCTTGGCACTCGCCACGCTGGAGCGCCTGCATCTGCCGGCGACCGGCTACCGCAGCAAGAGCTGGGACGAGTTCGTGGCGCCCGGTGCGCCGGTGTTCGATTTCATCTTCACCGTCTGCGACAACGCCGCCGGCGAGGCGTGCCCGCTGTGGCCGGGCAAGCCGGTGTCGGCCCATTGGGGCGTGCCTGATCCGGCGGCCGTCGAAGGCACGGAGGAACAGCAGCGCAAGGCGTTCACGGACGCCGCGATCACGCTGCGCCGGCGCATGGAGCTGTTCCTGTCGCTGCCCCTGAAAAGTCTCGATGCCATGTCCTTGCAGCGCGAGCTGCGCGACATTGGCCGCCAGTGAGGCCCGGGCGATGATCGCAGGAACCGATACCGCCGGCCGCGCGCCGGCGGCGCCCGCCATGAGCGTCTTCGAGCGTTACCTGACCGTGTGGGTGCTGCTGTGCATCGTCGCCGGTATCGCCTTGGGCCAGCTAGCGCCCGGCGTGTTCCAGGCCATCGGCCGCATGGAAGTGGCCCGGGTCAACCTGCCGGTCGGCCTGCTGATCTGGATCATGGTGATCCCGATGCTGGTCAAGGTGGATTTCGGTGCGCTCGGCCAGGTGCGCCGGCACTGGCGCGGCATCGGCGTGACGCTGTTCATCAACTGGGCGGTCAAGCCATTCTCCATGGCGCTGCTGGCCTGGCTGTTCATCCGCCAGGTCTTCGCCGGCTGGTTGCCGGCCGACCAGCTCGACGGCTACGTCGCCGGCCTGATCCTGCTGGCCGCCGCGCCCTGCACGGCGATGGTGTTCGTCTGGAGCCGGCTGACCGGCGGCGACCCGGTGTTCACGCTGTCGCAGGTAGCGCTGAACGACGCCATCATGGTGTTCGCCTTCGCGCCCATCGTCGGACTGCTGCTGGGCCTGTCCGCGATCACGGTGCCCTGGGACACGCTGCTGACCTCGGTGGTGCTCTACATAATCATCCCGGTCATCCTCGCGCAGCTGTGGCGCCGCGCATTGCTGCGGCGCGGCCAGGCCGCGTTCGATGTCGCACTGGCGCGTATCGGTCCGCTGTCCATCACGGCCCTGCTGGCGACGCTGGTGCTGCTGTTCGCATTCCAGGGCCAGGCGATCCTGCAACAGCCGCTGGTGATCGCCATGCTGGCGGTGCCGATCCTGATCCAGGTGCTCTTCAATTCCAGCCTCGCCTACTGGCTCAACCGCCAGGTGGGCGAGAAACACGACATCGCCTGTCCCTCGGCGCTGATCGGCGCGAGCAACTTCTTCGAGCTGGCCGTGGCCGCCGCCATAGGCCTGTTCGGCTTCCATTCCGGCGCCGCGCTGGCCACCGTGGTCGGGGTGCTGATCGAGGTGCCGGTGATGCTGCTGGTCGTACGTGTGGTCAACCGATCGCGCGGCTGGTACGAACGCAGCCAAACGACGAACTGAGAGAAACCCATGAGCACCATCACGATCTATCACAACCCGGACTGCGGCACCTCGCGCAACGTCATGGCCCTCATTCGCAACAGCGGCGAGGAACCCACGGTCATCGAGTACCTCAAGACACCGCCGACGCGGGAGACGCTGGTCAAGCTGCTGGCCGACGCGGGCCTGCGCGTGAGCGACGTGTTGCGCGAGAAAGGCACACCCTACGTGGAGCTGGGCTTGGCCGATCCGAAATGGACGGATGATCAGTTGCTCGATTTCATCGGGCAACATCCGATCCTGATGAACCGGCCCATCGTGATCACGCCGTTGGGCACCAAGCTGTGCCGGCCTTCGGAAACCGTGCTGGACATCCTGCCGAATCCGCAGCGCGGCGCGTTCAACAAGGAAGACGGCGAGCCAGTGGTGGATGCAAGGGGGCAGCGTACCTGATTCCTGTATCGACCTGCCGAACCTCGATGCCACGCTGTTCCAGCAGCCGGACAAGGAACGGCTGCTGGCATCCGAGCGAGCTCCGCACGCACCTCGCTTCCTACTGCTCTACGGCTCGCTGTGTGAACGCTCGTACGCCGCATTGCGGCCGATGAAGCGGCGCGCATCCTGCGGGCGCTTGGCGGCGAAACGCGATTCTTCCACCCGTCGGGCTTGCCGCTGCTGGACGATGCCACCGAAGATCACCCGAAGGTCAAGGAACTGCGCGAGCTGGCGCAATGGGTCGAGGGCATGGTGTGGTGTTCGCCGGAGCGCCACGGCGCGATGACCGACCTGACGAAGACGCAAATCGACCGGATTCCACTGTCCTCGGGCGCGGCACGCCTGACCCGGGGCAAGACGCTGGTGGTGATGCAGAAATCGGGCGGCTCGCAGTCATTCAACGCGGTCAATCAGATGCGCGTGCTGGGCCGCTGGATGCGAATGCTGACCATCCCGAACCAGTTTCCGGTCGCCAAGGCCTATCAGGATCTCGACGAAGCCGGGCGCTTGAGGCCCTCGGCCTATCGCGACCGCACCGTGGACGTGAACGGAAGAACTGATGAAAATCACGCTGCTCACGTGCGACGTGGTGCCGTATATGGTGGATCGGCACAGCGAGCGCAAGGAGAGCGCCGAAGCGTTGTCCAAGCGCACGAAACAGGAGTCGATTTGATGCCAGAGTCGGCCATCGCAGAGCGCGACAGCGCCTGGCGCGTTTTTCTGGTGTTCCTGCGGCTGGGGCTGACCTCCTTCGGCGGGCCGATCGCGCACTTGGGCTACTTCCGCACGGAGTTTGTCGAGCGCCGCCGCTGGCTGGACGATCGCAGCTACGCCGATCTGGTCGCGCTGTGCCAGTTCCTGCCGGGGCCGGCCAGCAGTCAAGTCGGCATGGCGCTTGGCTTGGGCCGTGCTGGCGCATGGGGCGCGCTGGCGGCTTGGGTCGGATTCACGCTGCCCTCGGCGCTCATGTTGATCCTGTTCGCCTACGGCATTTCCGAATACCACGCGCTCGCCGAAGCCGGCTGGGTGCATGGCTTGAAGGTTGTGGCCGTCGTCGTGGTGGCGCAAGCGGTGTGGGGCATGGCGAGAACGCTGTGCCCTGACCGGCCCCGCGCCGCGCTGGCGATTCTGGCCGCGTTGCTGACGCTGTTGCTGCCGTCGACCTGGATGCAAGTCGTGGCCATCGCCATGACGGGCCTGATCGGCCGCTGGTGGCTGCAACTGCCGCCGCTGCCGGCAGCGCATCTGGCCTCGTATGCGGTGTCGCGCCGTAGCGGCGCGATGGCGCTGGGCTTGCTGGCCGCCTTCCTGCTCGGTCTGCCGTTGTGGGCGGCGGCCAGCGGGTCGACGATGGCTGCGCTGATCGACGGCTTCTTCCGCGCCAGCGCACTGGTGTTCGGTGGCGGCCATGTCGTGCTGCCACTGCTGCAAGCGGCCACCGGCTCGACCGGTGCGGTCGGCAATGCCGAGTTCCTGGCCGGCTACGGTGCGGCGCAGGCCGTACCGGGACCGCTGTTCACCTTCGCGGCTTATCTCGGCACGGTGGCCGACTGGCCCTTGCAAGGCTGGCGCGGCGGGCTGGTGCTGCTGGTCGTGATCTTCGTGCCGGCCTTCCTCGTGCTGATCGGTACGCTACCGTTCTGGCAGCGGCTGCGCCACCGTCAAGGTATCCAGGCCGCAATGGCAGGCATTAACGCGGGCGTGGTCGGCATCCTGCTGTCCGCGCTCTACGATCCGATATGGACGGGCGCGATCCACGGACGCACCGATTTCGCTCTGGCCCTGGCCACCTTCGGTCTGCTGGTCTACGGGCGCTTGCCGCCGGTGCTGGTGGTCGTGCTGGCCGCCGTAACGGGACAAATCCTGTCTGCCTGATCCTGCGCAGAATCAGGGGGCCGCTGCGTCATGCACCTGGGTATGCAGGAAATCAGGCGCATGCGGGTAGGCCGCCTTGAACTCGCTGATCTTCAACTCCACCGCCACCAGCCGACGCATCTCACGGTAGCCCAGCGAACTACCGGCCTGAAGTCATCATCAAACAAAAAAGTCCCGGGACCGCGCGGGGCCCGGGACCAAAGCGAGTCGGGTTGCCATTGCAGCCGGCAACCCCGGGTTCAGCTTACGAACCCTGTGCGTTCACACGCTCAGGGCTTGCTGCTCGTCGGGAACGGCCAGGCGGCGACGGGCGCCGTCTTGCGGGCAGCGGGCTTCTTCGCGGCCGCCTTGCGGGCAGCCGGTTTCTTCGCAGCGGCCTTCTTCGCCGCAGGTTTCTTCGCCGCGGCCTTCCTGGCCGCCGGCTTGCGGGCTGCGGCTTTCTTCGCCGCCGGCTTCTTCGCGGCCGCCTTGCGCGCTGCCGGCTTCTTCGCCGCGGCTTTCTTGGCCGCCGGCTTGCGGGCTGCGGCCTTCTTCGCCGCCGGCTTCTTCGCGGCCGCCTTGCGCGCTGCCGGCTTCTTCGCCGCGGCTTTCTTGGCCGCCGGTTTGCGGGCGGCAGCCTTCTTCGCCGCCGGCTTCTTCGCCGCTACCTTCTTGGCGGCGACGCGCTTGGCAGCCGGCTTCTTGGTCGCCTTGGCGGCCTTCTTGGCGGCTGGCTTCTTGGCAGCCGGCTTCTTGGCGGCTTTCTTAGCGGTAGCCATGGACAGGACTCCTTATGATGGGAAACGATCGGGAAACCCGATTCACCCGCCGGCAGTTTCCAGCGGTATCGGGCCATTCATCGGCGCAAGAAAACCGGCTCCCGGAGGAACCCTTCCAACGCTAATGAATTCGGTACGCGAAGCGGATCCGGCCAGGCATCCGGTCGGCTTCGGGGGCGATACGAAGGAGGTGATCCCGAAGAGCGCCGCGCACCGGGCGCGGCTGCTCGTGTTTCCGATTCGGGTCGCGGGTTTCCTGTTCGCCCTCAATTCGAGTCCTGTGTGCGGGGTCGCGCTCTAGTCCCAGCTCAGGGCGCCGCCCGTCTGGTATTCGATCACCCGCGTTTCGAAGAAGTTGCGTTCCTTCTTCAGGTCGATCATCTCGCTCATCCACGGGAAGGGATTGTCTTCCTGCGGGAACATGGCATCGAGCCCGATCTGCTGCGCCCTGCGATTCGCGATGAAGCGCAGGTACGACTTGAACATCGGCGCATTCAGGCCGAGGACACCACGCGGCATGGTGTCCTCCGCATACGCGTACTCGAGCTCGACCGCGCGCTGGAACAGCGCCCGGATTTCCTCGCGGAAAGCCGGCGTCCACAGCTGCGGGTTCTCGAGCTTGATCGTGTTGATCAGGTCGATGCCGAAATTGCAGTGCATCGACTCGTCGCGCAGGATGTACTGGTACTGCTCGGCCGCGCCGGTCATCTTGTTCTGCCGGCCGAGCGCGAGGATCTGCACGAAGCCGACGTAGAAGAAGAGCCCTTCCATCAGGCAGGCGAAGACGATCAGGGACTTGAGCAGCGCCTGGTCGGACTCGAGGGTGCCGGTACGGAAGTTCGGGTCGGTCAGCGTCTCGATGAACGGGATCAGGAATTCGTCCTTGTCCCGGATCGAGCCGATCTCGCGGTACGCGTTGAAGATCTCGCCTTCATCGAGGCCGAGGGACTCGACGATGTACTGGTAGGCATGCGTATGGATCGCTTCCTCGAAGGCCTGGCGCAGCAGGAACTGGCGGCATTCGGGCGCGGTGATGTGCCGGTAGGTACCGAGCACGATGTTGTTCGCGGCAAGGGAATCGGCGGTGACGAAGAAACCGAGATTGCGCTTGACCAGCCGCCGCTCGTCCTCGGTGAGCCCGTTCGGCGACTTCCACATCTCGATGTCGCGGCTCATGTTGATTTCCTGCGGCATCCAGTGGTTCGCGCAGGTCGCGAGGTACTTCTCCCAGGCCCACTTGTACTTGAACGGCACGAGCTGGTTGACGTCCGAGGAGCCGTTGATGACGCGCTTGTCCTCCACGCGCACGCGCTCGCCGTCGAGGGACGGCGCATCGGCAGCGCGAGCTTGTGCCGCCGCGGTGGCGGCAGGGCGGGAAGCCGCGACTTCATGAGTCGCGATTCGGGCTTCAGGGCGCGCCATCGATCCGGCGTTCGGGCTCGGCGTGTTCGGGCGTGCGATTGGTTCGTCCCAGCTCAGCATCTCAAATCTCGCTTTAATACTTGGCGTTAACTATCTGTAGAAACGCGAGATTCCGTTGTTATGCACAGGCGGAATCTTACGGATCTTGTGTATCGGGTGCAACGAGTTGGCCGACTGCCTTGACTTTTTGGGGTCGGCATTGGCATCCGCGCAACACAAACGCGCCTCGATGCACACCTCGAATCGTCGACGCCGACGTCGTTGTCGGCGCCGACGAAACGATCGACTACTGGCAAGCCTCGCAATCGGGATCGTCGATCGCGCAGAACTTCGGCGACGCTTCCTCGATCGCATCGCGCGAACGCGCACCACCCGCATAGCTGAATCCCGCCGACGCAATGCCGTCGGATGCCACCGCGTTCAACTGGCCGATCTTGTCGGTCGTCGACTTCTCGGCACTGGTGGCGCCGAGCGTGCGCAGGTAGTAGGTCGTCTTCAAGCCGCGCAGCCAGGCGAGCATGTAGGTGTCGTGCAGCTTCTTGCCCGACGCGCCCGCCATGTAGATGTTCAGCGACTGCGCCTGGTCGATCCATTTCTGGCGGCGCGACGCTGCCTCGACCAGCCATGACGGATCGACTTCGAAGGCGGTGGCGTAGATCTCGCGCAACTCCGGCGGGATGCGGTCGATCCTTGCCAGCGAGCCGTCGAAGAACTTCAGGTCCGACACCATCACTTCGTCCCACAGGCCGAGACGCTTCAGGTCGCGCACCAGGAACTGGTTGACCACGGTGAACTCGCCCGAGAGGTTCGACTTGACGTAGAGGTTCTGGTAGGTCGGCTCGATGCAGGCGGACACGCCGATGATGTTGGAGATGGTCGCGGTCGGCGCGATCGCCACGCAGTTGGAGTTGCGCATGCCATGCTCGGCGATCCGGCCGCGCAGCGCCTGCCAGTCGAGCGTCTCGCTCTGGTCGACCTCGAGATAGCCACCCCGGTGCGCCTCGAGCAGCGAGAGCGAGTCGCGCGGCATGATTCCCCGGTCCCAGAGCGAGCCCTTGAAGCTGGAGTAGCGACCACGTTCCTCGGCGAGCTCGGTGGAGGCCCAGTAGGCGTAATAGCAGATCGCCTCCATCGAACGGTCGGCGAACTCGACCGCGGTCTGGCTGGCGTAGGACACCCGCATCTGGTGCAGGCAGTCCTGGAAGCCCATCAGCCCGAGGCCGACCGGACGGTGGCGCAGGTTCGAATTGCGCGCCTTGCCGACCGCGTAGTAATTGATGTCGACGACGTTGTCGAGCATCCGCATCGCGGTCCGGATCGTCCGGCGCAGCTTGTCGTGGTCGAGCTCCCAGCCGCCGACCGCCGCCGGGCCGTCCGAGGGCTTGAGGTGGGCGAGCAGGTTCACCGAGCCGAGGTTGCAGACGGCGATCTCGGAATCGCTCGTGTTCAGCGTGATCTCGGTGCAGAGGTTCGAGCTGTGGACCACGCCGACATGCTGCTGCGGCGAGCGCAGGTTGCACGGGTCCTTGAAGGTCAGCCAGGGATGGCCGGTCTCGAACAGCATCGAGAGCATCCGCCGCCACAGGTCGACCGCCTTCACCGTCTTGAACAGGCGCAGCTCGCCCGTCGCCGCCTTCTGCTCGTAGCGCAGGTAGGCTGCCTCGAACTCGCTGCCGACCTTGTCGTGCAGGTCGGGGCAGTCGGCCGGGGAGAACAGCGTCCAGTCGGCATTCTCGGCGACCCGCTTCATGAACAGGTCCGGAATCCAGTTGGCGGTGTTCATGTCATGGGTGCGCCGCCGATCGTCGCCGGTGTTCTTGCGCAGCTCGAGGAACTCCTCGATGTCGAGGTGCCAGGTCTCGAGGTAGGCGCAGACCGCGCCCTTGCGCTTGCCGCCCTGGTTGACCGCGACCGCGGTGTCGTTGACCACCTTGAGGAAGGGCACGACGCCCTGGCTCTTGCCGTTGGTGCCGCGGATGTGGCTGCCCAGGGCGCGTACCGGCGTCCAGTCGTTGCCCAGGCCGCCGGCGTACTTCGCCAGCAGCGCGTTCTCCTTGATCGCCTCGTAGATGCCGTCGAGATCGTCCGACACGGTGGTGAGGTAGCACGAGGAGAGCTGCGAGCGCTGGGTGCCGGAATTGAACAGGGTGGGCGTGGAGCTCATGAAGTCGAACTTCGAGAGCAGCTGGTAGAACTCGATCGCCCGCGCCTCGCGATCGACCTCGTTCAGGGCCAGGCCCATCGCCACCCGCATGAAGAAGGCCTGCGGCAGCTCGATCCTGCGCTCGTCGACATGCAGGAAGTAGCGGTCGTAGAGTGTCTGCAGCCCGAGGTAGGAGAACTGCAGGTCGCGCTGCGCATCGATCGCCGCGCCGATGCGCGCGAGGTCGTACTGCAGCAGGGCCTCGTCGAGGCGGCCGGCCTCGACGCCGCGCCGGATGAACCGCGGGAAGTACTCGGCATAGCGCTCGGCCATCTCGGACTGCGGCACTTCGGCGCCAAGGACCTCGCGACGGATCGTGTGCAGCAGCAGCCGGGACGTGACCAGGCTGTAGTCGGGATCCTTCTCGATCAGGGCGCGCGCAGAGAGGATCGCCGAGCGGTGGACCTCCTCGAGGGAGACGCCGTCGTAGAGATTCTTGAGCGTGTCGCGCAGCACCGGCGCGCCGTCGACGTGATCGCCCAGGCCCTCGCAGGCGCCATCGATGAGGCGCTCCAGAGCCCGCTCGTCGAGCGGGGTCGCCACGCCGTTGTCGATCACGTGCAGCACCGGCGCGGCGGGCACCTCGCCGGCGGCGCGCTGCTTCTCGCGAGCAGCGGCGCGCTCCTGGGCGCGGCGCTCGCGATAGAGCACGTAGGCCCGGGCGACCTCGTGCTCGCCCGAGCGCATCAGGGCGAGCTCGACGTGGTCCTGCACATCCTCGATGTGGAAGGTGGCACCGCCGGGCTTGCCGCGCACCAGCGCAGCGACCACGCTGCCGGTGAGCTCCTCGACCAGCTTGCGGATACGCGCCGAAGCCGCGCCCTGGCCACCGCTGACCGCGAGGAAGGCCTTGGTCATCGCGATCGAGATCTTGCCGGGCTCGAAGGCCACGACCGATCCGTTGCGCCGGATGAGACGATAGTCCTCGTAGCGGATCACGACCGCGTCGGTATCGTCGGCAGCGCCGGCCTGGGGGGCGGGGCTGCGCTCGGCAGGCACGTGGGAAACCGTCGTCGGACGGTCGGCGATCCGTTGCATCTCGTTGGCTCTCCGGTGGAAATCAGTACCAGGAACTCGCCGCACCGATGGGATGGCAGTACGGGCCTGTCCGCGGCCTGCGGCGTCGGCGAGTTGTCGTTTGTTTGTCTTCCGAGCGACCTGCCGGCCCGGCCCGCCCGCGAGGGGCTGAGCCACGATGCGCTAGATATAGGGGTTGGAACGCTCGGCGCCGCTAATTGTAGGGGTCGCGGACATTGCGATCAACCATGGGGCGCTTCGCGATCGCGGGCTTTGCCGGCCTGGCCGTGCCCGGTGCGGCGGAAAGCCGCGCCGCTGCTGAATGCTCGCGACGAAGGCCAGCATCGGCGCCGCCTGCGGCCGGATTTCGTCCCGACAGGCGCGCCGGCGCTAGGCCTGTGACGAGCGGCGGGTGTTCCGAATACCCATGATGCCGGCAGCGTCCGCGCTCGGCCGCTCGAGTCCGGCGAAAGCAGGCAGCGCCAGCACCGCATCCCAGTCGAAATACGGGCCCGGATCGATCTTGCGCCCCGGCGCGATGTCGGCGTGGCCGACGGCGAAGCGCAGTCGGTAGCGGCGGCGCAGGACGGCGACCGTCGTCGCCAGCCGGGCGTACTGGCGGCGGGTGAATCGATGGCGCTCGTCGCCGACCATCTCGATGCCGATGGAGAAATCATTGCATGCCGATCGCCCGAGCAGGACGGAAACGCCGGCATGCCAGGCGCGATCGTCGCAGGAGACGAACTGGACGAGCTCGCCGCGCCGGCCGATCAGGAAGTGCGAGGAAACCCGCAAGCCCTCGATGTCCGCCAGATCGGGGTGGGCATGGACATCGAGCCGGTTGCAGAAGAAATCCTCGACCGTCTTCATCGCGAAGCGCCCGGGCGGCAGGCTGATGAAATGGATGACGAGGGTGTCGACCGCCGACTCGGGCCGGCGATCATGGTTCGGCGACGGGCAGCGGCGCGCCCGCGCGAGCCAGCCCGGCGCCTTCGGATCGAAGCCGCGGGAGTCCACGTCCGGTTCTAGTTGATGCCGAGGCGCTGCATGCGATAGCGCAGCGCACGAAACGAGATGCCGAGCAGCCGGGCCGCTGCGGTCCGGTTGTAGCGCGTCTTCTCGAGTGCGCGCTCGATCGCCTGGCGCTCGACATGGTCGAGGTAGTCGGGCAGCGACTCCGGGATGCCCTCGGCCGACAGCGCCGGCCCGGGGCGCGCCGCCGGCGGGACGACCGGCGCGGCATCGTCGGCGGGCATCGCATCACGCTCGTTGGCCGTCTCGTCGATCGAGCCGGGCCGCAGGCCGAGATCCTCGACGTTGATCACCTCGCCGTTGGAGAAGGCCATCGCCCGCTCGAGGATGTTCTCGAGCTCGCGCACATTGCCGGGGAAATCGTAGGTCTGCAGATAGCGCAGGGTGACCGAGGCAAGCGTCGGTGCCGTCGGCAGGCCGGCACGATTCGCCAGCCGGTCGAGGATCGCGACGGCGAGCGCCGGTATGTCCTCGCGCCGTTCGCGCAGGGGCGGCAGTTTCAGCTCGATGACGTTGAGCCGGTAGTAGAGGTCCTGGCGAAAGCGCCCGGCCGCCACGCACTGGGCGAGATCCTGGTGAGTCGCGCTGATGATCCGGACATCGACCGGGTCCTCGGAGGTGCCGCCGACCTTGCGCACCCGCTTTTCCTGGATGGCTCGCAGCAGCTTGACCTGCATCGCGAGCGGCAGGTCGGCGACCTCGTCCAGGAACAGGGTGCCGCCGTTGGCAGCCTGGAAGAAGCCGTCGCGCTCGGTGTCGGCGCCGGTGAAGGCCCCCTTGCGATGACCGAAGAACTCCGCCTCCATCAGGTTCTCGGGGATCGCGCCGCAGTTGACCGCGATGAAGGGCCGCTCGCCCCGCACGCCAGCCTCGTGCACGAGCCGGGCGGCCAGCTCCTTGCCCGAGCCCGATTCGCCGGTGATCGCGACCGGCGCCATGCTGCGCGCGAGACGCAGTATCTGCGCCTTCACGTCGGCAACCGCCGCCGATGTTCCGAGCATGCGACCGGTCGGGTCGGCGGTCCGCTCGGCCGGCTCGGCCGCCGCGCCCGCGTCGGGCAGGCGGATCGCCGAGCGCACCAGGTTGCGCACCGATTCGAGCGCGACCGGCTTGGCGAGGTAGTCGAAGGCGCCGGCCTTGAGGGCGGCGACCGCATTCTCGGCGCTGCCGTAGGCGGTGATCACCGCCACCGGCGTGTTCGGATGCTCGCGCGCGATGCGCTCGACCAGCGCGAGCCCGGTGCCGTCGGGCAGCCGCATGTCGGTCAGGCACAGCGCATAGTCGGTCGTTTCGAGCAAGCGGGCGGCCTGGGCTGCGTCGGCGGCGCAGTCGACGTCCAGGCCCATGCCAACCAGGGTGAGCTCGAGCAGCTCGCGCAGGTCGGCCTCGTCGTCGACGACGAGCACCCGCGGGATGGCCTGGCGCCCGCCGGCAGCTCCACGTGCATCGTTCGGCTTCATCGTCCTGCGTCGCTCCCCGGCGGCTTCGGCTCGATCACGAAGCCGCCGCCGTATCGTCCGCTCCCGCCGCGCTCGTAGCGGATTCCGGCGCCGTTGGCGCCGCAGAGTTCGCGGGCGAGATACAAGCCGAGGCCAGTGCCGCGCCCCTCGGTGGTGAAGAAGGGCTCGAAGGCATGGCGCAGGGCTTCTTCCGACATCCCCGGCCCATCGTCCGCGATTCGCAATTCTAGGCGATCGCCCGGCTTCTCGGACCATTCGATCGAGACCGCGCCGGGCGCCTGGCTGGCGTAGCGCAAGGCATTGCCGACCAGGTTGGCGAGCACCCGGCGCAGGTGGCTGGAGTCGAACACGAGCGGACGCGCGCTCTCCACCGATACCACGACCCGTTGCGGATCGATGCCGGCCTGCCGGGTGAACTCGGCGGCGAAGCCGGGCAGGAACCTGGCCATGTCGAGCGACTCGTCGACCGAGCGGTCGCGCCGCGAGAGCGACAGGACATCCTCGATGGTACGGTCGATCCGTACCGTGTTGTCCTCGATGATGCTGGCGAGCCGCCGCAGGGGCGGCTCGGCGAGCCCTTCGGCAAGCAGTCCGTTGGCATGCCGGATCGCCGCGAGCGGATTGCGGATCTCATGGGCGATCGACGCCGACAGGCGTCCCATCGAGGCGAGCTTGAGCTGCTGGGCACGCAGCTCGAGCTCGCGCATGTCCTCGATCAGCAGCACCGCATCGCTGTCGTCGGCGTCGCGTGCGCGCATGAAGCGCAGCCGCAGCTTGGGGCTCGACTCGCCGCCGGAGCCGCCGGCGAACGGAGTGAACTCACCCACATAGGGCGTGGCCCCAGACTGCTCGCGCCAGTTCAGGTAGAGCGCCTGCAGGCCGCGCCAGGCCGGCCCGAGCACCCGGTCGAGGGTCGGCGGACCGCCGCCCTGGATGCGCTCGAGGGGATGGCCGGGCAGCCCGACCATCTGCTGGGCGGCCCGGTTCATGGTCCGCACCCGACCCTGGGAGCTCACCACCACCACCCCGATCTCGAGCTCCGCGATCACCCGGTGCGTGACCGCGAGCTGGTTGCGCAGGTCCTCGCCCCGGCGATGCGCGAGCGCCTCCTGCTGCGACAGCCGGCTCGCCAGCGAGTTGACCGCGATCGCGATCAGGAAACAGGCGAGGCCGAAGATGCCGGCGAGCAGGGACTCCGACGGATCGACGGTACCGGCCCACAGCGAGCGCACACCCGTCTCGGCGAGCAGGGCCAGGGTGCCGGCGGCCGCATAGAGCGCCGAGGTACGGGCGTTGCTGATGACCGCGGCGGCCGCCACCGAGGCCACCACGAGCACGCCGAGCCCGCCGCGGATGCCTCCGGCCACGCTCATCAGCAGCACGATCGCGATCAGATCGGTGAGCAGCTGCAGGTCTCGAAGGGGCCGGAACTGCGGCTTGCCCCAGCGGATCGTCGCGAGATAGCCGATGCCGAGCACCAGGTAGACGAAGGCGACGCTCCGAAAGCGGCCCGGATCGCTGATCTCGATCAGGACGCGGCCGTGCCAGCCCCAGGACGCCGCCAGCAGGAGCGCGGCGAGCACCACCCGGCTGACCGAGTACCAGCGCAGGGCGGACCAGTGCGATGCGGAAACGGAAGCGGGGCCGGAGGTCGCGACCGTCGCCGGGCGCGCCGGCGGCGACGCCTCGCTCATTGCGAGGCTGCCCTGCGGTGTTCCTCGCAGCAGTAGACGCTGTCCCCCGACCGCACCGCGTCGGCCCGGGGGAAATGCACCCCGCAATGGGCGCAGCGATCCATCTCGAGCGCGCGCGGCGCGGCCTCGGCATCGCGCCGGCGCGCGGCATCACGTCGCTGGATCAGGCTCACCGCTCGCGCCACGAGGAACAGCGCGCCGAGGACCGCCAGCCAGAACACCACCTTACCCATCGGAGATCCTCATCCCGGTTTCCGGAAGACATGCCTAGAAGCGGCCGAGCAGGACCTCGAGCACGAAGCGCGTCCCGGCATAGGCCAGCAGCAGGACCGCGAAGCCGCCGAAGGTCATGCGCAGCGCGAGCCGGCCGCGCCAGCCCCGCAGCCAGCGCCCGAGGAGCAGCGTGGCGAATACCCCCCAGGCGACCAGCGCCAGCAACGTCTTGTGCTCGAAGCGCACGGCCCGGCCGAAGATCTCCTCGCTGAACACGAAGCCGCTCACCAGGGTCAGGGTGAGCAGCACCCAGCCGATCGCGATCAGGCGAAACAGCAGCCGCTCGAGCACCAGGAGGGGCGGCAGCTCGTCGAGAAACCGGGCGAGCACCGGCGTCCCCGACCCGACGCCGCCATGCAGGGCGCGCTCGGCGCTGGCCATCAGGCCGGCATGGGCGGCGGCGATCAGCAGGACCGCGTAGGCGAGCGTCCCCACCAGGACATGGGGAACGAACATCGGTCCGCCGCCGTGGTCGGCCATGTCGCCGCCGGGAAAGATCCATGGCAGCACGACGGCCAGCATCGCGACCGGCAGGATCAGCACCCGCAGCGCCCGGACATGACTGCGCAGGCCCTCGAACCACAGCAGGCCGACGCCGACCCAGAGCGCCGCCGACAGGATCGGCGCGAAACCGATATGGGGCACCCCGCCCGCAAGGAACGCGAACCAGAGGCTCGCGAAATGGGCGGCCAGGCCGGCCAGCTGCCAGCCGGAGCCGACCTGCTGCGACGACGGCGCCTCGCCGGCGCTGCGCACCGCCAGCCGCCATGCATTGCCGTAGAGGAGCACCGGCAGCAGGTAGGCGACAACCAGTAGAATCGACATCGACCCAGTTTAATACAAGGCCATGCTGGAGAATCTGTCGCAACGCCTGTCGCGTGTCGTCAAGACGATGCGCGGCGAGGCCCGCCTCACCGAGGCGAACACCCAGCAGATGCTGCGCGAGATCCGCATCGCGCTGCTGGAGGCGGACGTCGCCCTGCCGGTGGTTCGCGACTTCGTCGCCAGGGTGAAGGAAAAGGCGCTCGGCGAGGAGGTGATCGGCAGCCTGTCGCCCGGCCAGGCGCTGGTCGGCGTGGTCAACCGCGAGCTCGTCGCCCTGATGGGTGGCGCGTCCCAGGGCCTCGACCTGTCGGCCGCCCCGCCGGCGGTGGTCCTCATGGCCGGCCTGCAGGGCGCGGGCAAGACCACCACCGTCGGCAAGCTCGCGAAGTGGCTGCGCGAGAACCAGAAGAAGAAGGTCCTGACGGTTTCCTGCGACATCTACCGGCCGGCTGCGATCGAGCAGCTGCGCACCGTCGCGGCCCAGGCAGGCGCCGATTTCTTCGCCTCCAGCCCCCAGCAGAAGCCGGCCGAGATCGCCGCGGCGGCCCTGCAATGGGCACGCACCCATTTCCATGACGTCCTGATCGTCGACACCGCGGGCCGGCTCGCGATCGACGAGCAGATGATGGCCGAGATCCGCGAGCTCCATGCCGGCCTGCGCCCCGTGGAGACCCTGTTCGTGGTCGACGCGATGCAGGGCCAGGACGCGGTCAACACGGCGCGCGCCTTCGGCGAGGCGCTGCCCCTGACCGGGGTCGTGCTCACCAAGCTCGACGGCGACTCGCGCGGCGGCGCGGCGCTCTCGGTTCGCACGATCACGGGCGCACCGATCAAGTTCGTCGGCATCGGCGAAAAGCTCGACGGTCTCGAGGCATTCCACCCCGACCGCATGGCCAACCGGATCCTCGGCATGGGCGACATCGTGTCGCTCGTCGAGGAAGCCCAGCGCAACGTCGACCAGGCGGCCGCGCGCGAGCTCGCCGACAAGCTCAAGTCCGGCAACCGCTTCGACTTGAACGACTTCCTCGCCCAGCTCGGCCAGATGAACAAGATGGGCGGCCTGGGCTCCTTGCTCGACAAGTTGCCGGCGCAGTTCCAGCAGGCGGCCGCCGGCGCCGACATGGGCAAGGCGGAGGGCCAGATCCGGCGGATGCAGGGAATCATCCACTCCATGACCGCCTCCGAGCGCGCCCGGCCCGAGACGATCAAGGCCTCGCGCAAGCGCCGGATCGCCGCCGGGGCGGGCGTCCCCGTCCAGGAGGTCAACCGGCTGCTCAAGCAGTTCGAGCAGATGCAGACCATGATGAAGCGCATGCAGAAGGGTGGGCTCGCGAAGATGATGCGCGGCATGAAGGGCATGCTGCCGGGCATGCGGTGACTCGATGAGCGACGATGCCGACCGCCGCGCGCGCGAATCGCTGGCCGCGACCTTCACCGGTCGGTTGCTGACCGACGACGACGCGATCGCGCCGATGCTCGTCGACTGGCGCGGCCGCTACCGGGGCCGGGCGCTGGCGGTGGCCATGCCCGAGGACAGCGCCGGGGTCGCCGCGGTGGTGCGCTGGTGCCGCGAGCATCGCTACGCCGTCGTACCCCAGGGCGGCAACACCGGCCTGTCGGGCGCCGCCACGCCCGACGACGGCCCCCGCAACCTGGTCCTGTCGCTCGCCCGGATGAAACGGGTGCGGGCGATCGATACCGCCGGCAACACGATCACCGTCGAGGCCGGCTGCACCCTGGGCGAGCTGCACGCCGCCGCTGAGGGGGTCGATCGCCTCTTCCCCCTCTCGTTGCCCTCGCAGGGCAGCTGCACCATCGGCGGCAACCTGTCGACCAATGCCGGCGGCACCCAGGTCCTGCGCTACGGCAACGCCCGCGAGCTCTGCCTCGGCCTCGAGGTCGTCACCGCCGACGGCGAGATCTGGCCGGGCCTGCGCGGCCTGCGCAAGGACAACACCGGCTACGACCTGCGCGACCTCTTCATCGGCGCCGAAGGCACCCTCGGGGTGATCACCGCCGCCACGCTCAAGCTGTTCCCACGGCCGGCCGCGCAGCTCACCGCCCTGGCCGCGGTCGCCAGCGTCGAGAACGCCACCCGCCTGCTCGAGCTCGCCCAGCGACGGCTCGCATCCAGCCTGACCGCCTTCGAGCTGATGAGCGCCTTCTGCCTCGGGCTCGTCGAGCGGGTGTATCCGCACTGCCCGAATCCGCTCGCCGGCGCCGGCGAGTACTTCGTTCTGCTCGAGTGCTCGGACGCCGAAGGCGAGGCCCATGCCACCGCCCTCTTCGAGGGCCTGCTCGCCGAGGCGATCGACGCCGGCCTGGTCGCCGATGCGGCGCTCGCCGACTCGATCGCCCGCTCGCGCGCCCTCTGGGCCTTGCGGGAGAACATCTCGGAAGCGCAGGCGGCGATCGGCAAGAACATCAAGCACGACATCTCGGTGCCGATCTCCTCGATCGCCCGCTTCATCGAGTCGACCAACGCCGAGCTGCTGCGCCGCTTCCCCGACATCCGGATGGTGGTCTTCGGCCACCTCGGCGACGGCAACCTGCACTACAACGTCTCGCCGGCCGTCGACCATGCCGACGACCAGGCGCAGGCCGCCTTCCTCGCGAGGCAGGCCGACATCAACCGCATCACCCACGACGCGGTGGCCGCCTTCGACGGATCGATCTCCGCCGAGCACGGTCTCGGCGTACTGCGCCGCGACGAGGCGGCCCGCTACAAGTCGCCGGTCGAGCGCGCGCTGATGTGGCGGATCAAGGAAGCACTCGATCCGCAAGACATCATGAACCCCGGGAAAGTGCTTTCACCCCGGACCTGAAGCGGGTCCGCCCGCTACAGCCCCAGATAGGCCTCGCGAACCCGCGGATCCTCGAGCAGCGCCTCGCCGCTGCCCTCGAGCACGATGCTGCCGTTCTCCAGCACGAAGGCCTTGTGCGCGAGATGCAGCGAGGCGGCCACGTTCTGCTCGACCAGCAGGATCGTGATGCCCTCCGAGTGCAGCCGGCGGATGGTGTCGAGCACCTCGGCGACCACCGACGGCGCGAGGCCGAGCGAGGGTTCGTCGAACATGATCAGCCGCGGCGCCCCCATCAGGCAGCGGCCGATCGCGAGCATCTGCTGCTCCCCGCCCGACAGGGTGCCGGCATCCTGGCCGGCGCGTTCCTTCAGGCGCGGAAACAGCGAGAAGACATGCTCGAGCGCCTCGGATGCGCCGGCCCGCGCGCGCGGCAGCAGCGCGCCGACCTGGAGGTTCTCGAGAACCGTCAGCGAGGGGAACACCTGGCGGCCTTCCGCGACCTGCCCGACCCCGAGATTGCAGACCCGGTGGCTGTCGAGCCCGCCGATCTCCTGCCCCTCGAAGCGGATCGAGCCGGAGCGGGGCTTGAGGATGCCGGCCACGGTGCGGATCAGCGATGTCTTGCCGGCGCCGTTGGCGCCGACCAGCGCGACGATCTGGCCGGCGTCCACCGACAGGCTCACCCGGTCGAGGGCCTGGGCATCGCCATAGAACACCGAAAGCTCACGGATCTCGAGCATCAGTGCACCGCCCCCGTGCCGAGGTAGCTCTCGAGCACCCGCGGATCGGACGTGACCTGCTGCGGCGTGCCCGAGGAAATGATCTCGCCGTGATGCAGGACGTAGACGCGCTGGGCCAGCGCCATCACGGCGCGCATCACATGCTCGATCAGCAGGATGGTCAGCCCGTGCTCGGCGTTCAGGCGCCGGAAGGTCGCGACCATCGCATCGGTCTCGGTCGGACGCAGCCCCGCCATCACCTCGTCGAGCAGCAGCAGCTTCGGCTCGCAGGCCAGTGCGCGCGCGACCTCGAGCCGCTTGCGGTCGGGCAGCGTCAAGGCGGAGGCCGGGCGGGTCCGCAGATCCCACATGTCGATCTCGCGCAGGGCGCGCTCGGCGCGCGAGCGCGCGACTCGCCGATCGGCGGTGCCGCGAAAGCCGCCGACCATCACGTTCTCGAGCACCGTCATGTCGGCGAAGGGCTTGACGACCTGGAAGGTGCGGCCGATGCCCGCCGCGCAGACCTGGTCGGCGCGCCAGCCCGCGATGTCGGTTCCCTGGAAGCGGATGCCTCCTTCGTCCGGAGGCATCACGCCGGCGACCAGGTTGAACAGGGTGGTCTTGCCCGCGCCGTTGGGGCCGATCAGCGCGACGATCTCGCCCTGCCCGACCGACAGCGAGGCGCGATCGACCGCCCGCAGGCCCCGGAAGCTCTTGGAGACACCGGCTACGTCGAGCAGGCCCGTATCGCGGTCGCTCTCAGGCATCGCTGTCGTCCCGGGTCCGGGTGAAGCCCAGCCGGCGCGCGATCACCGGCCAGATGCCGTTGGGCATGAACATGATCGACAGGCCGAGCGCGACGCCGTACAGGATCTGCTTGACGCCGGGGACCTCGTGCCCGAGCGTCTCGAGCGCCGCGTGGATTCCCTCGGAAGCCAGCGTCAGCACCGCCGCGCCGAGCACCGGACCGAACAGCGTGCCGATGCCGCCGATGATCGGGGCCAGGATGATCTCGATCGAGCGGCTGATGTGGAAGATCTGCTCCGGGAAGAGATTGTTGTAGTAGAAGGCGAAGAACACGCCGGCCAGCGCGGTCATGCCGCCCGAGATCTGCACCGCGTACATCTTGTAGCGGAACACGTCGACCCCGGCGGCGCGCGCGGCCTCCTCGTTGTCGCGGATCGCCCGGAAATAGAAGCCGAGGCGCCCGCGCAGCAGCCAGGCCGACAGCAGGAAGCCTCCCACGGCCAGCGCCAGCGCCAGGTAATAGAACATGACGGGATCGCCGCGCAGATTCAGCAGGTCGGCGCGGCTTTGCTGGGTGACCTTCAGGAAGAAACCCGCCGTTCCGCCGACCCAGTCGAAATGCTCGAAGCCGATGCGGGTGAACTCGGCGAAGGCGATCGTGAGCAGCGCGAAATAGGTGCCGCCGATGCCGAAGCGGAAGGCCAGCCAGCCGATGATCGATGCCGCCACGACGCACACCACCACCGCCACGATCATGCCGACCCAGGGAATCATCCCGAAATGCTGGTACAGCGCGGCCGAGGTGTACGCTCCCAGGCCCACGTACAGGGCATGGCCGAGCGAGAGCTGCCCGCAGAATCCCATCATCACGTTCCAGGCCTGGCCGACGAACGCGAAGTAGAGGATCAGGATCATCACCGAGAGCAGGTAGCGGTCGAGCGCGAGCGGCAGCACCAGCAGCACCGCCAGCAGCACGACGAGGGCGAGGATCGAGCGCTTCATCAGCGGGCCTTGAACAGGCCCTGCGGCCGGAACACGAGCACCAGGATCATCAGGGCGAAGGACACCATGCCCTTGGCCGAAGGCGTGAACAGGAGGCCCGCCACCGACTCCGACACGCCGATCAGCACACCGCCGGCAAGCGCGCCGACCATCGAGCCGAGCCCGCCGATGATCACGATCACGAAGGCGAGCAGCGTGTAGGCAGGCCCCAGCCCCGGCGTGACGTCGATCAGCATCGACATCAGGCAGCCGGCGATGCCGACGCAGGCGGTGCCCAGGCCGAAGGTGAGCGCATACAGGTGCTTCACGTTCAGGCCGACGACCTGCGCGCCGAGCAGGTTGTCCGCGCAGGCGCGGATCGCCTTGCCGAAGGACAGGTAGCGGAAGATCGCGAACAGGATCGCGCAGGTGGCGAGCGCCACCACGGCACAGATCAGCCTCACCTTGTCGACCAGCAGGGGGCCGATCTCGTAGGAGTCCAGCGAATACGGAACCTGCACCCCCCGCGCATCGGGGCCGAAGAACACCAGCAGCAGGTTCACCAGGACCAGTGCCACCGCCAGCAGCAGGATGAACTGCGAATGCTCGGCCCGGCCTATGAACGGGTTGACCAGCGCGCGCTGCAGGCCGTAGCCGATGCCGAAGAAACCCACGGCGAGCGGCACCAGCATCCACAGCGGGTCGATCTCGGCGATCGCGAAGGCGAACACGGCCGCGTACATGGCAATCGCCATCAGCTCGCCGTGCGCGAAGTTGACGATGCGCACGACGCCGTAGATCACCGACAGGCCGAGGGCCATCAGGCCGTAGACCAGGCCGGTGAGCAAGCCGCTGATGACGATGTTGAGAACCGCGTCAATGGGCAAGCGGAGAGCTCCGAGGGAGATATCGCGGGTAGTTCGGGGGCCGTGACGGACCGGGCGTGCCCGGCCCGTTCACGGGCTCTCAGGCCTTGCGCTGGTTCCAGGCGGGCACAGGATACACCGGCGCCTTCTGCGCGGCGTCCTTCGGCAGCACCACCATCGGCTGGCCGTCGCGGTTCTGGATGCAGGCCGAGGCGATCTGGGTATTCTGCCCCTTCGCATCGAAGGCGATCGGGCCGCCGACCATCATGTGCTCGGTGATGTTCGTCTGGCGGATCGCATCGGCCAGCGGCGCGCCGTCGGTCGTGCCGGCGCGCTTGAAGGCGTCCGCCGCGATCATGATCGCCTCGAAGGTGAAGCCGACGTTCAGCGCGTGGAACATCATCTTCTCCTGCGGGAACTGCTTGTGGAACGCGGCTTCGACGCGCTGGGCCAGCGCCGCGTTCGGGTTGTACCAGGGCACGTTCGAGATGCAGTAGTCCGAATAGCGATTGCCCAGCGCCTTGTAGAACTGCGCCTCGTACATGCCGGGCGAACCCGGGCTGATGATGCCCTGCGGCGACCAGCGCTGCTTGACCAGCTCGCGCACCAGCAGGATGGCGTCGTTCAGGCGGCTGACCAGCAGGATGAAATCGGCCTGCGTGGCCTTGGCCTTCGCGACCTCGACCGACAGGTCGCGCGCCTCGCGGTCGTAGGCGATGGTGTCGACCAGCTTGAACGGCAGATGGGTCAGCTTCGGCAGGACGGCCGCGATGCCCTTGCCCATGGAGGACCCGAAGGTGTCGTTGACGTGCATGAAGACGGCGGTGCGCGGCGCGGCGCTGGTCGCCTGGAAGAGGTCGCTCGTGAGCGAGAGCCCGTTGCGGATGAGATCGCCGGCGCTCGGGAAATTGCGGAAGGTGTACTTGTAGCCCTGCTCGGTGATCTGCGGCGCGGCCGCGATGTTGACCACGAAGGGCACCTTGCGCTGCTCGGCCACCTGGGCGATGGCGGCGGTCGGCCCCGAATCGAAGGCGCCGACCAGGAGCTGCGCGCCGTCGTCGATCAGCTTCTCGGCGCGCGAGCGCGCCACGTCGACGTTCGACTCGATGTCGGCGTTCATCAGCTCGATGTCCACGCCGTACATTTCGCGCAGCAGGGCGGGAGCGATGTCGGCGCCCCGCTGGCACGACTGCCCGATGAAGGCCAGGGCGCCGGAGCGCGGCAGCAGCACGCCGACCCGCAGCTTGCTCGCCTGCGCGCGAACGACCGCAGGGGCGGCCAGCGCGGCCGAGCCTGCGATCGCCGATCCGGCGGCCAGGCGGTTGAAATCGCGACGGGTAACCTTGGGCATGTTCTCCTCCTGGAATTGTCGGCAATGCGTCGCCGCGGATCTCGATGCCGCGATCGGCGCCTCGAATCGAAGGGGCGGGCGCGCGCCACTCACGAAGCGGCGTCAGACTATCATGCCCGGCCCGCCTTTTCCCTGAGGATCCTCTTCAGGATCTTCCCCGTGGGACTTTTCGGCAACTCGTCGACGATGTCGACCCGGACCGGCACCTTGTACCCGGCGATGCTCTCCCGGCAATACGCGATCACGTCCTCGGCCGACAGGCGCTCGCCGGCCCTGGCGACGACGGCTGCCGCCACCTCCTCGCCGCTCTCGGCCTGCGGCAGGCCGTAGACCGCCACCTCCTGGACCTGCGGCATCCGGTAGAGGTAGTTCTCGACCTCGGCCGGCCAGACCTTGAATCCCGAGACGTTGATCATGTCCTTGACCCGGTCGACGATGTAGACGTAGCCATCCTCGTCCATCCGGCCGATGTCGCCCGAATGCAGCCAGCCGCTGCGCAGCGCATGGGCGGTGTCCTCGGGACGATTCCAGTAGGCCTTCATGACGCCGGGGCCGCGGATCGCGATCTCGCCCCATTCGCCGCGCGCCACTTCGTTGTCGTCCTCGTCGAGGATGGCCAGCTCGAAGCCCTCGATCGCCCGGCCGACCGAACCGAAGCGATGCTCGACGCTGTCGTTGTAGCAGGCGAACGGCGAGCATTCGGTCAGTCCGTAGCCTTCGTAGACGCGTCGCCCGAAGCGCGCGAACCATTGCCGGGACACCTGCTCGGGCATGGTCGCGGCGGCCGACATCTCGAAGCGGATCGACGACAGGTCGTAGCGCGAGAGGTCCATCGACAGGAGCCCGATGAAGATCGTCGGCACGCCGAAGAACATCGTGATCCGGCCGCGTCCGATCGCGGTGAGGACCTCGTCGGGCACGAAGCGCCGGAACAGCGACACCGTCGCGCCGGCGAGCACCGCGGCGTTGAGAATGAAGTTCTGCCCGTAGACGTGGAACAGCGGCAGGAAGGCCGCCAGCCGGTCGTCGGGCCGGTAGCCGGCGTACTTCGCCGCGCTGGCGATGTTCGAGGCGATGTTCGACTGCGTCAGCGTCACGCCCTTCGGAAAGCCGGTGGTTCCCGACGAGTACAGCAATGCCGCCGCGTCGCCGGGGGCCCGCGCCACCGGCTCGAACTCGGCCGGCCGGCCGCTCATCCAGTCGGCGAGGCTGGCCCGGGCCGCCGTCCCGGGGGTCGCCATCGCATCCGCCGCGGCGGGATCCGCCGCCGCTTCGTCGACCACCACGACGTGCTCCAGCATGGGGCAGCCCGCCTGCGGCACGAAGCCGGCCAGATCGCCGCTCGTGAACACGACCCGCGCGCCCGAGTCCTGCAGCAGGTACTCGACCTCGGCGGTGCGAAAGGCCGAGCTGATCGACACCACCACGGCCCCGAGCCGCTGGGCGGCATAGTAGGCGACGGCGAACTCGGGGATGTTCGGCAGGAACAGCGCGACCCGGTCGCCCGCCGCGATGCCGTGGGCCGCCATGCCATGGGCGAGCCGCGCCGAACGCGCATCGAGCTCGCCGTAGCCCAGCGCCATGCCCTCGAACAGGATGGCGGGGTGGCCGGGCGCTGCCCTGGCCCGATCCCTCAGCGCATCGGCGACGTTCATCTTTGCCTCCTCGATTGCTATGCGTTATAACAATCGCCATGACGATCCGCAAGCCTGCAGCGCAACATGCGCCGGTCGATCACGGCGTGCTCGCCGGGTCGATCGGCTACCGGCTGCATCTCGCCGATCTCGTGAACATGCAGGGCATCGGCCGGGCGCTCGCGGGCACCGGGGTGACGGCGGCGCGTTTCACCGCGCTCGAGCTGATCGCGCGCAATCCCGGCATCAAGCCGGCGAGCCTGGCGACGACGATGATGGTCGAGCGCTCGAACCTCGTGGCGCTGGTCCGCTTCCTGTCGGAGCAGGGATGGGTTCGCTCGGCCGCGGGCCCGAACCGGCGGGAGAAAGCCCTCGAGATCACCGCGGCCGGCAGCGACATGCTCCGCGAGCTGCATCGCCGGCTGGCCCGGCACGAAGCGGCGCTCTGCGCGCCGCTGTCGGCCACCGAACGCGAGACGCTGGCCGGACTGCTCGCGCGCGTTACGGCCGCCGGCGCGCGGGCTCAGCCGGCGCCGGCCCCCGCTTCGGCTTCGCTGCCCGCTCCGGCGGTCCGGGTTTCTCCCGCCGTCGGGTCGTAGCGCCAGCGATCCCAGGCACGCCGCACGGCCTGCGGATAGGGAGCCCGCCCGAGGCTGCCGTTGTAGCGGCCGAGCGCGCGGAACAGGTCGCCGCGCTCGATGTCGATGTAGTGGCGCAGGATCGTGCAGCCGTAGCGCAGGTTGGTGCGCATGTCGAACAGGCGCGACTCGTCGCCGTCGCCGATCAGGCGGGTCCAGAAGGGCATGACCTGCATCAGGCCGCGGGCGCCGGCCGAGGAGACGGCGTACTGGCGGAAGTTGCTCTCGACCTGGATCAGGCCGAGGACCAGCGCAGGATCGAGGCCGGCGCGCTGCGCCTCGTAGCGCACCGCTTCGAGGAACTCGATGCGCAGGATGTCGTCCGGGATCCAGCGGCGCGGAAGCCGGACCGCCATCTGGGCGAGCCAGTCGTCCCGATGCGCGTCGGATTCGTAGTACGCCCGCATGTCGACCCCGCCGGCGAGCGATGCGGACATGGCGCTGCGCACCGAATCCGCGAGCGGCTCGTATTGTTGCTGGCCCGCCAGCGCCGGGGCGCCGACGAGCAGGCCGGCGGCCAATGCCAGGGCGCAGGCCCTGGCGAACCGGCGGCGCGGCGAAAGGGATCGGGACGGGCTTGCGGGATTCATCACCGCAAGCAGATAGCATGGCGCCGGCGCCCTCGGCCATCGGCCGGATGGCCGGGCAGACGAACGGCGCAGCCGGGCCGATGAAGCTCCTAGCTTCGCAGCCCGCCCATGAGCTCGGCGACCACCTCGTCGACCGCCACCAGGCGGGTCTGCAGGCCACGGCGCTCGACGAGCTCGACCTGGCCCTCGGCAAGCCCGCGGTCGCCGACGTTGATCCGCCAGGGCACCCCGATCAGCTCCCATTCGGCGAACATCACGCCGGGACGCTCGCCCCGGTCGTCGAGGATCACGTCGATGCCGGCCGCGGCCAGCTCGTCGTGGATCCGGATGGCGGTGTCGCGCACGGCCTCCGAGCGGCCCCAGCCGAGCGGACAGACGACGACCTCGAAAGGCGCTATCGGTGCCGGCCACACGATGCCGCGCTCGTCGTGGTTCTGCTCGATCGCCGCGCCGACGAGCCGGGTCACCCCGATGCCGTAGCAGCCCATCTCGAAGGGTTTCGCCCGACCATCCTCGTCGACGAAGGTCGCGGCCATCGGCTCGGAATAGCGCGTGCCGAGGTAGAAGACGTGGCCGACCTCGATGCCGCGCTGGATCGACAGCAGGCCCCGCCCGTCGGGCGAGGGATCGCCTTCGCGGACATTGCGGATGTCGGCGACGCGCACCGGGCCGTCCTCCCCTTCGGGCGCGGGCTCGGGCAGGTCGCGCCCCCAGTTGACCCCAGTGTAATGATGGTCGTCGAAGTTCGCGCCGCAGACGAAGTCGCTCATGAGCGCCACGCTGCGATCGATCACGATCCGCACCGGCCTGGCCGTGCCCACCGGGCCGAGATAGCCGGGCGGAGAGCCGAAGTGCTCGAGGATCTCGGCCTCGGTCGCGAAGCGAAAGCCGCCGAGCCCCGCCACCTTGCCCGCCTTGACCTCGTTCAGGTCATGGTCGCCCCGGACCAGCAGCAGCCAGACATCGGCGGGCGCATCCTCGCGATCGACCGCCAGCACGAGCGACTTGACGGTGCGCTCGAGCGGCAGGCCGAGGAAGCGGGCGACGTCCTCGCAGCGCGCCTGCCCCGGCGTCGGCGTCTTCTCGAGGGCCTGCGCCGGCGCGGCACGGGAGCCGGCCGGCGCGACGGCCTCGGCCAGCTCGACGTTGGCGGCATAGTCGGAGTCCGGGCACCAGGCGATGGCGTCCTCGCCGGTATCGGCGATCACCTGGAATTCGTGGCTCGCCGAGCCGCCGATCGCGCCGGTATCGGCGGCCACCGCCCGGAACCGCAGGCCCATCCGCTCGAAGATGCGGATGTAGGCGTCGTACATGCGCTGGTAGCTCGCCAGCGCGGCGGTCTGGTCGCGATCGAAGGAGTAGCCGTCCTTCATGGTGAACTCGCGACCGCGCATGATGCCGAAGCGCGGCCGCCGCTCGTCCCGGAACTTGGTCTGGATGTGATAGAAGTTCTTCGGCATCTGCCGGTAGCTGCGGACTTCCTGGCGGGCGATATCGGTGATCACTTCCTCCGACGTCGGCTGGACGATGAAGTCGCGCTGGTGGCGGTCGCGCAGGCGCAGCAGCTCGGGGCCGTACTTGTCCCAGCGCCCGGATTCCTGCCAGAGCTCGGCGGGCTGGACCACCGGCATCAACAGCTCGATCGCCCCGGCACGGTTCATCTCCTCGCGGATGATCGCCTCGATGCGCCGGATCGTGCGCAGGCCCAGCGGCATGTAGGTGTAGATGCCCCCGGCCAGGCGCCGGATCATGCCCGCCCGGGTCATCAGGCGATGGCTGGCGACCTCCGCATCGGCGGGCGCCTCCTTGAGGGTGGAGAGATGGAACTCGGAGGCTTTCATGGACGGGGCGCTCTGATCGGAGGGCGGTCGATATAATCGTCGTCATTCTAAGGGATCGAGGGGTGCAGCCATGCTGGATCGCGACGGCTACCGCCCCAACGTCGGGATCGTTCTCGTCAATCATCGAAACGAGGTTTTCTGGGGAAAGCGGGCCCGCGAGCATTCCTGGCAGTTCCCCCAGGGGGGGATCAAGCGCGGCGAATCGCCCGAGGAGGCGATGTACCGCGAGCTGCACGAGGAAGTCGGGCTGCTTCGCGAACATGTGCGGATCATCGGCCGTACCCGCGACTGGCTGCGCTACGACGTTCCGACCCACTGGGTCCGGCGCGAGTGGCGAGGCCACTACCGCGGCCAGAAGCAGATCTGGTTTCTGCTGCGTCTGGTGGGCCGGGATACGGACATCGACCTGCGGGCGACGCAGCACCCGGAATTCGACGCCTGGCGTTGGCATGACTACTGGATTCCGCTCGAGTCGGTGATCGACTTCAAGCGGGACGTCTATCGGCAGGCGCTCGACGAGCTCTCGCTGCTGATGACGCGCCGGCCGGGCCGACAACGACCCGGCCGTGACGCCGCCGGCCTGCCGGTGAAGGATCCGGCACCCGGCGCGGAAGGAGCCGGGACGTGAGCCGCGGCACGCGCGCGCTCGCCCTCGCGACCGGGGCGCTGCTGGCGGCCGCCCTCGCCATGAATCCGTCGCTGGCCCTGGAGAGCGACGAGACCATCGGGCCGGTGCGCTCGACCGGGCCCGAGGAGGTTCCCGCCGATCCGCTCGAGATGCCCGAGACCATCCCCCCGGTTGCCGGACCGTCCGGCCTGATCGCCTACCAGCCCGAGGGCGCCGGCACCCGGCGCCACTGGCTCGATCGCCCGAGCATCGCCATCGAGAGCCCGTATGTGCGCGCCACGGTCGTCGTCGAATCCTCGAGCGGGGCGCGCACGATCTCCCACTACGGCTTCGACTGCGCCGAGAAGACGCTGGCGCTGCTCGCCACCGGCAGGAGCGACGGCGGCTGGCGCCGGCTCGAACCCGTCGACTGGCGCCCGGTCACCCAGGGCCGCAACCATACCCCGTACCTGACCGCGATCTACAAGGCGGTATGCGATGGCGGCGGCCCTACCCGGACCGTCGCGCAGATGATCGAACGCCTCCGGAATCCGCTCCTGGACGACTACTGAACGCCCCCAGGGCCGGGCTGCGCCCAGCCCGCCCCCCGCGGGGGGTCAAGGAAACTTGGGGCGGCCCGGCGTTTCCTTGAGAAGCCGACGCCGCGCCCACCTCAGACCACCGGGGTGAGCAGGGGTCGACCGGCGAACCAGGCGGCGACATTGTCGAGCACCAGCCGGCCCATCGCGGTCCGGGTCTCGTTGGTGCCGCTGGCGGCATGCGGCGCGAGCACGACCGAGTCCAGCCCGAAGAGCGCCTCGGGAACGCGCGGCTCGTCGACGAATACATCGAGACCCGCCCCGCCCAGCCGTCCGGCGGCCAGGGCTTCGACCAGCGCGGGCTCGTCGACCACCGAGCCTCGCGCGATGTTCACGAACACACCCTGCGGGCCGAGTGCCTCGATCACCTCGCGCGAGATGATGCCGAGGGTCTCCGGACCGCCGGGACAGGCGGCCACGAGCACGTCGGCCCAGGCCGCCAGCTCGCGGGGATCGGCATGGTACTGCCACGCGACGTCCTTCTTGGGCCGCGGCCCGTGCCAGGCGATGGTGCAGCCGAAAGCCTCGCAGCGCGAGGCGATGGCCGCGCCGATCCGGCCGAGCCCGACGATGCCGACCCGCTTGCGCGTCAGCGATGTGGTGAGCGGCAACGGCCCCGACAGCCACCGCCCCTCGCGGACATGCCGGTCGCCGACCACGATCCGACGCAGCGTGGCGAGCATCAGCGCCATCGCCATGTCGGCCACATCCTCGGTGAGCACGTCGGGCGTATTGGTGACCCGGATGCCGCGGGCACGGCAGGCCTCGAGGTCGACCGCATCCACGCCGACGCCGAAGCAGGCGACCAGGCGCAGCTTCGGCAGCGCCGCGATCGTCGCGGCGTCGATGCCCTTGGGGCTGAAGGTGACGACCACCTCGGCACGGTCCGCCACGTCGGCGAGCGACGCCTGGCCGGGCGCGCCCTTCCAGAGATTGCGGCAGTCATAGGTCGCGTGCAGCTCGGCCAGGGTCGGCGCATGCAGCGGGGTGAGAATCGGAACCAGGGGACGCTCGTTGCCAGTGCTCATCGTCTTTCTCGGATCGCCAGTGCTGTTGCAGGGCGGCGGGCATTCGGCCGAAGCCCGCCACCCCGGATGATTCATGCCCGACGGTAGCGCACGACCTTCTGCTGCTGCTCGCCCAGCCCGGCGATGCCCAGGGTCATCACGTCGCCCGCCTTGAGAAAGCGCGGCGGCTTGCGACCCGAGCCCACGCCCGGCGGCGTGCCGGTGGTGATGATGTCACCGGGCTCGAGGGTGATGAAGCGGCTGACGTAGGAAACCAGCGTGGCGCAGTCGAAGATCATGGTGCTCGTGGTGCCGCGCTGCATCGGCTCGCCGTTCAGGTCGAGCCAGAGCCCGAGCGACTGCGGATCGGGGATCTCGTCGCGGGTCACCAGCCAGGGCCCCACCGGACCGAAGGTGTCGCAACCCTTGCCCTTGTCCCAGCTGCCGCCGCGCTCGATCTGGAATTCGCGCTCGGAGACATCGTTGACGACGGTGTAGCCGGCGACGTATTCGAGGGCACCCTTGAGCGGTACGTTGCGCGCGACCGAGCCGATCACGATGCCGAGCTCCACCTCCCAGTCGCCCTTGACCGAGCCGCGCGGCAGCATGACGTCGTCGTCGGGCCCCTGGATGCAGCTGATCGCCTTGGTGAAGACAATCGGCTCGGCCGGGATCGGCATCCCGGTTTCGGCGGCATGGTCGGCATAGTTGAGCCCGATCCCGAGAAACTTGCGGACCCCGTTGACCGGAGTGCCGAAGCGGGGCCGGCCGCGCACCGCCGGCAGGCTCCGCGGATCGATCTTCGCGAGCCGTGCAAGCGACTTCGGTGCCAGCGTCGCCGCATCGATGTCGTCGATCACCGCAGCGAGGCTGCGCAGCTTGCCGTCGGCATCGATCAGCCCGGGCTTCTCGCGGCCGGGTCTGCCATAACGAACCAGTTTCACCGTCTCCTCCTCATGGGGATGCTGCAAGCCGCCGGAAGTCCGGCCCTCCGCCGTTTCGATCGACGGCGCCAGTGCGCATTCTAGCGGCTGGCGCCATCGAACTGCATCGCGGCCAGCCGCGCATAGAGGCCGCCTGCCGCGACCAGGTCGGCATGCGAGCCCGATTCGACGAGACGCCCGGCGTCGAGCACCAGGATGCGATCGGCGTGCATCACGGTGGCGAGCCGATGGGCGATCACCAGGGTGGTACGGGCCTGCATCGCATCGGCCAGCGCAGCCTGCACCGCGCGCTCGCTTTCGGCGTCGAGCGCGCTGGTCGCTTCGTCGAGCAACAGCAGCGGCGGATTGCGCAGCAGCGCGCGGGCGATCGCGATGCGCTGGCGCTGGCCGCCCGACAGGCGCACCCCGCGCTCGCCGAGCGCGGTACGGTAGCCGTCGGGAAGCCGCTCGATGAACTCGTGCGCATGAGCCGCGCGGGCGGCGGCGATCACCTCGGCATCGCTCGCCTCGAGCCGGCCGTAGCGGATGTTCTCCATCACGTCGACCGAGAACACGGCGCTGTCCTGGGAGACGAAGCCCATCGACTCGCGCAGCGACTCGAGCGTCAGCTCGCGCGTGTCCACGCCCTCGAGGCGGATACGACCGCGGGAGGGGTCATGGAAACGCAGCAGCAGCTGGAAGATCGTCGTCTTGCCGGCGCCGGACGGGCCGACGATCGCCACCGTCTCGCCTCGTTCGGCCCGGAACGAGAGATCGACCAGGGCGGGATCGTCCGGCCGCGACGGATAGGCGAAGCCGACGGACTCGAAGGCCATCGTGATGCCGGGCGGGTCGGCCGGACCCCGGGAGGCGAGCCGCCTCGTGCCGGGGCGGATGAGGGGCTGCGCATGGAGCAGGTCGAGAAGCCGCTCGGTGGCGCCGGCGGCCCGCTGCACATCGCCGAACACCTCGGCGATCGCGCCCGCCGCGCCGGCGACGAGCACCGCGTAGAGGACGAACTGGGCAAGCTCGCCCGGACTCATGCTGCCCGCCATCACCGCCTGGGCGCCGAGCCAGAGCACGAAGACGACCGCCCCGAACACCAGGACGATCGCGAGCACCGTCAGCAGCGCCCGGGCCCGGGTACGCCGCACCGCGCTCGCGAACGCCGCCTCGGTTGCGGCCGCATAGCGGCGGGTCTCGAGCGGTTCGCGCACGAAGGCCTGCACGATCGCCATGGCGCCGAGCGTCTCGCCGGCCAGCGCGCTGGCGTCGGCCAGGCGATCCTGGCTGGTTCGCGACAGGCGCCGCACCCGCCGTCCGAAGGCGAGGATCGGAGCGACCACGATCAGCATCAGCGCCACGATCAGCCCGGCCAGGCGGCCGCTGGTGACCAGCATCATCGCGATGCCGCCCGCGAACAGCAGTGCGTTTCGCAATCCGAGCGAGACGCTGGTGCCGACGAGGGTCTGGATCAGGGTGGTGTCGGCCGACAGGCGCGAGAGGATCTCGCCCGTGCGCATCGTCTCGAAGAAACGGGGATCCTGGCGCAGGACGCGGGAATAGACCGATTCGCGCAGATCGGCGGCGATCCGCTCCCCCAGCCAGGAAACGCTGTAGTAGCGCACCGCCGTACCCATGGCGAGCACCACCGCGACGCCGAAGAGCGCGAGGAACACGCCATCGATGCCCCGGCCGTCGGCAGCCGCGCCTTCGACGAAGCCGAGGTCGACGAGATGGCGGAACGCGATCGGCACCGCCAGGGTGGCGGCGGCAGCGACCAGCAGCGCGATCGCGGCCACCGCGAGCCGCGCCGGATAGCGCCCGAGGAAGGGCTGCAGGCCGGCCAGCACCCGCCAGCCCGGGCGCGCCGCCGCGGGTGGCGCGATGGCCGGATCGGTCGGGGAGGCTTGCATCGACGCGATTATCGGCCAATTCGCCCCGGAGCCGATCCGGTGTCGCGCGGACGGCTCCCGGCCGCGCGGGCGGTATCATCGCCCCAGCTTCCCACGGGATTTCCACATGAGTACCGAAACCATCGCACAGCGCTTCGGCAGCGGACGCTCGGTGCGGCGCATCGAGGACGATGCCCTGCTCACCGGGCGCGGCCGCTATACCGACGACGTCGCCAACCAGGGCTACAAGATCCTGTGCTTCCTGCGCTCGCCCCATGCGCATGCGCGGATCCTGTCGATCGACGCCGACGAGGCGCGGGCCATGCCCGGTGTCCACGCGGTCCTCACGGGCGAGTCGCTGCGCGCCGCCGGCGTCGGCCCACTGCCGACGGTGCCGCCGAACTTCAAGCGGCCCGACGGCACCCCGGCCGCCAGCCCGGCGCGCCATCCGCTGGCCGTCGAGCGGGTACGCTACGTCGGCGAGCCGGTGGCGGCGGTCATCGCCGACGATCGCGGCACAGCGCTCGACGCCTGCGAAGCCATCTTCGTCGACTACGAGGATCTGCCCGCGGTGACCGACCCGGTATCGGCGGTGGCCGCCGGAGCGCCCGCCCTGTGCGACGAGGCGCCGGACAACATCGCCGCCGAGATGCGCCACGGCGATCCGCGGGCCGTCGCCGATGCCTTCGCCCGCGCCGCGCACCGGATCTCGCTCGCGATCGCCAACCAGCGCCTGGCCGCCGCGCCGATCGAGCCGCGCAGCGTCGCCGCCGACTACGACACCACCTCGGAGCGGCTGACGGTGCGCATGAGCAGCCAGATGCCGACCGGCGTGCGCAACACCCTCGCCGACAATGTACTCGGCATCGACAAGGAACGGATCCGCGTCCTGGTCGACGACGTCGGCGGGGGTTTCGGCATGAAGACCGGCCTCTACCCCGAGGACGGCGTGGTCGCCTTCGCCGCGCTCCATCTCGAGATGCCGGTGAAGTGGATCGCCGATCGCAGCGAGGAGATGCTGAGCGCGAGCGCCGGACGCGACCTGCACAGCCAGGCCGAGCTCGCGCTCGATGCCGACGGCCGGATCCTCGCCCTGCGGGTCCGTTCGCAGGCGAACGTCGGCGCCTACGCGACCGGCACCGGCGTGGCGATCCAGCTGCTGATCGGACCCTGGGTGCAGACCAGCATCTACGACATCGGCCTGATCGACCTGCAGCTCCAGGCGATCCTCACCCACACCGCCAGCACCGGCGCCTACCGCGGCGCCGGCCGGCCCGAGAACATCTTCACCATCGAACGCCTGATGGACGAGGCGTCCCGGGTCACCGGCATCGACCAGCGCGAGATCCGCCGGCGCAACATGATCCGGCCCGAGCAGATGCCGTTCACCAATGCCATGGGCCAGGTCTACGACAGCGGCCGCTTCGAGTCCATCCTCGACCAGGGCGTGGACCTGGCGGACTGGGACGGCTTCGAGAAGCGCGCCGCCGAATCGGCCGCACGCGGCCTGTTGCGCGGCAGGGGCCTGGCCACCTTCCTCGAGTGGACCGGCGGCAACGCCCTGGAGGAGCACGTCAGCGTGCGGGTCTCGGCCGACGGCTACATCGAGATCGTCACCGCGACCCAGGCGATGGGCCAGGGAATCGCGACCAGCTATGCCCAGCTCGCGGTCGACGCCTTCGGCGTGCCGATCGAGCGCATCCGCATCGTGCAGGGCGACACCGACCGCGCCAACGGATTCGGCAGCGCCGGCTCGCGATCGCTGTTCACCGGTGGCTCGGCGCTCGAGGAGGGCGCCCACCGGACCATCGACCGCGCCCGCGATCTCGCCGCGGAGGCGCTCGAAGTGGCGAGCGACGACATCGAGTATCACGAGGCACGGTTCACCGTGGTCGGCACCGACCGCGGCATCGGACTGTTCGAGCTCGCGGCGCGCCAGCCCGCCGGCTCGATCGACGTCGACTCGAGCACCAGGGTCGGCGGCCCGACCTGGCCCAACGGCTGCCATGTCTGCGAGGTCGAGATCGATCCCGAGACAGGCACCGTCCGGGTCGCCTCCTATGTCTCGTGCAACGACGTGGGACGCGTCATCAACCCGATGATCGTGGTCGGCCAGCTCGAGGGCGGCGCGGTCCAGGGCATCGGCCAGGCGCTGTGCGAGGAAGTCCTCTACGAGGCGGATTCCGGCCAGCTGCAGACGGGCAGCTTCATGGACTACGCGATGCCGCGCGCCGATCTGGTCGGCGAGTTTCGTACCGCCATGGATACCTCGATCCCCTGCCTGACCAATCCGCTCGGGGTCAAGGGCGTCGGCGAGCTGGGCACGATCGGCGCAACCCCGGCCACCGTCAATGCGGTGGTCGACGCCCTTTCCCGGGTCGGCCGGCATGCGCGCGCGCGCGAGCTGCAGATGCCGCTCACCGCGCCGAAGATCTGGGCCGCATTGCGGGACTGAAAACCGGGGAAGAGCTACGCCACCGCCGAATCCGGTGATTTGCGGGCGCGGCGCGCGAGCCGGGGCGCATCGTGGCGGCGGATCGTCCGCGCGGCGACCGAGGCCGAGGCGGGGCGGCCGAAGAGGTAACCCTGCAGGCGGTCGCAGCCCATCGCCCGCAGGCGCTCGGCCTGCTCGATCGTCTCGACCCCTTCCGCGGTGATCCGCATGCCGAGCACCCGACCGAGGGACACGATGGTGCGGACCACGCTCGCGATCGCATCGTTGCCGTCGTCGAGCGCCATCACGAAGGAGCGGTCGATCTTCAGGCCGGCGAAGCGGAAGCGCCAGAGATAGGCGAGGCTCGAATAGCCCGTCCCGAAGTCGTCCATCACGACCTTGACGCCGAGCATGTCGAGCTGCTCCAGCTCGCGCAGAACATGCTCGCTGTCGTGCAGCAGCACGGTCTCGGTGATCTCGAGCTCGAGCCGCTCGGGCGCAAGCCCACTCTCGGCCAGCGCCGAGCGCACCAGCACGGACACGCCGCCGTCGGCGAACTGCGCCGGCGAGAGATTGACCGACACCGAGATATGCGACGGCCAGCCGGCCGCCTCCCGACAGGCGTGGCGCAGTACCCAGTGGCCGACCTCCGAGATCATGCCCATCTCCTCGGCGATCGCGATGAAGAGATCCGGCGCCACCAGGCCGCCGCGTCCGTCGCGCAGGCGCAGCAGCGCCTCGAAGGCTCGCAGTTCCGGCTCGGCGGCGGCGAACAGGGGCTGGTAGTAGAGCTCGAAGCCGTCGTGCTCGACAGCCCGGCGGATCAGCGCCTCGATCGCGAGGCGCTCGGTCAGCGTCGCGTTCATGTCCTCGGCATAGAGCCGGTGGCGTCCGCGCCCATCGGCCTTGGCCCGGTACAGGGCCATGTCGGCGCGCTTCACGAGGACCTCGGCGGCCGGCACGAAGGCGTCGGCCGCGGCCCGCTGGCGCCGCTCCGATGCACCTTCCGCATCGACGCAGGCGAGCGCGGTTCCCACGCTCACCGACATCGCGACATCGTGGCCGCGCACCCGGAACGGCGCCCCCATCCGGGCGACGAGATGCCGCCCGAAGCACTCGGCATCGACGCGCGAGCGCACCGCCTGCTGGCAGATGACGAACTCGTCGCCCCCCAACCGCGCGACGATGTCACCGGGCCCGGCAAGGCCGACCAGCCGGCGTGCCGCCTGGCGCAGGATCTCGTCGCCGGCGTCATGGCCGAGGGTGTCGTTGATGTCCTTGAAGCGGTCGACGTCGATGTGATGCAGCGCGATTCCCTGCCCCGACTCGCTCGCCCGGGTGAGCGCGGCGGGCAGCTCGGCGGCGAAGCGCGCCCGGTTCTTCAGGCGGGTCAGCGAATCGAAATGCGCCAGGAACGCGATCTTCCGGTCGGCGACCTGCTTCTGCCGGGTACGCCAGTAGAAGGCGGCGCCGGGCACGGCGATCGCCAGCGCGATCAGGGCGATCATGCCGAGGACGAGGCGGCCGAGACGGGCCTCATAGAAGGCATGCCGTTCGCCGAAGTCGAGATCGATCTCGGCCAGGGCGAGCACTCGCCCCCCTTGCAGGATCGGTACGAAAGCCTCGGCGCGCAGGGTCGGCTCGCGAATGCCGTCGCCCTCGGCCAGGCGCACCACGGTCCTTCCGGCCAGCATCGCTGCCAGCGCTTTCGGCTCGCGCTCGCCGATCGCGGCGGCCGGCACCGTTCCCGGCGCGAAGCCGCCGCTCAGGCCGGCGCTCCCGTCCGGCGCATGGAGGCGGTAACGGTAGACGGCGCCCAGGCGGCGCGAGAGATCGAGCAATGCCCGGCTCTCCTCGGCCGGCGCCGCGCCGCCAGCGATGGCCTCGATATCCGGCAACGCGCGCGCCAGTTCGGCGGCCCACCGCCCGGCGCTCGACTCCGCCTCGAGCCGGAGCATCGAGCGGACCGTCTGGCCGGCGAGCAGCATGGCGGCGCACAGCACCGCCCCGACCAGGACCAAGGTCGCGATCGCGCGGGCCCGTGAACCACCGGGCATGGAGATATCGAGAACGGACGGCATCAGGGAAGCACTATCGGCGGCTTCGCGAAGCGGCTCGACTCATGGCCGACCAACGCCGGCCCGAGGTCGATCGGTGGCGCAGTCGGCCCGCGATGCCCTTCGACCCCGACGCCGGAACCCGATCCGGCATCGCCTTGCGCCGGTTCCCTAGCGCAGCACCATGTTCGAGCGGTGCACCAGCTCGGGCTCCTCGACGAAACCGAGGAGATCCCGGATCTCGGCCGAGGGCCGGCGCATGATCCGCCGGGTCTGGCTCGCCGAGTAGTTGGCCAGCCCGCGCGCGATCTCGCGCCCCTGCGGATCGAGGCACGCCACCACGTCGCCGCGGCCGAAATCGCCGCTGACGGCCACCACACCGATCGGCAGCAGGCTGCGGCCGCCGTGGACCAGGGCGCGGACCGCGCCGGCATCCAGCGTGAGCGAGCCGGCGAGCTGGAGCTGGCCGGCGAGCCACTGCTTGCGGGCCGCGAGCCGAGCGGTGCCGGCGAGGAACTGGGTGCCGATCATCTCGCCGGCGGCCAGCCGCGGCAGGAGATCGGGTTCGCGCCCCGAAGCGATCAGCGTGTCGGCACCGCTCGCGGAAGCCCGCCGCGCGGCGGCCACCTTGGTCGCCATGCCGCCGGTGCCGATCGCGGTCCCGGCCCCGCCGGCCATCGCCGCCAGGGCGGGATCGCCGGCGGCCACCGCCACCAGCAGCCGGGCACCGGCATCGCGGCGCGGATCGGCGGTATACAGCCCCTGCTGGTCGGTGAGGATCACCAGCAGATCGGCCTCGAGCAGGTTCGTGACGAGCGCGGCGAGGGTGTCGTTGTCGCCCACCTTGATCTCGTCGGTCACCACCGTATCGTTCTCGTTGATGATCGGCACCACGCCCAGGCGCAGCAGCGTCTGCAGCGCCGAGCGCGCATTCAGGTAGCGCTTGCGGTCGGACAGGTCGTCATGGGTGAGCAGGATCTGCGCGGTCGGCAGGCCGACACGGCGAAACGCCGATTCGTAGATCTGCGCGAGCCCCATCTGGCCGACCGCCGCCGCCGCCTGCAGCGCCGGCACCTCGCTCGGTCGAACCGTCCAGCCCAGGCGCAGCATGCCCTCGGCGACCGCGCCCGAGCTCACCATCAGGACTTCCTTGCCCTGGCTGCGCAGCAGGGCGAGCTGGCGGGCCCATTCGCCGACCGCCGCCTCGTCGAGCCCCGCGCCATCGTTGGTGACCAGGCTCGAACCGACCTTGACGACGATGCGCCGGGCCTCCCGGACCAGCGGCCGAGGCGCGAGCTCGGGCGCGCCCGATGCGGCGCCGAAATCGGCCGGCCCCCTAGGCGTGTCCCCGTCGAGACCCGCCTGCCCCGCCCCGCTCATCGGGCCGGCTCCTCGGGCGCATCGCGATCGAAGCGCACGTCCGGTTCGGGATGCTCCGCATCGCGCATCGCGCAGAGCCAGGACCAGATGGCGCGACAGACCTGCTCGCAACCTTCGTGGGTGAGCGCCGATACCGGGAAGACCCGCGCCTCGTCGATCGGCAGAGCCTTGCGGCCCCGGCCCCGCAGCGCGGTGACGAAGGCCTCGATGCGGGCGGCACGCTCGGCCTCGGGGATCATGTCGATCTTGTTGAGCACCAGCCAGCGTGGCCTGGCGTAGAGATCCGGGTCGTACTCGCGCAACTCGGCGAGGATCGCCCGTGCATCGGCGACCGGATCGACCGTCTCGTCGAGCGGCGCGATGTCGACCACATGCAGCAGCAGGCGGGTGCGGGCGAGATGCCGCAGGAAACGATGCCCGAGCCCCGCGCCCTGCGCCGCGCCCTCGATCAGGCCCGGGATGTCGGCCACCACGAAGCTCTGCCCCACGCCGACCCGCACCACCCCGAGATTCGGATGCAGGGTGGTGAACGGATAGTCGGCGATCTTCGGCCGGGCGTTGCTGATCGCCGCGATGAAGGTCGACTTGCCGGCATTGGGCATCCCGAGCAGGCCGACATCGGCGAGCACCTTGAGCTCGAGCCGCAGCAGCCGGGATTCGCCCTCGGCACCCGGCGTCGACTGGCGCGGCGCCCGGTTCACGCTCGACTTGAAGTGGATGTTGCCCAGCCCGCCGGCCCCGCCCGTGGCGAGCGTGACCCGGGCGCCGTGCTCGGTCAGGTCGAAGAGCAGCTCGCCGGTCTCGTCGTCGTAGATCTGGGTGCCGACCGGCATGCGCAGCACGATGTCCTCGCCGCCGGCGCCGTACTGGTCGGAGCCGCGACCGTGCTCGCCGTTGCGGGCCTGGTGGCGGCGCGCATAGCGGTAGTCGATCAGGGTGTTGATGTTGCGGTCGGCCAGCGCGAAGACGCTGCCGCCGCGTCCGCCGTCACCGCCGTTGGGGCCGCCCTTGGGGATGAACTTCTCGCGGCGGAACGACACGATGCCGTTGCCGCCCTTGCCGGCCACCACTTCGATCCGGGCTTCATCGACGAACTTCATCAGATCCTTTTCCTTGGCCCGCCCCTGCAGCGCGGGGCGCGGGACGGTAGATTAGCTTTATTCGGACGGTCCGGGGGCCGGCAACCGGCAGCGCGACCCCCGCGAGAGCCGATGCATCCTGCGGGCCCCCGGCTTGCTGGAGCCTGCCTACAATGGCACGAGGCGGCCGCCGGGCCGCCATGCAAAACGGAGAATGACCATGAACCGGCTCAAACGCGGCGTTGCCGGCCTGCTGGTGGCTTCGGTGGCAAGCACCGGATTCCTGCAGACCGCCCAGGCCACCCTGATCGGCACCGAGCAAGTGGCCCGGGCCCAGACAAGCCGGACGGATGACCGGGCGCGGATCGACGCGGCGCTCGCACGGACCGACGTGCAGGAACGACTCCGGGAACTCGGGGTCGATCCGCTGCAGGCCAGCGAACGCGTCGCGGCACTCACCGACGAGGAAGCCGCAAGGCTGGCCGCAAGCCTGGAGAACGCCCCGGCAGGCGCCGGCCCTGGCGTCATCGGCGCGGTCGTGTTCGTCTTCGTGCTGCTGCTCGTTACCGACATTCTCGGGCTGACCAAGGTCTTTCCGTTCACCCGCTCGGTACGCTGAATCCCGTGCCGGCGGAAAACGGGCGTGCGTCGCGCGCCCGGGGAATGTGCCGCCCCACCGGGCAGGTCGCGCTGGCGCTGGTATTCGCGGTCACGCTGCTGGCGGGCTGCGCCAGCCAGACCCGAGCACTGCTGGCCGCGCCACCGGCGGGCCTGCCGCAGCGAGTCGACCTCGAGCACACGCCCTACTTCGAACAGGCCGACTACCAGTGCGGCCCGGCTTCCCTTTCGATGGCGCTCGGCGCGGCGGGTATCGAGACCCGGCCCGAGGACCTGATCGGCGAAGTCTTCGTTCCGGAGCGCCAGGGCAGCCTCCAGATCGAGATGATCGCCGCCGCGCGCAGCCGAGGGGCCGTCGCGGTGCGAATTCCCACTGGCCTGGATGCGCTGCTGGCCGAGCTCGCCGCAGGCCATCCGGTGGTCGTGCTGCAGAACCTGTCACTGCCGATAAGCCCGATCTGGCACTACGCGGTGGCGATCGGCTACGACCTCGGGCGCGAGGAGTTGCTGCTGCGCTCAGGCCCGATGCGCCGCCAGCAGCTTGCGCTGTCCACTTTCGAGCATACCTGGGCCCGTAGCGGCTACTGGGCCTTCGTCGCCCTCGAGCCGGGCCGGTTGCCCGCGACCGCCACCGAGGCGGAAGTGACGGCGGCGCTGGTGGCGTTCGAGCGCGGCGCACCGCCCGGCGAAGCCCGTCGTGCCTACGCCAGTGCCCTGGCGCGCTGGCCCGGCAGCAAGGTGCTGGCGATCGGCCTGGGCAATGCCGCCTACGCGGCCGGTGATCGGGCCACGGCGGCAGAGGTCTTCCGCGCGGCGGCGCTGCGGCACGATGACGACGCAGCCTGGCACAACCTGGCCGTGGTCCTGCGCGAATCGGGACGGCTCGAGGAGGCGGAGCAAGCCGCCAGCCGGGCGGTCGAGGCCGACGGTCCCTGGAGCGCGCAAGCACGTGCGGAACTCGACCGCGTTCGCTCGCTGCGCGCCCAGCCGCCCGCCACGCCCCTCAAGGAAACGCCGGGCCGCCCCAAGTTTCCTTGACCCCCTCGGGGGCGGGCTGGGCGCAGCCCGGCCCTGGGGGCACTCGGTAGCAGCAGCCGGCGCACTTGCGCCGGCTGCGTCGCGGGCCTGCTCCGGGAGGACTTACTGGCGCGGCTCGATGCTGACCACGTTCTTGCGCAGCGCGCCGCGCACGGCGAAACGGACTTCCCCGTCGACGAGCGCATACAGCGTGTGGTCCTTGCCGAGGCCGACGTTCTCGCCGGCATGGAAGCGCGTACCGCGCTGGCGCACGATGATCGAGCCCGCCGGGACCGCCTGGCCGCCGTAGGCCTTGACGCCGAGCATCTTGGGGTTGGAATCGCGGCCGTTGCGCGAGGAACCGCCGCCCTTCTTGTGTGCCATGTTCGTTACTCCCTATGGATGACGGGAATGTGGGGACCGAGGGCTCAGGCGCGCTTGCCGCCGTCGAGCTCGGCCTTGAGCTTGTCGAGCGCCTCGAAGTCGCCCTTCGCGGCCAGTGCCGCCTGCTCCGGCCAGGTGCCCGGATCGTGGGCCGCGAAACGCGAGCCCGCCGCCGAGAGCAGCTCGCGCAGGCGCTCGACCGGCGTGGCGGCAAGCTCGGCCCAGGTACGGATGCCGGCGGCGCCGAGCACTTCCTCGGCGATCTTCGGGCCGACGCCCTCGATGATCGTCAGGTCGTCGCCGGCGGGCGGGGCCGACGGCAGCGGCGCGGCGGCATCGGCCTCGACCGTGCCGAGCGCCGAGGCGATCTTCGCGATGAAGACCTCGGTGTAGGACTGGCGATGGCCCTGGGTCTTGCGATAGTGCTTGCGCCGGCGCATCTTGAAGATGCGGATCTTGTCGTGACGACCTTGCGCGATGACCGTTGCCGAAACCGTCGCCCCGTCCACGAGGGGCGCGCCGACCGAAAGCTGGTCGCCGCTGCCGACCGCCAGGACCTGGTCGATCGTGATTTCCGCTCCGATGTCCGCCGGTATCTGTTCTATCTTGAGTTTTTGGCCGGCAGCGACGCGATACTGCTTGCCGCCGGTTTTTATGACCGCGTACATGGTTTGAACCTCTTTTGACGAACCCGACATTTTAGCGGGACGAGGCTGATCCGGCAAGACGATCAAGCCTCCCGGCTCTCCTCGGACGCCGTCGCGAACCTTGCTTCGAAGAAACCCCTGTGTCGACGATGGTCACGAACCCTTCATCGGGCTTGTGCTACAGTTGCGATTCATTGCAAATGAGACTTGTTTTTATTCTCAATAACGAAGACAGGTCGGCCAGCCGAACTCATGGACCCCTCCTCGTTGACGATCGTCGAATCAGCGTCCGCGCCCTCCGCCGGGAAGGAGAGCGACGAGCTCCCATCCACCACGGCAGCGCCCCGGGCCACCGCGCTACGGGGCGAGCAACTCGTCAAGGCGACCCTGCTCCAGATCTACGACGAGCTGTTCGCCCATGACGGCTACGCATCCCTCAAGGTGGAGATCCGCATCCTCAGGCGTGGCCAGAAGGAAGTGATCCTCGACGCCGGCAAGCAGTTCCGCTTCGTCGTCGACTATGCCGCACCGAATCGCGGGAAACACCCCTGCGGGAAACACCCCTGATCCGTCAACGCCCAGGTCCATACCCTCCAGAGGACACCCGTCGATGATCCCGGCCTCCCGAACCCGCAGTCCCAGCCTTCTTCGCAAGCCCCTGATCGTCCTCGCGACCAGCCTGCCGCTGCTGATCGCCGCCTGTGGCGGTGATCGTCCGGAAAGCGCGTCGCAGGTGGCCGCAACGGTCAACGGCAACGAGATCACGGTCCACCAGATCAACCATGCCCTGCGCCAGGCCAGGGGCGTCACCGCCGACAATGCGCCCCAGGCCCGGCAGCGGATCCTCGAGCAGCTCATCAGCCAGGAACTCCTGGTCCAGCAGGCGAAGGACATGGCGCTCGACCGGGATCCGCAGATCCTGCTCGCGCTCGAAGCTTCCCGGCGCAGCATCCTCGCGCGCGCCTACCTCGAGCGCAAGGCGGCAGCGGCACAGACCCCGGCCGCCGCCGAGGTCAGGTCCTACTATGCGGAGCACCCCGAGCTCTTCGCCGACCGGCATCTCTACCGCTTCGACGAATTCACGCTCGGGCGCCTGCCCGAGGACGGCGAGCGGTTCCTCGCGCAACTCGAGAAGGCCGGCAACCTCCCCGAGGCGGTCGGCCTGGTGAGGAAGGCCGGCGGCGACGTCGTCGTCTCGAGCAACGTGGTCCGGCCCGCCGAGCGCCTGCCCCGGGACCTGCTGCCGAAGCTCGCGCAAGGGGGCGTCGGCAGCATGCACATCTACCGCGCCGGCAATGCGCTGACGGTCGCCCAGGTTCGCGAGATCATCCCGGCACCGGTCTCGGAAGGCGATGCCGGCACGGCGATCGGCCAGCTGCTCCTGGGCAACGAACGCAGGGAAGCGATCGAATCCGACATCCGGCGCCTGCGCGAGAACGCCGACATCGCCTATGTCGGGGAGTTCCTCCCCGATGCGTCGGCGGGCGCCGCCAATGCCCAGGCCGCGCCGATCGACGGCATGTCGGCGGCCACGGTCGGGACCGACGGCGGCGAGAGCGCCGATGCCGACCGGCAATCGGCCAGCGCAGGCAAGCACTCCTGCGTCAGAGAGCATCGTCGCCGGCTCCGGCGCCGCATGAACGATGTACAGGTCGCCCGCCTAGGATCGCCCCGATCTTTCGCACGGCTTATTGCAAATGACAAGCATTCGCGTTAATCTCCGGTAAGACCTGCCTTTCTCTTCCTCCTCATCCTCTAATAGCCCAGCCATGGGTGGATGCGGGTGGGGGTGTGTATTGGTCGGCCTTGTATCAGTTCCAGTCAACGTTCGAGGTCTATCACCTGAGCAGTCGTGTTCGCTACACCCGAGTAACGCCAGGCATGCTCCATCCAGGCGAATACTTCTTCGATGGCTCAACCAGCGTGTTGTACCTGAACCCTCTGGATCCGAGTCATGTTCAGCCGGGGGGTAATGGTCAATACCCGCTCCTCGTGACCGAGACCGAGCTGTCGCCGCACTACATTGAATGCATAGCGGGTGAATCCCATGCGTACGAGGACTATCCGTACTATGAAGGTCAGGGGTTTCAGTTCGATGATGGAACGCACGGCTCGATCTACGAACGCTGCGTTGCGATTCTCTGCGATGGTCGAGGCTTTGCGATCAACGGTGCCGGCGGGCACCATTTCGAGGACTGCCTCGCCGTAGCCAACGGCCGCCCCGACCTCATCATGCCCCCGCAGTGGGGTGGCGACGGCACCGCAAGGCGAGGCCGGGCAGGATTCTTCATCGGCCCGGTGCAGGATGTGACACTGAATCGTGTCATGTCCCTGAGCCCTGCGGATCGCCGCCAAACCATCGGAGTCCAGCAAGCCGGTGCCGGCACCACGATGAACGATTCCGTGCTCGTGGGCAACTCCAGTTACGGACGTACCGGAGTAAGTGGACTCGGCCTCGGTTCCGGATCGGGCAACACCTACCACGGCAATGGCGCCCTTTACGACGCCCTGGGCGGAGAGACCGACCTCATCACCTCTCCCGCGAATGCCGCATTCCTCGATCGTCGCGCCGAGGTCGTGCTCGAGCTGTATCGCTCCGGTGCTTCCGCGGTGGAGATGATCGCGGCTACTCGCAGCCCCTCTCCACGCCTGATGGGGCGCCGGATCCGGCTTCTCGTGAAGCAGGGGATACCGGTGCCCGAGTCCAACTGAGTCAGACCCACCGAAGCCGCCCGTCTTCGAGCCGCTATCGATGTACTGACGATCGACAGCAGGAACACGCAAGCCGCCCTATTCCTCGTCGCCGTATTCGGCCGGAAGATGCCGTTCGATTTCCATCGTGTCGTGTAGTACGCGTCCGATGCCGATCAGATCGGCGCGGGCGAAGCGATAGAGCAGCAGATGGCGCGGCTGCCGCACGATGCCGCTCTCGTGCCGCGCCCGGTCGCGGCTATGGCGCAGATGGTAGCTGCGCACGTTCGCGCCGAGTTCAGGACGCGCCATGCTGCCGGTTCGCTCAGGCTCGGCCGCCAGCTCGCGCAGCGCGACGACGAGCAGGCGTTCGTATCGCAGCCGCGCCAGCTCCCCGAAATGCGTGTCCGTCCATTCGAGAATCTCGATGATATCGGCGCGCGCCGCTGCCGACGGACGGTAGTCGGCCATCCCCGTGTCAGGCGCTGGCCTTGCGCGCCCGCGCCGCCGCTTCGCGTCCGAGACCGGCGATATAGTCCTCCAGCCTGTCGGCCGGCACGTCCTCGTACCGGCCTTCGTCGAGAGCGGCGAAGCCCACGTTGGCGGCCTCGCGCAGCGCCTCGAGCTTCGCGGCCTCCCTCTCTTCCCGCTGCTCGATCATGCGCAGGCCCTCGCGCATCACCTCGCTGGCGTTCTGGTAACGGCCGGACTTCACTAGCCGGTCGATGACCTCTTCATGATGAGTGGTCAGGACGACATTGCGCGTCGGCATGACAGAAGCCTTGCTTTTAAATTCCGATGGCCGACGATAGCATACATGGCATATTATGCCAACGGACCGAGCACATGCCGGCGCCCGGCCGGCGATCAGACTCCGTCGCCCTCTGCCGCCCTGCGCCGCCGCCTCGCCCACGCCAGCACGCCCGCGCCCGAGAGCATCATCGCCAGCGTCGCCGGCTCCGGCACCGCCTGGACGATGTACAGGTTGTCCGCATAGAGCTGGCTCAGGGCGGACAGGTCCGTGTCCTGCTGCAGGTTCAGGTTGAAGCTGTACGTACCGCCGCCCGCGCCGACGACGAAGTTCCCGGAAAACGTCTGCCAGGGCGTCGAATAGAGGCTGCCGGACTGGGTGATGCCGCCGAAGCCGGAAATGTCGCCGCCGATGGTCGCGCCGCCGAGGGATATCCAGACCTGATCCCCGTTCTGGATCCCGCCATCGATTCCGAGATGGAGATAGTCGGCTCTGAGGTCTCCGCCGAACTCGTAGATGCCGGCGGGCAGGAAGATGTCCTGCACGAGCTGGCCGCCTTGCGGAAATTGGGATGTCGCCCCCCAGCTTCCGTCCATGCCGCCATTGGACACCAGGAAGCCGCTGGAATTCGCGATGTCCCAGCCCGCCAGCGGCACGCTGACATCCTCGAAGTCACCGTTGGTCAGCAGGTTCGCGGCCAGCGCCGGCAGCGGCGCCGCCAGCGCGAGAACCATGGAAAAGGAGTAACGCGTTAGTGGGTATTTCATCGGACCAGCTCGCCGCCACACCGTTGAGCGTGGCGGTCAGGTCGGGCAGCACGCCCTTGGTGCCGCTGCGCATCACCACGGTGCGGGTACTCGCGCCGCCGTGGCTCGCGCCACTCTGGTCGGTGACGACCAGCTCGAACACCAGCGGCGGGCCCGGCACCTGGCCGAAGGCCAGGCCGTAGATGTTCCCGGATCCGGTGATGATCCCGCTGCCGCTGGTCTCGTTCAGGACGGCCAGGGTCTGTGGGGAGATGCCCACCGTGGGCGTCGAGAAGGTCCAGCTGCCGCGCGCATCCGGAACGAAGCCGCCCCACTCCGCATAGAGCGCGCCGGGGTCGGTGTTGTTCCAGCTCGCAGCTGTGCGCCCGAGGAAGGCGTTGTCCGGCGTGTTGAACGAATGCCACATGTGCGGCACCGGGTCGCCGGCGAGGGTGACCGCGAAGGCACGGGGCGCGAGACCCAGCGCGGGAACCGAGAACAGGGCGCGGGCGAGCCGCCGGCGCAGGGGCGAGGCCACCGCTCGCGGCCGGGTTGGAATCGTCATCGGGAATCTCGCAGGATGGAGCGACACGAGGCCGGTGCGCGCCGGGCCCGGAGAGGCCGTGGCGCGCACCGGAAACGCTCATGCCGTGGGTCGGCTGTCGGATGGCGAGACGCGCCTTACGCGTCCAGCGCCTTCCTGCGCCGGCGGGCAACGCCGCCGATGATCCCGAGGCCGGCCATCAGCATGGCGTAGGTGCCCGGTTCCGGAACCGCCGCCACCACCTGGGTGTAGACATCACTCTGGGTCAGCGTCAGCCCGTAGAGCTGGGCATGCTGCACGCCATTGAAGGCGATCTCGAGCGAGCTGATGTCGGAGTAGCCCGTCAGGTCCCACTGCAGCGCGTACTGGTTGATGTAGACGTTCTCCAGGCCCGTCGGCATCTCCACCGTGCCGTTGTCGAACTTCTCCAGGACGGCGTTGAAGTCGGCAGCCAGACCGGTCTGCGTTCCACCGGCGTGATTGAACGTCAGCGTCGGCAGCTGGTCGTTGTAGAAGTCGTGGGTCCAGGCTTCGCCGATGCCGACCTGGAACACGACCGTCTCGAGGTTGCCCAGCGGCGTCGAATCCCTCACCGCCAGCCGGCCACCGTCGTAGTTGACCTCTGCGCTGAAGCCGCCGTAGTAGATGGATCCGCCGGCTGCGTACGGACCGCCGGCGGGGCCATTGGCGAGCTTGTCCAGCGTGGCGCCGCCGAGGCTGCTGCCGACGCTGCCGACCGAGTTGTTGATCTGCGAGGCCTGCGGACCCCACATCGCCATGCCGGGGAAGCCGCCGGTGCCCGTGAGCCCGGGAACGCCGGTGCCGGCTTGCGCGAACGCGCTCAGGTTGACCCATGCGTTGTCGGTGATGTTGCCGGTCAGCAGCGTGGTGTAGTCGAACTGGTGGTCCTGGTAGATGCCGTAGGTCTGCGCCTGGGCGGGAGCGGCCGCGAAGAAGCCCGCGGTCACCACCGCCGCCAGCGCGGTTCGGGTGAAAGTCTGCTTGATCATGTCTGTATGCCTATGTGTGTTTCGGCGCGCGATGTCGCCGGAATGCTGCGCAAGCCAACACCCTCGCCCCGGGAGGCGGGCTGGCGGAACTGGGCCCGGTGACCGTGGTCATGGGCCGGGACGGCATGGCGGGCTGGGAGGGGAGTCGCCGGCAAGCGAACAGCCACATCAGGAGCCGAAACACCCGATCTGCGGCAAGCGATTGTCATAGACTGCAACCCTGGCGAGCATTGACGAAACAGCGTCAACCACTCCTTCCTCGCGAAGGCAGCATGGACGGATCTGCTGAACGAATTCGCGTCGCGATGGCCGGTGTGCGGCGCATGCCGGGGACGCTGGCGGGCTGGCTGGTACCGGGATCCGGTCTGGCGAGCTCTGGCTGAACGTCAAGCCCTTGCCGCTTCGGCGGCGCTCAGGGCTGACGAACGGTCAGCAGTGAGTAAATAGTAATCATTCGCAATTAAGACGTCAACGAATGTTTCCGGAGAGCGCCGCCCCATGCAGACCCCGGCGAACCCGCCGGCCGGCAGGACGCTTGCCGCTACAATGCCCACGCGCATGAAACCCGCCGAACTCTTCCCCGTGCTGGCGAGCGACCTCGCCGACGTCGATGCCGTCATCCGCGCGCGCCTGCGCTCGGACGTGGCGCTCATCAACACCGTCTCCGAATACATCATCGGGGCGGGCGGCAAGCGCATGCGCCCGGTGATGGTGCTGCTGACGGCCAGAGCGCTCGGCTACCAGGGGCGCGACCACCACCTGCTCGCCGCGGTGGTGGAGTTCATCCATACCGCCACCCTGCTGCACGACGATGTCGTCGACGAATCCGCGCTGCGCCGCGGGCGCGACACCGCCAATGCCGCCTTCGGCAACGCCGCCTCCGTGCTGGTGGGCGACTTTCTCTATTCGCGCGCCTTCCAGATGATGGTCGAGACGGGCCGGATGCGCGTGCTGTCGGTGCTGGCCGACGCCACCAATACCATCGCCGAGGGCGAGGTGCTGCAGCTGATCAACTGCAACGACCCGGACGTCGACGAGGACCGCTACCTGCAGGTGATCCGCTACAAGACGGCGCGCCTGTTCGAAGCGGCCGCCCAGCTCGGCGCGATCCTGGCCGACGCGCCCCCGGCGGCCGAGGAGGCCGCCGCCGCCTATGGCCGGCACCTCGGCACCGCCTTCCAGCTGATCGACGACGTGCTCGACTACAGCGGGGTGACGGGCGATATCGGCAAGAACGTCGGCGACGACCTGCGCGAGGGCAAGGCCACCCTGCCGCTGATCCACGTCATGGCCCACGGCACCGAAGCCGAATGCAGTCTGGTGCGCGAGGCGATCGAGCGCGGCCATACCGACAACTTCGCCCCGATCCTGGCGGCCATCGAACGCACCGGTGCCCTCGACTACGCCCGTGCCCTGGCCGAGCAGGAAGCCGACCTCGCCCGTGAAGCGGTGGCCCGTCTGCACGATGGCGCGGCCTCTTCCGCCTACCGGGACGCACTGCTATACTTTACGACTTACTCGGTTTCGCGTGATCGCTGATCAGGCGGCCGCCGGGTACTGCCGGGGTCCGTCGTCAGGCGGGCTTTTGCATGTCGGGGTGTAGCTTAGCCTGGTAGAGCGCTACGTTCGGGACGTAGAGGCCGGAGGTTCGAATCCTCTCACCCCGACCAGAAAATCCTTGTAAATCAAGGACTTGGAAGCCCCAACCTGCGGGGCTTTGTCGTTTCTGGACGCCGTTAGTGGCAGATTAGTGGCAGCGTGCTGCTCTTCGGCCCACCACCGCGAAGCTGAGATAAAAAGCCTGCCTAGACCCTGCTCCACATCATCGGAGCACCGTCATGGCATCCATCGAGAACCGTTCGCGGTTCGTTGTCACGGTCCAGAACTGCAAGGACCTCACCCGCACCTTCTCGTACAACCGCGAGAAGGAACTGGCGGCCTACGTCGCCCGCCTAAAGGCCGACGGCTACAAGCCGCGCCTCTCGCGCGCAAACGACAGCTACGCTGTCCGAGTCCGCTCAATCCGAAACCGCACCCAGTGCCTCTATGCGCCGAGCGAGCAGGAGGCCATCGACCTCAAACAGCGCATCGAGCAGGAACGTCGGAACCGTCTGTTCGTGGACTACGGCAAGGCCCGGCGCGCGACACTGGCCGACTTGCTTGCCCGGTACCTGCGCGAGGTGTCCCCACGGCACAAGGGGTTCGAGGTCGAGGGCTACATCATCAACGCCATCCTCGCGGACGCCGGGCTGCCGCGTGTGGACTTGGCCCAGGCCTTTCAGGCCCACAAGAACCCGCATCCAAGCTTGACCGGCAAGACGTTCAGGCGCGGTGCCGGCAAGTCGGTCCGTCAACCTGCTCCGGCCACCTGCTTCGTGCGCAAGCCGTTCGCCGATGTCGTGCCGGAGGATTTCAACGACTACATCGACGACCGCTGCCAGTCAGTGATGCCGCCGACCGTGGACCGCGAACTCGACCTGTTCTCCGCGGTGTGCCGCATGGCCATCGACACCTGGCGCATTCCCATCGCCAAAAGCCCTATGGATGGCGTGCTTCGGCCGAAGTACTTCAACGAGCGGGACCGTCGGCTGAAGGGGGACGAGGAATCGCGCCTGCTGACCGCCGCACACGATGAGGACGCCCAGCGGTCCATCGAATCGCGTCTGGAAGAACTGATGGGTGACGAGCGAACGCAGTCGCAGGCAGCAGCGACCACGTATCGCCGCAAGTCCATCATCAAAGCTGCCCGCGCCGAACACCTTGCCGCCGCCGAAGACACCTACGTCCACGTGCCCTGGATGGAGACTTTCATCCGGTTCCAGCTCATGACCGGCGCACGCCGCAGCGAGACGATGACCCTTACGTGGGCCAACATCGACTTCGACGCGCAGACCGCCTTCATCCCCGAGTCAAAGAATGGCCGCCCTCGGAAGCTGCCGCTGCGCCGTGACCTCATCGACTGTCTGCGCGTGCTGCCGCGCACTGGAGGACGTGTTTTCCCGATGAGCGTGGACGCGCTGCGCAAAGCGTGGGCGCGCATCTGCGGCGCGGCCAAGCTGGTCTACGACGACGAACTGCGCATCCACGACCTGCGCCATGAGGCAATTTCTCGGGTGGCTGACAGCGGAAGCCGACTGCCGGGCGGCTTCTCGCTTGTGGACCTGCAGGCCTTCAGTGGGCACCGGGACACACGCATGCTGCTCCGGTACACGCACCTTTGCATGCCCAGCCTTGCCAAGCGCCTCGACGAGGCGTTCGCCAATGAAAGCGCTGTGTCGGTGCACCGGGGGCGCCGCCGGTTGGCGAAGGGTGCCGGGTTATCGGTGTCCGAGCTGACCACCACGAATCCGGCCGCCCCAATCGCGCCGGCCGCGCGAGTGGGGCAGCCGACCGAGCTACCCAGCAACGTCATCCAGCTACGCCCTCGCCGCATAGCCTAATGCGCTTGACCTGAATTCCCTCCCCGCTGCCCGGGGCGCTGAACTCGTTCGCGCTCCCGGGCTTCCGCCGGCCTGCTCGCGCTCCGCACCGCAGGCTTGCACTGTCTCCGGGGGCGCCTGCCACCGAGACATCCGCCCATGCTAGTATCCCTTCACCCTGGCGGTAGGCGGCCCCCCGGCCACCTGCACTTCCCTTTCACTGTCACTCTGTGACCTCCTATAGGCGTCTTGGTCAACTTGGCATGTCCTTGTTGGCGGCGCCATATTGGTTAGCTGAACATCCGCGCGCTTGCGCGCTGGGCGCGCCAGGGATGTGAAAGGAATCGTTGAGATGAAGAAAAACCGTCGCAACGACCGCCTGGTTCTCGCATGGATTGAGATGGGCACTGCACTTGTGCTGCTCATCACGGCCATCGTGAACGCGGTCTTCAACTATCAGCTAACTGATGCCCGCCAAGTGGCTGCACAGGTTTGAGCGCAAGCCGGGCCGATGGGTCTTCGAGCCCTCGCCTGAGGCGCGGGCTGAAGGCACCGAGGTAAAGGTACTCGTCGAGTCCCGCTGGAACGCACCGAGGTACTACTTCCACCTGCGACCTGGGGGCCACGTTGCCGCGCTGCAGCGTCATCAACGGAACGCCAGCTTCATCAAGGTGGACATCGCCGACTTCTTCGGCTCGGTTAGTCGTTCTCGCATCTCACGTGTGTTGAAGGAGTTCTTCAGTCACACGGACGCACGCCGCATGGCAACGGCAAGCACCGTCCAGCACCCAGATGACGATGGCAGGCAGATATTGCCCTATGGGTTCATCCAGTCGCCTCTGCTGGCCTCGCTTGCACTGCACAAGAGCGCCCTCGGCAAGTACCTTGACGAACTCCACCGAGAGAAGCGTCTGGTCGTCACCGTTTACGTGGACGACCTCATCGTCTCTGGCGATGACCATGACGCACTTGGCCATGTACTTGCCGAGCTGAAGCTGAGAGCTCGCCGCTCTCGATTTGCACTGAGCGACGAGAAGGAGCAAGGGCCTGCGGCCTCTATCTCCGCGTTCAACATCGAGCTCACAAGCGGCGTTCCGTTGTCCATCCTACCGCCGAAACTTGCGGAGTTCCGCGATGTCTTCCGGGCCTCGACGAACGAGCTGCAGCGCGCTGGCATACAGGGCTACGTTCGCAGCGTGAACGAGACTCAAGCGGGCTCATTGCCCTGATGGGACGGCGTATCGCAGCGCCGCGATACGCACATCTTGGCACGGGCGAATACCCCGCCTGCACGGCAGGAAGGCGGTGAGGTCAGGCAGGAAGGTCCCGCATCGTGGCGGGCGAACGGTTGCCCGGCGCGAGGGGAGACCCCTTAGAAACAAGAGAGGCGCCCGAGGGCGCCTCTCTCCCCTTGCGGGGCCGTACGGTGCATTTTCCGAACGCAGCCGAGGCTACGAACGGGCGCGCGGGGACGCGCCTAATCATCGAGTCCCGATGGCCTGCGAGTCAGTTATCGAAGGGTCTGATGCGTGTAGCACCGATGTTTTATACGGAGCGCTGCCGCAGCTCGTGTAGCGTCGTCACGCTGGAACCGACCCACACCAGCGGGTCGCGCAGTTCAACGGCGACGAGCTTCACGCGCCGTTCCAGGGTTACCCGTTCCGACAGGGGACGGTGCGCCCACAGCGACGACGCAGCCAGCAGGATGCGGCGCGCATGGTTGAGTTCACGGTCGAAGACAAAGACCAAGCCACCTAGCCGATAGGCGCCGGCCTGGTCGAGCGGCTGTCCCACGAGTTCGGCCCACTTCAGGCATGCGGCAAGTTGTGGCAGGGCCTTGCGCGCGGCCTCGACCTCGCAGACCTCGACGGACATCGGCCCGTCCGCGCGCCGCTGCCACACCACGCCGTCCGGCATCTTGCGCAGCATCTTCATCATGCGGTCCACCGGGAACGGCGCCTTGCGGCGCAGAAGCAGGTACTCCCCCGCCGTCTGAAACCCCTCGACCTGGCGTTCGACGAGGTAACGCGTCGCCAGCGTTCGATGGAAGAACGTGCTGCCGGCCACGCTGGACAAGTCCAAAGTGTGCTGCGCCTCGATGCCCCTGGCCTCCAGCCAACCGGCACCGACACGGGTGAGGCAAAGGCTTCGCGAACCGAGGGCGTTACGGCGTTGCAGCAGCAGCCCATCGGCCACCAGCCGGCGCGTGACGCGCCGGCAGACCTGCTCGGCGTACTTGGCCTGCGGCCAGACGGCGCGTGCCAGTTCTGCCACCCGAACGTGGCCATGATGGGCCACGACGCGCATGCACTTCAACGCATTGATGCGGGCTTGCTCTTTCCCGCTCCGGCTGCCGGTGTGACGAGACGCGCGTCGAGGTGGCTTCGGCGCAACGGGCGGCCCGGCGAGCACACCCTTCAGGTCGATGGACGATAGCTTCATAGACGACTCACGGTGGTTGTTCCACCGTCTAGCCACCGTCTCGCGGATGAGTCTCCTGCCCCTTCCCGCTCCGCCGCATGCGCGTCATTGCGCGAAGGCTAAAACGCATCGCTTCACCCATCGAGCCGGCAAGTTCGCTGGCCTCCGCCGACGGGCGCACCCGTCATCTGGAGCATCTCGATGGAAAAATTCATTCCCAAGTCGGCGCTGGTCGAGGCGCTGGGCATCTCGACCCGCACACTCGAAAACTGGATTGCGCAGCGCGGTTTCCCGGCGCCGCGCCACATCTCGGGCAGCCGCCTGGTTTTCTTTCATGTGGCCGACGTAGAGGCCTGGTTGGAAGACGAACTCGGCGCGGGAGAGCGTGCATGAAGCGCCGCCGCAACCGCATCCCGAGCGCAGACAACGACCGCTGGTACGAGCGCTATGGCCAAGGTGGCTACTACTGCCTGCCGAGGGCGTTGCTCTTCAACTTGGTCGATTGCATCGACAACGCGACGTTCTACGTCTACGTCGCCCTGGCCTCATGCCATTACGAAGGCAACACCACCTACGCCGGGCCGCACATCGCCAAGCTGACCGGCAAGGACGAACGGGCGGTGCGCGGGCACCTTGCCGACCTCGAAGCGCTCGGGCTCATTACCCGCGTACCGCTCGGCCAAGGCTACAAGGTGCTATTCCAGTGCCCCGACCGCCAGCGCATCCGCGAAGGCGCAGCGCAGATTGCGGCACGCAAGCTCGAACGACGGCAGCGGCGCATCGCTACCGCAGAGGCAGCCGAAACGTCGTCGAGCGGTTGAGCACGAGGCGGCTACATGCCGCCTCGCGCTCACCACGGTGAGCTGCCCGAACCGTCGTGGTGGTGGCAATCGAACGACATGCCGCCGGCGTCGTGGCGGTGGCCATCGTCGCCGTACGCTTTGCCCATGACGTCGACACCGCTGGGCAACATCGGCGTTCCGTCTATGTTGACGGCGGGGCCCGCTGACATCGACGGCTCTGTCATGAAGCGGCCCGTCCGGCCGTCCCAGACTCCGACCGCGGCCACTAAGCCGGTTCGCGTCCCCGAGCTCAACGCCTGCCTGGGGGCTCTCACGACCCGCACGAGCCCCCAAACGATGCCGACGATGACCAGCAAGACCCCCGCACGGATGGTGAGCACGTACGACACCGTGCCAAAGACATCGAAGCCGGGGTCGAAGACGATACCGTAGAAGAACAGAAGGATGCCGAGGGCCGTGACGACGAGCCAGGTGGGTGAGCGGTGTTGCATGAGAGTTCCGAAGTGGATGGCCGATGCCCCGTCACGCAGCTATCGGCCACTCATGCCGGGACCTAGAGCAGTCTCGCTCCAGAACACGCTCGCCTCTGCCGGTGCGGTTACAGGCTGCAGCCTGCCCGTCACGGGGGCGGGCCATGCCCGCCATACGTCGCCTGGGCTTGGGCCCGCTGGCCATTCGGGTGGCCTTCACCGGGCGACAGCCGCCCGACGGGCGGCTTCTTCTTCCTTTCATAGAAGAGGTGATGCAACCGCCTTCTGGTTAGGAGGAGTTTGGTTATTCGTGGGTGGTGGTTGTGCGGTAACGGTCACCGGGTGATGGTCGCCCGGTGGCGTTACCGCGTGACGACGTTTCAGGTGACGCCGGTCAGCTTGTCCAGCAGCTTCATCAGGTCAGGGGGTTGTCGAATGATGTGATAGCTCCACCGTCCATAGCGGCCGTCGTTGTTGACGGCGTTGCACCAGCGATGGGCCGCCTGCGCCTTCACCTCGGCGTCGCCGGGCTGCCCCTTCACTTCGAGCACCAAGCGTTCGCCCGTGGTCAGGTCGACGATGAAGTCCGGCAGGTATCGCCGTCGAATGCCGTCCTTGCGGTAGGGCACGACGAAACCGAGGTGGTCGTTCTTGACCCACTTGGCCACGCCGTCATGAGCATCCAGCGCGGTAGCCGCCGCCTGCTCCCATGTCCTGGTGTCGGCCACGATGGCATTCAGGTGGCACTTGTGGACCGGCCACGGCTGCCGCCCGGTGAAGAACTCGACGTGCCGGGTGGACCGCTCACCAGCCGGGCCCGGTGCGATGATGGGTCGCTCCTGCGCCTTGCCGCTCTCGTCCACGGGCACCAACGAATCGAACAAGATGCCCACGGCCTGCTGGAAGTACGGATTCAGCGCCACGTCCTGCGGCGCGCGGTTGCCTGCAAGCGTGAGCTTTTCGGCCAGGAACCGCGTGGTGTAGCCGAGCAACTGCGGGAACAGCCTGTGCATCGGGATGACATCGCCGCGGTCGTTCAGCCATTGCTGCGCCAGCACCCTGGCCATCGTGAAAGCGACCTGCTGCACGCGCACCTTCGCGCGCCACTGTTCGAGATTCACCACTTCCGCAGCGCCTGGGCCGTACGCTGCAAGCGCGCCGTCACGGGTCGTAAGCCCCTTCATCAGCGTCACGTCCGGCACGGTCATCGGGTTCAGTTCCAGTGTCGGCACCTTCGCCCAGTCCATTGTCAGCCGCATCGCACCGGGGTCGGTGTAGCCCTCCAACACAGGAAAGCTCTGCTCGAACTGAGCCTTTGCCGGCACCGCGTAAATTTGGTTGGCGGGCGGCGTCGGCGGCTGCTGGGCGCCGCCCTCCACTTTGAACGGGATGAGCTCGAACGGCACGCCGAAAACCTTCGCGGTTTCCTCACGGAAAAAGCCGGTCGTCTCGTCGACCGCATAGGACGTGCGACGCAACGCCCTACCGACCACCTGCTCGCATAGCAGCTGTGACCCGAAGGGCCGCAGGCCGACGACGTGCGTCACGGTCGTCGCGTCCCACCCTTCGGAGAGCATCGCCACGCTGATGATGCAGCGCACGTCGCGGCCGGGCGGCACGCTGGCGTCGATGGTCATGAGACCGTTGTCGTCGTCCTCGAGTGCCTTGTGGTTGTGCTTGTCCACGAGGGCCGCGTATTCCTCGGGCACCTTTCCGCCGGGCCAGGCTGTCTTGCCGATGGTCTCCAGCACGAAGCGCAGGCGCCGGGCCTCGTCGTTCTTGCCGCCGCCCTCTGCGATGTCCTCGGCCACCTTGCTATCGACCCGCACCGTCCATTCGCGGCCCGGTGCGTTTCGGAACTGCTCGGGCGCCGCGCCGTAGTCGGGCTTTCCGTTGGCGAGCCAGTCAAACAGCTCCTTGGCCAGCGCCGTGTCGCGGCACACGATGATGAACACGGGCGGCACATCGCTCTTGCGGTGGCCGGCCTGGTACTGCTCGTGCCACTGCGCCGCTGTCTTTCGCCACTCGTCGGCAAGCTGCGCGATGGGCTGCGTCGCGTAGCGCATCAGCACTTCGGGCGTCAGCTTTCCGGTCACGCCGTCCTTCTCGGCAATCTGCTGCACCCACCGCCACACGTTGAAATACGCCGGCGTCTCGGTGCCGCCGATGTCCTGGGTCGGCAGTTGGGGAATCTTCACCAACCCGGCTTCGATGGCCTCCAGCAGGCTGAAGTCGGAAACGACCCACGGGAAGGGTTTGCCCACCTCGTTGCCGCTGCCCTGGATGAAAAAGGGCGTCGCCGACAGGTCCACGCACAGGCGAATGCCGTTGCTTCGCCCGCCCAGCGCTTTGTTGATGCGGTCCAACCCTTCGACCCACACCGTGGCCTCGCGGGCATCGACCTCGGCCGTTTCCTCGTCCACGGCATACACGTCGTCAGCGTCGAGCTTGCCGCGCCGGTAGGCGTGGTGCGCCTCGTCGTTCATCACGAGGATGGCCGAGCTGCGCCCCTTGCGGTTGCCCAACACGCGGCGCAGGAAGGCTGCGTCGCTCTCGTAGTAGCGCACCTCCTTGACCTCGAAACCGGTCAGCTTGCCCTTGGCATCGCGCAGCTCGCGCAGGATGTCGAAGGCGCCGGTGAGCGCCTGCTGCCGGATGTCGGCCTCGGTCAGCTCGTCGCGACCGCCCAGCTTCACCGAACGTGTTTTTTCGACCGGCACGCCGCGCTTGACGACCTTGGCGGACGTGCCGTTCACGTCGGACAGCTCGCGCCGTTCGAGGTTGTGCCAGTTGGTGATGAACACCTCACCGCGCCGCAGGTCGGGCATGCGGTGCAACGGCACGAGTTGCCGCGTGCGGTACAGGCTCAGCTCATCCAGGTTCGGGTCGAGTTCGCGCAGGCGGTCGCGGATGGTGACGTTCGGGCAGACGATGAGCACCGTGTCCGAGTAAGCCGCGGCCTGCGGCTGCGCCACCTTGTTCAGGATGGACCACGCCGCCAGCATGCCCATGACGGTGGTTTTGCCCGAGCCGGTCGCCATCTTCAGCGCGTAGCGCACGAAGGCCTTGTAGCCCTCGGCCTTGGCGTCGTCACCGGGTTCGTCGCTGGGCACGTTCACGCCCTGCTTCAGGTCGTCCGGCCCCTCGACGAGGAACAGCACCGTTTCGACCGCTTCGAGCTGGGCGAAGAACAGCCGCTGCGACCGGTCGGGCGAGCGCCACAGTTCCAGCAGTTCCCGCGTGACCTTGGTCGCCCCAGCGTAGTCGCGTGCCCGCCAGTCCTTGAGCCGCTGTCGAATCAGATTCGCCAAATCCAGCAGGTATTCCTCGCCCTTGGCGGCGTCGTCCAGCAAGGACTGCTGGCCTTTGGTCTTGCGCCCGCGCGCCGCGCGCTCAGGCACTCGAAAGAAGTAGGAGGCCAGGCGCCGGCCTGGGCGTTTCTCAGGCTGCTTCGCCGCCTCGATGTGCCAGTGGTGGGCCGGCTCGTCGTAGGGCGAGCTGATGATGGGCGCTTCGACGGCGTTGATTTGGCTCATGCGTTCACCTTCACAAGCCAAGTAACCCCCAGGTAGTCGCCAGTGATTTCCTGAATAGCCTCGACGACCTGTCTAGGTTGTTTGAAATCCTCCCGTCGCGGTGGAAGTACGGACTTCATCCGAAACCCGTCCTCCTCTTCGGATTTTCGACGAGTCTTGGACCGCTCAGGCCACCACTCCTTCAAGGTGTCGAAAAAGTCAAAATACTCCTTCGCCATGTCTTCAGTCCTGAATTCCAATGCCGGTGCGTTGAAGAATTTCTCCGGTGAAGGCCTCTCGCCGGAAATCGGCTTTTCGGGTTCTTCGGAAAACCGCGAGACGGCCGTTAAGTCGGGGCTGTAGACAATGCAATGCGCCTGCGTGTCGGTACTCGGGATGGTCGACCAGGTCGAGATGTCTATCCACGCCGCGTTGGGGACCACGGTCCGAGCCGAAAAGTGCCCGTTAAGGTCTTGCCGGGACGTAAAGATAGGAGCGCAATAGTAGAACTCACGCGTTTTCTTCTGTGAAAACCGATGAATGAGATTGTATTGGTCGACGTCCAGCGAAAATGCATAATACGGAGAGCCGACAACATCGCGAAACCGCTTATTCGAGCCGCTTTTCCCATCTACTCGGCGTGCTACCTTATGCTGAAGATATAGCGAGCGGATTCTTGACCCGCCTCCAATCTTTATCGCAACATCATATCCGAGTCGCTTCTCTTGATTCTGCGTCGGTATGTAAGGGCAGCCTGCGATTAGCGCTCCGCTTGTTGTACAAAATTCCGAATTAAAAGCAAACTCGAAAACGCGCTCCGACACACCTGGGGGATAGACAGCCATCACACCTCCAGCACGCGCATCAGCTCGTTGCCGCGCTCGTCGATGACCTTCACGGCCACGCGCTGCCTCGGCCCCACAACGAAGGGTTCGCTTATCGTGCCGGCCAGATGGGACCACACCGACGAGTCGAACTGGGCCTTCAGCGACTTCTGCAGGTTGTCCCATGCCGCCGTCTTCGGGAAGAAGACCTGGGTGGCGTAGAAGCTCAGGCCGTCGTAGTCGGTGTCCAGCATCCAAGCCGGCATGCTGTGGCCGTCGATGGCCTCCTGCTCCATCGTCGCCGGGTTGAAGATGTCGAGGCCCAACAGCTCCACTTCATAGAGTGCCGAGCCGTCGTCGTTCTTCTTGCCGGTCTTGCGCAGCACGGCATCGGGCAGGCCCGTTACCGAGAAAATCTGGCTGGCGCGGCTCGTCTTCAACAGGTCTGACATCGCCACGTCGGGCGTGACGGTGACGTAAGTGCAGGGCACGCGGAGCTTGGCGCGGTCTTCCAGCAGCTCGCGCGCCTTGGCTTGGATGGCGAAACCGAAGAAGTACAGGTGCGGGACCTTCAGAAAGTACGCTTCGCGTGCTGCCTCGAAGACAACGTCGGATGAGATGGCGCCGTCTTCGGGCCCGAACACCACGGCGATGCGGTTGCCCTCGGCGTCCGTGCCCTCGGCATGCAGCACGTCGCTCTCGGCCGTGCGGCGAATGTCGGACAGCACCAGTTCCCGGTTACCGGGCAGGCGCAGCGTCTTCGCCTGTCGTAGCACCTGGGTCATACGTTCGATGTGGGTGGCCGGGTCGCTGTAGCGCACGGCGGGTTCTGCCACGGACAGCGGCAACCCCCCGTTCGCTACGTCCGCGACGCCGATGGCGTCGCTCAGCGGCTGAGTCATTGACGGCTGAACATCAACCACGGACTGGTCGTCAACCGCCTGCGCGGGCGTAATAGTTGCCTCCAGCACGAACGGACCTGTCACCCGCACCACGCCCTTGTTCACCTCGGGTCGGTCTACGAGCACTTCAGTGGCCGGCGCATCGTTATTGGCGACGGACTTCAGGGTGACGTGCGGCACAAGACCGCCAACCTCCTCGCCCTTACGGTTCTGGCGGCGCTTGTACTCGAAACCGCCAATGGGGCCAACCTGCGAGTTCTTCAGCTCATAGTAGGGGAACGTCGCGGTCAGTAGGCGTTGCCGCGCCAAGGCCAGCGGGACACGCGAGGTGTCGCAGGTAATCCAGCGGCGTCCCCATTGTTCGGCGACGTATGCGGTAGTGCCAGAACCACAGGTCGGGTCCAATACCAAGTCGCCCGGTTCGGTGCACATAAGCATGCAGCGCTGGACAACTAATGGGGACGTCTGGACCGCGTAGAGCTTCTCAGCGCCGAAGCCGGATACGACGGTGTCGGACCAGGAATTTGAAATTGGGAATACAGGGAAATCTGACAGGTAACGCACATAGGCTAGCGTGTTGCCGACCCAAATCAGACGCTTCTGCTTCGCTAGGCTATCCAACCCCTTCTTGTCTGTTTTAAATGTCCCCTTGCGCAACGTGAAGGTCCGACCTTCATACTCGTACGCCTTCACATCGCCTTCCTGCGCAGGCCGCTGACTCGTCAAATTATCTTGGCGGAAGATGCGAGAATTTTCAGGGGCCTCCGATAACCGGTCTACATTGCTGTAGTTGACTCGTTCGCCTGTGGGGTGTTCGGCCCAGGTATATTGGGCAGAACCTACACCACCCAGAGACTTGCTTAGGTACAGCGCTCTATATTTCGTGCGACTGGCGTCCTTTCCGTACCAAAGCAAGAAGTCAGTAACTGAAGAGAGAAGCTGGCCGGAGGCGCTTGACGTCTTAGCGAACGAGATGACACTCAGGAAATTTTGAGAACCGAACACCTCGTCCAATAACTCTTTAACGTGATGAAGGTTTTCGTCGGAGATTTGTACAAATACACTGCCGGTTTCGTGGAGCAACTCTTTCAGTAGGAGCAGGCGGTCGCGGATGTAGGTGAGGTAGGAATGAAGTCCCAATTCCCATGTATCCCGATATGCCTTTACCATCTCGGGCTCACGGGTCATGTTCTCGTCACCACCGTGTTTTACATCCCTCTTACGTACAAACGGTTGGAAGTTCGAGCCAAATTTCACACCATACGGCGGGTCGAAATAGGCCATTTGCACCTGCCCCCCGAGCCCTTCAAACTCCAATAGCGAACTCATGATTTGCAGGCTATCGCCGAGAATCATTCGGTTTTGCCACGGACCCTTGTGCTCGTAGGCGTCGAGCTTGTCGGTAACGTCCAGGCCGCCGTCGCCGAACATGTCCAGCGTCGTTCCCTTCGCCTTGCGACTCTTGATGCCTTCCAGAATCGCCTTCGTCGAATGCCGCTCATGCACGAACAGCGGCACGGTTGGCACCTCGATTTGATGGCGCTCCGCCTTTCCGGCCCAGTTCAGGAACGGCCGCGAGAGCGACTTCAGCAGGTCCGCGGCTGCCTTGAGCGACTGCACTCGCACGCCGCCCCCCGCCCAGACCTGGGGCGCTGCGAATACCGCCGGCTCCCCTTCTGTCGCGCAGCGCTGCACCAAGCCAATCAGCCACTCGGCCAGGTCACGGTCGCGGTTCTCGTCCCAGCTTAGCGCCGGGTCCAGGCTGCTGTCGTAGCGGTAGGTCTTGGGCGCCTTCTTGGCCGTGAACTGGTCCTGCACGCCGACATCCGGGCGCTGGGTGGCCTCTTGGCTGTGCTGATAGTTGGCGGTCTGTGCGCTTGCGGCGGATTTTTGAGTGCTTCGACGAGTTGCCAAGGGGGTCCCTCTCTCTCATATCGTTATTCGCGGAACCCCCGAGGATACTGTCGCAACAAGCATTTCAGCCGGTGGGCGCGAATTCGCCTTCCCACTTTCTGCGCCAGTGCGCCAAGCACCACGGCTTTTCGCGCGCAGCGCGGGGCGGCCGGCTTCCGGCCGCTGCCTGGAGCCACGCCGCAGGACGTGGGGCAAGGCGTCCAGCCGCAGCCTCGCAGGCAGCACCTGGCCTACCAGGTCGGCGCACGACCGGGGGCGCCACCAGGCAGAGTTCGCCCCAGCGAAATCAGGTCCGCCCACGGACCGGTGACGCAGTGGGGGCGGCAGCCCCGCCCCAGCCGCTGAAAGCGGGCGGGCAACCTGGGCGATGGCCGACGTTCAGGAGGCGCCTGCGGTTGGCGGGAACAGCGACAACGAAGGCAAGCAGCGCGCGGGTTGCCCGCCCGTTGGCTCTGCCGTGCAGGGGCAGCGGGATGGGGCGCGGCATTGGCAAGGGGACGAGGGCGTCCAGCCCGAGACACGGCGAGTCGCCCTAGCGACCGTGAGCCGGGGTGCCCCGTTCCCCACGGTTGGAGCGTCTGCTTCTACCGTCTCGGTCTTAGCGACGGTCTGCAAGACGGTCGCAGGAGACGGCGTAAGCGGCGCTGACTGCGGAAGTCGGCCGCGAGGATGCGGCGGTGCTTGAATTGGCTTCGTGACCCGCCCAAGTCAAGCACTGGCCGCGACGGGCTGGTGCACGTCCCAGGGAGAAGTTCCGACGACAGGCCGCTGCGACACTTGAGGCGTTCCGGCGGCATCGAGCCGCGGGCCATGTGCCGCCCTTCGTGCCACTCAGGCCATGAGAGCGTCCAGCTTGGCCTGGTCGCGCGTGCGCAGCTGGTCAACGTCGATACTCCGGCGCTTCCCGCCACGGCGACCCGGCGCGCTGACCACTGCTGGTGCCTCCACGCTCGGCGCCATGAGTTGGCCGGCGCCCTTAGGTTCGTCGTCCATCAGGCGATGCTCCAGCCATCCAAAGAAGACGCCGGGATGCCAGTAGACCCGGTTTCCCAAGCGCTTGGGCGCGGGCAGCGTGCCATCGTTGACCCAGTTCTCGATTGTGCGAACGGACACGCCGAGAACGTCGGCAACGTCCTCTTTGGTCAACGGCTCAAAGGCGGCAGCAGTGTTCACGAACGGACCCGATGAGTGGAGGTCCGGCGTGTAGGTTTTCGTTTTAGCCTCCTCCTCGCCGACACATCGAGCGCTGCACCTAGTCAGCGCGTAGTGGCAAATTAGTGGCAACCGGGCACCACTTGTCACCCCCCGAAGCTGCGCGAAGCGGAGCGAAGGCGAACGCAAGTGCTTGATTTAGAATAGAGCGACCCGCAACCGGAGCGGGTCTAGGCAGACTCAGGGCGCGTTCGGGACGTAGAGGCCGGAGGTTCGAATCCTCTCACCCCGACCAGATTCCCTTGCGAATCAACGAATCGAACAAGCCGCGGAAACGCGGCTTTTGTGTTTGCCCCGGGATTCAGGGTCGGTTCAGCGGAAACCGTCAAATCCTGACGATGATGTCGCCATAGAGCGCCACCACGGGATCATGGGTCAGCAAGCGCATCGGTTCGACAAGCGCCTGGGCCACGAGGATCCGGTCGAACGGATCCTGATGATGCGCGGGCAGCTCTTCCACCGCCACGGCATGCTCGGGCTCGATTCCCAGGAACCGATAACCGGACGCCCGGAAGTAGCCCACGGCGTCGTGGCCGGACAGAGGCATGTCGCCGCGGCCGAGCGCATGCTTGATGGCGATCTCCCACACGCTTGCAGCACTGATCCAGACCGTCGCGCCCGGGGACTGGATCAGTTCCCGGGCCTTGCCCGACAGCCTGGGACTATCCGCGATCGCCCACAGGGCAACATGGGTGTCCAGCAAAAGATTCAAGACCGCTCCCGACCCGTGAACAGCCTTGCCACTTCATCGTTGTGAGCGTCGATGGTGTCCGGCACCTCGAACATCCCCTTCGCGACTCCGATACGTTGCCCGACTGGCGCCGCGTCGATCGGGAGCAACCTGGCCACGGGGCGACCATTGCGGGCAATGATGATCTCGCGCTCCTGCCCACGTTCGATGGCGTCCACCAGGCGGGACAGGGAGGACTTGGCCTGCAGCATGTTGACGATTTCCACCGCGCGCCCCTGCAAGTGATCTGGTCTAGTCTAGTCTAGCTAACACTGTGAACGAACACAACCCGGCTGGGGCGATGAGCATCGCGCTCGTTCTCGACACTTCAGCCTACAGAGTGATCGGGGCCCCGATCGAACCCGGTGCGAGCCTACAGCGACCTCGTCGCCCGCAGTGCCTCCAGGTGCTCGCCGATGCGCTCGTCGAACGAGCGCAGCTCAGCGTCCCGCCGCCGACGCCTTTCGCTGTCCTCCGGCCGGACCGCCTGCATGTCAGCGCATCACGAACGGATTGGCGGGTGCGCCCTCGGCGTAGGAGATCAGGGTGCTCTTGGTCTCGAGATACCCGCGGATCGATTCGATCCCGCTCTCGCGGCCGATGCCGGAATGCTTCATGCCGCCGAAGGGCATCAGGTAGCTGATCGATCGGTAGGTGTTGACCCACACCGTGCCCGCCTTGATCGCTTTCGACACCCGCATCGCCCGGCCGATGTTCTCGGTCCAGATGCCGGCCGCAAGACCGTAGATGGTGTCGTTCGCGATCCGGATCGCCTCGGCCTCGTCCTCGAAGCCGATCACCGAGAGCACGGGGCCGAATACTTCCTCGCGCGCGATCCGCATCTGCGGCGTGACGTCGACGAAGATCGTCGGCTCGACGAACTGCCCGCCCGGCTGGTCGGTGGCGGGCTTGCCGCCGAGGATGCAGCGCGCGCCTTCCTTGCGGGCGATGTCGATGTAGTCGAGCACCTTGCGGTACTGCGGCGGCGTGGTCACCGGGCCGATGTTGGTGTCGGGCTTCATCGGGTCGCCCCGGCGCGCGGTCGCCCCGAGCTTCGCCACCCGTTCGATGAAGTCTTCCCGGATCGAGTTCTGCACCAGGAGGCGCGAACCCGCGATGCAGGTCTGCCCGGTCGCGGCGAAGATGCCTGAGATCGCCCCGGCTGCGGCCTTGTCGAGGTCGCAGTCGGCGAAGACGATGTTGGGCGACTTGCCGCCGAGCTCGAGCGTGACCCGCTTCATGGTCTTCGCGGCCTGCGCGTAGATGCGCGCGCCGGTCACGTCCGATCCGGTGAAGGTGATCTTCGCGACGTCCGGGTGATCGACCAGCGCCGACCCGGTGGATGCCCCCAGGCCAGTGACCACGTTGAAGACGCCGTCGGGAAAGCCGGCTTCCTTCGTGAGCGCAGCGAATTCGAGGGTGGAGGCCGATGCGAATTCGGACGGCTTGATCACCACCGCACAGCCGGCGGCGATCGCCGGCGCGCATTTCCAGGCGACGAAGAGCAGCGGCGAGTTCCAGGCGGTCAGGGCCCCGACGACCCCGATCGGCTCGTGCGTGGTGAAGCCGAAGTGATCCGGCTTGTCGACCGGCATCACCGCGCCTTCCACCTTGTCGGCAAGCCCGCCGTAGTAACGCCACCACTCGGGGTGGTAGTCGAGCTGGCCCTTCATCTCGGAGTACAGCTTGCCGTTGTCGCGTACCTCGACCTCGGCCAGGCGTTCGGCGTTGGCGGCGACGAGCTCGGCCAGCCTGACCATCAGCTTGCCGCGCTGGGTCGGCGTCATCTTCGCGTACGGGCCTTCGGTCATCGCCCGCCTGGCGGCCTGCACCGCACGGTCGACGTCACGCTCGCATCCGTCCGGGATGCGGGCCCATACCTCGCCGCTATACGGATTGACGGTATCGAGCCACTTCCCGCCGAGCGGGTCGACGTACTGGCCGTCGATGAAATGCTGATAGGTCTTCATGGGTCATCCAACTCGAAACAGGTTCAGTCGGGCGGTCTGCCGCCGAAAATCGCATACTACTCGCGGACGACGCCAGGCGTGCTCAGCCGGCGCGAGCCGGTTTCAGACGGGCGTATCCGGGTTGAACGCCGTCTTGCGCTTGCCGAGGAACGCCTCGACTCCCTCCACCCCTTCGGGGCCGGCGAAACCGATCATCTCCAGGGCAAGCGATGCGTCGAAGATCGGCGTGGCCTGGCGAACCCAGTGATTGAGCACCTGCTTGGTCCAGCGGATCGCAGCCGGGGCGCCCTCGGCAAGCCTGGTGGCGACGGCGACGGCCTTCGCTTCGACCTCCTCGTCCGGCAAGGCCATCGAGATCAGGTTCATCCGCTCGGCTTCCTCGCCGGTGAAGGTCTCGGCGGTGAGCAGGTAGTACTTCGCCTTCGCCATCCCGCACAGCAACGGCCAGATGATCGTGGCATGGTCGCCGGCCGCCACGCCGATCTTCAGGTGACCGTCGGAGAACTGCGCGTCCTTGGACGCGATCGACACATCCGCCATGATCAGGCAGGCAATGCCGGCGCCGACCGCCCAGCCGCGCGCAGCCGAGACGATCGGCTTGCGGCAGTCGAGCATGCCGAGCACCAGCCGGCGCGCCTCGCCCATCGCCTGCATGCGCAGGTTGTAGTCGTCGCAGACCTTGCGCTCGTGGTTCAGATCGCCGCCGGCCGAGAAATTGCGGCCCTGGCCGGTGATGATGACGGCCGAGACGCTGTCGTCGGCGTCCACGTCGGCCCAGATCTCGGAGACCTCGCGATGCATGGTCGGCGTCATCGCGCCCATCTTCATGGGCGACACCATGGTGATGCGCAGCACCCGGGGGTGCGGGCGATCGAACTTCAGGGTCTCGTAGCGGGCATAGCGATCTTGTGACATTGCGGTCTCCCTCGATGATTGTGAACTTTAACCTGCCTCATCGCGCTGCCCGCGAAACTCGATCCGCACGCCCGCCGACGCCCCGAAGCGCGCCTCGATCCGGCATGGCCGGGGCACCGGCAGCATGCCCGTCATCGAACCGGTGCTGATCATCTCGCCGGCCTCGATGCCGAGCCCCCGGCTGCGCAGCGTTTCGGCCAGCCACAGCAGGGGCACGAGCGGATCACCCATCACTTCCCTGCCGGCGCCGGTGCGACGCAGCTGCCCGTCGAGTTCGACCTCGACCTCGATGGCCGCCAGGTCCTCGCGCCAGGCGGCGATCTCGTCGCCGTAGACATAGTGGCCGGACGCCGCACCGTCCGCGAGAACCGCGGGAAAAGCCGGCAGGTTCGAACCCGGGAACCGGCACTCGGCGACTTCGATGCCGGCATGCACCGACCCGACCGCCGCCCTCACCTCGTCGAGCGTCCAGGGCTCGGGACGCCAGGCGAGCGCCGAGCCCAGCGTGACGAAGCACTCGCATTCGACCAGCGGGTCGAGCAGCTTCGGACAATCGAGCGTCGCCGGTGACGTGGTGGCGAAGCGGCGGAACGTCCGGCCGTAGATCGGCGTGTCGATCCCCAGCCTGTCCCGTACGGCCTGCGTCGTGCCGGCGATCTTCCAGCCGAGAGGCTCCCAGCCGAGCAGCCGGCCGACCTCGAGGTTGACGTCGTAGCCGATGGCGGCCGAAGGCGGCACCAGCCGCGCCGGCAACTCCGCGATCTGCCGGCCGTCGCGTCGCGCATCGGCCAGCTGGCTGGCCAGCGACTGCATCTCCGGGGGCAGGGGCTCAAGGGAAGGTGGTTTCATTCGATCCCTCCGGCACTCGGGGAGTCAGGCTGGCAGCGCCGCCCGGATCTCGGCGGCGCGCTCCTCGGTGAAGGCGCCGGTCTCGAGCAGATCGAGGATCGACAGAACCCTGCCGCGCGAGCCCCAGCTGCCTTCCGGAACCACCTCGAGATTCACCCACCAGGTCGGCGAAGGCGCGGGGAGTCCGCAGCCTTCGGCCATTGCGGCAAGCACGCCGGTTATCGCCCTCGCCCTCAGCTCATCGGGCCATACGGCATCCATGACCTTCAGGTTGATCGTCATCACGTCACGTGGCTTCTCGTGATCGCAAAGCAGCTTCCCGCCGATGGCCATCGCATCGCGGGCGAGCGTCTGGAAATGGACCTGGAAGCCGACCCTGGCGGGCGGATGCAGTCGTCCGATCTCCGCAACCATGACGGCGTCGGTCAACAGGGGCACCAGCTTGCGGCGCGTCTCGAGGTCGAGCCGGCCTTCCGGCGCAACGACCGTGATGATCGTCATGCATGTCTCCTCGTTGGTATCAGAAAGAAAGGGCCGCCCGCCACCCGGCCGCGGCCCCCGCCGCGATCAGCGCGGCGCCATGCGGATCGCACCGTCCAGTCGCACGCACTGGCCGTTGAAATAGGTGTTGCGCGAGATCTCGAGCGCGAGGCTGCCGAACTCCTCCGGATTGCCCAGGCGCTTCGGGAAGGGCACCGAGGCGGCCAGGCTCTCGAGCACCTTGGGTTGGGCACCCAGCATCAAGGGGGTGGCGAAGATACCGGGCATGATCGAGTTGACGCGGATACCGAGATCCGAAAGGTCGCGCGCCATCGGCAGCACCAGGCCGTTGACGCCGGCCTTGGCGGACCCGTAGATCACCTGGCCGATCTGGGCATCCTGCGCCGCCACCGAGGCGGTCAGGATGACGACTCCACGCTCGCCGTCCGCAAGCGGCTCGAGCGTAGCCATGCCCTCGGCGGCGAGCGAGGCGAGCCGGTAGCTGGCCACCTGCACGCCCTTGACCCCGGCCTCGTAGTCCTCGGTGGACAGGCGCTTCAACCTGTTGGTCGCCTTGTCGAAGGCGAGCGTCTTGCCGCGGCGAGAGGTCATCGCGCAATGCACGAGCACGCGCTCCTGGCCCTGGGCGGCACGCGCCTTGGCATAGCCGTCGACGACGCTCTGCTCGTCGGTGATGTCGACCCGGCAGAAGATCCCGCCGATGGCCTTGGCGACTTCATTGCCCCGGGCTTCGTCGATGTCGAAGATGGCAACCTTGGCGCCCGCGCCCGCCAGGGCTTCCGCGGAGGCCCTGCCCAGCCCCGAGGCGCCACCGGTGACAACGGCGCTGATGCTCGAATCGATCTTCATGCTGTGTTCTCCTGCCGTCTCGGCAATCGTGAAAAGCTGAGAGCCCGGCTCTGGCCGGCCTCGCGAAAAGGCATTCTAGCGGGCGGACAGGCGTCCCCGGGGAACGCCGGTCATGCGACCGGAGGGCCGCACCAGTGCCGCCGGGCCGCCCGGATTCAGTCCGCGAAACCCACGAAGGTCACGGCCTCGTCGACGCCCTTGCGGCGCGAGACGACGGCATTGGCGGGAAACGAGTCGTCCGGCCAGCCCATGGCGACGCAGGTCTGGATCACCTGGTCGTCCGGAATTCCCGCCTCTGCCCGCACCACCGGCGACTGCATGATGCCCTGGCTGTTGATGACGCAGCCCAGCCCCCTGGACCATGCCGCGTTGACGAGGCAGTTGACCACGCCGCCGCAATCGAACGGCGCGATGTCGCTGCCGTGGATCGAACGGTCGTACGTGACGACGATCGAGACCGGGGCGTCGAACTGCCGGAAGCCGCGCAGCACCCAGTCCTGGCGCCTCTCCTTGTCATCGCGCGCGATGCCCATCGCGCCGAACAGCTGCTTGGCGATCTCGATCTGCCGGTCCCGGTGCGCCCCGGCATAGCCGGGCCCCATCCGGAACTCGCGCGAATCGGGAACGCCGGCGAGGTTGCGCTCGACGTTGCCCCTGCGGATCCGGTCCAGCACATCGCCGGTGACCACGAAGAAGTTCCAGGGCTGGGTGTTGAGCGAGGTGGGTGCGCGCATCGCCAGCTCGATGATCTCCCGGATCAGCGCCTTCGGCACCGGCCGCTTCTGGTAGCCCCGGATGCTGCGGCGCGCGCGGATCACCTCGTCGAA
>JAMLIN010000116.1 GCA_023954135.1 Burkholderiaceae bacterium | reverse complement strand
CGCAGGGCTTCGCAGATCGCCTCGTTGAAACGCGCCTGCACGACGCCGATGCGCATCCCCTCGCCGTCGGAATCGGCTTCGAATACTTCGATGTTCATGCCTCTGGCTCCTCGGCGATTGGCTCGAAGCTCGCGATCTCGAGCCCGAATCCGGTCATGCTGGGCATCTTGCGCGGCTGCGACAGCAGCCGCATGCGCTCGATCCCCAGGTCCTTGAGGATCTGCGCCCCGATGCCGTAGGTGCGCAGGTCCATCTTCGAGCGGCGCCCGGCGGCACGCTCGGCCGCCGAGCCGGCGTCGGCGAGCGAGGCGAGCTGCTCGACCAGCGCATCGCTGGACTGGGCGCAGTTGAGCAGCACCACGACACCGGCCTGGGCGCCGGCGATGGCGCGCATGGCGCGGTCCAGCGGCCAGGAGTGGCGCGCGAGCCGGGCGTCGAGCAGCTCGAGCACCGACAACGGCTCGTGGACCCGCACGAGGCATTCCGCGGCGGCGGCGACATCGCCGTGGACCAGCGCGAGATGGGCCTCGCCGCCGGCCCGGTCGCGATAGCCGATGAGCCGGAACGGCCCGGCGGCCGTCTCGATGTCACGTTCGACGATCCGTTCGACGAGGCTCTCGTGGGCGCTGCGATAGTGAATCAGGTCGGCGATGGTGCCGATCTTCAGGCCGTGCTGGGCAGCGAACTCGACGAGATCCGGCAGCCGCGCCATGGTGCCGTCGTCCTTGAGGATCTCGCAGATGACCGCCGCCGGCGTCAGGTCGGCGAGCTGGGCGAGGTCGCAGCCCGCCTCGGTGTGGCCGGCGCGAACCAGCACGCCGCCGGGCTGGGCCATCAGCGGGAAGATGTGGCCGGGCTGAACGATGTCCTCGGGCCGGGCGTCGCGGGCGACCGCCGCCTGCACCGTGCGGCTGCGGTCGGCCGCCGAGATGCCGGTGGTGACCCCTTCGGCGGCCTCGATAGAGACGGTGAAGTTGGTGCCGTGGCGCGCCCCGTTGGAGGACACCATCAGGGGCAGGCGCAGCTGGCGGCAGCGATCCTCGGTCAGGGTCAGGCAGATCAGGCCACGGCCGTAGCGGGCCATGAAGTTGATCGCCTCGGGCGTGACGAAGTCGGCGGCGAGGACGAGGTCGCCCTCGTTCTCGCGGTCCTCCTCGTCGACGAGAATGACCATCCGGCCGGCGCGGAAGTCCTGGATGATTTCGGCTGTCGAGGCGATCGTCATGCCCGACATTCTACGATGGGCGCCCCGCCCCGTCCGCGAC
>JAMLIN010000115.1 GCA_023954135.1 Burkholderiaceae bacterium | reverse complement strand
CTGGAGCGCCGCAACCTGGCGGCGCCCGAGCTGGGCGGCCATCTGGTGTGGGCCGACCCCTGGATACGGAGCAGCGGTTTCGACAAGGCATTGCTGGTCGAGGACGACAAGGCGCACACGCTGACGCTGTCCGACGATCCCGCGGCCACCGTCGTGCTCGGCTTTCATCATTCCCGTGCGGCGCGCATCGCGGCGGTGGGCTTCGACAAGCTCGCCAAAGTGGCCGCCGGCACCGACGTGAAACGGGTCGCCATCGCCCGGTCGGACAGTTCCCCGCTGGGGCCCTTCGAGCCGGTCGGCGAATGGAATCTCGATGACGGGGAATCGACCATCGACTTCGATCAGCCGGTATGGGCCCGCTATCTGCGTTTTCGCTTCCATGGCGAAGGCGACGCCCGGAGGCTGACGCTGCCGGACCGGATCGCGACATGGGAAGCGGCGCTCGACGACGACTACCGCTCCATTCTCGGGGAATGGGGGCATTACAGCAGCAACGGACCGTGGGAGGCCGGGAACGAGCCGCGGTACCCGGGCCTGCCGCAACGCCCGGACAACGACAGCCGGGAGACCGCCCTGTCGGTGGCGGCGGGGGAGACGGCTGGCGGGCTGGCGCTGCTCGACACATACGAGTCCTGGTACCGCTTCGACGTGCCGGCCGGCGAGAACACCCTGACCCTGGGCCTGCGCGGCGATCCGACGCTGCAGGCGAGGCCCGAGCTGCTCGATGCCGCCGGCGAGCCGGTGCCGCTGCGTGCCGACGAGTCGGATCCACGGCGGATGCGCTGGCAGGCCCCGGTCGAGTCAGGCCAGTCCTACTGGCTGCGGGTGTTCGAGCCGCCGCGCGCGCTGATGTTCAGCTGGGATACATCGGCCAGCGTCGGCTGGTACCTGCCCAGCCTGGCCAACGCCCTGTACCGGTACGCCGGCCAGATACGGCCCGGGCGCGACGTGGTCAACCTGCTGCCGTTCGGACACGGCAAGCCGCTGCTTCAGGACTGGCAGGGAGAGCCCTATCCGCTCAAGCGTCTGCTGGGCAGCTACACCCACGACAGCAGCTCGAGCGCGGCCGAAAGCGCTCTGGCGATCGCCAGCCGCGAGCTTGCGAAGCGACCGCCGGGCAAGCGCGGCGTCGTCCTGCTGACCGATGCGGCGACGAGCATGGACGCTCGCCTGTGGCCGGCATTGCGGGAAGCTCACCCCATGGTGTTCGCCTTGTCGGTGTCGTCGGAGGGTGCGTTCGGCAGCCATCCCCATGAGGAGCAGGATCTGATGCAGGAATGGTCGCGCGTCAACGGCGGCGCCTACCAGTACGTCACCAGCCTGGGTTCCCTGCACCAGGGCTTCGAGCGGGCCATCGCCCGCATGCGCCAGCCGGTGGGTTTCGAAGTGACGGTGGACTATTCGTTCGCCGCGGATCCCGGCCCCGCGCAGTTGCGTCTGGTGGCCGGGGAGGCGAAGCTCGACCCGGGTGCGCGCGGGGCGGTGGAGATCATCCTCGATGCCTCCGGCAGCATGCTGAAACGGATGAACGGTGAGCGCCGCATCGAGATCGCCAGACGCGCCATCGTCAACGTCATCGACAATGCTCTGCCCGATGGCATGCCGCTCGCGCTGCGCGTCTACGGCCACCGCGAGGCGGGCAGTTGCCGCA
>JAMLIN010000114.1 GCA_023954135.1 Burkholderiaceae bacterium | reverse complement strand
TGCCCGCAGGGTTTCGACGTCGAGGTCGTTGGACGGCTCGTCGAGCAGCAGCACGTTGCCGCCGGCAAGCAGCGTCTTGGCCAGGTGCAGGCGGCCGCGCTCGCCGCCGGAGAGGCTGCCGACATGCTTCTGCTGGTCCGAGCCCTTGAAGTTGAAGCGCCCGATGTAGGCGCGCGACTGCATCTCGAAGCGCCCGACGGTGATGATGTCGCGCCCGCCCGAGATCTCCTCCCAGACGTTGTGCTCGCCGACCAGGGAATCGCGGCTCTGGTCGACGTAGGCGATCTGTACCGTGTTGCCGGTGCGGATCTCGCCCGAATCGGGTTTCTCGGCGCCGGTGATCATGCGGAAGATCGTCGACTTGCCGGCGCCGTTGGGTCCGATGATCCCGACGATCGCGCCGGGCGGGATGGTGAAGCTCAGGTTGTCGATGAGCAATCGGTCGCCGTAGCCCTTGCTGACGCCGTCGAACTCGATGACGGAGCCGCCCAGCCGCTCGGCGACGGGGATGAAGATCTCGGCGGTCTCGTTGCGCTTCTGGTATTCGTAGGACGAGAGTTCCTCGAAGCGCGTCATCCGTGCCTTGCTCTTGGCCTGGCGCCCCTTCGGATTCTGGCGCACCCACTCGAGCTCCTTCTTGATCGCCTTCTGGCGAGCCGATTCGGTTGCCTCCTCCTGCTTGAGGCGGGTGTCCTTCTGCTCGAGCCAGCTGCTGTAGTTGCCCTTCCAGGGGATGCCGTGGCCGCGGTCGAGCTCGAGAATCCACTCGGCCGCGTTGTCGAGGAAATAGCGGTCGTGGGTCACCGCGACGACCGTGCCGGGGAACTTCTGCAGGAACTGCTCGAGCCAGTCGACGCTCTCCGCATCGAGGTGGTTGGTGGGCTCGTCGAGCAACAGCATGTCGGGGCGCGAGAGCAGCAGCTGGCACAGGGCCACGCGGCGCTTCTCACCCCCGGACAGGTTGGCGATCTTCGCATCCCAGGGCGGCAGGCGCAGCGCATCGGCGGCGATCTCCAGCTGATGCTCGGTGTCATTGCCGGCAGTGGCAAGGATCGCCTCGTAGCGGGCCTGGTCGGCCGCCAGCTGGTCGAAGTCGGCATCCGGCTCGGCATAGGCGGCATAGACTTCCTCGAGCCGCTGCTTCGCCTCGAAGACCTCGCCCAGCCCCGCCTCGACCGCCTGGCGTACCGTCTGCTCCGGATCGAGGCGCGGCTCCTGCGGCAGGTAGCCGACGCGCAGATCGGGCATCGGCCGGGCCTCGCCTTCGAAATCCTTGTCCTCGCCCGCCATGATGCGCAGAAGCGTCGACTTGCCGGCGCCGTTCAAGCCCAGCACGCCGATCTTGGCGCCGGGAAAGAAGGAAAGGGAGATGTCCTTGAGGATCTGTCGCTTGGGCGGCACGACCTTGCCGACCCGGTTCATCGTGAAGACGTATTGCGCCATTTCAGTTCCGACTCGAATGCCTGGAAGGAGCGGCCGCGCGGCTCATGGCCTGCGCCGGGCCGAAACGGGCATTATGCGTCATCGCCGGGAAGAGGCCTTGAAGCCGGCAACCCCCGCCCCGATATCGACCGGAAACCCACAGGGCCATGCGCCATCCGGAGCCAACATGAAGGAATCCGACGATCTCCACTTCGACACCGATGTCATCGCCGCTTCGGGCGCGCAGCCGATTCTGGTCGACTTCTGGGCGCCGTGGTGCGGCCCGTGCCGGGCGCTGGGCCCGGTTCTCGAGCGTGTCGAGGCCGCCATGGACGGCGCCGTGCGCATCGTGAAGGTGAACGTCGATGACAAC
>JAMLIN010000113.1 GCA_023954135.1 Burkholderiaceae bacterium | reverse complement strand
CGTCGCTCATTCGCCGGCCGGCCTGCCGGCCGGCGCCGTCCGCGCCGCCTTCTCGGCGAGCCCGGACACGCCCTCGCGGCGGGCAAGCTCGGCGAGGACATCGCCGGGGCCGAGATCGAACCGGGCGAGCAGGATCAGGGTGTGGAACCAGAGGTCGGCGGTCTCGTGGACGATCGCGCGCGGATCGCCTTCCTTGCCGGCGATCACGGTTTCGGTCGCCTCCTCGCCGATCTTCTTCAGGATCGCATCGGTGCCCTTGGCGAACAGGGTGGCGACATAGGACGCTTCCGGATCGGCGCCGCGGCGCGAAGCGATCAGGGCACCGAGCCGTTCGAGCAGTTCGGCCGAGGATGGGGACGGGGCTGCGGCCATCGGGTGCGCTCCTACTTGCGGTAGATCTGGTCGGGATCGCGCAGGACGGGGTCGACGGGCTCCCAGCGATCGCCCTCGAGCTTCAGGAAGAAGCAGGAATGACGACCGGTATGGCAGGCGATTCCGCCGACCTGCTCGACTTCGAGCAGGATCACGTCGGCATCGCAGTCGAGCCGGATCTCGCGAACCTTCTGGACGTGGCCGGATTCCTCGCCCTTGCGCCAAAGGCGCGAGCGCGATCGCGACCAGTAGACCGCCCGGCCGCTGGCCGCGGTCTCGGCGAGCGCTTCGCGGTTCATCCAGGCGAGCGTGAGAACGCGGCCCGTGCCGGCCTCCTGGGCGATGGCCGGAACCAGTCCGTCACGATCGAAACGGACTTCCTCGACCCAGGCTGGCAGCGTGACGGGGCTTTCGCTCACTGATCGAGCCTCATGGGGATGCCCCGGTCGGCCATGAAGCGCTTCGCCTCGGGGATGGTGAACTCCCCGAAATGGAAGATGCTCGCCGCGAGGACCGCGTCGGCGCCGCCGATGGTCACGCCATCGGCGAGATGGGAAAGCGCGCCGACCCCGCCGGAGGCGATCACCGGCACCTCGACCGAATCGGACACCGCGCGGGTCAGCGCGAGATCGAACCCCTGCTTCGTGCCATCGCGATCCATGCTGGTGAGCAGGATCTCGCCCGCCCCCAGCCGCACGACTTCCTGCGCCCAGGCGACCGCGTCGAGCCCGGTGGCGCGTCGCCCGCCGTGGGTGAAGACCTCCCAGCGCCCCTCGCCGGTCGACTTGGCGTCGATCGCGGCCACGATGCACTGCGAGCCGTAGCGGTCGGCGGCGTCGGCGATGAAGCGCGGGTTCTGGATCCCGGCGGTGTTGATCGACACCTTGTCGGCGCCCGAATTGAGCAGGCGGCGCACATCCTCGACCCGCCGCACGCCGCCGCCGACGGTCAGGGGGATGAACACCTGGTCGGCGACCCGTTCGATCACCTGCAGGATGATGTCGCGCTCGTCGCTGGAAGCGGTGATGTCGAGAAAGGTGATCTCGTCGGCGCCCTGCTCGTCGTAGCGACGGGCGATCTCGACCGGATCGCCGGCATCGCGCAGCGAGACGAAGTTGACGCCCTTGACGACGCGACCGGCGGTCACGTCCAGGCAGGGAATGATGCGCTTGGTCAGCAAGGGTTCTCAGCCGCCGCCGGCGAGCTCGTCGGCCCGCGCCTGGGCCTTCGCGAAATCGAGCCTGCCTTCGTAGAGGGCGCGCCCGAGGATCACGCCCTCGACGCCTTCTTCCTCGACGGCGCAGAGCAGCTCGATATCGGAGATGCCGGAAACGCCGCCGGAAGCGAACACCGGCACCACCAGCTCGCTGGCGAGACGCACGGTGGCCTCGACATTGATGCCGGTGAGCATGCCGTCGCGGCCGATATCCGTGTAGATGACGCCCTCGATGCCGTAGTCCTCGAACTTGCGGGCGAGATCGAGCACGTCGTGGCGGGTCAGCTTGCTCCAGCCGTCGGTCGCGACCTTGCCGTCGCGGGCATCGAGCCCGACCAGGATGCGCCCCGGGAAGGCGCCGCAGGCGTCGTGCAGCAGGCCGGGGTCGCGAACCGCCGCCGTCCCGATGATGAGGTAGGAAAGGCCGTCGTCGAGATAC
>JAMLIN010000112.1 GCA_023954135.1 Burkholderiaceae bacterium | reverse complement strand
GCCGCTCTTCATCGACAGGGCGATCCGCTTGCGGGGAACGTCGACCTCCAGCACCGTGACCTTCACCACCTGCCCCGCCCGCACCGCTTCGCGGGGATCCTTGACGAAACGATCCGACAGCTGGGAGATGTGCACCAGGCCGTCCTGATGGACACCGATGTCCACGAAGGCGCCGAAATTCGCGACGTTCGTCACCACGCCCTGTAGCCGCATGCCGGGGCGCAGGTCGGAGATGCGCTCGATGCCGTCGGCGAAGCTCGCGCTGACGAACTCCCCGCGGGGATCGCGCCCGGGCTTCTCGAGCTCGGCGAGGATGTCGCGCACCGTCGGCTCGCCGAAGCGATCGTCGGCGAACGATGCCGGGTCGAGGCCGGCGAGGACCTCACGCCGCCCGATCACATCACCGACCGGCCGGCCGATGCGCCCCAGGATGCGCTCGACCACCGGATAGGCCTCGGGATGCACCGCCGAAGCGTCGAGCGGATCCTCCCCGTCGGGAATCCGCAGGAAGCCGGCCGCCAGCTCGAAGGTTCGCGCTCCGAACTGGGCCACGCCGAGCAATGCCTTGCGCGACGCGAAGGCACCGTGCGTCTCGCGGTGCGCGACGATGCGCTCGGCCATGGTCGGGCCAAGCCCGGAGACCCTGGAGAGCAGCGGCGCCGACGCGGTGTTGACGTCGACACCCACCGCGTTGACGCAGTCCTCGACGACGGTATCGAGCACCCGCGCGAGCTCGCGCTGGTTCACGTCGTGCTGGTACTGCCCGACGCCGATCGACTTCGGCTCGATCTTGACGAGCTCGGCCAGCGGATCCTGCAGGCGGCGGGCGATCGACACCGCCCCGCGCAGGCTCACGTCGAGCCCGGGAAACTCACGCGCCGCCAGCTCGCTCGCCGAGTACACCGACGCCCCGGCCTCCGACACGACCAGGCGCCGCACGCCCGCCATCGCCGGATCCTTCATCGCCTCGGCGACCAGCCGGTCGGTCTCACGCGAGGCCGTCCCGTTGCCGATCGCGACGAGGCCGACCGAGTGCCTGCCCGCGAGCCCGACGAGCCGGCGGATCGACCCGTCCCAGTCGCGGCGGGGCTCGTGCGGATAGATGGTGTCGGTCTCGAGGAGCTTGCCGGTCGGATCGACGACCGCGACCTTGACGCCGGTGCGCAGGCCCGGATCGAGGCCGATGACCGCATGCCGCCCCGCCGGCGGCGCCAGCAGCAGGTCCTTCAGGTTGGCGCCGAAGACCCGGATCGCCTCGGCCTCGGCGCTCGCGCGCGCGGCGGCGAAGAATTCCGTCTCGAGATGCGGCTGCAGCCGGACCCGCCAGGTCCAGCGCAGGACGTCGGCAAGCCAGGAATCGGCCGCCCGGCCGCCGGTCGCGCCATCCGCCCGGTACACAGCGGCCAGGCCGACCACTGCCGCGATCCGCAGGATGCACGGATGTGGGTTGGTCGTCTCCAGCTCGGGCGCCAGGCCGAGCCGCAATGCGAGCACCCCCTGCATGCGCCCCCGGAACAGGGCCAGCGCCCGGTGCGAGGGCAGCGATGCGATCCGCTCGGCGTGCTGGAAGTAGTCGCTGAACTTCTCGCCCTCGGCCTCCTTGCCCGGGATCACCTCGGCAGCGATCCAGCCATCGGCATCGAGCCGCTCGCGCAGCGACGCCAGCACGTCGGCGCGTTCGGAGAAACGCTCGGCGAGGATGTCGCGGGCACCGTCGAGCGCCGCCTTCTCGTCGGCGACCCCGTGCTGGCCCTCGGCATCCGGTTCGCGCAGGAAGGCGGCAGCTTCCGCCCGGGGCTCGCGCCCCGGATCGGCAAGGAGGAGCTCGGCGAGAGGCTCGAGCCCGGCTTCGCGGGCGATCTGCGCCCGGGTGCGCCGCTTCGGCTTGAACGGCAGGTAGAGATCTTCCAGCCGCTGCTTGGTCGTCGCCGCATCGATCTCGGCGGCTAGCGCCGCATCGAGCTTGCCCTGCTCGTCGATGCTCGCGAGGATGGCCGCCCGGCGCTCCTCGAGCTCGCGCAGGTAGCCGAGCCGCTCGTCGAGCAGGCGCAACTGGGTGTCGTCGAGCCCGCCGGTCGCCTCCTTGCGATAGCGCGCGATGAAGGGCACCGTCGCACCCTCA
>JAMLIN010000111.1 GCA_023954135.1 Burkholderiaceae bacterium | reverse complement strand
TTCGCCATCGCGTCGTAGTCGATGGCCTCTTTCGCGTCGAGCCCGTAGGAGACCACGTCGAACCACTTGCCCGAGAGGTTGAGCGGCATGCCGTGGGTCAGGTGGCCGCCCTCGGCGAGGCTCATGCCCATGACCCGGTCGCCCGGCTTCAGGAAGGCCATCAGGACCGCCTGGTTGGCCTGCGAGCCCGAATTGGGCTGCACATTGGCGCAATCGGCGCCGAACAGCTTCCTGACCCGGTCGATCGCGAGCGTCTCGACCTGGTCGACGAACTCGCAGCCGCCGTAGTAGCGCTTGCCCGGATAGCCTTCGGCGTACTTGTTGGTGAGCTGGCTGCCCTGGGCCGCCATCACCGCCGGACTCGTGTAGTTCTCGGAGGCGATCAGCTCGATGTGGTCTTCCTGGCGCTGGTTCTCGCGAACGATGGCGGCAAAGACTTCGGGGTCGACCTTGTCGAGGGTCGCTTTGGGATCGAACATGGTGGTTTCTCCGCGTTTCAGCCGTAAGGGTGGATAACGGCTGCCCAGGCGCGCGGCAGACACGGTCGGAAATGACCCGGCGGCCCGGCCGGCGATCGGAACCGCCGGCTGCACTGCCAACCCGGACCACACCCTGCGCTCCCCGGTAGTGCTCTACCCATTCGCCAGTCGCGCAGGAGAACGAGGAATTCTAGCGTTGCAGGGCCTGCCCCGGCAATCCTGTTGCAGCGCTGCCCGGGGGCTGCACCGAGGCATCGTCGAGCACGGCATCGAGGTGGGCGACATCGGCCCAGTCGATCAGCGACCAGCGGCCGTCCTCGAAGCGGATCCGGTTGATGCTCGCATTGAGCAGTTCGTGATGCCGCGGCGCCTCCATCGGCAGGCCGGTGGCGAGGCGATAGGCGATGTCGAGGACGCCGCCGTGGGATACCGCCGCGACCCGGCCACCAGGATAGCTGCGAGCGATCCGCTCGAAGGCGGCCATGCAGCGGGCGGCGAATACATGCAGCGATTCTCCGCCGCCGGGCAGCACGAAGCCCGGCTCACGCGCCCGCCAGCGCGCGAAGGCCTCCGGGAAGGCAGCCTCAATCTCATCGTAGCTGCGCCCCTCGAAGTCGCCATAACAGCGCTCGCGCAGGCCGGTATCGGGCACCATCGGAATGCCGAGGCGCATCGCCGCCGGCGCCGCGGTATCGCGGGCCCGGACGAGATCGCTCGTGTGGATCGCGACGAGACCGGCATCGACGAGCCGCCCGGCCAGGCGCCGCGCCTGCTCATGGCCCTGCGCATCGAGCCCGATGTCGCGGTGGCCCTGGAACCGGCGCTGCCGGTTCCAGTCGGTCACCCCGTGGCGGATCAGCCAGACCTCGGTCACGCCAGGATCGACGGACTTCACGGGTTCCTAGGCCAGCCGCGGATTCAGGGTGTAGGTGCCGGTGATCGAAGCCTGGCCGAGGGAGTGCTCGTTGATCGCCTTGAGCGCATCGGCCCCGGTGAAGCGGCCCTGAACCGGCAGCGTCTCGACGTCGAGCGCATGGACGGTGAAGACATAGTGATGCACCACCGAGTCGTTCCACGGCGGGCAGGGACCGTCGTAGCCGTAATAGTCGCCGGCCATGTCGGGATCCGAGGCGAACCAAGCGGTGTAGTCGTTGACCCCGTGGCGCGCGCCGTCCGGCGCGGCCGGCCCGGTCTTGCCCTTGGGCGTGACCCCGTCGGCATGCGAGCCGGCGGCGATGGACCTGCAGTCGGCCGGCAGGTCCACGAGCACCCAGTGGTAGAAATCGACCCGCGGCAGGTCGGCGGGCACTTCCCGGCCTTCCTGGTTGACGTCGTCGGGCTTGCTCGGAACGTCGTAGTCGTGGCAGATCACGGCGAAGGAACGGGTTCCCGGCGGAACGTCCGCCCAGGCAAGCTGAGGGTTCCGGTTGTCCGACAGGGCGACATGCTGCTTCGGGTCGATGCTGCCGAATGCGAACTCGACCGGGATGACGCCACCGTCGACGAATGACTCGCTGGAGAGTTTCAAGATGGCCTCCTTGTGGTTTGCCAAGAGTCTAACGCTCAATGCAGCCGCAGGCGGGCGAAACGGCGCTTGCCGACCTGCAGGACATAATCTCCGGCGGGCAATTCCAGCGCCCGGTCCTCGATCTTCCCGCCGTCGACCCGCACGCCGCCCTGGGCGATCGCCCGCAGCGCCTCGGCATTCGATGCCGCCAGGCCGCAGTGGCGCAGCAGGGCGACGATCGGGGCGGGCGCGCCAGCGTACTCGTGCTCCGGCATCTCGTCGGGCAGGGCA
>JAMLIN010000110.1 GCA_023954135.1 Burkholderiaceae bacterium | reverse complement strand
TGCCACGGTGCGAAGCCCTTCGAAGCGGGTGGACACGATCCGGACCGTGAAATGCCCGGCGCCGCCGGCCGCGCCGGCATGCCCGACATGGCGATGGCTGTCGTCGATCACCTCGATCGAGCCGTCGGGAAAGGCATCGTGGAGCCGCTCCGAAATGGCGTCCGGGGAGGGCTTCACTGGCTGGTTTCCTCGGCATGCCGTCCGATCCAGAGCGCCTGGGCGACGATGAACAGCACCGTCAGGCCGAGGGTGCCGAAGAGCTTGAACTGCACCCAGAAATCGGTGCTGAACGTATAGGCGACCACGACGTTCAGGATGCCCATGACCGCGAAGAAGGCCACCCACACCCAGTTCAGGCTGGTCCAGATGGGGTCGGGAAGACTGACCTGCTTCTCCATCATGGTCCGGATCAGGTTGCGCCCCATGCCGTAGCGGGCCACCAGCAGGCCGATCGCGAACAGGCCGTAGACCACGGTGGGCTTCCACTTGATGAAGGTTTCATCCCGGAAGAAAAGCGTCATGCCGCCGAAGACCGCGATGATCAGCATCGTGGTCCATTGCATCGGCTCGACCTTGCGGCCACGCAGGAGCGTCCAGGCGATCTGCATCGCGCTGGCGGCGATCGCCACGGCCGTGGCGACATAGATGTCCCACACCTGGTAGGCGATGAAGAACAGGATGATCGGAAGGAAGTCGGCCAGCAGTTTCATGGGATGGGGCGTTCCGCCTGGTCGGAGCGCGACTCGGACATGGAGAATCGATATACTACCGGGCTTTGCTTTAGCGAACGGAGCCAACGATGGCCGATATCAACCGCAATCGCCGCAACACGATCGAGCGCCGCTGCCTGCCGAAATCCCTCAAGCGCATGTTCAAGGGGTCGAGCCGCAGCGTCTTCAAGATGCTCGAGAAGGTCAAGCGCTGAGCTTGACGTGCCGCCGTGCGGCGGCGCTACTATCATCGGGCCTGTGCAAGCCAGCCGCGGGGGCTCGGCCAGCCATTGAATTACTTGCAAGATTCGATAGAAGGAGACCATTCGATGCAAGGCCTGATGATGGACATGCCGCTGTTGATCTCATCGATCCTCAAGCAGGCGGCGCGTCATTTCGGTGATGTCGAGATCGTGTCGCGGCGCACCGAAGGCGACATTCATCGGACGGACTACCGGACGCTCGAGCGAAGGGCCCGGCGCCTCGCGGACGCCCTGCAAAAGCGCGGAGCCCAGTCCGGCGACCGGATCGGTACCCTCGCATGGAACAACTATCGCCACATGGAGGTGTACTACGCCGCCGGCGGCATGGGCGGGGTGGTGCATACGATCAATCCGCGTCTGCACCCGGAGCAGATCGCCTGGATCGTCAATCATGCCGGCGACGCCTTCCTCGCCTTCGACCTGACCTTCCTGCCGATCGTCGAGGCGATCGCCGCGCATTGCCCGAACGTGAAGGCCTGGATTCCGATGGTCGACCAGGATCGACAGCCGCAGTCGGACAAGATCGCCAACCTGCTCAACTACGAGGAGCTGCTCGAGTCGGGCAGCGAGGACTATCGCTGGCCGGACCTGGACGAGCGCTCCGCGGTCGGGCTGTGCTACACCTCCGGCACCACCGGCAACCCGAAGGGGGCGCTCTACAGCCACCGCTCGTCGGTGCTGCACGCCTATGCCGCCTCCTTGCCGGACGCGATGGGTGCATCGGCCCGCGACACGATCCTGCCGGTCGTGCCGATGTTCCACGTCAATGCCTGGGGCATTCCCTACGTCGCGCCCCTGGTCGGGGCCAAGCTGGTGTTCCCGGGGCCGGCACTCGACGGCAAGTCGCTCTATGAGCTGTTCGAGGCCGAGAAGGTGACCTACTCGGCAGGGGTGCCGACGGTCTGGCTGGGGCTCCTGCAGCACGTTCGCGACAACGGCTTGCGCTTTAGCACCTTCGCTCGCACGGTCATCGGCGGCTCGGCCTGTCCCCCCGCGATGATCAAGGCCTTCCAGGAGGAGTACGGCGTGGACGTGATCCATGCCTGGGGCATGACCGAGCTTTCCCCGCTGGGGTCGCTCTGCCGCCTGCAGGGCAAGCACCTGAAGTTGCCGAAGGAGCAGCAGGAGAAGATCCTCGAGAAGCAGGGCCATGTCATCTTCGGGGTCGACCTCAAGATCGCCGACGACAACGACCGCGAGCTTCCCTGGGACGGCAAGACCTACGGCAACCTGCTCGCGCGCGGCCCCTGGGTGATCAAGGAGTATTTCCGGGGCGAGGGTGGCGACCCGCTGGTCTACGACGAGGATGGCGAAGGCTGGTTCCCCACCGGGGACGTCGCCACGATCGACCCCGATGGCTACATGCAGATTACCGACCGCAGCAAGGACGTGATCAAGTCCGGCGGCGAATGGATCAGCACGATCGACCTCGAGAACCTCGCCATGGCCCACCCGGCGGTCGCCAACGCGGCCGTGATCGGGGTGCCGCATCCCAAGTGGGACGAGCGCCCC
>JAMLIN010000011.1 GCA_023954135.1 Burkholderiaceae bacterium | reverse complement strand
GCGGCGCGAGTTCATGCCGCCCCCGGTCCCGCCGGCGCGCCCGCCAGCAGCAGGCGGCGTTGCCGATTGAAGTTCCAGGCGCAGAGCACCACCGCCAGCGCGCCGACGGCGAGCGCCGGGCGCACACGCTGCAATGGAAACCTTCGGGTGATCACATCCCGGTAGATGTAGTCGGCGACTCGACAGCTTCCGGGTAGCTTCGAACCAGAAATCGCGGAAGCCTGATTGTTGACTTCTGCTGCTCCGGCCGATACTCTGCGATTTAGTCGGTCGACTGACTTATGACAATGACCATGTCGATGTCGCACCACTAGAGACCCACAAAGGAGGGCAGATGGGAGATTCAACCCATCGAGGAGACGCACGCACTCGGTTGCTCGATGTCGCGGAGGAGTTGTTCGCGCAACACGGCTTCACCGCGACGAGCACACGCATGATCGCGAGTGCCGCGGAGATAAACCTCGGCAATGTGCATTACTACTTCAAGCGGAAGGACGCACTCTACGAGGAAGTATTTCTGCGCCGTGGCCGACCGTTGGTGGACGAACGCATGCAGCTGCTTGCAGACGCGTCCAGAAAATACGGCGGGGAGCGCATCCCGGTGCGAGAACTCATCCGCTGCTTTGTACGGCCCATTCTAGCGCTGGCCCAAAAGCCCGATACGGCCGCTTATGTCCAGCTGCACTGCCGATTGTCATCCGAGCCACGCGAACTCGCATTATCAGTGCGAGCCAAGGTTTACAACGAATCGACACGCGCATTTGTAAAAGCATTCCGGAGCGCATTACCCGATCTTCCGGAGGATGTCCTGTTCTGGCGCATCCATTTCATGATCGGTGCAATCACCTACACCCTCGCCAAGAGCGGCCGCCTGGAATTCATATCGGACGGACGCTGCACCACGACAGATATAGACGCCGCTCTGACACAGATTCTCCCGTTTCTCGAAGCGGGGTTTATTTCCGCCGCGCCAGACAAGGCATCGCTCAGCGTGAAAAAATTGGAAAAGCAGACGAACAACTGATCGAGCGGATCAAGAAACATAAATGGAGGAGATATGGCAGGCGGAATGGATCTATCGGGGCAAACGGCCCTGGTGACCGGCGCAGGAAGGGGTATCGGCCGCGAAATAGCGATTGAACTCGGAAAGCACGGCGCCGACGTAATACTGGCAGCACGTTCCGTCACGGAAATGAAGGCGGTCGCCGAAGAGATCCGTTCCATGGGTCGCAAGGCATGGGACTTCAAGATGGATCTCTCCAATTCCGGCGAGATCAAAGCGGCATTGCAACAAATGGCGTCGAAATGCCCCCGAATCGACATATTAGTGAACAACAGCGGTATCGGAGGCCCCACCCAGGCGCTGGTGAATGTGGACGAAAACGAGTGGCGACGAACGCTGGATGTGAACCTGACCGGAGCATATCTGGTGACGAAAGAAGTGCTGCCGAAGATGCAGGAGAGCTTGTCCGGAAAAATAGTCTTCATCGGCTCCGTCACAGGCAAGAGGCCGCTTCTCAATCGGACTCCCTATGCCGCCTCGAAGCTGGGACTGCTGGGCATGGTCCGCACACTGGCGGTCGAGGCCGGGGAATTCAACGTCAATGTGAATCTCGTCTCGCCCGGAGCCGTAATGGGAGATCGCCTTGACTGGGTCATCAAGCATCAGGCGGAGGCGCGCGCCATTTCCGAGGAGGAGATCGTTGCCCAGATGGAAAAGACGGCTGCGCTGAGGCGAATGGTCAGCGCTCGGGACATTGCCCTGGGAGTTGTGTTCCTGGTCTCGGATTACGCCAGCAACATTACAGGCATTGATCTGAACATCAACGCCGGTACCGTGATGTACTAATTTCGACCGAATAACAGGAGATTCAGGAATGAGTAACGCACCCGCCAAGCCAACACTCGATGTCCTGCTCGAAGGCCTGGCCATCTCGACGAGTGAAGGGCATCCCGCATTCTGCGGCGTCTATCTCGTGACGGGATATGACAGCACCGGCGCGAAGAAAAGACTGCTCATCGATCCGGCGCATGTCGGAAGACGGACGAGACTTTGGGAAGAGCTGGCGAAACGAGAACTGAAGGCGACGGATATCGACATGGTGCTGTTGACCCATGCGCACTGGGATCACATCCAGAATATCGACGTATTTGCCAACGCTGAAATCCTTATACATCCGGAAGAGCGAAGGTATGCGCTCAGGCCCCACCCGAACGACTGGGCGACGCCCAGCTGGACCGGGGTCATGCTGGAGCAATTCAAGCTGCGCGAAGTGGTGGACGGGGATGAGCTCCTGAATGGAGTGACCGTCGTGGCCATGCCCGGCCATTCGGTCGGAAGCATAGCGGTTGCCATCGACACCGAAGAGGGGCTTTGCGTCGTGACGGGCGATGCCCTTCATTTTGCCAAGGTCGCTGAAACCAAGATCAACACACTCGTGTTCTGGGATCGCGAACAGGCGACGAAGAGCATCAAGCGGGTGGTCGACATGGCGGACCTCATATATCCGGCGCATGACCAGCCTTTCAGGATGACACCCTCCGGAAAAGCGGAACACCTGTATGGACCCAAGGTCACCATCCGCGGCACCACGCCGGATGTGCCGGGAGTCAGTTTCGCGGAACGGGATGCGGCTTCCTGGAAGGGATGGGTCATGCCCGGTATCGAAGAGCAGACCGACAGATTGGCGCAGATGACCCCGGCCGAATGCCGCGAGGAAATGTCCAGAGTCGGCGCCCATCTCAAATCGAAGTTCTAGTGGAACTCCAGGAATCGCCGCGCGCGATTCCTGGTCGAGCAATCGGCAAATCCGACGCTCGCAAGAACAATCAGGGGACGAGGACCATGGCAGCACGCACCAAGATGACCAAAGTGGAAGGCCTCCCGCCTCTCAAGATGCATAAGCGCGAGCCGCTCGATGTCTACATCGACGACAAGGTCCTGGACGAAACGGCCAGGAAGCTGTCCAACTGGAATCGCTGGGGGCCCGATGATGAAATCGGCGCGCTGAATCTGATCGGACCCGAGGAGATCATCAGGGCAGCCGGATTGGTAAAGCAGGGCAAAGTATTCTCCCTCGCCCTGCCATTCGACCAGAACGGCCCGCAGCGGGCGTCGACCTGGGGCATGCGATTCAATCCGATCCACACCATGTTCGCGACGGGCACGGACGCTGCGGCCGGTCGTCAATCCGGCGGAGGGCATGCAGACGACATGGTCACGATGCCCCTGCAATGCGGTACGCAGTGGGACGGCCTTGGCCATATTTTCTTCCGGGGCAAGATGTGGAACGGCTACGACCAGACATTGGTCGACGCCCTTGGCGCGGCAAAGAACGGCATCGAGAAGACGAAAAACAAGCTGATTGGCCGCGGCGTGCTTCTGGATATCGCCAACTACAAGGGGGTCGATTATCTGGAGCCAGGGTATGGGATCTCGAACGATGACCTCGAGGGATGCGCCAAGGCTCAGGGAGTCGATGTAGGTCGCGGAGACTTCGTGATCTGCCGGACCGGAATCATGGGGAAATGCCTCGCCGAAGGCGACTGGGGAACCTATGCGGGGGGAGACGCACCCGGGATGCGTTTCGAGACGGCGGAATGGCTTCACGACAGGGACGTCGTTTCCATCTCGACCGACACATGGGGTTGCGAGGTGATTCCCAATGAATCGCGGGTGATGTTTCAACCCTGGCATCGGATGATCATTCCGACGATGGGGCTGACGATGGGCGAGATCTTCTACCTGGAAGAGCTCGCCCAGGATTGCAAGGCCGATGGAATCTACGAATTCATGTTCGTGGCGCCATCCCTGCCGATTACCGGGGCCGTGGGCTCGGCCGTCAATCCTCAGGCCATCAAGTAGGCCGCAGCAGCGGGCTTTTCTCTGAGCGAGATCGCCCTCCGGCGACGATCTCCCCAACGAATATCGAGTATCGGAATCACAGTTCCGGCGACCGATGAGCGCCATACAAGCAGGAGGAGAACATGAATCGACGTGAAGCCATTCTTGGAGCGGTAGCAGGATCACTGGCCATGGGGCCACTGGCCGCACGCGCACAGTCGTCCGATGTCGCCATCAACGTGGTCGCGGCCACTCCCGGCGGCCCGTCGGATACCCTGGCTCGCCTGTTGGCCCCTGCGGCCAGTGAAGCTCTGGGTCTCAAGATCGTGATACAGAACAAGGCTGGCGCAGCAGGCAACATCGGAACCTTGGACGCATCCCGCGCCGCGCCGGACGGCCGCACCGTCGTGTCGGTGGGGCCCAACGTTGTAGCGAACCCCCATCTGCTCAAGAATGCAGTCGACCCCTTAAAGGGCCTGACCGCGATTACACAGCTAATTTCGGTGCAGTACGTGCTCGTCGTCGGGAAGCGGATGGCGGCCCAGAATCTTTCGGAATTCATCCGCGCAGCAAAGGAAAGCAAGACGCCGCTGACGTATGGATCCTGGGGAACGGGCTCGAACTCTCATCTTTGCGGTGTATTCCTGGCGCAGGCCCTGGGAGTCAAGATGATTCATGTTCCGTACAAAGGGTCGGCCGCGGCGATGACGGACGTCATCGGCGGGCAAATCGACTTCTTTTTCGATTCTGCGGGAACAGCGATCTCCCACGTGAAAGCGGGATCCGTCCGAGCGATCGCAGTCTCCAGCATCTGGGAGGAGCCAAACCTGCCGAACGTGCCGATGCTGTCGAGCGTTTTCCCGGGATACGACATGACAGGCTGGCAGGCGGTCTTCGGGCCACCCGGGTTGTCGATGGAATGGCGCAAGCGGTGGCAGTTGGCCATCAAGGCTGCGTTCGAGAACGAAGCCGTCAGAAAGCAGGTGATTGCGAATGGGTACACCCCGATAGCCAGCGACCCCCTCGATTGCGAGAAGTTCATGCGCAGCGAATACGACAGATTCGGCGAGCTCATTCGCAGCGAGAACATAACTCCCAGCTAGAGCATCGAAGACCAGGACCATCGGCAGACAGGTGCAAAGAGGGCACTTGATTCGCACTTCGGAGCGGCGGAATGAAAATCAGAAACTGGCAGAACTTCTGGTCGGGGATCATGTTTTTCGTCATCGGCCTCGGGTTCTCCATCGGCGCAACGCGTTATGACATGGGTGAGGCAGCTCGGATGGGGCCAGGCTACTTCCCGTTCTGGCTGGGAGCGGTTCTGGCGGTCATGGGGTCTGCAATCTGCATGACCAGCCTGTCGAAACGCTCCGACTCCGTCCCGGTAGAGGGGATCGATTGGCGCGTGGTGTTGTTCGTGCTCGGATCGGTAATTCTGGTCGGACTGGTTTTCGATTTCGTCGGTGTGATCGTGGCGGTCGGGCTGCTCGTCGTTTTGAGCAGTCTGGCCAGCCATGTCTTCAGCTGGCGAGTTTCGGTGCTGAACGCCATCGTCATGGCCGGTATCGTATGGCTGGTTTTCGTGAAGGGGCTCGGCATCGTCTTTCCTTCTCCGTCCTTGTTCGCGGGCAGCTGACGGTGACGATCTGCGAACGCGCCGAGACGATGGCCGGCACCCATGGCACCGAACCAACCGATACGAAAGGCGGATATCCGGCGGACGAACAATAGCCGGAACTCCGATACAGCGGCGCCGGCAACCTGCGGGCCGTGACGGAGACGGTATCGGCACGCTGCATTTCATGTCGCACCGTGGGTCGCCCGTACATTCAATCACCGCCGCACGCGCCATCGGATATTCGCGACCACAGGCCGCACCGACATTACGACACCGATCGAATGAGCATGGCAAACGAGCGGAACCTGAAATACCGGCCGGCGTCGACGACGACCGGTAGGCTGAGGCACGGTATTCGCGAAGGGAGACCGAGTCGAGCCGGGTCGGTTTGAACTGAAATTCTCAGCGGCGCTCGGCGGATTCGAAGAGTATCGACCGATCAGGATCGACATCGACCGGGCTTTCCAGGCTGGCAATGTCTCCGAGATCAGCGCATGGGCCGCGGAACCAGATTCTGGAGTGCTTGGCGATGGAAATGATCAACAACCTCTTGCTCGGCTTTGATGTGGTTTTATCCGTGCAGGCACTGGCCTACTGCCTTCTCGGCTGCCTGCTGGGCACCGTAATTGGAATACTGCCTGGCATCGGGCCGATACCGACGATCGCCATGCTGCTGCCCATTACCTATGTATTGCCGCCGGTGGTCGGGTTGATAATGCTCGCGGGAATCTACTACGGGGCTGCTTACGGAGGGTCGACCACCGCCATCCTGATGGCATTGCCGGGAGAGACAGCGGCAGTGGTAACCGTGCTCGATGGGCACAAGATGGCGCAAAACGGACGTGCGGGAGCTGCGCTTGCGATCGCGGCATTGGGATCCTTCTTTGCCGGATCGGTTGCCACCGGCATCATCGCGGGATTTGCGCCATTGCTGACGGAGCTCGCTTTCGAATTCGGATCCGCCGAGTATTTTTCACTGATGATTCTCGGATTGATCGGCGCAGTCGTTCTCGCATCCGGATCGCTTATCAAGGCAATCTGCATGATCCTGCTCGGCTTGTTGTTCGGGCTTGTCGGGATGGATATAAATTCCGGTGTCGCACGATTCGATTTCGGCATCCTGGAGCTTCAGGACGGCATCGACTTCGCGGTCGTCGCCATAGGAGTCTTCGGGTTCGCCGAGATCATGAAGAACCTGGAGTTGCGCGACAAGCGCGCAGAAGTAGTCTCCAGGATCGGATCCCTGTATCCGAACAAGAAAGAGTTCAAGGAAGCGTGGCCCGCCGTGGTACGAGGCACCGGAATCGGCTCCCTTCTGGGAATTCTCCCTGGCGGAGGCGCGGTACTGTCGTCCTTCGCCTCCTATGCACTCGAGAAGAAGATCTCAAAGCAGCCGGAACGTTTCGGCCAGGGCCACCCTGCGGGCTTGGCCGGTCCGGAGTCCGCCAACAATGCAGGCTCACAGACGGCGTTCATCCCGCTTCTGACGCTCGGCCTCCCCGGCAACGCGGTAACCGCGTTGATGCTCGGCGCGATGATGATTCACAATATTCAACCAGGGCCACAGGTCATGAGCAATCATCCCGACCTTTTTTGGGGATTGATTGTATCGATGTGGATCGGGAATTTGATGCTGCTTGTGCTCAACCTGCCGTTGGTAGGCCTGTGGGTCAAGCTTCTGAACATACCGTACCAGATACTGTTTCCCGCGATCCTGGTGTTCTGTGTAATCGGCGTGTATACGCTCGAGAATAATATATTCTATGTTTACATGACCGCGGCCTTCGGCTTTCTTGGATATCTCTGGAACAAGCTGGGGTGCGAAGGAGCGCCGTTACTTCTGGGATTGGTTCTCGGGCCCATGATGGAGGAGAACTTCCGTCGGGCGCTGTTGCTCTCGCAGGGGGATTTCAGCACCTTCGTCACTCGACCCCTTTCGATGTGGCTGCTGGTGGCAGCCGCACTCCTCCTGATACTGGTCGCCCTCCCATACTTTCGGAAGAGGCGTGATGAAGCATTCGTCGAGGAGTGAATCCGAATGTGCGCCCATCGGCACCGCGCTCAAGTTGACGGCGGTAGTGGAGCGGCCGCCAACAGCGGACGGCGTTGCCGATTGAAGTTCCAGGCGCAGAATGCGACCGCGACGGCGCCGGTGACCAGTATCCCGGCAGTTCCAACGGACTCCACCCGAAGGCCGGCCAGCGCCACGCCAGCCGACTGACCGAGGAAGAATGAACCGGCGAAAGCGGCGACTGCAGCGCCACGCCGCTCGGGGGCCATCTGGGTCGCCTGCACCTGCAGCGTGTTGTGCATCATGTAGTAGCCGAAACCCATCACGATGCAGGCGGGCAATACCCACCACCAAGCCTGCGCGAACGCAGTCAGTGCAAGGGAGGTTGCCATTAGGATCGCTCCGCTGCGGATCATCGCCGGCTCGCTCAAATTCTGCACGAGCCGCTTCGCGCCGAAGGCGTAGACGATGCCCCCAGCGGCGAACACCATCACCAGCGCCCCGGAGTTCGACAAGGACAGGCTGAATCGCTCATGCAAGTGCGCGGCGACGAAAGGCAGCACGCCATACAGGCTGCCGCCCTCGAGGAAGACCGCCAGCAGCACGATGCGCCCCCAGCGCGAGGCCAGCACCGCCCGGAACTCATCGATGGTCGACGACCGCCGCGAGCCGTCGCGCGGTGCCCGGCGCAGCGCCGACGCAGGCAGCCGGCGTTGCACATGGCCGAGCACCAGCGCCATCAGCAGGAAGAAGGCGCCGAGCACCAGGAACGGCGTACGCCAGTCGAGATGGTCAGCGGCGAAGCCGCCGGCCCAGATGCCGAGCGCGAAGCCGCTGATCTGCCCGATCAGGAATCGGGCGAGCACCGGCTGGCGCTGCTCGTAGGGCACGACATCGCCGATCCAGGCCATCGCGAGCGGGATCACCGCCGCGGCGGTGGCGCCGGCGAGCAGGCGGGCGACGAGCAGGCCACCATAGCCGGGCGCGAGTCCGCACAGCATCGAGGTCAGCGCGGATGCGGCGCACGCCCAGGCGATGACCCGGTACTTGCCGAAACGATCGCCGAGCGGACCGAACAGCAGCTGGGCGAAGCCGTACGCGATCGCGAACATCGTGACCACCTGCGAGGCCTCTCCCAGGGTGATCGAGAATTCGGTGGCCAGGCGCGGCAGCAGGGCATCGGTGATGCGCAGCGCGACGCCATTGGCGAGCGCCGCGAGCGAAAGCGCGATGATGGCGAGCACCGGCACCGGTGCGCCGGCGGTATCCGGATCGATCGGGGTCGGCGAGGGCATCCGGCATTGTGGGGCAGGTCGGCGCCGGCCGCTCGCGCTGCGCCATGGCACCGACGGAAAGGGGAACGATCAGGCGCCGGCGCGGGCTGCCAGCCGGTCGATGGCGCCCGGGTCGAGGCCGGCTTCGGCCAGCACTTCCCGCGTGTGCGCACCGCGGGCGGAGATGCTCCGCAGGGGACGCGACGGCGTCGCCGAAAAGCGTGGCGCCGGGTTCGCCTGCAACACGCCGTCGATCGTCGAATAGACGCCGCGGGCCATCATGTGAGGATGCTGCGCCGCCTGGGGAGGGCTCAGCACCGGCGCGAAGCAGGCATCGCTGCCCTCGAGGATCGCGCACCAATGGGCACGATCATGCCCGGCGAAGAGGACGGCAAGTCGCTCGGTGAGCCCCGGCCAGGCTTCCCGGTCCATATGGCCCGCGGCGAACGCCGGGTCGTCGGCCAGGCCGAAGCGCCGGACGAGCTCGGCGTAGAACTGCGGTTCGAGCGATGCGAGATTGATCCACTGCCCGTCCGCGCAGCGATAGGACCGGGCCGCCCAGTGGGATGCCTCGAATCCGGCGCCACGCTCGAAGCCGGTGCCCCTTGCGGCGATCATCCCGAGCAGCAGGTTCATCATGTGGGCCGCGCCATCGACGATCGCGGCATCGACGACCTGGCCGCGTCCGTCCGTCCGGGCGCGCAGCACCCCGGCCACGATGCCGAGCGCCAGGTAGAGGGCGCCGCCGCCGACGTCGCCGAGCAGGGTCGAGGGCGCAACCGGCGGCTGCCCCGGGGGGCTGGCGAACCACAGCGCCCCGGCGAGCGCGGTGTAGTTGCTGTCGTGCCCGGCGGCCTGCGCGAGCGGCCCCTGCTGTCCCCAGCCGGTCATGCGACCGTAGACGAGCGCCGGATTGCGCGCGAGGCAGGCATCGGGCCCGATCCCCAGTCGCTCGGCAACGCCGGGCCGCATGCCCTCGATGAGCGCATCCGCGTTCCCGGCAAGGCGCAGCACGGCATCGACGGCTTCGGGCTGCTTGAGGTCGAGGACGACGGACTTCTTGCCGCGCTGGGTGATCTGCGTGGCACGGTTGCGGGCCGCTGCCGCGGGACGCTCGATGCTGATCACCTCGGCGCCCAGGTCGGCGAGCAGCATTGCGCAGAAAGGCCCCGGGCCTATCCCCGCGATCTCGAGAATCCGGACGCCCTTCAGGACCCCCGCGCTCACCCCGTACCGGTCCCGGCCATCGGGGCGACAGGTCGATCGGCGAAGTCCATGGACCCCATGAACCGGGATGCCGCTTCGTGCGCCTCTTCCATCAGCCGCTCGACGATCGTGCTGGCCGATTCGATCGCATCGGCGAAGCCGCCCGCCGGGCCGAGCGAGACGATGCCGCCCTCGACATCGCCGCCGCGATAGACCCGCTCGCGCGTACGCGACGAAAGGATCAGGTCGCCGAACTCGCGATGACTGCGCGCCCCTGCGGCCTCCATGCGCTGGACCTCGCGCGCCGTCTCGTTGGCCATGACCCGCCACGTATCGTTCAGGGTACCGAGGATCGAGATCGAGCAATGCTCGTCCAGGGACACGATGCGCTGCTTGAGCGCTTCATGGACCTCGACCTCGGTCGCCACCATGAAGCGGCTGCCCATCACGACGCCCTCCGCCCCCATCGCCAGGGCGGCCACGATCTGGGCGCCGCAGCCGATGCCGCCGCCGATCACCAGCGGAATCCGCAGGCGCTGCAGCGCGACCGCGCCGTTGACGAAGGCCGAGAGCTGGTTGGAGCCCGGATGCCCGCCCTCCTCCAGGCCGACGAGACCGACGGCGTCGACCCCGAGCCGCTCGGCGGTAAGCGCATGCCGCACGCTCGGGCACTTGTGCAGCAGGATGCCGCCCCCGGCGTGGATCGGGCCGATGATCTCCTCGGGCGACGTCCCCGCGCTCTCGAAATGCCGCACCCCTTCCTCGAGAGCGATGTCGATCCAGGCCGGTACGTCGGCGTTGAAGCCGGGCCGGCGCGAGATCGTCAGGTTGACCCCGAAGGGCCGTTCGTGCGTAAGCCGGTGGCAGCGCCGGAGATCCTCCCGGTATTCATCGAGGGAATCGAAGGAGCGCGGCGTGATGAATCCCATGGCGCCCGCCCTGACAACCGCCGCCACCAGGCCCGAGCGGCCCAGGTGATGCATCCCGCCGAGCAGGACGGGATGGTCGATGCCGAAGAGCGCGGTGATCCGGTTGCGAACGAGCGGTGGCGACATATGTGTATGGTCCCGATCCTCAGGCCGTGATGCCGGCCGCCGCCAGCATCCGCGCGGTACCGCGGCGCGCTTCCCGGTACTCGGTCGCGATCCGGTCGATCAGCTCCGCCGCGGGCCGGACCGCATCGACGCCCGAGACGGTATGGCCGGCGCTCCAGATGTCGACCCAGCGCTTCGGCCCGGATCGCGCGGTCTTCGCATGCTCGCCGTAGAGCTCACGCGCCTGCTCGGGCGATACCTTGCCCGCGAGCTGCACGGGGTCCAGCCCGGCGGCGACGATCGACGGCTTGAGCATGTTGGCGTCCAGGCCGGTGAATGCCTGCGTCATCATCACGTCGTCGAGCCGGCTCTCGACCAGCATCGCCTTGTAGCGGTCCGCCGCCATGCTCTCGGTGGTGGCGATGAAGGGCGTGCCCATCATCGCGAGGTCGCAACCCGCGACCTCGGCCGCCCACAGGGCGGCGCCGTCCGACATGCCGCCCGAGAGCACCAGCGGGCCGCCGAACATCGCCCGCACCGCCCGGATGAACGCGATCCCGTTCACCCAGCCGGTCTGCCCGCCGGCGCCCGCCGACAGCAGCACGAGCCCGTCGGCACCGGCCTCGAGCGCCTTCTCGGCATGGCGCATCGACGCCACGTCGGCGAAGACGAGGCAGCCGACGTCGTGCAGCGGCTCCACGATGGCCTTGGGCGAGCCGACGCTGGCGATCACCAGGCTGACCCGGTGCTTCGCCAGCACCGCGACGTCCCCGGCGAGCATCTCCGGGTCGCGCCGCATGATGATGTTCGGGCACACCGGCGCCGTCGGCCCGTCGACACGGGCGCAGTCCTCGGCGACGCGCACGAGCCAGGCATCGAGCTCCTCGGTGGAACGGGCATTGACCGTCGGGAACGCACCGATCACCCCGGCGCGGCAGGCGGCCGAGACCAGGTCGGGGCCCGAGACCCGCAGCATGGGAGCGGCGATCAGCGGCAACGCGAGCCGCGAACCGATCGAGGAAGGAAGGCTCATGATGTCTCCGTGGGAGCCGATACCGGCTGCCGGGTGGTGATGCCGCCGCGCAGCATCGCGACGATGGTGTTCGAAAGACGCTCGATGTCGACCGTCTCGGGCTCGAGCAGGTACTGGGCGGTCGCGCCCCGGAGCAGGCCGAGAATCGCGATCGCGAGCGATTCGACGTCGATGTCCGGGTCGATCTCGCCGCGCCGGATGCCGGCGTGAAGCTGCTCCGCGATCCCCGCGAGGGAACGGGCATTGAGCGCCCGCACTTCTTCGCGAAGCTCGGGCACCGACGAGAAGGACTCGGCCCACATCAGGTGCATCGCCCGCGGCCGGGTCGAGTTCTGGCCCGCCAGCCCGAGATAGGCACGCACTATCGCCTCGAGATTCTCCATCCCGGAGCGCACCCGGCCCGGGAAGCGCGCCTTGATCCAGGCGCGCGAGCGCGACTGGAACGACAGCACGAGGTGGCGGTAGACCTCGACCACCAGGCGCGTCTTGGTCTTGAAATAGTAGGTCGGCAGCGAGTGGCTGTAACCGGCCTCCCGGCCGACGTCGACCAGGGGAAGCCTGGCGGCCCCCTTCTCCGCGATCAGCCGGATCGCCGTCTCGATCATCCTCGCGGTCGCCTCCTCGCGCAACTGGGCGTTGGTGCGAGGCTGGTGATCGGCGGATTCGGCTGTCGATTGCATGGGTGCTGTCCGTTCAGGAAACCCGGCGCCGAAGCGCCGGGCCGTGGCGCCTACTGGCGCCAGACATGCTCGAACCGGATCATGCCATCCGGAACGACCCGAACGCCCTTGATGCTGGGCCTGGTGACGATGGTATCGGGCACGTTGGTCAGGTAGGCATGCGGCAGAACCTCGGTGGCGAGCACCTTGCCCAGCTCGGTGTAGATCCGGCTGCGCTCGGCCTGATCGATGGTCGCCCTGCCCTTCTCGAGCAGCTCGTCCACCTTGGCGTTCTTCCAGCCGCCGTAGTTCGACGAGGGGTTCCGGTCGGCGAAATCCGAGTGCAGGAACGACCACACATTGGAGTGCGGATCGGCCCGCCCGGTGAACCGGAAGATGCTCGCCTGGAAGTTCTTCGAGACCATATTCTGCACCAGGCGGTTCTGGTCGAAGGCGGCGAGCTCGACCTTCACGCCGACGTTGGCCCACATCTCCTGCAGCGACTGCACGAGATGCCGGGTCGCCGGCGCGTTGTTGTAGCTCAGGGTGAACTCCACCGGCTTGCCGTAGTCGGCCAGCAGCGCCTTCGCCTTGGCGACGTCGAATTTCGGGTACACGTCGACCGGCTGCTCGACCATGGTGATGCCGCGGCCCCAGGGGCTGTAGGCGGGCGTCCAGATGCTGAAGCCAAGGGTCCGGATGATCAGGTCCCGGTCCATCGCATGGGCAAGCGCCTTGCGGACCCGCAGGTCGTCGAGCGGCGGCGTCTTCGAGTTGAAGTAGACGCCATCGGTACCGAAGCCGGCCGGCTCGAGCAGGACCTGGCGCTTGTCCCGCTTCGCGGTCGACACGAAGTGCATCGACGGCTGCATGATGATGTCGGCCTGACCCGACTTGTACGCCGCCTCGCGAGTCTCGGTGTTCTGGATGCCGCGGAACACCACCCGGTCCAGGTAGGGCTTGCCCTTGACCCAGTAGTCGGGGAATTTCTCCATGACGAAACGACTGTTTCGCTCCCATTCGACGAGACGATACGGCCCGGTACCCACCGGCTTGGTGCCGAAACCGGCCGGGTCCGCCTGGAACGCGGTCGGCGAGGCCATCACGCCGATCGAATCGGCCAGCAGGACGGGCACTGTCGCGTTGGCGGTCTTCATCGTGACCTCGACCGTGCGCGCATCGATCGCCCGGTAGCTCTCGACGTCCGCCCATTGCGACAGGCAGCGGCAGCGATTCTTCGGATCACGGGTGCGGTCGAAGTTCGCGATCACCGCCGCCGAATCGAGATTCGTGCCGTCGTGGAACTTGATTCCCTCGCGCAGCGTGATCGTCCAGACCCGGACGTCATCCGACACCTTGTAGCTCTCGGCCAGGAAGGGCACGGCGTTGCCCTTCTCGTCGATGTCGAAGAGGGCCTCGAAGATGGGCCGGCCGAACTGGCGCTCGGTGAACGAGCCCAAGCGCAATGGATCGACTACCGACGGGTCCTGCGCCAGCACAACGGTCAGCTCGCCGCCCGGCTTGGGATCAGCGGCCGTGGCCAGCGTCGATATCGCTGCGGCGAGCACGCCGGTCGCGAATCGTGAGACGAACCGGGCCATGGCTGGCCTGGCTGGGGATCGTGTCATGTCCAGTCTCCTGTCTTCGGTGGTTGTGGCATCGCCCGGATCGCGGTCTGCTGCTCCGGGCAATGCGGAGGCGATATGTAGAGGCAGGTTCATGCGTGCTTCACAGGGATTCCAGCGCGACGGCCTCTGGCCGCCGGACCGCCAGCGGGTGGTGGCAGGCGACGAAATGCCCGGCGGCGTCGCCCGAGCCCGCGATCTCCGGCTCCTCGCGGGTGCAGAGCTCGCTCGCCCGCGGGCAGCGGGTGCGGAACCGGCAGCCGGACGGCACGTCGAGCGGTGAAGGCGTTTCGCCGCGGGCCACTTCCGGGCGCGCGCTGCGGCGGCTCGGGACGAGCGAGGGCACCGAGGCGAGCAATGTCGCGGTGTACGGATGGCGAGGCGCCGCGAAGAGCGCGTCGGCCGGCCCCACCTCGCACACCTTGCCGAGATACATCACCATGACGCGGTCGCTGATCGACTTGACCACGCCGAGGTCGTGCGAGATGAAGAGCATCGTCAGGCCGAACTGCTCCTTGGCGTCCTCGAGCAGGTTCAGCACCTGCGCCTGCACCGAGACGTCGAGCGCGGAGACCGCCTCGTCGCAGACCAGCAGGTCGGGCTCGAGCACCAAGGCGCGAGCGATGCTGACCCGCTGGCACTGCCCGCCGGAGAGCTCGTAGGAGCGGCGGCGGCCGACCACGTCGGGATCGAGGCCGACCGCGCGCAGGGTCCGCTCGGCCACCTCGCGGCGCTGCGCCGCATTGCCGCGGCCGGCGACCGCGAGCGGCGTCTGGACGATGTCGAGGATCCGGTGCGCCGGGTTGAGCGAGGACATCGGATCCTGGAACACCATCTGCATCCGGTGGCGCAGGGCCCTCGCTGCCGCGCCCCTCGCCTCGAAGACGGATTCACCGTCGAAGCGCGCCTCGCCGCTGTCCGGCCGGGGCAGTGCAAGCACGGCGCGCGCGAGCGTCGACTTGCCCGAGCCCGACTCGCCGACCACGCCCAGGGTCTCGCCGCGGAGGATGTCGAAGGACACGTCGGACAGCGCCTGCACCCGGCGTCCGCCGCGGGCCCGGAAGGTCTTGACCAGCCGGCGCGCGCTGACGAGCGCGCCATCGGCCGCGAGGTGGGCGGTTCCGCTGCCAGCCATGTCAGGATTCCTCCAGGGGGTTCCAGCACGCGAACACATGGTCGCGGCCGGACTGCCGGAACTCCGGCGCATCGACATCGCACCTGCCGATCCGGTAGGCGCAGCGCGCGGCGAAACGACAGCCCGGCGGCGGCTTGACCAGGTTCGGCGGCTGGCCGTCGATCACCGGCAGGCGCTGGTGGGACACGGCGTCGAGCCTCGGCACCGAGCGCAGCAGCGCCTCGGTATAGCGCATCCGGGGCCGGGCGAGCACATCGTCGACCGGCCCGTGCTCGAAGATCCGGCCGGCGTACATCACGGCCACCTCGTCGCACATCTCGGCGACGACGCCGAGGTTGTGGGTGATCAGGATCATCCCCATCGAGTGGGAATCCTGGAGCTGGCGCAGCAGGTCGAGGATCTGCGCCTGCACCGTCACATCGAGCGCGGTGGTCGGCTCGTCGGCGATCAGCAGCCGCGGGTTGCAGGCGAGCGCGATCGCGATCACGATCCGCTGGCGCATGCCGCCCGACATCCGGTGCGCATACTCGAGCGCGCGCTGACGCGGATCCGGGATGCCGACCTCGGCGAGCAGCTCGACGGCGCGTTCGCGGGCGGCGGCCTTCGACAGATCGGTGTGCTGGAGCAGGACCTGCTCGATCTGCCGGCCGATCGTCAGGACCGGATTGAGCGAGGTCAGCGGGTCCTGGAAGATCATCGCCACTTCGCGGCCCCGGATCCGGCGCATCTCGGCCTCGGAGATCGCCCGCAGGTCCCGTCCGCCGAACAGGATCCGGCCACCCGGCTTCAGGGTCCGGTCCGAGGGCAGCAGCCCGATGATGCTGCGCGCGAGCACCGACTTTCCGGACCCCGATTCGCCCACGATGCCCAGGGTGCGGCCGGCCTCGACGGTGAACGACACCCCGTCGACCGCCCGCAGCACGCCCTGCGGCAGATCGAAATGCGTGTGGAGGTTCTCGACCTTCAGCATCGGCTCGGCATCGGACCCGGTCATGCCGCCCCCGCCCTGCCGTCGATCCGCTTCTGCACGTATTCCCCCACCGCATTGAGCGCGAAGATCGTCACGAACAGCATCAGCGCGGGAAAGAACACCGCATGGGGCGCATCCATCACCCGCGACTGCTCCTCGGCCATCATCGAGCCGAGCGACGGGGACGGCGGCGGGATGCCCAGGCCGAGGAAGCTCAGCCCGGCCTCGGCCACCGCGGCGACCGCGAGCAGCAGCAGCGAGTACGCGAGCAGCGCCGGCACCAGGTTGGGCAGCAGCTCGCGCAGGATGATCCGTCCGCTGCCCATGCCGGCGGCCCTCGCCGCGGTGACGAAGTCGAGCTCGGAGAAGCGCAGCGTGTTCGCCCGTGCGATCCGGGTCACCGAGGGCACGAACACGATCCCGAGCGCGATGATCACCTTGATCATCGCCTGCCCCGGATAGGCGAGCATCGCGATGATGAGCACCAGCGGCGGGAAGGCGAGCAGGACGTTGACGCCGGTCATGATCGTCTTCTCGACCCAGCCGCGGAAGAAGCCGGCGCTGATGCCGAGCGCGCCGCCCACCAGCAGCGCGAGGCCGACCGAGCCGAGGCTGACCAGCAGCGTGATCCGGAAGCCGTAGATCGCCCGGGAGAAGATGTCGCGCCCGAGCGAATCGGCGCCGAACCAGCGTTGCGCGTCCGGGGGAGCGAGCATGCTCATGAGGCTCTGCCTGAGCGGATCCGCGAGCGGCAGGAGATCGGCCAGCAGCGTGGCGGCCACCACCAGCGCCAGCCAGGCGCTTGCGACGACGAAGCTCCAGGGATACTTTCGCATCTAGCTTCCCTCGCGCAGCAGGCGGGGATCGACGATCGCGTAGACGAGATCGGTCAGCAGGTTGATCGCGATGAAGGCGACCCCGACGAAGAGCACGATGCCCTGCGTCATCAGGTATTCCTGCTGGTAGACCGATTCCACCAGGAGCTGGCCGACCCCGGGAAGCGCGAACATCGTCTCGATGATGATCGCGCCGCCCATCAGCCGCCCCATGTTGATGCCGACCACGGTGATCAGGTTCAGCGACGAGGGTCGCAGCGCGTTCTCGAAGAGGATCCGCCGGGTCGGCAGGCCGACGCCGCGTGCCAGCGCGATGAAGTTCTGCTGCAGCGTGCCGATCATCTCGCTGCGCAGCAGCCGGAGATAGACCGGCACCTCGTTCAGCGCCAGCGCCAGCACCGGCAGCGCCACGCTCGCCAGGTTGCCGCTCACGCTCTCGGACAGCGGCACGAACCCGGTTGCCGGCAGCCACTGCAGGTGCAGCGCGAACAGGTAGATGAGCCCGAGGGCGATCACGAACGAAGGCGTCGAGAGCAGCGCGAGGCTGCCGACCAGGGTCGCATGATCGGCGCTCGAGCCCCGGCGATAGGCGCTCCAGATGCCGAGCGGAATCGCCAGCCCCAGCGCCACGATCTGGGTGAGGATGATCAGCTCGATCGTCACCGGCAATCGCGACAGGATCACGTCGAGCGTGCGCTCGCCGGAGTGGATCGCGCGACCCAGATCCCCCTGCAGCACGTTGCCGAGCCAGTGCAGGTAGCGCTGCCAGAGCGGATCGTCGAGCGCGAGCTCCGCCCGCAGCGCCGCCACCCGCTCGGGCGTCGCCGAATCGGCCAGGATCAGCAGGGCGAGATCGCCCGGCATCAGCGCGATCAGCAGGAACGCCACCACCGATACCGCGAAGGTCGTGGCGAGGACGCCGCCAGTTCCCCAGAATATGCGTCGGGCCGTCATGGGAACCAGTCAGAACCTGTGAATGGACCGGACGCGCCCGAGCGGCGCGCCAGGGCGGTTCCGATCGAGGCGCAAAGCGCAGCCATGTCGGGTGACATGGCGAGCATTTGCAACGAAGAGCGGGGCCGCCATGGCGTGACGAGCGGGCGTGGCTGGTTCGTTCATAGGTTCTTAGTCGCGCTGCAGGACGTGGACGTAGCAGACGGCGCCGACGCCGACCATGTGCGCAAGCCCGGTCTTTGCGCCGGCATGCTGGCGCGCGCCGGCGGCACCGCGCAGCTGCAGCGCGATCTCGCCGATCTGGCCGACGCCGGTCGGGCCGATGGGATGGCCCATCGCGATCAGCCCGCCCGACGGATTGACGGCGCATCGCCCACCGATGTCCCAGGCACCGGCCTTGAGCAGCGGGACCGCCTCGCCCGGCTCGCACAGGCCCATCGCCTCGACGTACTCGACCTCCTCGACGGTGAAGGCATCGTGCAGCTCGACGATGTCGAGCTGCGAGGGCGCGACGCCCGCCTGCTCGAGCGCGATCCTCGTCGTCTCGGCGGTGAGCGTGGCATCGAAACGGCCCGGATCCTCGTAGACGCGCTGGCTGCGCGCGGCCGAACCCGTGACGCGCACCGGCTTGTCGCCCGCGATGCCGAGGCGTCGGATCGCGTCCTCGGACGCGACGATCACCGCGGCGGCGCCCTCTCCCACCGGGGTGCACTGCAAGGTGGTGAAATTGCCCGAGACCTTGCGACCGCCGAGGACCTCCTCGAGCGTGCGCACCTGCTGGCGCTGGGCATTGGGGTTGCGGGCGCCGTTGCCGTGGTTCTTGACCGCGACCCGGGCGATGTCGTCGGGCGAGACGCCCCAGCGCTGCGCGTACTGGTCGGCGAGCAGCGCGAAATGGGTGAAGGGGACGATCGCATCGTCGGCCAGTGCCCTGATGCCGGTGACCGACTCCGCCCGCACATTGGGCTTGCCGGTCGGCTTGTCGACGCCGAGCACCAGCGCCACGTCGGTCACGCCGGAGGCGATCTCGATGCAGGCCTTGCGAAAAGCCGCCGACCCGGACGCCGATGCGTTCTCGATGTGGATCAACTCGATGCCCGAGGCCCCGAGGTGCCGCAGGATCGGGCGGCCCGGCGCCATCGGCAGCAAGGCCTTGGCCACGTAGGCGGACTCGACCTCGGGCCACTCGATCCCGGCATCGGCGAGGGCGCCGCGCACCGCGGCGAGACCGAGGGTCACGAAGGTGTCGTCGCTGAGCGACTGGTAGCGGTGCCAGCCGGCGCCGACCACGTAGACCGGGCGCATCTGCTTCAGATGAACGGGCATGCGGACTCCTGTCTCAATGCTCGGGCGCGAACCGCAGGTCGACCAGCGGTTCGCCGGATTCGGACTGGCCGGCGGCAACCGTGCAGGTCGCCATCGGGGTGTCGACGGGCAGCGGCTCCTCGGTGTCCTGCGCCAGCAACGTGCGCACCATCGGCCCGTCGTCGAGCCGGACCGCCACCACCACGAAGGGAGGCTGGCGCTCGGGCCGCGCATGGAGCAGGACCCGGGCCGACGCGACGAGACGGCCGTGGCCGACCAGTGAAACAGGGGCGAGCTCGGTGCTGCCGCAGCGTTCGCAGCCGTAGGCCTGCATCGGGAAGAAGGTGTAGCCGCAGCGGCCGCAGCGACCGCCTTTCAGCATCGGGGGTTCGCCACCGACTTCGGGCAGTGCATAGAGCTCGGGCTTGAGCGCCTGCATGAGGATCGTCTCCATCCAGTGCTTTGTGTGATGCCAGTGTGCTCGATTTACTAGATCCTTTGCAAGTATCTAGTTCCAGAATACGAGAAAACCGCAGGAAAGATTGGTTGGATACTTGCCAAGCATCTAGTATGTACTCTATCGTGCAGGCAATCTCGAGGAGACAAGGCGTGCTTGACGGAATACGGGTGCTCGAGGTCTCGCGACCGGAGACGATGCTCGCCGGGCAGATCCTGGCCGAGCTCGGCGCCGACGTGATCGTGATCGAGCCGCCGGCAGGCGCCCCGGGTCGGCGCATGCCGCCCTTTCTCGACGACCGGGCCGGCCTCGAGAGCAGCCTCGCATGGCATGCGCTCAATCGGAACAAGCGCGCCATCACGCTCGACATCGAGGCGGACGACGGTCGCGCGATCTTCGAGGAGCTGCTCGCCGGGGCGGACGTGCTGCTCGAGCCGCCATCGGGAGAGCCGCCGAAGACCCGGGAGCGGCTGGTGCGCTGCATCGTACGACCCTTCTCGGCCGATGGCCCGAAGAGCCGCTACGCCTTCACCGACCGCACCGTGATAGCGGCATCCGGCGTGCCGACCTACACCGGCGACACCGATCGCGAGCCGCTTTTCCTGCCGGTTCCGCAGGCGATGATGGAAGCTGGCGCGGAAGCCGCCGTCGCCGCACTGGCCGGGCTGGCGGCGCGCGATCGCGACGGCGAAGGCCAGCGGGTCGAGGTGTCGATGCGGGTCGCGGCGATGATGAGCGCTCTCGCGACGCCCTACTACCCCCAGACCGCCGAGCCGAGGCCGCAGCGCGGATTGCGCGTCAAGCCGGTGCTCGGCATCAGGCCTCCGCAGTTCCTGCCCTGCGCCGACGGCTTCGTGCAGGTCTCGATCGCGTTCGGCGGCTTCGGCGCGGTCACCCGCCGGATGGCGCAATGGGTCGTCGGACAGGGACAGGCCGAGCCGGAAGTCGCCGAGGTCGACTGGTCGACCTTCCCTTCCGGCGACACCGATACGGCGTTGCGCCACCTGCGCGGACTGATCGACGGCCTCACCGCCGCGATCGCACCGCTGTCCAAGGCGCAGATCGGTGCCGCCGCCCGCGATCACGGCTTCTTCGTCGCGCCGCTGATGGACATGGCCGACATCGCGGAATTCGCCCAGTACGCCGAACGTGGCCTCTGGACCGGCCAGCGCCTGCCCGACGGGCGAGAGATAGCCGCACCCGCCCGCTTCGCGCATTTCACGCCGGCTTTCGAGCCGACGCGCCGGGCAGCGCCGCGGCTGTCGGAGCATACCCACGAAGTGCTGGCCGAGGCCGGCTATTCGGGCAGCGAGGTCCAGGCCCTGTTCTGCCACCACATCGTCTGAACCGGGAACGCCCCATGTCCGATTCCCCACTGGCCGGCCTTCGCGTTCTCGACCTGAGCTGGGTGATGGTCGGCCCGATGTCCGGCCGCTATCTCGCCGACCTCGGCGCCGACGTCATCAAGGTCGAGAGCTCCCGGCGGCGCGATCCGCTGCGCGGCCTCGGTCCGTTCAAGGATGCGAAGCCGGATCCGGAACGCACCTTCGCCTACCAGTTCATCAACGCGGGCAAGCGGAGCATCACGCTCGATCTCAACCAGCCGGCCGGGCGCGACATCGTGCTCGAGCTCGTCCGCCGGGTGGACGTCGTCATCGAGAGCTTCCGGGCCGGCGTGCTCGACCGGATGAAGCTCGGCTGGGCCGATCTCAGCGCCGCGAACCCCCGGCTCGTCATGGCTTCGACCTGCCTGTTCGGCCAGACCGGGCCCGATCGCGAGACCAGCGGTGTCGGTACCCTCGGCGCCGCATACTCCGGAGCGAGCCTGCTGACCGGATGGCCCGATCGCATGCCGGTCGGCCCCTATGGCGCATGGACCGACTCGGTGACCCCGCGCTTCATCGTCGCGGCGATCCTCGCCGCCCTGCGCCAGCGCGCGATCGACGGCCAGGGCCGCTACATCGACGTCGCACAGGCCGAAGCCGGGCTGCAGTTCCTGCTTCCCGCCTACTACGACTACGCGGCCAACCACCGGAAGGCGCGGCGCGCCGGTGCGGACGTCGACCCCCTGCGCTCGCCCAGCGGGGTGTTCCCATGCGCCGGCGAGGATCGCTGGGTATCGATCGATGCCTCGGCGGCGCCGCACTGGCAGGCGCTGCGCCGCCTGGCCGCCGGCGCGCTGGACGATCCCTGCTTCGATACCCTGGTCGGCCGGCTGCGCGCCCGGGACGCGCTGCATGAGAACCTCGCCGCCTGGACCCGTGCCCGGTCGGCAGAGGATGTCGAGGGGACGCTGCAGGCGGCGAGCATTCCCGCCCATGTCGTCTGCGACTGCGACGACCTCGCGACCGATCCCGACCTCGCCGCCGATCGCTATTTCGAAAGCGTCGAGGATCCGGCGATCGGGCCGCTCCGGATTCGCAACGCCCAGTGCCGGATCACGCCGGCCGCCACCGCGCCGGCCCGGCCCGCGCCGCGAATCGGCGACTCCACCGATGACGTGCTGCGCGATCTCCTCGGACTGTCCGACGCCGGGATCGCCGGCCTGCGACGCGAAGGTGTGCTGTCCTGAGGGCCGGCCGCGGAAAACCATCCAGAACGAAGCGAGATGCCGATGTACGAATTCAATGAACAGACACGCGCCTTGGCCGATGTGGTGCAGCGGCTTACCGACGAATTCCAGATGCCGCTCGAGGCGCGCAAGCTGCGCGGCGAGACCATCGGCCGCGCCGATCTCGCACCCGGCGTCGAGGCGGCCCGCAAGGTCGGCCTGTGGGATCTGAACCGTCCGCAGGAGCTCGGCGGCCCGGACCTGAGCGTCGTCGACCGGATGGCGATCACCGAAACCGCATTCCGCTGCCTGGTCCCCTTGCGACCGGGCGGCAGCGCGCTGCCGCCGCTCTACTCGCTCGAGGGCGAGCAGAAGGCGCGCTACCTCGACCCCATCGTGGCCGGCGAGATCGGCTACTGCTTCGCGCAGACCGAGCCGCACGGCGGCGCCGATCCGGCAGGCGCCATCCGGACGATGGCCACCAAGGTCGACGGCGGCTGGAAGATCAACGGCACCAAGGTATTCATCAGCAGCTTCGACAATGCCCGGATCTGCTTCGTGCTCGCCAGCCTCGACCGCGAGAAGAAGGCGGGCGGCATCGCGATGTTCGCGGTCGAGCGCGACAACCCGGGGCTGATTCCGCGGCGCATCCCGATGCTGGGTGATTTCGTCACCCATGAGCTGATCTTCGACGAATGCTTCGTCGACGAGCTCGCGATGATCAGCCCGGCGGGCAAGGGCTTCAAGGGTGCGCAGCAGACCCTGTCGGCGGCGCGGCTCAACGTCGGCGCCCGCGCGATCGGCATCGCGCAACGCGCCTACGAGATGATGGTCGAGAACGCCCAGCGCCGCGAGGTGTTCGGCAAGCGGCTCGCCGACCTGCAGGAAACCCAGTCGAAGGTCGTCGACTCATGGGTCGAGATCCAGCAGAACCGGCTGATGCTCTACGCCGCGGCGGAGAAGGCCGATCGCGGCCACGACATCCGCATCGAATGCGGCATGGTCAAGATGCTCGCCACCGAGATGTGCGCCCGGGTCCTCGACCGGGCGATCCAGGTGTTCGGCGCCGCCGGCTGCGCCCTCGACAACCCGCTGGCCCACTGGTACGACCACCAGCGGATGGCGCGCATCTACGAAGGCCCCACCGAAGTGCACAAGTATCGGGTGCTCGCCCGGCAACTGCTCGCCTGAGCGCGAGTCCACAGGAGAAAGCATGCAAACTCAGGCAACCGCCGGCAGCCTGGAATACTGGGCCGATGCGAGGCCCGATGCCCAGGCCGTGATCGAAGGCGAGCGGTCGCTCACCTGGCGCGAATGGAACGCCCGGGCCGACCGCCTCGCGGCGGCGTTCGCCGCCCGCGGGCTCGCGGCGGGCGACATCGTCGTCGTCCGTACCCAGATCCGCCTCGAATGGTCGGTGATCGCAGCGGCGCTGGGCAAGCTCGGCTGCCGGCTGCTCGGCATGAACTGGCGGCTGACGCCGGCCGAGGTCCGCTACGTGCTGAACAACAGCGAGGCGGTGGCGGTGATCTGCGACGACCCGAGCCCGACCGCGCTCATTCCCGCCTTCGACGGCCGGCCGCTGAAGGCGGCGGTCTCGATCGACGTGCCCGCCGAGGGCTTCGAGGACTATGCGGCGCTGCTCGCCGAGGAACACGGCGCGACCTTCCTGTCGGCCGGCGATCCGCCGCTGGTGATCTACACCTCCGGCACGACCGGCCTGCCCAAGGGCGTGGTCATGGAGCGGGGTACCGACCGGACGACCCAGGAGTACCTCCTGGATGTCCAAGGCCACCGGGACGCGGGCCCGGACGATGCCTTCCTCGTCACGATGCCGATGCATCACGGCTCGGGGCCCGCCCAGATGTGGCGGGCGCGCCGTGCCGGCAGCAAGGCCGTGATCCTGCGACGCTTCGACCCGCAGGCGACGCTCGACGCCATCGAACGGCATCGCATCACGCACTGGACCGGCGTGCCGACGATGTTCAAGCGGCTCGCGGCATTGCCCCCGGGGGAGGTCGCCAGGCGCGACCTGTCGTCGCTGCGCAACCTCGGCGTGGGCGCCGCGCCGGTGTCGGACGACCTCAAGGCCTGGATCATCGAGAACCTGGGCGACTGCCTGGGCGAAGGCTACGGCTCGACCGAGACCGGCATGATCTCCTACATGCCGCCCGAGATGCAGAAGGCGAAGCCCGGCTCCAGCGGTCTTCCGAACCGGCATGTACGCATCGAGATCCGTGACGAGGACGGCCGGCGACTCCCGACGGGCGAAGTGGGCGAGATCTGGGTCTGGACGCCGGTCTCGATCACCCGGTACCTGAACCAGCCCCCGCTGGGAACGGATGTACGCGATGCGCAGGGCTTCTTCCGCACCGGCGACATGGGCCGGCTCGACGAGGACGGCTATCTCTTCATCAGCGATCGCGCGAAGGACATGATCATCTCCGGCGGGGTGAACATCTACCCCGCCGAGATCGAGGCCGTGCTCAACAAGCATCCGGCCGTGGTCGATTCGGCGGTCATCGGGATCCCGGACGAGGAATTCGGCGAGAGCGTCATGGCCTTCTGCGAGATCAAGCCGGGCAGCACGGCCGACGAAGCCGGGCTGCTCGCCCATTGCACCGAGTTGCTCGCGTCCTACAAGCGGCCGCGAACGATCCGGATCGTCAACGAGCTGCCGCGCAACACCGTCGGCAAGCTGCTCAAGCGCGACCTGCGCGCCCCATTCTGGAAGGACAAGGAGAAAAAGGTATGAGCGAGATACTGAGCATGAAGAACCGCGTCGCCCTGGTGACCGGCGCCGGCCAGAACGTCGGCCGGCAGATCGCGTTGCACTTCGCGGCGCACGGCGCCGAGGGCGTGGTGGTCAACGACTACTTCCTCGACCGGGCCCAGGCGGTGGCCGACGAGATCGAGGCGGCCGGCGGCAGCGCGATCGCGCTGCAGGCCGACGTCTCCAGCCACGAGAGCGTGCAGGCGATGTTCGCGAAGGCGCGCGAGCGCTATGGCCGGGTCGACGCGCTCGTCAACAACGCCGGCAACGCGGGTGCGACACCCGATGCCGCCGCGCGCAAGCCCTTCTACGAGACCGGACCCGAAGTCTGGCGCACCTGGATCGGCGTCAACCTCGACGGCGTGATCAACTGCACCGCGGCAGCACTGCCGGGCATGATCGAGCGCAAGCACGGCAAGGTGGTGACGATCATCTCCGACGCCAGCCGCTTCGGCGACGCCGGCATGGAGATCTACGCCGCCGCCAAGGCGGGCGCCGCCGGGTTCATGCGCTCGGTCGCCCGCGGCATGGGTCGCTACCACATCAACGCCAACTGCATCGTGATCGCCGCCATGGGCACCCCGCAGATCGAGGCCCGGATGGCCGCCGATCCCGAGCGCACCAAGAAGGTCATGGAGAAGTACATCATCCGCCGCCTCGGCAAGCCCGACGACGTCGCCAACATGGCGCTGTTCCTGTCCTCGGGCGCGAGCGACTGGATCACCGGGCAGACCTACCCCGTCAACGGCGGCTTCACCTTCGCACTCTAGGAAACACCATGAGCGAGCAGACCCAACCCCGTGTGCTGGTCGAGAAGCGCGGCCATGTGCTGATCGTCACCCTCAACCGTCCCGAAGTGAAGAACGCCTGCGACTCGCAGACGGCGGCCGAGATGAACGCGGCCATGGACCGGATAGACGACGAGCAGGACATCTTCGCCGGCATCATCACCGGCGCCGGCGGCGACTTCTCCGCCGGCGCGGACCTCAAGGCCGCGGCCCGAGGCGATCTCCGGGTACGTCCGCCACGAGGCGGCTTCGGCGTGTTCGCCCAGCCGCCACGCAAGCCGCTGATCGCCGCCGTCGAAGGCGTCGCCGTGGGGGGCGGGCTCGAGCTCTGCCTGTCCTGCGACCTGATCGTCGCCGCGCGCAACGCCCGGATGGGCCTGCCCGAGGTCCGGCACAACGTGGTCGCCATCGGCGGCGGCCTGTTCCGCCTGCCGCGGCGCATTCCGTATCACATCGCGATGGAGCTGGCGCTGTCGGGCGCGCTGAAGAACGCCGAGTTCTTCGAGCGCTGGGGCCTGGTCAACCGGCTCGTCGAGCCAGGCCAGGCGCTCGATGCCGCCATCGAGCTGGCCGAATCACTGTTCGTCAACGGCCCCACGGCGCTGGCCGCCAGCAAGCAGATCATGTCCGAGAGCCGTTCCTGGACCGATGCCGAAGGCTGGGAGAAGCAGATGCCGATCGCGAGGATCGCCCTCGAATCGGAAGACCGCAAGGAAGGCCTGAAGGCCTTCGTCGAGAAGCGCAAGCCGGTCTGGCGCGGCGCCTGACCGGCTGCCTTCCCTCAGCCGGCGCCCCGGCTGATCGCGTAGGCCTCGACCTCGAGCAGGAGGTCGTCCTTCGCAAGAGCCGCGACGCCGACCATCGTGCTCGCCGGCAGGCGGCTCTCGTCGAGAAACTCCTTGCGGACCTCGCGGATCTTCGCGATCGCATCGGCGTTCATGCCGCGCACGAAGAAGGTGAACTTCAGGACGTGCGCGAGGTCGGAATCGGCAGCCTCGAGCGCCTGCCCGAGGTTGCGCAGGACCTGCCGGGTCTGGGCAGCCATGTCGCCGACCCCCACGATGCGGCCCTGCTGGTCGTACGCGACCTGCCCGGAGACGAACACCAGGCGCTTGCCGGGTGCATCGGTAACGTGGGAAAAGCCGCTCGGCGTCGCGAGCGAGGAAGGGTTCTGGTAGCGGATCGTCGAGCCCATCGTCGTGTCTCCGGTTGTGCATTCGTTGATCGGGTCCGGCCCATGATAGCCGCAGCGGCCGACGCCTTGCGCGAGGCTATGGCATGCTCGCCGCCATGCGCGCGCCTCTCTCCCGCCCCTGGGCCATCGTCGCGGCGGTCTTCGTCATCTTCACCGTCTCCTCCGGGCTGACCATCTACTGCCTGTCGGTCTATCTCCACGCCTTCGTCGACAGCGGCCGGTTCACCATCGAGGAGGCTTCGTTCGCATCGAGCACCTTCATGGCCGCGGGAGGCCTGGTGGCCTTCGCCGTCGGTCGGCTGGTCGACCGCCATGACGTGCGGCTCGTGATCAGCGGCGGCACGTTCCTGATGACGGCCGCCCTGCTCGCCGTTCCCTGGATCGACACGCTGGCGCGCCTGTTCGCCTTCCATATCGTTCTCGGCATCGGCTTCGGCGCCGCCGCCCTCCTGCCCGGCACCACCGTCGTGGCACGCTGGTTCGTCACCGGGCGCAGCACCGCGATGACGGTCGCCGCGACCGGCAACTCCGTCGGCGCGATCGTGCTGACGCCCCCGGTAGCCATGCTGATCGCGGCGCTCGGCTTCGACGGCGCCAGCCCCTGGCTGGCTCTCGTCATGGCGCTCGGCATCCTTCCGCTGACCTGGCTGGTCCTGCGTTCCTGGCCGGCCGATCTCGGCCTCGCGCCGGTCGGCGGCACCGGCGTGCCGAAACCGGCCGCGCCGGACGATGGCGACGCGGTGTTCCGCGCCGCATTGCGCAGCCGCTACTACTGGGCGGCATGCGCCGCCTTCCTGCTCGGGATGGCCGCCACCGTCGGCGGCCAGACCCACCTGTTCAACCTGATGATGCTGCGCGAGCCCGATGCGGCGCGCGCCGGCACGGCGATCGCCCTGATGGCGGGCGCCAGCGTGGCCGCCCGCTTCGTGGCGATCTGGCTGCTTGCGCGCATGTCCAACCACGCCTTCGTGATCCTGCTGCTCGTGACCCAGGCGATCGCGCTCGCCGGCATCGGCATGGCGCAAGGCGATGCCGCCCTGTTCGTCTCGATCGTGTTCTTCGGCGCCACGATCGGCAACTTCATCACCGTCCAGTCGCTGCTGATCACCGAAGCCTTCGGCACCGCCGCCTATGCGCGGATCTATGGCCTGTCGCGGGTGATCAGCACCTTCGGCGTGCTGTTCGGGCCCAGCATCATGGGCGTGCTCCAGTCGGCCCGGCAGGACTATGTCGGCGCCTTCGTCGTCGCCGGCGCGCTTGCCCTGGCGGGCGCCGGGGCGATGGCGCTCGCCGGCCCCATGCCGACTTCGGCCGGACAGCAGGCGCAAGGCTGACCCAGCCCGTCCCGGCCTCTCGCATTCCCGACACGCATCGCAGGCGCGCACGGATATCGTTTGAACGGCGCGGATTCCGCGAATCCAATGAGGACTCGTCGACGGCCCGCTTCGGCCGTCCGGCGCGCCGGATGCGCCTCACTGCAAGGCGAGAGGGAACCATCGTCATGAACGACACGCCGCAAGACACCGCATCGATCGAGATCTGGTTCGACTTCGCGAGCCACTACAGCTATCTCGCCGTGATGCGGGTGGAGGACGTAGCCGCGGCCCGTGGCGTGGCGGTGCGCTGGAAGCCGGTTCTCCTCGGCCCCGTCTTTCGCGCCATCGGCTGGCAGTCCTCCCCTTTCATCGACCAGAAGGCCAAGGGCGAATACGCCTGGCGCGACATCGAGCGCCAGTGCCGCAAGTACGGGCTCGAGCTGGTGCGCCCGAGCGTCTTTCCGCGCGCCTCGCTCACCCCGCTGCGCGTCGCCCTCGCCGGCGCCGACGAGCCATGGATCGGGGACTTCTGCCGGGAGGTGATGCGGATGAACTTCGCCCGCGACCTCGACATCGACTCGGCCGATGCGGTCGGCGATGCGCTCGGCCGGCTCGGCCTGCCGCCCGGACCGATCCTCGCGCGGGCGCTCTCCGACACGAACAAGCTCGCATTGCGCACGCAGACCGAGGAGGCGCGCCGACGCGGCCTGTTCGGCGCGCCGACCTTCTTCGCGGGCGACGAGATGTTCTGGGGCAACGACCGGCTCGAGGACGCGCTCGAGCATGCCGCCGGGCCGGGGCGGCGGACCGCGCGGGAGACCGGCGAATGACCGTTGCCGAATCGACGGGCGCGGCAGGCCCTGCCGCGCCCTGGCATCGCAATGCCTGGGCCATCGTGCTCGCCGGCGGCATCGTGATGGGCGTCGCCCTCGGCGTGCGCCACGTGCAGGGCCTGTTCCTGTTGCCCGTGAGTCTCGAACACGGCTGGTCGCGCGAGACCTTCGGCTTCGCGATGGCGATGCAGAACCTGGTATGGGGGCTCGCCCAGCCCTTCGCCGGCATGCTCGCCGACCGCTTCGGCTCGGCAAAGGTGATCGTCGGCGGACTGTTCTTCGACGTGCTCGGCCTCGTGCTGATGGCGCAAGTCGCGACACCTGTCGCCTTCCTGTGGAGCGCCGGCGTGTGCATCGGCATCGGATTGTCGGGCACCACGTTCGGCGTGATCTACGGCGCGCTCAGCCGCCTGGTCGTCGCCGAGCGCCGCGGCTGGGCGCTCGGCCTGGCCGGCGCGATCGGAGGCCTCGGCCAGTTCGCCATGGTGCCGGCCGCGCAAGGCCTGATCGACGGCCTGGGCTGGGCCGGCGCGCTCGTCGGCCTGGCGATCGTGACTGCGATGCTGCTGCCGCTCGCCTGGCCGCTGGCCGACCGACCCACGGTCGAGGACCAGGCGGCAGCCGCGCTTGCGGACGGCGCGGCGGGGCTCGCGGACGCGCTCGGCGAAGCGTTCCGCCATCGCGGTTTCTGGCTGCTCAACCTCGGCTTCGTCGCCTGCGGCTTCCAGCTCGCCTTCATCGCGACCCACCTGCCGGCCTTCCTGCTCGATCGAGGCCTTTCCCCCTCCGACGGCGTCGTCGCGCTCGCGATCATCGCGCTCGCCAACGTGCTGGGCACCTACGGCTGCGGCGTGCTCGGTGGCCGCTACCGGCGCAAGAGGCTGCTCGCCGGCATCTACCTCGGCCGGGCGCTGGCGATCGCGCTCTTCGCGAGCCTGCCCGCCTCGAGCACGGGCCTGTACCTGTTCGCCGCGGTCATGGGCCTGGGCTGGCTCGGTACCGCTCCGCTCACCAACGGGCTGGTCTCGCAGGTCTTCGGGGTCCGCTACGTCGCCACCCTGTTCGGCTTCGTGTTCCTGGGCCACCAGGTCGGCTCCTTCCTCGGCGTCTGGCTGGGCGCCCTCGTCTACGAGGCGGGCGGCAGCTACGACCCGGTCTGGCTCATCGCGGTTGCGCTCGGAGTGGCCGCGGCCGCGCTGCACTGGCCGATCGACGACCGCGAGATCGGCCGCCGAGCGCCACTCGGAGCCCGCGCGTGAGAAGCCCGGCCGCGCACGGGCCGTTCGGGCTGCTCCTGCCCCTGGTCGGGCTCGGCCTCGTCGCGGCCCTGGTCACCGTCGCCTGGTCCGATCCGGATCTCGAAGCCGCGGTGCTCGTCTTGCTGAGCTTCTGCTCCTGAGGCTTCAGAGCCCGCGCAGCACCATCTGGCCGCCTAGCACGACGAGGCTCCAGAGCAGCACCTTGCGGAACATCTCGGGCGACATGCGCTCGCCGAGCTTCTGGCCGAGCCACATGCCCGCGATCGCCGGCGCCAGCATCAGGGTCGAAGCCCCGAGCACCGCGGGCGGGAACGCCCCGTTCCAGCCGAGGCCGATGCCGAGCGCCACTGTCGAGACGGTGAACGACACGCCCATCGCCTGCACGAGATCGGGGCGCTGCAGGCCGAGCGACTGCAGATAGGGAACCGCGGGCATCACGAATACACCGGTCGCGGCGGTGATCGCGCCCGTGAGCAGGCCCGTCACCGGGCCGAGCCAGCGCTCGGTATCCGGCCCGATCACGAAGCGGGCCCCCACCAGGCCCCATCCCGCATACAGGAGCAGCGCCACGCCGAGCCCGACCCTCGCCCAGTTACCGGCCGGCGCGCCGAGCGCCCATGCGGTGGCGAGCGTGCCGACCAAGACCCCGAGCTGCATCGGCCCGATCCGCCGCAGCAGGCGGCCGAGCTTCCCGAAGGGCCGGGCCTGCCAGACATTGGTGAGCAGCGATGGGACGATGAGCAGGCCGGCGGCGGCCGCCGGCGGCATCAGCTGGGCGAGCACCGCAATCGCCACCGTCGGCAGGCCGAGCCCGACCACGCCCTTGACGAGTCCGGCGAGCAGGAATACGAACGCGACCAGCCCGAGCGAGACCCCTTCCGTGACGGCGAGCATTCAGAGGGCTTCTTTCGGGTCGGAGAACGGCCGGTCGAGAGCGGCGCCCTGCTCCGGCCGGGCCGCGCGGCCCGCCAGGCCTTCGCCGCGCAAGGCGATGCGCGCGGAATCGATCCACTTGTCAGCTTGCATTGCGTTCCACCACCTCGGGAAGCCAGATCAGATCGGTAACGCCGATATCCTGCCCGAACTGGCTGAGCAATGTCGTGACCTGCCCGCGATGGTGCGTCTGGTGATTGAAGAAGTGCGCGACGGCCAGCCACATCTCGTACTTCCGCGGAGCCGGGCTGACGACGCTCGTGTACCGGAGCGTTCCCATCAGCGCGGAATCCGTGAGCGAGCTCGCCCATCGCACGATGGCGTCATCGGTATCGATACGATCGCTGCGCAGTGCATCGAACCCGGCATGCAGTTCCTCGTCCAGGCTGCGTACCCGGACCGGATTCCCGAGGAAGCGACCCAGCCAGATCTTGTCGCCCAGCAGCAGATGGTTCAGGGTTCCATGGACGGACCGGAAGAAGGCGCCGCAGTCCTTCTTCCGATCGCCGTCCGCGAGTCGCGCGCAGGCTTCGTACAGGCGCTGGTTCATCCAGCGATTGTATGAAGCCATGTCCCGTGCCTGTGCCGCGAGCATGTCGAGCTCCCCTCTCTTCGATCCGGCAGGAAACCGCTTTCAGAGGGCTTCTTTCGGATCGGAGAACAGCTTGTTGAGGACGGCGCCAGGCGTCGCATCGGCCGCATAGTCGACGCGGCCTTCGTCGCGCAAGGCGATCGCGGCGCGCAGCATACCGCCTATCGCGGCCCGCGCAAGGGTGCCGCCGGTACTGATGCGCTGGACACCGAGCGCGAGCAGGTCCTCGATGCCGAGGCTCATCCCCGGGACACCGAACAGGACGTTCAGCGGCCGGTCGACCTCGCGCAGCACCGTGGCGATGTCCTCACGGCTCGCCAGCGACGGTGCGTAGAGCACGTCGGCGCCGGCCTCCTGGTAGGCCTGCAGGCGGGCGATCGTGTCGGCGAGGTCGGGCCGACCGACGAGGAAGTTCTCGCAGCGGGCAGTCAGCAGGAAGCGGACCGGGCGCGAACGCGCTGCCTCGGCCGCGGCCCGGATGCGCTCGACGGCAAGCCCTGGCGGGTATATCGGCTCGTCGCGCCGACCTGTCGAATCCTCGATCGAGCCGCCGACGACGCCGGCCGCCGCGGCGAGCTCGATGGTCTTCGCGCATTCCTCGGGCGCATCGCCGAAGCCGTTCTCGAGATCGGCATTGACCGGCAGGGGCGTGGCCGCGGCGAGCTCGGCGAGGTGCGCCATCAGCGCCTCGCGGCTGATTCCGTAGTCGGGCCGGGCGAGAGAGAAGGCGAATCCGGCGCTGGTGCTCGCCAGCGCGCGAAAGCCCAGCGCCTGCAGCAGCCGCGCCGAGCCGGCGTCCCAGGGATTGGGAATCACGAATCCCCGCGGCGCCTCGTGCAGGGCGACGAAAGCCGCGGCGCGTTCGGCCTGGTCGGGATTGCTTGCGGTCATGGTCGGCCCTCGCTGGCGGTGGATCGATCGGGGCGGACGCCGCGCCCCGGAAAGGTGCTGGCGACGAGATTACACCTTCACGTCGTTCCCGGTTCAAGCGAGGATTGCGCCATGCCGGCATGCATCTCGCGCATGTCTCCGATGCATCGAATTCGCTTGCGCCCCGGGCCGGCCGCTGGCGCAATGGAACGCCACCCACCTCGTGGACCCCGACCATGTATCGCCCGAGCCCACTGACCCGGCTACCCTCGCTGGACCTGCTGCGGGGATTCGTCGCCGTCGGTCGCCGCATGAGCATCACGCTTGCCGCCGACGAGCTCTGCCTCAGCCAGTCGGCGGTCAGCCGGCAGATACGCGCGCTCGAGGAACGGCTCGGCGTCGCCCTGCTGATTCGTCGGCATCGCGGCGTCGCCTTCACGCCGGAAGGGGAGCGCCTGTTTCGCGTCGCCGACCCGGCGATGCGCCAGTTGCAGGATGTCGCCGCCGAGATCGGCAGCGCCGGCAATCCCCGGCCCGTCACCGTATCGGCCAGCATCGGCGTCACGGGACTGTGGCTCCTCCCACGCCTCGGCAGGCTCAAGTCGCTGCATCCGGGAATCGATGTGCGGCTGTCGGCGGACAACCGGATCGTCGAGCTCCCCGGCGATGGCATCGACCTCGCGATCCGCTATTGCCGGGACGCGATGGTGCCGCCCGCGGCGATCCCGCTGTTCGGCGAAACGATCGAACCCATCGCGCACCCCTCGCTGCGCGCCGATCTGGCGCAGGCGCGCGAAACCCTCGACCGGCTGCCGCTTCTAGAGTTCGACGACCCCCGGCCCTGGCTGCAGTGGCGGTCCTGGCTGGGCGAGGAAGACTGGCGGCTCGCCAGCCGCCGCGGCATCCTGCGCTTCAATCAGTACGACCAGGTGATCCATGCGGCGCTCGCCGGCCAGGGCCTCGCCCTCGGTCGGCTGGAGCTCCTCTGGCCGCTGCTCGACCAGGGCCAGCTGCAGCGGGTGCCGTCGCCGTTCGCCGTGCCGAGCCCGAACCGGTACTGGCTGCTTCAGGCCGAGGAACAGCCGCGCAGGGAAGTGGCCGAAGTCGCGTCCTGGATCAGGAAGGAAGCCGGCGCGCAGAGCCGGCGCAGCGCGAGCTGAAACCATCCCGCGCGCTCGCGGGAAAGGTCGACGATGCAGCGGCTGCTCACCCCGACATCCAGGCTGGCGACGAAGTAGTCCGCATCGATCTCGATCCGCAGACACTGGCCGGTCGCGAGCTGCAGGTCCGGGCTGGCAACGGCCGAGCCGCGCGCTTCGAAGGTGATCCAGAGCCTGCCGCCGGCGCATCGGACGATCGCACCCTGGCGCAGCCGCAGACGCACACATTCCTCTTTCGTCTCGAAGCGGTATTGCATGATGGGCCTCCGTTGGAGAAGCCCATTCTGAACAGCCACCGCACGGCGCGGCATGAGATCTCACGCCGCCTCGCATGCGCGGGACGCAAGGCGGGGATCATCCCGGCATCGCCGCGGTCGCTGGTCAGGTACCCGCCGCTGCGGGCACCCCGGTCGCCGGTTGCTCGCCGGCCGGCGCGGCCTCAGCCGCTCCCCTCGCGTCGAGTCCGAGCCCGATGAGGACAGCACCATCCTTCGCTTCACGCTCGGCGGGCTCCGCGACCGACATCCGTCCGGCCGCCAGCCCTTTGGCTTCGAGCTCGGCCCGGATCGCTTCGCCGCGCTGCTTGCCGAGCGCGGCCAGCGCGGCCTCGTCGAGGGTTTCGGCATCGCGCAGGCGGTCGACGATCCGCCGGTGGACGTCGTTCTCACCGGATGGCTTCGGTGTCGGGGCCGCCTCCGCATTCCCGGCAGCGGCATCGCTCCCCTCGCCTGCCTGATCCGGGCCGGCGCCGTCCTGCCGGGGCGCCGCCCCGCGCAGTTGCCGCAGCTCATGGGCGTTGAAGCGTTCGACGAACAGGGATTCGAGCGTCGAGCGGGTGGCGCCGTCGGTGAGCGCGAGCGGCCCGGGATCCTCGCCGGGCTTGATGCTGCGCCCGAGCCGGCTCGCGATCTCGCGCCGCAACTGGAGATCGCGCAATGCCCTGCCATCGGCATCACGATTGACTCCCGGCTCGATCTCGAGCGCGAGGCCGGGTCGCTTGCTCAAGCCCTCGGCGAGCTTCGCGAGCTTCTCTCGCTCGCGCCCGGGCAGCTCGGCGCCGCCGGCGTCGAAGGCGATCTGCGACATGTCGACGCCCTCGCCGCCGCCGAACAGCGCCCCCAGCGCCCGGAACGGCGCCGTCACGATGCGGGTGACGAGCCCGAGCAGTGCCTTGCCGATCAGGCCGCCGAAGCTGAACTGCGGATCCTCGAGCGATCCCGCCACCGGCAGGCCGAGATCGATTCGACCCTGGCTGTCCTTGAGGATCGCCACGGCGAGATCGAGCGGCAGGTCCGGCGCGCCCTCCGCGTCGACCTTCTCGCCGAGGGTGAGCTGCTCCATCACGATCCGGTTGTCGCCCTGCAGCTGCTGCTGCTCGATCCGGTACTGGAGATCGAGCGACAGCTTGCCCGATGCGATGTGCCGGCCCGCGAACGTCGCCGAATACGGCGTGAGATTGGTCATCTCGACGTTGCGGAACTCGACCTTCGCGTCGGTATGCTCGGCCGGCGCGAAGAGGTTGATCTCGCCGCCGACCTTCGCCGAACCGAACTCGTCGACCTTGCCGTCGAGAGCGATCGTCGCAGCGCTGCCCGGATCATTCGACAGTCCGGCGAGCTCGCCCTTCAGCTCATGGACCCGGGTACCGAAAGGCAGCGCCAGCGACAGGTCGGCGAAATCCACGTCGCCGTCGACCAGCCGCAGGCGCTCGATGCCGACCTTGAACGCCGGAGCGCCGGCCGGGCCGGATGCCTTCGCCTGCGCCGATTCCCGCGTGGCGGCGGGCGCCGCCTGCCCTTGCGTCCCGGCCGGGCCGAAGACCTTGGCGACGTTGACGCTGCGGTCCTCGAAGATGACCAGCTTCGAGCGCAGGCCATCGAGCACCAGCTCGCCGATCCCGACCCGGTCCTCGCGGACCGAGAGCGCCTTCGTGGACAGGGATTTCCAGCCGAGCAGGGTTTCCTTCGTCTCGAGCTCGTGGAGGTCGAGGCCGCGGATATCCGCGCTGCCGTCGTAGCGCAGACCCTCGCCGCCGAAACGCAGCCGGCCCGCGCTCGCGAGGCTGCCGCCCACGATGCGCAGCCGGGCGAACTGGCTCAGGTAGGGCTGGGCGACCGCCAGGCCCAGGCCGGAAAGCCGCAGCTTCAGGTCGCCCGAGGGCGCACCGGCGATGAGGGTTCCGCTCGCGTCGAGCTTCCCTCCTTCGCGGACCGCGAAGCTCGCCTCGAGCGGCCATTGCGCGGCGAGGTCCTCGCTGAGGTCCCTGAGCTTCACATGGATGTCGGTCAGGCCGAGCGCGGCGGCCGGCTTGACCGACGCATCGCTCAGCATCACCTCGCCGCCCTCGAGCCGGATCTCGCCGAGCCGGTATGCCCATGCGCCACCATCGCTGTCCGCGCCCGCCGATTCGCCGCGCTTCGCCTCGTCCTTCGCTTCAGCCCTCTTCGCATCGGAAGCCGCAACCGCTCCGTCCGCCGGCGCGAAGGCGTCGAGCACCGCGATCGTCCCGTCGGCGCCACGCGCGGCGACGAGCTTCGGACTCTCCAGCCGGATCAGGCCGGCCGACATGCTGCGCTCTCCGAGGTCGAGCCGGCCCGACTCGAGGGTGAGCCCGGCCAGGCCCAGCACCGGATCCTCGATGCCGTCGGCGGCAAGCGAGATTTCCGAGAGCGCGATGCCGAGTTCCTCGATCTGCAGCTGCGGGCCACCTGCGCCCGCCGCGCCGCTGGCCTTGAAGCCGACCCGCAGCTTGCCCGCCTCGGCGGTCAGCGGCCGGGCGAACCCCTCGTCGAGATAGCGCAACGCGATGCCGTCGATGCCGACCCGACCGATCTCGAAGCGCCAGGTTTCGTCATCGGCTCCGGCGACCGGCGCGGCAGCGGGCCCTTCGGCCTGCGTCCCGGAAGCATCGGTCGTCGTGTCGGTGCCGGTGTCGGCAGGCGCCTCGTCGGGCGACGCGAACCAGGACGCGATGTCGATCGCGCCGTCGGCTCCGCGTCGCGCCGCGATGCGACCGCCGGTGACGTCGAGCGAATCGACGCTCGCCCTGCGTGCCTGCATATCGAACCGCCCGCCCGCCAGGGCGATCGTGTCGATCCGGATTCCCGGTTCGGCCGCCTCGGTGCCGGCGATGCCCAGCTCCCGGATCGTGGCGGCGATGCCGTCGAGGACCATAGACATGTCGCCCGCCTCGTAGCCCAGGCGATAGGCGAAGCGGATCTCGCCGTTCCCCTTGGGCGGCGCCATCGCGAGACGCGGCTCGAGATACGGCCAGATCCGCTCGAACACCAGGTCCGAGAGCGCCACCTCGCCGGTCGCGACCACGGGATTGAGGCCCAGGGTGCCCTGCCATTTCAGCTCGGCGCCGATCTCGGTGCGCAACTGCAGCCGGTGCTCGCCGGTCTCGTCGGGCAGGGTCGAGAGTTCCCGGACCTCGAAGTCGATCGGCTCGATCCGGGTCTCGAACTCGTCGGCGAACTTGCGATCGGAGAAATCCACGGTGCCGCGCGTCACCGCGAGGCGGTCGACGAGCAACCGCGGCGGCCCGGAGTCGGCGGTCTCGGGCGCCGGCTCGTCGCTGGCGAAGCCGGCGATGAAATCGAGCCAGTTCAGCGAGCCGTCGGCCCGCAGGGCGACCAGGGTCGAGGGTGCGTCGAGGACGATCTCCCGGAAGGTCCAGGCGCGCCGCACGATGCTGGCGAGCTCGAAGTCGGCGAGGAAGCGCTCGAAGGCCAGCAGCGGCGCGCCGTCCGGCTCGGCGAGCCGGGCGCCCTCGACCTCGAGCGCGAGGCGGAAAGGATTGAAATGCGCCCGTTCGATCGTCAGCACCCGCTCGCCGTTGGCGGCGATGAACTTCGGCGCCGCCCACTTGAGTATGGGGCCCACCGCGAACCAGGCGAACAGCAGCCAGGCCGCCGCCACCGCTGCGATGATCCGCAGCGGAGGGCCGAGAACTATCCTGCGCAGACCATCACCATCGGACATCGGGTGCCTCCGTCGCCGATTCTCGCATCATGCGTGCGAGGCACGCACACGGCCCGGCCAAGGCGCAAGATCGGTGCCCGCCGGCGAGCTTTCCCGGCCGCAGTGGTCGACCGGACCAGCGCCGCACCGGCCCGCCCGGGGCGACTCGCCGACCGGCGGCCGGTTGACAGGCCCGACAGTGCCACGTATGGTCCCGCCTATGCACATTCGCCGACTACCCCTGCTTCTTCTACGTCCGGGCCTAGCGCTCGGCCGGGGTCGGTCCGCGCGCCCGTGCATCGCCATCACGATTCACTGAACTTCCCCTGACCCCGGCCTGAGCCACAGCCTCCCGCGAGGAGCGCTGCAGGGAAGTCCGTGCGCACACACAAGGTCCCCCCGGCGCGTTTCACCGGAACGCGCCCCACGCACCGAATCGAGTTGGCCAAGATGCTTGCAAATCCCGCTACCCGCTATCGACCGTTCCCGACGATCGATCTTCCCGACCGCCAGTGGCCGTCGCGCACCATCACCAAGCCGCCGGTCTGGCTGTCGACCGACCTGCGCGACGGCAACCAGGCGCTGTTCGAGCCGATGAACTCGGCCCGCAAGCAGCGCCTGTTCGACGAGCTCGTGCGCATCGGCTTCAAGGAGATCGAGGTAGGCTTCCCGTCGGCCTCGCAGACGGACTTCGACTTCATCCGGGGCCTCGTCGACAACGGCCACATCCCCGACGACGTCACCCCCATGGTGATCACCCAGGCCCGCCCCGAGCTCATCGAGCAGACGGTGCTCTCGGTCGCGGGCGCGCGCCGCGCGATCATCCATCTCTACAATGCAACCGCGCCGGTCTGGCGGCGGGTCGTCTTCGACATGACGGTGCCGCAGGTCATGGACCTCGTGCGCGAGCAGGTCGCCCTGATCCGCAAGCTCACCGACCAGCATCCGCAGACCGAATGGGTCCTGCAGTACTCTCCCGAGGTCTTCTGCATGACCGAGCTCGAGGTCGCGCTCGAAGCCTCCAATACCGCGATCCGCACCTGGGATGCCGGCCCGGGACGGCCGGTGATCATCAACCTGCCCACCACGGTCGAGGTCGCGACGCCGAACGTGTTCGCCGACCAGATCGAGTGGATGCACCGTCATCTCGAGCGGCGCGAGCACGTCGTGCTCTCGGTCCACCCGCACAATGACCGGGGCACCGGGGTGGCCAGCGCCGAGCTCGCCGTGATGGCCGGCGCGCAGCGCGTCGAGGGTTGCCTCTTCGGCAACGGCGAGCGCAGCGGCAACGTCGACATCGTCACCCTCGCGCTCAACCTCTACACCCAGGGCGTGCACCCGGGGCTGGATTTCTCCGACATCGGCGCGGTCGCCCGCGTCGCCGAGGCCTGCACCGCCATGCCGATCCACCCGCGGCATCCCTATGTCGGCGACCTCGTCTTCACCGCGTTCTCGGGATCGCACCAGGACGCGATCAAGAAGGGATTCGCGGCGCAGGCCGCCGACGGCATCTGGGAAGTCCCGTACCTGCCCATCGATCCGCAGGACATCGGGCGGACCTACGACAGCATCGTGCGGGTCAACAGCCAGTCGGGCAAGGGCGGCATCGCCTTCCTGCTCGAGCGGGACCACGGCGTGACCATGCCCCGGCGCATGCAAGTGGAGTTCAGCGCGGTCGTGCAGGCGCATACCGATGCCAGCGAGGCCGAGGTGAGCAGCCGGGAGCTCTGGACCATGTTCGAGCGCACCTATCTCGTGCCCGAGGCCCACGACGGCGGCATGCGCCACGTGCGCCACCGCCTCTTCGACGCGCCGAACGGGGCCCAGGGCATCGAGCTGCTCATCGAGGTCGACGGCGTCGTCCACCGGCTGCAGGGCCAGGGCAACGGCCCGATCGACGCCGCGGTGAACGCGCTCGGCATGGGGCTGCGCATCGACGACTACGTCGAGCACAGCATCGGCGCGGGCTCCGACGCTCAGGCGATGGCGATCGTCGAGGCGGCTGCACCGGGCGTGGCCGGCACCCGCTTCGGCGCGGGCCGCGACGCCAACACCGTCACCGCATCGATCCTCGCGGTGGTCGGCGCCGCCCGCCGTCTTGGCCTGCGGCCCGTGGCCGCCGAGCAGGCGGCCGCCACCGGCACCGAAGGCTGACCGCGAAGCACCGCCGCCTCATCGAAGGCGGCGGTGCCGATCAGCGCGGCGGCAGCCACTCCCGTTCCTGGAAGCGCCGGATCAGCCGCACGAACATCTCCTCGGTATCGACGCAGTCCTGGAAACCGCACTGGCGCGCCTTGATGGTGCTCACCATCGTCGGCAGCGCCGCGAGCTCATCGCCATAGGCGAAATTGCGGTCGGCGTACTGGAACGACAGGCCCACGAAATCGCGCAGCGACTCGGGCGACTTCAGCCCGTAGCGCTTGTGGATCCGGCTCCACTGCTCCTGGCGCTTCGGCATCTCCACGGCCAGCGACATCGGCTTCGGCTCGCCAACCGCCATGCCGAAAGCATCGGCGATCGCCGGCCACACCGTCGCCCATTCGAAGGCTTCGCCGTTGTTGATGTTGAAGGTCTCGTTGCGGCACTCGGGCGCCACCGCCGCCCAGGCGCAGGCGCGCGCCAGCAGGTCGGCATCGACCGCCTGCACGATGCGCCGCGCACCGCCCGGATAGGACAGCGGCCTGCCCTCGTCCTTGAGGATCGCCGCATACACGCCGATCGCCGGGATCGGGTTCATCGCGCTGCCGATCGACTCGCCGAAGATCACCTGCGGGCGCAGGATCGTGAAATGCCAGTCGGCGCCCGCCTGGCGTTCGCGCAGGTAGTCCTCCTGCAGCCAGTAGAAGTTGTCGTGCGGATGGCGCGGCCAGCGCTCGCGCGCCGGCGCCGGCACCGCCTCGATATGCACCCCGTAGGCTTTCGTCCCCTGCAGGAGGGTGACGTGCTTCAGCCCGCCGGCCGCCGCCAGCAGCGGATCGAGCAGGTTGCGCAGCATCGCGTCGTTGACCCGCATCTGCTCGGGATCGCGCCAGCCCGCGACCAGCTCGTCCTTCTCGTAGAGCGCCGCGTAGACGACATGGGTGACGTCGCCCATCCTGCCGAAGACCTCGGCGCAAGCCGCGCGGTCGGTCAGGTCCACCGAGACGAGATCGGCGTCGTCGAGCCCCGGGGGCCGACGACGCGAGACGCCGACCACGTCCCAGTCGGGCAGCGTGAGGAAATGACGGATCGCGGCGAACCCGACGAGGCCGGATGCACCGGCCACGAGAACCTTCTTCTTCGCCATCTGCTGTCTCCTGGCCACCGGCCCGCGGGCGGCGTCCGTCGCCCGCGCAGCGGGGGCTCGTTCACAAGCTCAGAAATACTCCATCAGCCGGACGTGATCGTTGAGCGGCTCGGGGTCGCCGTCGTAGATCTTCTGCCCGGTCTTGAACACCGCCGCCCGCTGCGCGATCGGCAGGCTCGCCTTCACGTTCTGCTCGACGATCAGGATGGTGGTGCCGAGCGTCCGGTTGATCTCGACCACGCTCTGCATCACCTTCTCGACGAGGTTGGGCGCCAGGCCGATCGACGGCTCGTCGAGCAGCATGAACGAGGGTGCGTGCATCAGCGCGATGCCGATCGCGAGCATCTGCTGCTGCCCGCCGGACATCGTACCGGCGAGCTGGCTGCTGCGCTCGGCGAGGATCGGGAACATCGCGAACACCCGCTCCCGGCGCTCGGCCAGCAGGCTGCGGTCGTGCTCGACGAATCCGCCCAGCTCGAGGTTGTCGGCCACGGTGAGCGTGCGGAACACGCCGTGCCCCTGGGGAACGAAGGCGAAACCGTCGGCGACGTTGCGCGCCGGCGAGCGGCCCGTGATCTCCTTGTCGCCCAGCCAGACCTTGCCTTCCTCCGGCTCGAGCAATCCGAACAGGGCGCGGGCGAAGGTGGTCTTGCCGGCGCCGTTGTGGCCCAGCAGCAGCACGATGTCGCCGGCCGCCACGTCGAGATCGATCCCCTCGACCACCCGCTTCCTGCCGTAGCCGGCCGCGAGCCCCCTGACCTTCATCGAGATGCTCATTTGAAGTACCGCTCCGAAAGCTCCGGATCGTGCATCAGCTCGTCGGGCGTTCCCTCGGCGAGCTTGCGCCCCTCGTCGAGGAACACGACCTGGCTGCACAGCTCGCGGATCACGTCGAGGTTGTGCTCGATGATGCACAGGGTACGGCCGGACTCGGCCAGGCGCCGGAACACCGGCATCACCTTCGCCAGCGCATTGGGCGCCAGTCCCGAGAGCGGCTCGTCGAAGAGCAGCGCCTCCGCTCCGGTGGCGAGCAGGCGCGCGACCACGAGCAGCTTCTCCTCGGCGTAGGAAAGGTCCGAAGCGAGATCGCCGGCGCGCTCGCCGAGCCCGACGAACTCGAGGATCGACATCGCCCGCCCGAGGTTCTCGCGCTCCTCGGCGCGCACCTTCCAGGGCATGAAGTAGACGTACCAGAGATTGTCACCGCGCTGGTTCGGCAGCGCGACCAGCACGTTCTCGAGCACCGTCATGCCGGTGAAGAGCTTGAGATCCTGGAAGGAACGGGCTACGCCCGTGCGCACGATCTGGTGCGGCTTGAGGCCCCGCAGCGAGCGGTCACGATAGGTGACCTCGCCCTCGTTGGGCTGCAGGAAGCCGGTGAGCAGGTTGAACGCCGTCGTCTTGCCGGCGCCGTTGGGCCCGATCAGGCCGGTGATCCGCCCCGGTGGAATCGAGATGTCGAAATCCCTGACCGCGACGATGCCGCCGAAGCGCTTCGCCAGGCCCTTGCCCTCGAGCGCGGCGCCGGCGGCCTGCGTCGCCACCGGGGGACGCTCGGGCGGCGCATGCAGCGAGCTCGCGGACGCCGACTCGGGGAGCAGGCCCTGCGGGCGCAGCCGCAGCATCACGATCAGGAGCAGGCCGTAGAGCATGTTCCTCGCCTTGTCGGCGATGTCCGGCGGCATGTCGACGAACTTCAGCATCTCGGGCAGCGCCACCAGCACGATCGCGCCCACCAGCGAACCGAACAGGTTGCCGGTGCCCCCGATGATCACCATCGCCAGCATGTAGATGGTGAGCTCGACGGTGAAGCCCTCGGCCGACACGAAGGTGAAGTAGTGGGCGTAGAGCCAGCCGGCCACCGCGGCGAGCGCGGAGGCGATGGCGAACACCATCAGCTTCATCGCGACCACGTTCTTGCCGACCGCCTGGACGGCCGCCTCGTTCTCGCGCATCGCCTTGAGCGCCCGGCCGAAGGGCGACGCGCCCAGCCGCCAGGCGATCGCGAAGCAGATCACGGCGGTGACGAGCGCGAGCGGCAGGAACTTGCCGGGCGAGTTGAGCACGGTGCCGAAGAACTCGAGCCGCGGAATCCCGCGGATGCCGTCGGTGCCCCCGGTCAGGCTGGTCCAGTTGATCAGGACGGTGGTGACGATCACCTGCAGGGCGAGCGTGACGATCACCAGATAGTCGCCGCCGATGCGCAGCGCCGGCAGCGCGATGATCATGCCGAGGGAGGCGGTGGCGAGGATGCCGATCAGCAGCGGCAGCGGGAACGGCAGCCCGTAGGTGCCGGCGAGGATCGCGGTGGCGTAGGCGCCGACGCCGAAGAAGGCCGCATGCGAGAGCGCGAAGAGCCCCGCATAGCCGATCAGGAGGTTGAACGAGCTGGCGAGGATGATGTAGATCGACACCATCACGAAGATGTGCAGCAGGTAGTCCATGGCTTCAGCGCCCCCCGAACAGGCCGCGAGGCCGGAACAGCAGGACCACGAACAGCACGACGAAGGCGACCGTGCTCTGCCATTCGGTCGGGATGCGGACCATGCCGGTGCTCTCGACGACGCCCAGGACCAGCCCGCCGAGCACCGCACCGCGCAGCGAGCCGACTCCGCCGACGACGACCGCGACGAAGGCCATGAAGACCGCCATGAAGCCCATGTGGGCCGTCGCCCCGTCCTTGAAGAGGATCAGTGCCGCGGGGATCGCCGCGATCGCCGAGCCGATGGCGAAGGCGATGATCGAGACGCGGGCGGTGTCGATCCCGATGACACGGGCCATCTCGGCGTTGTCGGTCATCGCGAGCACCGCCTTGCCCATCCGGGCCCGGGTGAGGTAGAGGCCGAGCGCGACCGAGACGACGACGAAGGCGGCGACCTGCAGCATCTGCGAGCCGGTGAGGACCAGCGGCCCGAGGATCAGGATGCCGGCCGGCGGGTTCGGCACCACCTTGGTATCGGTGCCGAAGACCACGCCGATCGCGTTCTCGAGCAGGATGAACAGGCCGAGCGATGCAATCAGCACCACCAGGGGCGAGCTGCCCTTGCGCTCGAACGGCCGGTATACGACGAGATAGGACAGCACGCCGAAAACGACGCCGGTGACGATGGCACCGAGCACGGCCAGCCACAGCGGCGCACCGAGGTGCGCCGCGAAGACCCAAGCCCCGTAGGCCGACAGGGCGTAGACCGGCCCGTAGGCGAAATGCACCACCCGGGTGGTGCCGAAGATCAGCCCGAAGCCGAGCGCGAGCAGCGCATAGTGGCTGCCGTTGACCAGGCCATTGGCGAGCAGCTGGACCAGGAGATCCACTTCGAAGCCTCCTTTGGTGCCGCGACACCCGTCGCGGCATGTTTCGCCATCAGTCGGCTTCGACCATCTTCTGGAACACGTTCTTGCCGCCCTCGACCTTGAAGAGGCCGACACGCTTCTTGGCGACGCCGTTCTCCTGGATCGTCATCTGGCCGCCGTAGACGCTGTCGAACTTCGGATTCTCGTACAGGGCCTTCTTGAGGACCTCCGCATCCATGTAGTCGCCGCCCTTCTCGCGTCCGCGCCGCAGCAGCTCCGCGATCATGTAGACGCCTTCGTAGTAGTTCGCCGCGTAGAAGTCCGGCTTCGTGTTGTTGCGCTTCTCGTAGTCGGTGGCGAACTGCTTCGACCAGCCGTCGACCGGCTCGAAGTAGTCGTTGATGAACAGCAGGCCCTCGGAATGGGCCCCGGCGATCTGGGCATCGTTCGGGTTGAACTCGATGCCGATCACCGGCTGCTTCATGCCGAACTCGCGGATCCGCTTGATCGCGAGGCCCGGCTCGGGCGTGAACATCCACAGGCCGATCACGTCCGGATTGGCGGCCCGCAGCTTGGCGATCTGGGTGTCCATGTTAGTCACGCCCGGGGCCACCGACTCGGTGGCGACGATGGTGCCGCCGTTCTTTTCCCAGTACGCCTTGACCGCACTCACCACGCTGTCGCCGGCATCGTTCTTCCAGTGCAATGCCGCGAGCTTCTTCGCGCCGGTGGATTTCATGTGCGCCGCGGCCGCCACGCCGAGGTCGGCGGCGAGCGAGCGGTTGTGGAAGATGTACTTGGACACGCCCACCAGGCTGTTGGACACCCCGCCGCCGTTCAACAGCAGGATGTGGTGCTGGTCGGCGATCGGCGCGATCGCCTGGGTCGGCGCCGTGAAGGAGGTCATGACGAGACGCGCCTTGTGGATCGTCATCAGGCGGTTCATCGCCGACACGGCTTCCTGCGCATTGCCCGACTTGTGGTCCTCGATGACCGCCTCGAGCTTGATGCCGTTGACCCCGCCCTTGGCGTTGATCTCGTCGACCGCCTGCCGGATGCCGGCGCTCATCACGGTGCCGTAGAAGCTGGCCGGGCCGCTCATGGCGAGGATCGCGCCGATCTTGTAGGTCTCGGGATCCTGCGGCGCCTGGGCCTGGGCCGGCGCACTGCCGATCGCGCCGGCGGCGAACAGCGCGGCGACGCCCAGCGAGAACTTGCGCTTGGATAGCTTCATGCCTGTCTCCTCGTGTGGATTTCGGGGGCCCGGACGCGCAACCCCTGCGGTCGCCTCAGTCCAGGAATAGAATTTTGTTCAATGAAACTCGAAGCTGGAGTACGATTCTACGCATGGACGTTCCCGGCGGTCAATCGGGGTACTCCCCGAGGCCGGGTTTCGATCGCCGAAATGCCTGCCGCCACCATCGGCGGGGCCGTGGAGCAAGCCGATGATCGCGCAGACACTGTCGTCCCTTCCCTGCCTGCTGCGCCGGTGCACCGACGCCGGGCCGCTTCTCGTCGACCACCGAGGCGCCGTCGACCCGGCCGGGTTCGAGAGGCAGGTGCGCCGGACCGTCGCCTGGTTGCGCGAACGGGGCATCGGACCCGGCGACCGGGTCGGCGTCTGGCTCGTCAACCGGATCGAGTGGCCCGTCCTCCTCTTCGCGCTGGCGCGCATCGGCGCCACCCTGGTCGCGATCAACACCCGCTACCGCTCCTCCGAGCTCTCCTACATCCTCGAACGCTCGGGCGCGCGCCTGCTGGTGATGCAGCTCGACTTCCGCGGCATCGACTTCCCGGGCGTGCTCGCCGGCGTCGAACCGGGCCGGATCCCCGCGCTCGAGCGCATCGCCATCGTCGATGCCGGCCCCGACATGCCGGCAAGCCTGCTCGGCCGGCCGACGCTCGCATTCGATGCATCCGGATGCGCTGACGAAGGCGGCGACGCGGGCGATGCGGACCCCGGCGATCCCGACGCCGTCACCGTGCTCTACACCACCTCGGGGACCACCCGCGGCCCGAAGCTCGTGATGCACACCCAGCGCAGCCTCGCGGTGCATGCGACGCACGTCGCCCGCGCCCATGGCTTCGACGCGCCCGGCGCCGGCCTGCTCGGCGCCCTGCCGCTGTGCGGCACCTTCGGCCTGACCGCGATGCTCGCGGCCATGGCGGGCGGCGCCCCGACGGTGTTGCTTGAGGCGATCGATGCGCCGCGCATGGTCACGCTGCTTCGCGAGCACGCGCTCACCCATGTGTACGGCAGCGACGAGATGTACCGGCGCCTGCGCGAAGCCGCGCCCGGCGAGCGCCCCTTCCCGGCGGCGCGAATCTTCGGATACGCCGCCTTCCAGCCCGGCAGCGCCGAGTTCGCCCGCGCGAGCTGGGATGCCGGCGTTCCCGTTCTCGGACTGTACGGCTCGAGCGAGGTGCAGGCGCTGTTCTCGATCCAGCGCCCCGACAACACGCCCGACGAGCGGGCCGAAGGCGGCGGCTACCCGGCCGCGCCCGACGCCGAGGTCCGGGTCCGCGACGTCGAAACCGGCCGGCTCGCCGCGCCGGGCGCGGTCGGCGAGATCGAGATCCGCGCCCCGGGCAACTTCGTCGGCTACCTCGACGATCCCGATGCCACCGGTGCCGCGATCGATGCCGACGGATTCTTTCGCACCGGAGACCTCGGCCGGATGCGCGAGGACGGCAGCTTCGTCTACCTGACCCGCAGGGGCGACGCGATCCGGCTCGGCGGTTTCCTCGTGAACCCGGTCGAGATCGAGGACGCCCTGGGCGCGCTCGATGGTGTGGCCGACGCCGCGGTGATCGCGGTCGGGATCGAGGGACAGCTGCGCTGCGTCGCCTTCGTGGCGCCCGCAACCGGCGCCACTCTCGACGAGGCCGGGCTGATCGCCGCCGCCAGGCAACGCATGGCCGGTTTCAAGGTGCCGGCGCGCGTCTGGTTCCTCGACACGCTGCCGGTCACCGTCAGCGCCAACGGCGCCAAGGTGCAGCGAGCGAAACTCCGCGAGATGGCGCTCGAGCGACTCGCCGACCCGTCGAGGTTCGACTGAAATTTTTGTTGGATGAAAATCCATGCCCCCACGATTGACGCCGAATCGACCGGCCGACTACGATGAATTCACAAGAAATTCATCGAATGAAACCGGAGACATCGCAGAGGTGAAGTCCACCGTCGCCCGCCGGGCAGCTCCGCCTGCAGCAGCGCCGAGCTCCTCGGTGCAGAAGGCCTGCCGCATCCTGCGCGTGATGTCCGATGCCCGCAATGCCCGCCTGACCGACATCGCCACCGCCTCCGGCCAGGACAAGGCGACCACCCTGCGGCTGCTCGACGTCCTGGTGCGCGAGGGCTTCGTCCTGCGCGACCCGCAGACCAAGCGCTACACCCTCGGCACCGAGACCTTCGTGCTCGGCGCTGCCGCCGCCGCCCGTTTCGATCCCCGGCCGATATTGCGCCCGGCCCTGATCCGGCTCGCCAGTGCCTTCCTCGACAGCACCATCCTGTCGATCCCGCGCGGCGCCGAGTCGGTCTGCGTCGACCTCGAGCTGGGCAGCTTCCCGATCCGCGCGAACTATCTCGAGATCGGCAGTCGCCGTCCGCTCGGCGCCGGCGCCGGCAGCCTCGCCCTGCTCGCCTGGATGCGCGATGCCGAGATCGAAGCCGCGTTTCCGGCCATCATGCAGAAGCTCGAGCGCTATCCCGGGATCGACCGGCAGGTGCTCGAGCGCCACATCGAAGACTCGCGCCGGCGCGGCTACGCACTGATGGTCGACCTCGTCGTCGACCGCATGGGCGGCATCGCCGTGCCGATCCTCGGCAGCGACCAGCGCCCGGTTGCGGCGATCAGCATCGCGGCGCTCACCGAGAGGATCCTCTCGCGCGAGACGGAGCTCGCCGAGGCGCTCCTGCGCGAGGCCCAGGCCTGCTCGAGCAGCGCCGGCGGCATGCTCCGCGAGGCCCGCAGCTGATGCGCCCCGCCTGGATCGCCGGCGTCGGCAACACGCCCTTCGGGCGCCTCGAAGGCCGGGACGCGCTCGACCTGATGGCGGCCGCGGCCGGCGCCGCGCTCGAGGACGCCGCCCGGCCGCGCTCGGCGATCGACGGCGTGCTCTGCGGCTACGCCACGACCACGCCGCACCTGATGCTCTCGACCCTGTTCTGCGAACGCGCCGGCATCCGCCCCGCCTATGCGCACGCGATGCAGCTCGGCGGCGCCACCGGCGGCGCCATGCTGATGCTCGCGCGCGAGCTCGTGCGCAGCCGGCGCTGCGAGAACGTGCTGGTCGTCGCCGGCGAGAACCGCGCCACAGGCCAGACGCGCGACAGCTCCATCCAGACCCTGGCGCAGGTCGGCGACGCCGATTTCGAAGTGCCCTACGGCGCCTCGGTGCCGGCCTACTACGCCCTGCTCGCCGCGCGCTACATGCATGAGACCGGCCTCACCGAGACCGACCTCGCGGAGTTCGCGGTACTGATGCGCAGCCATGCGATGCGCCATCCCGATGCCCACCTGCGCGAGCCGATCACGATCGGGGACGTGCTCGCATCGAAACCGATCGCGAGCCCCCTGAAGCTGCTCGACTGCTGCCCGATCTCGGACGGCGCGATGGCGCTCGTGGTCAGCGCGACACCGGCGCCCGATGCGGCGGTGGCGATTCGCGGCGCCGGCCAGGGGCATCGCCACCAGCACCTGAGCGCGATCGAGGACACCACCAACTACGGTGCCCGCGATGCGGCCCGGCGAGCCTTCGCCGAAGCCGGCTGCGGACCGGACACGGTCGATCTCCTCGAGATCTACGATTCGTTCACGATCACCCTGGCGATCCTCCTCGAGGAGACCGGCTTCGCGCCGCGCGGCGGCTCGGCCCGGCGGCTGCGCGATGGCGACTATTCGCTCGACGGTCCGCTGCCGCTCAACACCCATGGCGGCCTGCTCTCCTTCGGCCACTGCGGGGTGGCCGGCGGCATGGCGCATGCGGTGGAAGCCTTCCGGCAGCTCGCGGGACGCGCCGGCGACCGGCAGCTGCCCGGCCGCCGGCGCGCCTTCGTGCATGCCGACGGCGGCGTGATGTCCTCGCACGTCAGCCTGCTACTCGCCAGGGAGGACACATGAGTGCCGCCGCTCCCTTCGTCGAGGGCCTCGCCAGGCGCGAGGTCCGCTACCAGGCCTGCACGGGCTGCGGCCATGCCCAGACGCTCGCCCGCCACGCCTGCTCGCGCTGCGGCGCCACGACGCTCGAATGGCGCCGCGCCGCCGGCATGGGCACCGTCTACTCGAGCACCGTGGTCATGCGCGCGCCCTCGCAGGCGTATCGGGCGCTGGCGCCCTACACCATCGTTATCGTCACCCTCGACGAGGGCTGCCGGGTGATGGGCCATGCCACGCCGGGCATCGCGATCGGCGACCGCGTCGCAGCCGGCTTCTTCGAATTCGACGGCCGCCCGTTGCTGCGCTTCGCGCCGGCGAGCGACGACACCTGAACCGGGGAGGAGACCCCATGACCACCGACCTGCTCAAGCACGCCTTCGATCCCGGATCGATCGCGATCATCGGCGCCTCCGACGATCCGAACAAGATCGGCGGCCGGCCGATCCACTACATGCTGCGCCACGGCTATCGCGGCGAGATCCTGCCGATCAACCCGAAGCGTCCGGCCATCCAGGGCGTGCCGGCCTATCCGTCCTTCGCCGAGCTGCCCCGGGTGCCGGAGGTCGCGATCGTGGCCGTCGCCGGCGATGCAGCGGTCGCCGCGGTGGCCGAGTGCGCCCGCGCCGGGGTCAAGGTGGCGGTGGTGATCGCCTCGGGTTTCGGCGAGATCGGCCCCGAGGGCCGGGCGGTGCAGGACCGCATGGTGGCCGACGCGCGCGCCCACGGCATGCGCATCGTCGGGCCGAACACCCAGGGGATCGCCAACTTCGGCAGCGGAGCGATCGCGAACTTCTCGACACTCTTCACCGAGATCCCGCCGCAGGACGGCCCGGTCGCGATCGCCAGCCAGAGCGGCGGCATGAGCCAGGTGATCTACGGCCTGGTGCGCGGCCGCGGCATCGGCGTGCGCCACGTCCACGCCACCGGCAACGAGGCCGACGTCACCGTCTCGGACATCGCCTGGGCGGCGGTCCACGACCCCGATGTCCGGCTGCTGCTGATGTACCTCGAATCGATCGCCGACCCGGCGCTGCTCGCGCGCGCCGCGGCGGTCGCCCGCGAGCGCGACCTGCCGATCGTGGCGCTCAAGGCCGGCCGCTCGGCGAGCGGGCAGCGCGCCGCTTCGTCGCATACCGGCGCGCTCGCCAACGAGGACAGGGTCGTCGATGCGTTCCTGCGCCACCACGGTATCTACCGCGTGCGTGACCAGAACACCCTTGCCCGCGCGGCCGACGCCTACCTGCACGGCTGGCGCCCGGCTGGCCGGCGCCTCGTCGTGATCAGCAACTCGGGCGCGAGCTGCGTGATGGCCGCCGACGAATCCGAATCGCTCGGACTGCCACTGGCCGATCTCGCGCCGCAGACCCGGGCCGCGGTCGCCGCGAAGCTGCCGGGCTTCGCGAGCACCGCCAATCCGATCGACATCACCGCGGCGCTGCTCTCGAACAGCGGCCTGTTCAGCGACATCCTGCCGGTGCTCGCCGAGGATCCGGCCGCCGACCTCTTCTTCATCGACATCCCGGTCTCGGGTGCCGGCTACGATGTGGAGGCCTTCGCACGTGATACCGCCGCCTTCGCCGCGAAGACCGGCAAGCCGGTCGCGGTGGCGGCCTGGCAGCCCGAGATCGCGCGGGTGTTCCGCGAGGCCGGCGTGGCGGTGTTCGACCATGGCGTCGACGCCCTGGGCGCGCTCGCCCAGGTGGCCGACCATGCGGCGCTGATGCGCGCGCCGCACCCCACATGGCCGGCACCGGCTCCGGTCGATCTGCCCGCCGGCGACGGACGTTTCCTCGACGAGGCGGCCAGCCTCGCCCTGCTCGCCGGGCGCGGCCTGCCGGTGGTCGACCATCGCCTGTGCCGCGATGCGGCCGAGGCCCGCGCCGCCTTCACCGCGATCGGGGCGCCGGTGGTGGTCAAGGCCTGCTCGGTCGATGTGCCGCACAAATCCGAGCATGGCCTGGTTGCGCTGGGCATCACCGACGCGGCCGGCGCCGAGGCCGCCTTCGCGCAGCAGTGGGACAAGCTCGCCGCGATGGGCGCGAGGCGCGACGGCGTGGTCGTCGCCGCGATGCGCCGCGGCCTGCACGAGTTCATGGTCGGGGCCCGCGTCGACCCGGTCTTCGGTCCGGTGGTGCTGGTCGGCGACGGCGGGCGCAACGTCGAGGCGCTCGGCGACGTGGTGGTGCTGGTGCCGCCCTTCGATGTCGCCGAAGTGCTCGCCGCGCTCGCTCGGCTGCGGATCGCGCCGCTCTATGCCGGCGTGCGCGGCGAACCCGCCTGGGACATGGCGGCGCTTGCGGAGATCGCCGTCGCCGTCGGCCGGTTGATCCGCGACGCCGATGGCCGCATCGCCTCGCTCGACATCAATCCGGTGATCGTCGGGGCCGCCGGCGGGGGCGCGGTGATCGTCGACGCGCTCGTCGAGCGGGCGAACGGCGAGACGGCCACATGAAGACCGGCCTGCGCCAGACCGACGGCTACGCGACCCGGATCTCGTCCAGCAGTTCCGGGTGGCGATCCAGCACCTTGAGCAGTTTCACCAGCGCCAGCGGCGGCCTGGTCTTGCCGTTCTCGTACCGGGAGAACGCATTGACTCCGCCCCCGAAGATCTCGGCCGCTTCCCGCTGGTCCAGCGCCAGCTTCTTTCGGACCCTCACGATGAAGCCGGGATCGACGATGCTGGCATTCACCTGACGATTGAAAGCCAGCATCGCCGCGCTCACGCGCGCCGATTCGGCGGCATCGAGCACGTTTTCACCACAGGCCGGACAGTAATCCCCGGCCACGGCCGGGATGGCGGTCGTCTCGCCCTTGTAGGTATAAGGCAGGTCGCGGGTGTCATGCGTCAGCTCGGCCGCAGCGCAGATGGGGCATCGCATGTTCATGATTCCTTGAAGGACACGATGAGTACACCGTCGATCACCGTGAGTTTCAGATAGACCTCGCCCACGGCAGTATCGGGGCGATACACGTCCTGCCAAATGCGGTGGTCGGCATGCGTGGTCATGCTCTTGTGGAAGTCCTGGGGCTTCAAGGTCATGATCACGTCCAGCATCCCGTCGAAATCCAGGCCCAACGCAGCACTGCCGGCCAGGGCCGAGAAGGTCGCCCGGACCTGCCCTGCATCGATCAGCGCCTTGACGATCGCCAGCTTGCAATGCGGCGTTCCTTTCTCCACGAAGATTAACCTACTAGGTTTAATTTGGCAAATTGGTTAACTACCATGGCACCTCCTTCGCAGGCAGTCTGATATGTTGATCTCGCCCATGAACTTGCTGTATCGACCTTGAGACGTAGTCCCACGAAACTCGGTGCTGAAACCGCGATGAAATGAGAAAGAAGACCATTCGCATCGGCGCCGGCTCCGCCTGGTGGGGCGACCGGATCGAGCCGGCCGCCGCCAGCGCCGAGCACGGCAAGCTCGACTACCTCTGCTTCGAGACCATGGCCGAGGCCACGGTCTCGGCCGCCCAGGTGCGCGCCCGGCGCGACCCCACCTTCCCCGGTTACGACACCTGGCTCGACGACCGCATGCGCGCGGTGCTGCCGGGCTGCATGCGTCATGGCACCCGCATCGTCAGCAACCAGGGCTGGATCAACCCGATGGGCGCGGCCGAGCGCATCGCGCACTGGCTGCGGGAATTCGGCCATCGCGGGGTAAAGATCGCGGCGGTCGACGGCAGCCTGATCACCGACCGGGTGCTGCAGATCGCCGGCCCGATCCTCGAGAACGGCGCATCGGCCGCGACGCTCGCCGACACCCTGGTTTCGGCCGAGGCCTATCTCGGCGCCGAGCCGATCGTCGAGGCGCTCGCCGCCGGCGCGCAGGTCGTGGTCACCGGGCGCGTGGCCGACCCCTCGCTCTTCGTCGCCCCGATGATCCACGAGTTCGGCTGGGATCCGCTCGACCACGCGCTGGTCGGCCAGGGCAGCGGCATCGGCCACCTGCTCGAATGCGGTGCGCAGGTCACCGGCGGCTACTTCTCGGACCCAGGCTTCAAGGATGTGCCCGAGCCCTGGAACCTCGGCTTTCCGATCGCCGAGGTGGCGCCCGACGGCAGCGCGGTGATCGGCAAGCTCGCGGGCACCGGCGGCGCGATCGACCGGCGCACGGTCATCGAGCAGATGCTCTACGAGGTGCACGACCCGGCCAACTACATCACGCCCGACGTGGTGGTGGATTTCACCGGCGCCCGCATCGAGCAGGTCGGCCCCGACCGGGTACGGGTATCGGGCATCGGCGGCAAGCCGCGCACCCCGACGCTGAAAGCCTCGATCGGCTGCGCTGAGGGTTTCATCGGCGAGGACATGTTCTTCTACGCCGGCCCGGGCGCGCTGCGCCGGGCGCGGCTCGCGAAACGCATCCTCGAGGAGCGTTTCCGGATCGTCGGCCTGCAGGCCGAGGACCTGCGCATCGACTTCCTCGGGCTGAACGCGATCCATGGCGACGCGACCCCGACCGATGCGCCCGAGCCCTACGAAGTCGCGGTGCGCGTCGCGGCGCGCACCCGGACCCGCGAGGAAGCGAACAAGGTCGGCCGCGAGGTCGACGGCATGGCGGTTTCGGGCGTCGCCCACACCGGCAAGCGGGTGCCGCACGCCGACCGGGTGCGCGAGGTGATCGGCGTCTGGTCAACGCTGGTGCCGCGCGAGGCGGTGCAGCCGGCGATCACCTACCTGGAGAGTTGATCATGAAGGTCCGTCTCCAGCATCTGGCCCACGCCCGTTCGGGCGACAAGGGCAACACCGCCAACATCGCGGTCATCGCCCACGAACCGCAGCTCTACCCGCTGTTGGTCGAGCAGCTGAGCGCCGAGCGGGTCCGCGAGCTCTACCGCGGCGCGATCACCGGCGCGGTCGAGCGATACCCGATCGAGGGCTTGGGCGCGATCAATTTCGTCTGCCACGGCGCGCTCGGCGGCGGCGTCTCGCGCAGCCTCTGCCTGGACAACTACGGCAAGGCCCTGTCGGCGGCGCTGCTCGGTTTCGGGATCGAGGTGCCGGACGAGCTGGTTCCCCTGCTGCACGGGATGGAAGCCGGCGAGGTCTGATCCGCGCGCCACTTCCGTCGCTGCCGAGGTGCGCAGCGGGACGGCCGCGCACCTCGTTCAGAGGCTCTCAGCCTGCCACCGGCCGCAGGGTCACACCCGCGAGGAAGAAGCCGTCGCCCTCGACCGGGCAGCCGTGGCGGGCCGCCGCCGCGAGCACCTTGTCCGGATCGGGGACGGCCACGTCGACCGTCGTCATCCGCTCGGGCGAGCCGGCCGGCGCCGGCATGATGCGCGCCATGCCGAGGTCGAACTGCAGCGCGCAGCCGCCATCGTCCCGCGTCTGCGGCTCGATCGCCATGATCCGCCCCCAGTGAGCGGCGAGATCGGCCGGATCGGGACTGCGGATCTCGATCGCCGGCATCCCCGACACCAGGTCGAGCCGCTGGTGGTCGCGCCAGTGCTCGCCGGCCGGACCATAGGGCCCGTCGAGGTCCTCGCCGCCGATGGTGTGGTCGAACTCGAGCATGGTGGCGCGGCAGTCGACCGGATGGAGCTGCGAGCCGAAGAAGTGCGGATAGTCCAGCGTATGCGCGATGCGGATGCCCATCGCTTCGGCGCGCGCGCGCCGCTCGCGCGGGTCGCTGCAGTCGAAGATCGCCATGTAGCCGCCCTGCCCGCCGCTACGCTCGATGAAGCGGCCGGCGGCGGTGCTGCGTATCGGCGCCGACGGGTCGATCGGCGCCACGATCTCCAGGAAGGCGGGGCCGAACGCGAACAGCGCATTCACGAGGCCGTACTTCCCGACGTTGCCGTCGCGATGGCAGGGCTCGAGGCCGAAGATGCCCTGGACGGCATCGACCGCCGGTTCGAGGGAAGGAGCGGCGAGGCAGACCTGCCGCAGATGCAGATAGTCGGACATTCACTTGTCTCCAGGCGCGCGCCGATCGCGCATCGCTTTCTCGTCGGGGCGGACGGAACCGATCGGCCCGCCCGCCTTCGGAGAATCAGCATACCACCGGCGGCCGCCCGGCGACCTGCTCAGGCAGCGAGTCGCTCGTCCTGCCGGCCCGCGGCGATCGCCGCCAGCCAGGCGACGTGAGGCTCGGGCCGCGCCGCGAGCCGCTCGGCGCACAAGGCCTGCGCGAGCCGGTCCTGGCCGGCGCGGCTCGCCGCCGCGATCAGGCTCAGGTCGATGAGGTCGCGCTGGGCGTGGCTGCCGCCGAAACGATGCGCCCGGTTGCGCACGCCGCGCAGCAACTCGACGGCCCTGGCCAGATCGTCCTCGGCAATGGCGCGGATCGCCCGGGTCGCCGCCGCGCCGACGTCGCGAGTGAACATCGCGTTGTCGTCGTCCGCCGCCATCGCCTCGGTCTGCGCCGCCAGCACCTCCTCGATGGCGGCTCGGCGCCCCGCCCCGACGAAGGCCATCATCGCGTGCATGTCGTTGAAGGCGTAGTTGCCGGCGCCGGCCAGCGGCGCCCAGCGATCGGCCAGCGCCTGCCAGCGATCACCGACGTCGACGCCGGCGAGCTGCAAGCGCCAGAGCAGGGCGGAGCCGTCGACCATGTCGAGCATCACTTCGGATCCCGACCCGCCGATCGGGCCGTCGAACAGGGCGAGTGCGGCATCGGCCTCGTCGAGCCCGAGGTGGAATACGGCGAGGTGCCACCAGTTGTGCACCGCGAAGAAACTCTCCGGCACCCAGCCCGCTTCGTTGCCCCGCATCCAGGCGATGCCCTCGCGCCTGCGCCCCTGCATCTCGAGGACGTGTGCGACCGCATGCTGCGCCCAGCCGTCGCGCGGCTCGAGCTCGACCGCGCGGCGCCCCTGCGCTTCCGCGGCGGCGTAGTCGCCGCATTCCTCCAGGCCGAAGGCATGCATGCCGAGCACGGCGTGCCAGCCGGGCATCGAAGCGCTCCAGTGGGGCAATGCCCGCGCGATCCGGTCACGCAGCATCCGCGCATCGCCGATGAAGAAGTCGAGCTGATGGCCCGCCTGCAGGGCGACCGTATCGCGGGGAAATTCGATGCTCAGGTCTTCGAGCGCACGCGCGGCCGCATGCCAGCGACCCGCGACGAGCAGGCCGATCGCGTGGAGGTGGGCGCGTTCGCGCTCGTTGGCCGGCAAGCCGGCCATTCGACCGAGGTCCGCCCGGGCAACCGCGATGCCCTGCGGCTCGGTACCGAGCAGGTGCAGCCAGGCATGCAGCACATGCGCCATGACGCAGCCGGGGCTCGCGGCGATCGCCTGCTCGGCGCTCGCCACCGGATCGCCGATATAGCAGCGCAACTCCCCGATGCCCCGCTCGAGAAGCTCGAGGCCGGCCGCATCGGCACCGGTGGTTTCGTATCCGCTCGAATCCTTCATTTCTCTCACCTTGTCCGTTCAATGGTTGATAATCGAATCTCGCCTGCCTCGCGCGGCAAGGCCGGCGTCGCAGGAAGGAGTGCACTTTATGGCCGCGGCCAGGGCATGAACATGCTCGCGCCGCCGGCAAACATGCTCGATCCGCCGCGCTTTCCGGAGATCAGCAATGGATGCACTGTCCGACCTGCTCCGTGTGGTCCGGCTCAGCGGCGGCATATTCCTCGATGGCGAGTTCTCGGCTCCCTGGTGCATCAATTCCCAGGTCACCCCCGAGGACTGCCAGCTCATCAAGGCCGACCCGGGCTCGGTAGTCGCCTTCCATTTCGTCGCCGAGGGCCGCATGCAGCTGATGCTCGACGGTTCCGGACCGATCGAGGTTGCCGAGAACACCGTCGTGCTGCTCACCCGCAACGACCACCATGTGCTCGGCAGCGGCCCGGGCCTGCTGCCAGTCACCCCCGAGGACCATCTCGAGGTCGATGCCGACAGCGGCATCATGCGTGTCCGCTATGGCGGCGGCGGCGAACGGACACGCATCGTCTGCGGCTTCGTGGGCTCCGACCTGCAGCACCATCCCCTGGTCGACGCCCTGCCGCCGGTGCTGGTGCTGCCCATGCGCGACGAGCCGGGCTGTCAGTGGGTCGCCACCTCGTTTCGCTACGCCGCCGAAAGCCTGGGCGCCCTGCGTCCCGGCGCCGCGACCGCGCTGGCGCGCCTGTCCGAGCTGATGTTCATCGAAGCGGTGCGCAGCTATGTCGATGCGCGTCCCGAGGGCGAGCGCGGCTGGCTCGGCGGACTGCGCGACCCGGTCGTCGGCCGGGCGCTGATGCTCATGCACACCCGGATCGAGCATCCCTGGACGACGAGCGAGCTGGCCCGCGCGGTGGCGCTGTCGCGCTCGGCCTTCGCCGAGCGCTTCACCGGGCTGATCGGTACCCCGCCGATGAGCTATCTCGGCGCCTGGCGGATGCGGGTGGCGGCGCAGCGCCTGCGCGAGAGTCAGCGCTCGGTCGCGCAGGTCGCCGCCGAGGTCGGCTATGAATCGGAAGCCGCCTTCACTCGGGCGTTCGCCCGGGAGATCGGCGTCTCGCCGGCGCGCTGGCGGCGCGAGGCGCGCCAGCCGGGCCCCGAACCGGCTCTCACCCGCTGAGGCCCGCTGCCGGAGAACCTAGCGTCCGAGGAACCCGAACAGGTGGCCCGCCACCTTGCGCATCTGGATCTGCTCGGCGCCTTCGGTGATCCGGTAGCGGCGATGGTGCCGGTAGATGTGCTCGAAGGGCTTGTGCCGCGAGTAGCCGATGCCGCCATGGACCTGCATCGCGGTGTCGGCCGCCTCGCAGCAGAGCCGGTTGGCCCAGTAGTTGCACATCGACACCTTGTCCGAAAGCCGGCGGGCGACCTCGGGCTTGGGCATGCGGTCCATCTCCCAGGCGGTCTTGCGGATCAATAGCCGCAGCATCTCGGCCTGGGTCGCGAGCTCGACCAGCGGGAACTGAATGCCCTGGTTGGTGGCCAGTGCCTTGCCGAAGGGCTTGCGCTCGCGGGCGTACTCGATGCTCTGCGCGATGCAGTAGCAGGCGGCGCCCAGGCTGGAGGCGGCCTGGCGGATCCGGTTCTCGTGCACGAAATGCTGGGCGATCGCGAGGCCGTCGTCGGGCGGCCCCAGCAGGGCCTGCGCCGGCACCCAGACATTCTCGAAGCTGATGCGCGGATGGTCGGTGGGCATGTTGAAGGTCCAGAGGTACTCCTCGATCTTCAGCCCCGGCGTGTCGCGCGGCACCAGCAGGCAGCTGATCCCCCGGGCGTCGCCCGCCTTGCCGGAGGTCCGGGCGAACACCGCGCAGTGGCTCGCGACATGCATCCCGGTGATCCACATCTTCTCGCCGTCGATCCGGTAGCCGGGAACGCCGTCGCGCGTCTCGGCCACCGCCACTGTTTCCATGTGGGTCGCATCCGAGCCGTGCGCCGGCTCGGTCAGCCCGAAGGAAACGCGATGGGTGCGATGGTCGAGCATCCCGGGGATGAACTCCGCCTGCTGCTCGGGCGTGCCGAAGTCCCTGAAGATCAGGACGAAGGGATGGTTGGCGACGATCGAGTGCTCGTTCTGCAGGTCGTTGTGCAGGCCGAGCCCGCGCGTGGCGAGATGCTCCCGGATCACCGCCATCCAGAGATTGCTGCCGTCGCGACCGCCATAGGCGCGCGGCAGGGCGAAGCGCAGATGGCCGGCGACGTCGGCGCGGCGCTTGGCTTCGGCGAGCAGCGCCTCCCATTCCTCGCGCGGCAGCCCGCCCCGGTCGAAATCGGTGCGGGCCCATTCGCGCCGATGATCGAAGAAGCGCTGGTTGTCGTCGGCCGCCTGCAGCGGGTCGATCTCGCGTTCGATGAACGCATCGAGCTCGGCGAGGTAGTCGGTGAGGTCCTGCGGCAGGTCGAAATCCATCGATGTCTCCTGGGTAAGCGATTCATGCTTCGCCGGCCGGGCCCTCGCCGGGCCGCGCTTCCTCGAGCGCGCGCCGGTAGCCGGAATAGCCGGGCTGGTCGACGGCGACTGAAGCCAGCGTGGTGGTCCACAAGTGGGCGAGCAACCCGAGCGTTTCGGCGCCGATCTCGCCCGCCTCGATGCGGCGGCACAGTTCCGCGTTGAGCTGCTCGAGCGTGGCGCCATCGGCATCGACCGGGCCGAGCAGCGCCAGCAGGCGGGCGCGCTCGGCGGCATCGGCAGCCGGCGCCGCATCGAGCTCGCGGGCGACGATCTCGAGGATGTTGGCGGACACCCGCGCGAGATAGGCATTGCGGCCCTCGAGAGCCGGCATCGCCTCCTCGCGCAGGAAGGCGGCCACGGCGCGCACGAGCCCGGCGGCCGACGGTGGATCCTGCATCAGTCCCTCCCCGCCATCAGGCGCAGCAGATCGATGGCGGCCTCGGAAGCCCGCCGCGCGATCGCAACGCGCTCGACGCTGCGATCCTCGCCGCTGCGGAACACTTCGAGCATGCTGGCGCACATCACACCCCACTTCAGCGTCCCGAGCACCTGCCAGTAGCGCACCCGCTCCGGATCGACGGGCATGCCGCCGGCCGCCTCGTAGCCGGCGAAGAGATCCTCCCGGCTGCCGAAGCCGCCGACCGGATGGCTGTCCTCGCCGAAGCGCCATGAATTGACGCAGATCCAGCCGAGGTCCTCCATCGGATCGCCGAGATGGGCGAGCTCCCAGTCGAGCACCGCGGCCACGCCCCGTTCATCGATCATCAGGTTGCCGCTGCGGAAGTCGCCGTGCACCAGCACCGGCGCGATGTCTCCGGCGGGCGCCCGCTCGCGCAGCCAGCGGATCGCGAGCTCGAGCACCGGCTTGGGCCAGCCGTAGGAGCGATGGCGCTCTACATAGAGCTCGAGCTCGACCGCGGCCGGCGCCAGGCGCAGCGGTGGCAGTTCCGCCCGCGGGATCGCATGCAGTCGCGCGAGGATCTCGCCGCACTGGCGGGCAAGCCCGGCGCGGGCGGCGGCATAGCGCGGCTCGCGCAGGAAGCGCCGGGGAATCGTCTCGCCCTCGATGCGGGTCATCAGGTAGCCGGCGCCGATCGGGCCGGCCGGCGGGAGCACCGCGAGCACCGCGGGCACCGGCACGCCGGCGCCTGCCGCCAGGCCGAGCAGGCCGGCCTCGTCGGTGAGCGATATCTTGCGGGACTCGGTAACCGAGGAGCCCTCGGCCCCGCCCGGCATCCGGCGCAGGATCACGCCCAGCGGCGGCCCGCCGCCAGGCACCGCGTCGAAGCTCCAGGTCTCCTGGCTGGCGCCGCCGGTGAGCCGGCGCAGGTTCTCGATGCCCCGGCAGGACGGTGCGAAGCCGCGAACGATCCCGGCCAGCGCCTCGATGTCGATCAAGCCCTGTCTCCTTGCGCGACCCGCCCGCCATGGGCTGCCCGCTCGATGATGGTTGTCCGTCCGGCAAGTATAGGAGGATCGCCGGCATCTCCCGGCCCGCCCCAACGACCCTGCGGCCGCAGGGAAATCCACCGCCGGACCGGCAGCCGTGCGAACATCCCCGCCCGCTACCAGGAATGCCACCGATGGGCACGACCCGGCCCTCACACGATCACGCCATGCCCGCCGGGGTTCCCGCCAGGGCCGGCCAGCGCGCCTGGCTCGGGCTCGCGGTGCTCGCGCTGCCGTGCATGCTCTACTCGATGGACATGACGGTGCTGAACCTCGCACTGCCGACCCTGGCGGCGGAGTTCCGCCCGAGCGCGACCCAGATGCTCTGGATCGTCGACATCTACGGGTTCATGGTCGCGGGCCTGCTGATCACCATGGGCACGCTCGGCGATCGCTTCGGCCGGCGCCGCCTGCTGCTCGCCGGTGCCGCCGCCTTCGGCGCCGCCTCGATACTCGCGGCCTACTCGACGAGCGCCGCGATGCTGGTGACCGCCCGGGCGCTGCTCGGCATTGCCGGCGCCACCGTCGCGCCATCGACGCTGTCGCTGATCCGCCACCTGTTCGACGATCCGCGTGAACGGACGCTGGCGATCGGCATCTGGGTCGCGAGCTTCTCGGTCGGCGCCGCGATCGGCCCGATCGCCGGCGGCCTGCTGCTCGAAGCCTGGGGCTGGCGGGCGGTCTTCCTCGTCGCCGTTCCGGTGATGGTGCTGCTGCTCCTGCTCGGCCCCTTCCTGCTGCCGGAATACCGGTCGCCCCGGCCCGGGCCGCTCGATCTCCCCAGCGTCGGTCTGTCGATCCTCGCGGTCGTCGCGACGATCCACGGTGTCAAGCAGCTCGCCTTCGCCGGGCCCGCCCTCGAACCGCTCGCCGCCCTCGCGCTCGGCATGGCGCTCGGCGTCGTGTTCGTGCGCCGGCAGTCGCGCCACCCGACGCCGCTCATCGATCTCGCGATGTTCCGGGCGCCGGGCTTCGCCGCGGCGCTGGTCGTCTACGGGCTCGCCTGCTTCATCGCCTTCGGCAACTTCCTGTTCGTCGCGCTCTACCTGCAGCAGGTGCTCGGCCTCTCGCCGCTGCTGGCCGCCCTCTGGAGCACGCCGATCGCACTGGCCTTCATCGTCGGATCGATCGGCGTGCCCCTGCTCGCCCGGCGCTTCCCGGCGGCGCGGGTCGTCGGCGCCGGCTTCGCGCTCGCCACCGTCGGCTATCTCGGCCTGGCTACCGTCGCACCCGGCCAGTCGCCGGCCTGGATCATCCTGTGGGCCGTGGTGTTCTCCCTCGGCCAGTCGCCGGTGTTCACGCTCGCCACCGATCTCGTGGTGAGCAGCGCGCCGGCTCATGCCGCCGGGGCGGCCTCGTCGATATCGGAGACCGTCGCCGAGTTCGGCGGCGCCACCGGCATCGCGCTCTACGGCAGCCTCGTCGGGGCAATCTACCGTCTGACGCTCACCGATTCCTGGCCGGCCGGCGCCGGCCCGATGCCCGAGACGCTTCACGACGGCATCGCGCAGGCCGCCGGGCTCGCCGCTCCGCTCGCCGATGCGGTTCTCGCGGCGAGCCGCAATGCGTTCACCGAGGCGATGCGCACAGGCGCCATCGTGAGCGCAATCGCCTGCATCGGGCTGGCAGCCGGCGCCGCCCGCTACGCGCAGCGACGTGGTGCAGGCGCGGCGCCGGGTTCGTGATACGGTAACGGCATTGTCCGGTGACGCGGCGCGCGACACCGCGATCCGCCAGGCGACGACACGATGACGGAGACGATCCCGATGGACCTTGCCACTCCCGAGTCGATCCGCGAGACGATCCTGTCGACCCCGGTCGAGGACCTCGACCCCAGCGACGGCTATCGTTTCCGCGACGACACCATCCACCTCGTGTTCGAGCGGCTGCGCCGCGAGGATCCGGTGCACTGGAGCACGAAGACGCGCTTCGGCTCCTTCTGGTCGGTCACCCGCTACAAGGACATCATGGCGGTCGACATGAACCACCGCGCGTTCTCGTCGGACGCATTCGCCGGCGGCAGCGTCTCGCTGATGCCGCGCAAGCCCGAGGAGATCCTGCCGAGCTTCATCGAGATGGATCCGCCGCGCCACGACGAGCAGCGCAAGGCGGTCAGCCCGATCGTCGCGCCGCAGTACCTCACCACCTTCGAAGGCCTGATCCGCTCGCGCGTCATCGAGGTGGTCGAATCGCTGCCGGTGGGCGAGCCCTTCGACTGGGTCGAGCGGGTCTCGATCGACCTCACCACCAAGATGCTGGCCACCCTGTTCGACTATCCCTTCGAGGATCGCCGCCAGCTCACCTGGTGGTCGGACATCGCGACCGGGCACCCGAAGGACGCCGGGCCGGTCGAGTCCTGGGAGATGCGCCAGGAAGAGCTCGCCAGGTGCCTCGCTCGCTTCACCCAGCTGTGGAACGAGCGCGTCAACGAGCCGCCGCGCCCCGACCTGATCTCGATGATGGCCCATTCGCCGGCGACGCGGAACATGGACCCGAAGGAGTTCCTCGGCAACCTGCTGCTGCTGATCGTCGGCGGCAACGACACCACCCGTAACTCGATGTCGGGCGGCCTGCTCGCGCTCAACCGCTTCCCGGCGGAATACGACAAGCTGCGCGCCGACCCGGCGCTGATCCCGAAGATGGTCTCCGAGATCATCCGCTGGCAGACGCCGCTCGCCTTCATGCGACGCACCGCCGTCGAGGACATCGAGCTCGGCGGCAAGCGGATCCGCAAGGGCGATGCGGTGGTGATGTGGTACATCTCGGGCAATCGCGACGACACCATGATCGAGCGGCCGCACGACTTCATCATCGACCGCCCCAATCCGCGCCAGCACGTCGCCTTCGGCTTCGGCATCCACCGCTGCGTCGGCAACCGGCTGGCCGAGCTGCAGCTGCGCATCCTCTGGGAAGAGCTGCTGGCGCGCCATCCGCGAATCGAGGTGCTGGGCGAACCCGAGCGCACCCTGTCGAACTTCGTGCACGGCTATACGAAGCTCATCGCCCGCATCCCCGCCTGACACGGCTCCGGCTTCGCCTTCGGGCGCATGACCGCGTTGGGGCGCCTTGCCCTGCACCCGAATCCGAACCCGTGAGTCAGGTGTGGCTGAAGCGGGCCGCAACAGCCGCGAACGCCGCGTCGGTCGCCACCAGGGCGCGGTCGATGTCGGCCTCGGTGTGCGCGAGCGACAGGAACATGTTGTGGCGCGGATGCAGGTAGGCGCCGCGCGCCAGCGCCTCGGCGCAGAAGAGCGTCCCCTTCGCGAAATCCGCATCGTCCTCGAAGAGCACCAGCGGCATCTGCACCGGCCCGCTCTGGCGTACCGGCACGCCGTGCGACACCGACTGCGACGCCAGACCTTCGCGCAACAGGCCGCCGATGCGCCCGAGATGGCCGACGACGTCCTCGCGGGCGACGATGTCGAGCGTGGCCACGCCGGCAGCCATCGCCACCGCGCCGCACCAGAACGAGCCGGTGGTGAAAATGCGGGTCGCCGCATCGCGCAGGGCGTCGGTTCCGGTGACGGCGGCGAGCGCATGGCCGTTGGCGATCGTCTTGCTCCAGGCGGCGAGATCGGGACGGATCCCGAGCGATTCCCAGCTGCCGGCCGGGTCGATCCGCAAGCCGGTGCGCACCTCGTCGAGGACCAGCGCCGCGCCGGCGCGATCGCAGAGCTCGCGCAGCCGGCGGGCGAAGGCCGGATCGACCGGCTGCTGCTCGGTGCCGAGCTCGTGCCGGTGGGGGGTCACGATGATGGCGGCGAGATCGGCGCCGACCTCGTCGCAGGCCGCCTCCACGCTGCCGACGTCGTTGTAGGTGACGTTCACCAGATGCGCCCGGTCCTCGGCGGTGACGCCCGCCGGCGCCGGCGTGCACCACGGTGCCGCGCCATGATAGGCGCGCCTTGCCACCAGCACCTTGCGCCGCCCGGTGGCGGCCCGGGCGATCGTGAGCGCGACCGTGGTCGCATCGGTGCCATTCTTCTGGAACATCGCCCAGTCGGCATGCGCCACCTGGTCGACGAGGCGCTCGGCCAGTTCGACGAAACGCTCCCCCGGGCCGTTCAGGCAGTCGCCGAGCGCCTGCTGGCGAGCCGCCGCCGCCTCGACCTCGGGATGGCGATAGCCGAGCAGGTTGGGCCCCCAGGCGCACATGAAGTCGACGAACTCGCGGCCGTCGACGTCGACCAGCCGGCAGCCCGAGCCGCTCGCGAAGAACTGCGGATAGCCCGGCGGCAGCATCGCCGCATGCAGGTGGCCGGTCATGCCGCCGGGCACGACCCGGCGGGCCCGCTCGCGCAGGGCGGCATCCCTTGGCTGCTCGGTCGCTGGCATCGATGGTCTCCTGCGCTCTCGGTGTGTCCGTCCCGGGACATCTTACGCAGGATCGGCCGCCGGCGATTCCATGCGACGGGCGGCGCCGTCCAGTCGGGGCCGCACGGCTGCGGGCAGGCTCGTCAGCGCCGAGCCGTGTCGATCAGTTGCTGCACCAGCGGATGCGCGATGCGGCGATCGGCGACGGTGGCGTAGATCGCTTCTTCCACGCCCTCGCTGCGCCCGACCATCGCGAGCCCGTAGTGCGCCTCGAGCTCGTCGCCCAGGCGCGAGGCGGCCGGAAAGACCCCCATCCCACCGGCGGCGAAGGTGGTCATCAGCGCATGGTCCTCGAACTCGCCGGCGATCCGAGGGCGCAGATGATGACGGTCGAACCATTGCTCGAGCGGCAGGCGCGAGGCCGCATGCGGCCCCGGCAGCAGCACCGGGACCCGGTCGAGCGCCGCCGGGAAGTCGGCGCGGACTTGGTCGGCGAAGACCGGCGGCGCATACCAGGCGAGCGGCGAGAGATCGAGCCGGTGGCTGAACAGGCGCAGGCTCGGGTTCGGCGGGGCCGGCCGGTCGGCCAGCATCACGTCGAGCCGGTGCAGGGCGACCTCCCCGAGCAGCTCGTCGAGATCGCCCTCGTGCGAGAGCAGGCGCAGGCTGGGCTCCGCCAGCAGCGGGCGCATCAACTCGCGCACGATCAGCTTGGGCACCCCGTCGGACACGCCGAGCGCCAGCCGCAGGGTGGGCGCGACCGCCGCATCCCGTACCCGGGTGGGCAGCTCCTCGCCCAGCTGGAAGATCTGGTCGGCCTGGCGCCGCGCCGCGATCCCCGCATCGGTCAGGGCGAGGCCGCGCCCGGCCGGACGCAGCAGCGCATGGCCAAGGCTGTGCTCGAGCGCGCGCACCTGGGCGCTGAGGGTCTGCACCGCAATGCCGAGCCGGGCCGCGGCCCGGCTCATCCCGCCCTCGTTGGCGACGACCCAGAAGTAGTAGAGGTGCCGGTAGTTGAAGTTCAGGCTCACCGAATGGTTTTCCGAAGGTTTTTACGAAGTATTTTTACGAAATTATCTGCTTTTTCATTATGCTCGACTGGGCTAGGCTGATGCGGTCCTCACTTTCTTCCCAAGGGGAAAATCGCCATGGCATACGATCGTCCGATCCGCACCGCGGGCACGACCACCCTGCCCGACCGGGTAGCACTGGGCGCCGACGTCCAGCGTGTCCTGCGCAACACCTACGCCCTGCTGTCGATGACGCTGCTGTGGAGCGCGCTCGTCGCCGCCACCAGCATGGCGATGGGCTGGCCCCATCCCGGCGTGATCCTCACGCTGGCCGGCTTCTTCGGCCTGTTCTTCCTGGTCACCCGGGTACGCAACAGCGCGATGGCGCTGCCGGCGGTGTTCGCCCTGACCGGCTTCATGGGCTACACCCTCGGCCCGATCCTCGCCGCCTATGCAGCGATCCCCGGCGGCTCGGGCACCATCATGCTCGCGCTCGGCGCGACCGGCGCCACCTTCCTCGCCCTGTCGGCCTACGCCCTGGTGAGCCGGCGCGACTTCAGCTTCATGGGCGGGTTCCTGTTCGCCGGCATGATCGTCGCGATCCTGGCGGGTCTGGCGGCGATCTTCTTCTCGATTCCGACCCTCGGCCTGGTGGTCGCGGCGATGGTCGCGATCCTCGCGAGCGGCCTGATCCTGTTCGAGACCAGCCGCATCGTGAACGGCGGCGAGACCAACTACGTCATGGCCACCGTCGGCCTGTACGTCTCGATCTACAACCTCTTCACCAGCCTGCTCGCCCTGTTCGGCATGGGCGGCAACAGCGAGTAGGCTTCACGGGCAGCCATGCGGGGCCCGGCACCGACCGGGCCCGCCCGCCTTTGCGGGAGATAATCGGGCCGTTACGGAGAACGTCCCGATGATCGATCACCTCGACCACCTCGTGCTCACCACCGCCGACGAGGCGGCCTGCGTGCGGTTCTACGTCGATGCGCTGGGCATGCGGCTCGAGCGCTTCACTGGCGGCACCCCGCCGGTCGAGCGCAGGGCCTTCGTGTTCGGCCGGCAGAAGATCAACCTGCATGTGAAGGGCCGCGAGTTCGAGCCCAAGGCCCACCTGCCGGTACCCGGCAGCCTCGACCTGTGCTTCATCGCCAGCGAACCGCTCGATGCGGTGATCGCCCGGCTGGAGGCGCACGGCATCCCGATCATCGAGGGGCCGGTGCGACGCACCGGCGCCACCGGGCCGATCCGGTCGGTCTATGTACGCGACCCCGATCTGAACCTGATCGAGATCTCCAACCCGCTTCAGACGTAGACCATCCCGCCATCGATCTGCAGGCTCTGTCCCGTCATCCCGGACGATTCCGGTCCGACGAGGAACACCGCCAGCCCGGCGATCTCCTCGGGCTGGAGCACCCGCTTCATCGCGACTCTGGAGAGGATCGGGGCGAGCACCTCGTCGAGCGACCGGCCCTGCATCTGTGCGGTTCGTCCGAAGCCCTGGCTCATCATGTCGGTCTCCACCAGCCCGGGACAGATGGCGTTGACGCAGATGCCATGGGCACCCATCTCGAGCGCGACGCAGCGGGTGAGGCCCACCACCGCATGCTTGGAGACGTTGTAGGCGGACTGGTTCGCCGAAGCCCACTTGCCGGCGCTCGAGGCGATGTTCACGATCCGCCCGCCCGCACCGCGCTCGATCATCCGGGGCAGGACAGCCTGCATCAGGTGGATCGTGCCGTGCAGGTTCACCTCGAGCATGTCCCGGAAATCCCGGTCCTCGTAGTCGAGGAAGGCGCCGGACCGGTAGACCCCCGCGGAGTTCACGAGCGCGTCGACCGCGCCGCCCTCCGACCAGGCCGAGGCGATCGCGGCGAAGCAGGCCTCGCGATCGGAGACATCCAGCACCTGCACCCGGTGCGACCGCCCGCCCGAGTCACAGAGCGACGCGGTCTCGCGCAGTGCGGCCTCGCTGGTGGCGGCCAGGGTGAGGCTCGCGCCCTCGGCGGCCATCGCGATGGCGATCGCGCGCCCGATGCCGCGGCTCGCCCCGGTGATGAAGACATGGCGGCCATGCAGGCGGCCCTGTTTCGGATTCGATCCAGCCATCAGCTTGTCCTCGCAGTGGGCGAGCCGGGAATTCAGTCCCCGTACTCCGCTTCCGCCTGCATCGACACCCCGCCATCGGGCAGCCGCGACCACAGGCGCGCCGAGTTGCCCTCGACGGTGGCGTTGAACTCGAGATCGACGCCCAGGATCGCCGGGCGCAGGCCCCGGTAGCTGAAGCGGCACAGCGGCGCCGGCCCGACGTCGGCGGCCAGCCCGCAGAGCAGGGTCGCGACCAGCGGCCCGTGGATCACGCAGTTGTCGTAGCCCTCGACGTCGCGGCAGTAGTCCTGGTCGTAGTGGATCCGGTGGCCGTTGAAGGTCAGCGCCGAATAGCGGAACAGCATCGTGGTGTCCGGCGTGAGCTTGCGGACATGCTGGCCGGGCGCGGGGCCGCCGTCTGCCGGCGGCCTGGCGTTGCCCGCCGGCGCCGGCGACTTGTAGACGATGTTCTGCAGCTCGTGGAGGCGCCGGCTGCCGTCGACCGAGATCTCGTGCTCGACGGTGACGAACACGAGATCGCCCGACCGTCCGCTCTTGTGCTCGACCGACTTGATGGTCGAGCGCTTGTCCATGGTGGCGCCCAGCGGTATCGGCCCCTCGAAGCGGACATCGCCGCCGGCCCACATCCGGTTGGGCAGCGGCACCGGCGGCATGAAGCCGCCGCGCTCGGGATGACCGTCGGGGCCGAGCCGGCCCGGCGGCAGTCCTTCGAGGAAATAGAGCCAGTGCCAGCAATGGGGAAGCGGGTCGCCATCGGCGAGCGCCGGACCGGGTCGGTCGACGGTCGCGGCCATCAGCCGGGCATGGCGCGCCAGCGCCGGGTCCGAGTCGGTCTGCGAACGGCCGATCCAGCCGCGCAGGTGCTCGATGTCGATCGTGGGGGTGCTCATCCGGGACTCCGTGGAAGCATGAATCGATTGCGCTCAGCGGCGGGCGGCGAGCATCCGCCGGGCGCGCGCCAGCACCGGCGCATCCACCATCTTGCCGTCGACCGCCACCGCAGCGCCGCCGGCGCCGGCGGCCGCATCGACGACGCGTTGCGCCCAGGCGAGTTGCTCGGCGCTGGGCGAGAAGCCTGCGTTGACGGTGGCCACCTGGCGCGGATGGATGCACAGCTTGGCGCCGAAGCCGAGCCGGCGGGCCCGCCGGGTCGCGGCGGCGAGCGCGTCGATGTCGTCGATCGCGGTCTCGACGCCGTCGGCCGGCGGGACGATTCCGGCCAGTCGCGACGCCAGCACGAGCTCGCTGCGTGCCGCGAGGAGCTCGTCGCCATCGCCCTCGATGTCGAGATCGAGCTGGAAGTCGACGGTGCCGAACACCAGCCGGAACACCCCGGGCTGCCGGGCGAGCTTGCGGGCCGCGGCGATGCCCCCGGCGGTCTCCACCAGCGGCAGGACCCGCCGCGCATGGGTCCGGGTGACCACCTCGCGCAGGGGTTCGATCTCGGCCGCCTTGGGCAGCATCACCGCCGTCACCGCATGGTCGGAAGCGAGCAGGACATCGTCATGGAACCAGGGCGTATCGGCCCCGTTGATGCGCACCAGGACCTGCACGCCGGCCTGCTCGGCGGCATCGGGGCGGCTCGCGAGCCAGTTGGACAGCGCATCGCGCGCGGCCGACTTCGACGCCGGGGCGACCGCATCCTCGAGGTCGATGATGACGACATCGGCACCGGCGGCGAGCGCCTTGGCGAAGCGTTCCGGCCGGTCGGCCGGCACGAAGAGATAGGATCTGGCGATCATCGGAGACTTCCTTGCTAGATGACGGCGGCCTGGCGCATGCGATCGATGTCCGCCGCCGACAGGCCGAGCTCGCCGAGGATCGAATCGGTGTGCTCGCCGAGCCTCGGTATCGGATCCATCCGGGCATCGAAGGCGCTGCTGCGCCCCGGCGGGCGCAGGGCCGGGATCGGGCCGGCCGGAGAGCCGACCTGGGCCCATGCATCGCGCGCGGCGAGTTGCGGATGGGCCCAGAGCTCGGCCATGGTGTTCATCTTCGCCCGGGCGATCCCGACCTTGTCCAGGCGCTCGAGCACCTGCGCCGAATCGAGGGTGGCAAAGGCCTCCTCGATCAGGGCGCGCAGGATGGCGCGATTCTCGTTGCGCAGGGGGTTGCTCGCGAAGCGGGCATCGGTGGCGAGCGCCGGGTCGCCCAGCACCTGCTCGCAGAACACCTTCCATTCGCGCTCGTTCTGCAACCCCAGCATCACCACCCCGCCGTCGCCGGCCTTGAAGGGCCCGTAGGGATAGATGCTCGCATGCGATGCGCCGGTGCGCGCCGGCGGCTCGGCGCCGTCGAACGCGTAGTACAGCGGAAAGCCCATCCACTCGGTGAGGGCCTCGAGCATGGACACGTCGATCCGGCTGCCGACGCCGGTACGGCCGCGCAGCAGCAGGGCCGCCATGATGCTGGTGAATGCGTACATGCCGGCGGCGATGTCGGCGATCGAGTTGCCCGTCTTGGACGGATCCTCGGGCGTGCCGGTGACCGACAGCAGGCCGGCCTCGCTCTGGATCAGCAGGTCGTAGGCCTTCTGCTCCCGGTAGGGCCCGTCCTCGCCGTAGCCGGAGATGTCGCACACGATCAGCCGCGGGTTGCGCGCCGACAGGCTCGCGTGGTCGAAGCCCATGCGGGCGGCCGCGCCCGGGGCGAGGTTCTGCACGAGCACGTCGGCCCCGTCGAGGAGCTTCAGGAGCGCCTCGCGCGCCTCGGGCTGCTTGAGATCGAGCGTCAGGCTTTCCTTGGAGCGATTGGTCCAGGCGAAATGCGAGCAGAGCTCGCCGCGTATCCGGTGGTCGTAGCTGCGCGCGAAGTCGCCGACCCCGGGCCGCTCGACCTTGATGACCCGGGCCCCGAGGTCGGCGAGCTGACGGGTGCAGAAGGGTGCCGCGATCGCATGCTCGAGCGCGACCACGGTGATGCCGTCGAGGGGTCTGGTCATTTCTCGCGTCCCGGTCCGTTGCCTCAGAACGAGCGGGGCAGTCCGAGGACATGCTCCGCGATGAAACTGTAGATCAGGTTGGTCGAGATCGGCGCCACCTGGTAGAGCCGGGTCTCGCGGAACTTGCGCTCGACGTCGTACTCGTGCGCGAAGCCGAAGCCGCCGTGCGTCTGCAGGCAGACGTTGGCCGCCTCGAAGGATGCCTTGGCGGCGAGGTATTTCGCCATGTTGGCCTCGGCGCCGCAGGGCTTGTGCGCATCGAACAGCTCGCAGGCCCGGAAGCGCATCAGGTTGGCCGCCTCGATCTCGATGTAGGACTCGGCGATCGGGAACGACACACCCTGGTTCTGGCCGATCGGCCGTCCGAACACCACCCGGTCCTTGGCGTACTGCGTCATCTTGTCCATGAACCAGTAGCCGTCGCCGATGCACTCGGCCGCGATCAGGGTGCGCTCGGCGTTGAGCCCGTCGAGGATGTAGCGAAAGCCCATGCCTTCCTTGCCGATCATGTTCTCGGCCGGAATCTCCAGATCCTCGAAGAAGAGCTCGTTGGTTTCGTGGTTGACCATGTTGCGGATCGGCCGCACCGTCATGCCCGACTTCTCGGCCTGGCGCAGGTCGACGAGGAAGATCGTCATGCCCTCGGACTTGCGCTTGACCTGATCCATCGGCGTGGTGCGCGCGAGCAGGATCATCCACTCGGAATGCTGGATCCGCGAGATCCAGACCTTCTGGCCGTTGACGACGTAGCGATCGCCCTTCTTCACCGCCACCGTCTTGATCTCGGTGGTGTTGGTGCCGGTGGTCGGCTCGGTCACGCCCATCGACTGCAGCCGCCACTCGCCGGTGGCGATCTTCGGCAGGAACAGCTTCTTCTGCGCCTCGGAGCCATGACGCAGCAGGGTGCCCATGTTGTACATCTGGCCGTGGCAGGCGCCCGCATTGCCGCCGGCGCGGTTGATCTCCTCCATGATCACCGAGGCCTCGGCCAGGCCCAGGCCGGATCCGCCGTACTCGGCGGGGATCAGCGCCGCCAGCCAGCCGGCCTTGGTAAGCGCGTCGACGAAGGCCTCGGGATAGGCGCGGTCGGCATCGATCTGGCGATGGTATTCGTCGGGGAACTCGGCGCAGAGGTCGCGCAGCGCATCGCGCATTTCCTGGAAGCGGTCGGGAGTCTGGTGGATCATCGTGGTGTCTCTCGTCGGGCGCGCAGGCGCGTTTCTTCTCGCGGACCGGCTATCGTAACCGGGCTGGCCGCGTCGATGCGGCCACGGGGCGAATCGTCGCGCCGCCCGGCCCCGCGCACAATCACTGAATTCGATACCGACCCTTCGGAATCTCCGAAACCTCGGCCGGAACCGCTATGATCGGCCATGCAGTTCGACCTGTCCGACCTGCGGCTGTTCGTCGCCGTCGCCGAGGAGCGCAAGCTCACCCGGGCGGCGGCCCGCCAGCATCTCTCGCTCGCCGCGGCAAGCGCGCGGATCCGCGCGCTCGAGGCCCAGGCCGGCCTGCCCCTGCTGCTGCGCGAAGCGCGCGGCGTGCGGCTCACCCCGCCCGGCGAGGCATTCCTGCACCATGCCCGCGCCATCCTGCGCCAGGTCGATGGCCTGCGCGCCGACCTCCAGGAGTACGGCGGCGGCCTGCGCGGCCATCTGCGCATCTTCGCCAACACCACCGCGGTCTCGGACATCCTGCCGGCGATCCTGCCGCGGGTGCTGGCGGGCAACCCGCGCATCAATGTCGAGCTGCAGGAAAAGCCGAACGCCGACATCGCCCAGGGCGTGCTCGAGGGCCGCGCCGACATCGGGATCGTGTCGAGCCGGGTCGATACCCTCGGCCTGGAGGCGGTGCACTTCAGCACCGACCAGCTCGTGCTCACCACCGCCGCCGGCCACCGCTTCGCCCGGCGCAAGCGGGTGGAGTTCGCCGAGGTGCTCGACTGCGACCTGATCGGCATGTATTCCGGGAGCACCCTGCAGGCCTTCCTGACCGAGGTCAGCGAAAACCTCGGCAAGCCGATGCAGGTGCGCGTGCGGGTCAACAGCTTCGATGCGGTCTGCCGGATCGTCGCGACCGGCGTCGGCGTCGGCGTGGTCCCGGAATCGGCCGCCCGCCGCAACCAGGCGGCGCTGGGCATCGCCCTGGTGGAGCTTGCCGACCCCTGGCGGGTCCGCGAGCGCTACGCTCTGGTGCGCGACGTCGCCGGCCTGCCCGCGGCCGGGCTGGCGCTGCTCGATGCCCTGCGCGACTACGACCCCTCCCGGCCCGCCCCGCGTGCCGGGCGTCGCGGCGCTCCACGGCCGGCGCGCCGCGACCGGGCATGACACCCCGGGGAGAGCCCGCGAACCGGGGGGCGGCCAGGCCGCGCCGGTCGCGGCGCTTGGCAATCCACCTGTCGGGCGGCGATGATGGCGGTTCGCGCGGGCATCCGGCCCGCCGCCAGGGAGACCCCGACATGCTTGCCTTGCGCCCCGGCTGCGAATGCTGCGATCGTGACCTGCCGCCCGAGAGCGACCAGGCGCGGATCTGCAGCTTCGAGTGCACCTTCTGCGCCGACTGCGCCGAGACCATGAACGGCCGCTGCCCCAACTGCGGCGGTGAGCTCGTGCGGCGCCCGCGCCGACCGGCCGACCGGCTCGCGAAGTTCCCGGCCTCGACCGAGCGCATCTGGCGCCCGGAGCGCTGCGGCCGCAGCGCGACCGCCTGAACCGGCGCACGGTACGGCCGGTGGACAGCCAGGCACGGCATGATGCGACCGGCTCGGGCGCGGGCAACGATGCCCGGGCGGCCCGGATCCGCGCCCGCAGCCCGCTCGCCCGGATCCGCCGGGCGCTGGATGACGGCGTCGAGCCGCCGTCGCTCGGCGAGCTCGGCCCGACGATCGCCTCCAGCGCCCTGTCGTCACGGGCCGAGGTCGGGCGGATCGCGGAGCTGGCGCTCTTCGACCCGACGATGCTCCTGCGCCTGTTGCGGGCGGCGAACTCGCCGGCCTACCTGACCCGCAGCGGCGACGCGGTGGTCTCCGCGACGCGGGCGGTCATGCTGCTCGGCTACGACCAGGCGCGCGAGATCGCGCTCTCGCTGCCCCGGCTCGACGATCAGGTTCCCGATCGCGACCATCGCCAGCTGGTGCGCGCCGAGTACGCCCAGGCCAACGTCGCGGCCACGCTCGCACGCCGCCTGCTCGAGGCCCGTCATGCGGCGCTCGCCGAGGAAGGCGCCGTCGCCGCCCTGCTCGGCCACTCCGGCCGCTTCCTGGCGGCGATCCATGCGCCGCAGGCGCTGGCCGCGATCCTGCGCGCGGCCGAGGATCACGGCGTCGACGCCTCGGTCGCCGCGAGCCGCGCGATCGGCGCCGGTTTCGAGGAGATCGCCCACGAGGCGCTAGTCGCCTGGCGGATGCCGGCGCGCCTGGCCCGGCTGCTGCGCACGGCAACCGCGCTGCGGCCGCGCGAGCCGCAGGCCGCCGCCGACTGGCTGCCGCTGTCGATCGCCTGCGCGACCGACATGACCAACGCCCTGCTGATGCCGGCGCCGGCCGAACGCCAGCGCCGGCTTGCCGAAGTCGACCGCAAGTTCGGTCGCGCGATCGACCTCGACGAGCGCCGGATGAACCGCCTGATCGAGGCCACCGCCGAGGAAGTGCGCCGGATCGAGCGCATCGGCGCCACCCCGCCCGGGGTACCGTCCTGCGCAGGCCTGCTCGAATCCCACCTCGCCGGCCGCACCAGGGCTTCGCTGCCCGCCCCGCGGCCGCCCGCCGACGAGCTCGAGCGGACGCTGGCCGACTCCGGCTCGCCCGAGGACGCGCTCGCCCTGCTCGAAGCCACCGTCGACGGCGAGCGCAGCCCCCCGGCGCAGCTCTCCGCTGCGCTGGGCGCGCTCGACTCCCTGGTCGTCGAACGCTCGGCCGGCCTGCTGCCGGCCCTCGCGATCGCGCTCGCCGCCATCCGCCGCGCGATGGACTACACGCGGGTCTGCTACTTCGCCCGCGACGACGCCACCGGAACCTACCGGCCGCAGCTCGCGATCGGCGTGGACATCGAGCACCTGCGCGACACCGTCGGCATGGGCACCCAGGCGACGACCCTGCTGCACGCGGCGCTCGACCGTGGTGTCGACCTGCATATCGGGGACACCGGCGCACCCAATGTGCACGAGCGGCTGCCCGGCTGGTTCGCCGCCGCCTTCCGGGATGCGCGCAGCTTCCTGATCCTGCCGATGCGCGTCGAGGATCGGCCGACCGGATTCATCCTCGCCGACCGCGACCGCCTCGATCCGCAGGGACCGGGCCCGGTGGAGCTCGACCGCATGCGTTCATTGCGCAACCGCATCGCCGAGATGCAGCGCGCCGGCGCCGCCGACTTCGGCTGAGCGCCGCGGCGACGTTCCGGACTGCGCAGGCGCCGCCCCTTCGCCACGAAAGGACGAAGGGGCGAGCCCGCGGACGATCGCCTCAGGCGACCTTCAGGCGCCTGGCGCCCGCAACCGCCTTCTTCGGCAGCGTCAGGTTCAGGATCCCGTTCTCGTAGGCCGCGCTGGCGCGCTCCTCGTCGATCTCGCTGGCCAGCGCGAAGCTGCGCGACACCGCACCGCGGTAGCGTTCCCTGCGCAGGACGCGCTCGCCGTCGCGGGTCTCGTTCTCCTTGCTCACCTCGGCCGAGATCGCGACGCGGTTGCCGTCGATCTGGACATGGATGTCGTCCTTCGCAACGCCGGGAAGCTCGGCCGAGACCGTGTAGTCGGCGTCGGTTTCACGCACGTCGATGCGGATCTCGAGCGCCTTGCCGTTCTCCTGCGAAGCGGGGGACATCATGCCGCGGAACAGTTCCGGGAACACGTCGGCAAAGGGATCGTAGAGCGAGAGTCGGGGCATGGGTTTTCTCCTTGCATTGTCTGTAGGCCGGCATCCTGCCGATGCGAGGAAGATCGGGGCCGGCCGCGGAGGTTTCAAGCCCCTTTCGTTGCCGCCGCCCGGGTAGACTGCTGGCGACCGGGCCGGCGATCGATCCGGCCCCCGCTCCGGATGCCCCATGCTGATCACCTGCACCGCCTATCGCGACGGAAACAAGATCGCCGATGTCGAGATCGACTCGATCGACGAGTACCTGAGGCAACCGCAGACTTTCGTCTGGGTAGCGTTCCAGGACGCCACGGCGCAGGAGCTGCAGGTGATGCAGGCGACTTTCGGCCTGCACGACCTGGCGGTCGAGGACGCGATGCACGGCCACCAGCGGCCGAAGATCGAGGACTACGGATCGATGCTGTTCACGGTCATGCACCTCGTCGAAAGGCTGCCCGAGGGGGGCTTGAACGTGGGCGAGGTCGCCGTGTTCACCGGAAGCAACTTCGTGCTGTCGATCCGCAATCGCAGCAGGCAAGGCTTTCTCAATGTGCGCAGACGCTGCGAACAGGAGCCCGGGCTGCTGCGCCACGGGTCGGGCTTCGTGCTCTACGCGCTGATGGACGCGGTGGTCGATCGCTATTTCCCGATACTGGACGGCTTCGAGAGCGAGCTCGAGGGCATCGAGGCGGAGATGTTCGCCCAGGCCGCCGTCCGCTCCAGCATCCAGCGCCTGTACGAGCTCAAGCGCCGGGTCATGCTGCTCAAGCACGCGGTGGCTCCGCTGCTGGAAGGCACGTCGCGACTCCATGGCGGACGGGTGCCGCCGTTCTGCGCCGGCGTGCAGGACCACTTCCGCGACGTGATCGACCACCTGACGCGGATCAACGGCCAGATCGACACCTTGCGCGACACGATCACGACGGCCATCCAGGTGAACCTGTCGATGGTCACGATCGCCGACAGCGAGATCACCAAGAAGCTCGCCGCCTACGCCAGCATCTTCGCGGTCTGCACCGCCTTCGCCGGCATCTGGGGCATGAACTTCGAGCGGATGCCGGAGCTGCAGTGGCGATTCGGCTACCCCCTCGCGCTGGGGATCATGGCGTCGACCTGCGGCGTGCTGTTCTGGTGGTTCCGCAAGCTGCGCTGGCTCTGACGGGCGCCCGCCTCGCGGCCGCGCCGGGCCGCCGTATTCCGGACGGGCAGCGCCGGGCGATTTCCCCGACAATCACCTTGTCGGATAATTGCCTGTCCCGGCGATCCCATCGTCCCACCCGGCACCGCAACAGGAATCCTCATGTACTCACTCCTCAAGGGCATGCGCGTCATCGAGGGCGCCTCCTTCGTCGCCGCACCCTCGTGCGCCCTGCACCTCGCCCAGATGGGGGCCGAGGTGATCCGCTTCGACCCCATCGGCGGCGGCCCCGACTTCAACCGCTGGCCGCGGGTCCCGGACGGCGGGCCGAGCCTGTACTGGGAAGGCCTGCAGAAGGGCAAGAAGTCGATCGCGATCGATCTCGGTCGCCCGGAAGGGCGCGAGCTGGTCGCCGCCCTGGTGACCGCGCCCGGTGAAGGCGGGGGCCTGTTCGTCACCAACTTTCCACGTGGGGGCTTTCTCGCCCACGACAAGCTGGCCGCCCGCCGGCCCGACCTGATCACGGTGCGCGTCCAGGGCTGGGCCGACGGCACCACCGGGCTGGACTACACGATCAACGCGGTCGCCGGCTATCCCTACAACACCGGCCCCGAAGGGCACGACGGTCCGATCAACCACGTCATGCCGGGCTGGGACGTCGCCACCGGGGCGCTCTGCGCCTTCCACCTGCTCGCCGCCGAGCGCCATCGCCGCGCCACCGGCGAAGGCCAGGAGATCGCGCTGCCGCTGTCCTCGGTGGCGTTCTCCACCCTCGGCATGCTCGGCCAGATCGCCGAGGTGCAGACCACCGGCGAGGACCGTCCCCGCATCGGCAACAGCGTGTTCGGCGCCTTCGGCCGCGACTTCGGCTGCGCCACCGGCGAGCGGGTCATGGTCGTCGCGATCACGCCCAAGCAGTGGCGAGGCCTGCTCACCGCGCTCGACATCGCCGGGCCGATCGCGGAGCTCGAAGCCCGGCTCGGGGTGAGCTTCGCGCGCGACGAAGGCACCCGCTTCGAGCACCGGGCGGCGATCGACCCGATCGTCGAGGCCGCCACCGGCCGGCTGCCCTATGCCGAGCTTAAGGCCGCCTTCGATGCCCAGGATGTCTGCTGGGGCCCCTACAAGGACCTGTCGGAGTCGCTGCGCACCGAGCCCGAGCTCTCCGAGGCGAACCCGATGATGCAGACGGTGCGCCACCCCAGCGGCCACGCCTATCTCACGCCCGGCAGCCCGGCGATCTACTCGGGCTCGTCGCGGACCGACGTCGGCGCCGCGCCCCGCCTCGGCCAGCATACCGCCGAGATCCTCGCCGGCGTCCTCGGCATGGCCGACCACGAGATCGGCGCCCTCATCGAGCGTGGCGTCGTCGCGATCGCAAAGGATTGAACATGGATACCCGCACGCAGACCGCCGGTGCCGGCGACGATTCCCGCGATGCCCAGCGCGCCACCCTGGCGGCCGCGGTGGCCGCCGCTCGCGCCTATCTCGATGCCGCCCGGACCTCGGTGCTCGGCATCGTCGGCGAAGGCGGCAAGGTGCGCGGTGCGCGCATCGACGCCAACCAGCGCGCCGTCCACGGCCTCGCCTGGACCGCCACCTATGTGCAGGCGATCACCGAGCTCGCCGGCTGGTACGACCGGCTCGCCGCGCGCGGCCGGCTCGGCGAGATCGAGCGGCACATCGCCCTGATCGGCGTCGGCGAATACCTCTCGCAGATCGTGGGCGGGATTCCCATGAGCCAGCTCGAGTTCGCCCGGCCCGCCGACCTCGGCGCCGACGCCGCGCTCGCGCAGTTGCTGGCCGAGCCGGCGGTGCGGCGGCTGGTCGCCCACGGCAACACGCCGGCCCGCCGCGCCTCGCTCGCGGCCCTGATACGCGACGGGCATCTGCCCGACGAGTCGCTGGGCGACGACGCCCTCGACATGGTCCGCGACACCTTCCGCCGCTTCGCCCGCGAGCAGGTGCGCCCACACGCCCACCGCTGGCATCTCGAGAACCGGCTGATCCCCGACGAGGTCGTCGCGGGCATGGCCGAGCTCGGCACCTTCGGCGTCACCATCGACGAGCAATGGGGCGGGCTCGGCATGGGCAAGCTCGCGATGTGCGTCGTCTCCGAGGAGCTGTCGCGGGGCTTCCTCGCAGTGGGCTCGCTCGGCACCCGTTCGGAGATCGCCGGCGAGCTGATCGCCGGTTCGGGCACCGAGGCCCAGAAGCAGCGCTGGCTGCCCGGCATCGCCAGCGGCGAGATCCTGCCCTGCGCCGTCTTCACCGAACCCGACACCGGCTCGGACCTCGCCAGCCTGCGCACCCGCGCGAGCCCGCGCCCGGGCGGCGGCTGGCGCATCGACGGCGCCAAGACCTGGTCGACGCACGGCGGGCGCAGCGACATGATGACGCTGCTCGCGCGGACCGACCCCGAGACCACCAGCCACGACGGCCTGTCGATGTTCCTCGCGCCCAAGCCGCGCGGCACCGCAGCCGACCCCTTCCCCGCCCCCGGCATGAGCGGCGGCGAGATCGAGGTGCTCGGCTATCGCGGCATGAAGGAGTACGAGATCGGTTTCGACGGCTTCGAGGTGCCGGCCGACGGCCTGCTCGGCGACGACCCCGGCCACGGCTTCCGCCAGCTGATGCGCACCTTCGAGAGCGCCCGCATCCAGACCGCCGCGCGCGCGCTCGGCGTGGCCTGGGACGCCTTCGACCTCGGCCTGCGCTATGCGCTCGATCGTCGCCAGTTCGGCCAGCCGCTTGCCGCCTTCCCGCGCGTGGCCGACAAGTTCGCGATGATGCTGGTCGAGACGGTCATCGCCCGCGAGCTCACCTATTTCGCGGCGCGGCGCAAGGATACCGGCGAGCGCTGCGACCTCGAGGCGGGCATGGCCAAGCTGCTCGGCGCCCGCGTCGCATGGGCCAATGCCGACGGCGCCCTGCAGATCCACGGCGGCAACGGCTACGCGCTGGAATACGAGATCAGCCGGGTGCTGTGCGACGCCCGCATCCTGAACATCTTCGAGGGCGCCGGCGAGATCCAGGCGCAGGTCATCGGCCGCCGCCTGCTGGAAACGAAAGGCTAGCTAAAGGATCCGGCAGGCGTCGTCGAAGTCGAGCCGTGGATTGCGCGGCAGCGTCCCGGCCGGATCGGCATGGCCGAGGTTGATGAGGAAGTTCGAGCGCCAGCGGCCATCGGGGAAGAACTCGGCGTCGACCTTCGCATTGTCGAAACCCGACATCGGGCCGCAATCGAGGCCGACGGCCCGGGCCGCGAGGATGAAGTAGGCGCCCTGCAGCGTACCGTTGCGAAACGCGGTTATCTCGCGGGCGGCCCGCTTCCCGTCGCCCTCGAACCAGCCGACCGCCCCCGGATCATGCGGGAACACGCGCGGCAGGAACTCGTGGAAGCGCATGTCGTGGGCGACGATCACGGTCACCGGGGCGGCCATCGTCTTGGCCCGGTTGCCCGGCGACAGCGCTGGCTCGAGCCGCTTCTTCGCGGCCGCCGAGCGCACGAAGACGAAGCGTCCCGGCTGGCTGTTGGCCGAGGTCGGGGCCATCTTCATCAGGTCGAAGATGCTGCGCAGCTCCGCATCGCCTACCGGCTGCGCGGTGAAGGCATTGGCGGTGCGCGCCTGCAGGAACAGGGGATCGAGCGCGTCGGAATCGAGCATGTCGTGCGGAGGAATTCCTCAGGCCGGAAGAGGCGTGCTCTGCCAGGACACCATCCGCCAGCTGCCGTTCTCGAGAGCCCAGACCTGGAGGTAGCGGCTGCGGAACTGCTTGCGCCCCTTCTCCCGGACGACCACGTCGATCTCGACATCCCCGTTGACCAGCACGACCTCGCCGAACCTGCGAAACGCGCGCACGATCGAGGTAAGCCGCTGGTAGTCGTAGAAGCCGCCGCCGACCCGCTCGAGGTAGAGGCTGCGGTCCTCGTCGGTGCCGCTGCTGTGCACATAGCGCAGGCTGCTGCCGATGAGCGGCTCGAGCCGGGCGACGTCGCCCGCGAGGGTGGCGGCGACGCGCGCCTCGTCCAGGGCGAGGATGTGCTCGAAGAGTTCGGTTTCGGTCATGGCGAGAAGCTCTCTCACGTTGGTTCAGGCGCGCCCGTCGGCCAGCGGCGCGCCGGTGGCCTCGCGCAGCTCGTCGAAGGACAGCCCCTCGACCCAGTCGCGGGCGACCAGGCCTTCGGGGGTGACATCGATGACGGCGAGATCGGTATAGATGCGCGAGACGCAGCCCACGCCGGTCAGCGGATAGGTGCAGCGCTCGACGATCTTCGGCTCGCCCGACTTGGTGCGGTGATCCATCATGACGAACACCCGGCGGGCTCCGGAAGCGAGGTCCATCGCCCCGCCGACCGCGGGCACCGCGCCGGGCTCGCCGGTCGACCAGTTGGCGAGATCGCCGCTGGCCGCGACCTGGAAGGCACCGAGCACGCAGATGTCGAGATGGCCGCCGCGCATCATCGCGAAACTGTCGGCATGATGGAAGAAGGCCGCGCCGACGAGCTGGGTCACCGGCTGCTTGCCGGCATTGATCAGGTCGGGGTGCCCTTCACCCGGGCCCGGCGCCGGCCCCATGCCGAGGATGCCGTTCTCGCTGTGGAGTACGATCTCGCGGCCTTCGGGCAGGTGGTTGCCGACCAGGGTGGGCGCGCCGATGCCGAGATTCACGTAGGAACCGTCGGGAATGTCGTTCGCGATTCGGGCCGCGATCTGGTCGCGGCTCCAGCGGGGATTGCTCATCGTCCGTTCCTCAGGAGGCCTGCGCGTCGGCGGCGGGCGCGACCCGCACCACCCGCTTCACATGGATGCCGGGGGTGACGATCGTCTCGGGATCCAGCTCGCCGAGCTCGACGATCCTGTCGACCTGCGCGATCGTGCAACGGGCGGCCGCGGCCATCACCGGCCCGAAATTGCGGGCGGTCTTGCTGTAGGTCAGGTTGCCCCAGCGATCGGCGAGCTTGGCCCTGACCAGGGCAAAGTCGGCGTGCAGGGCATGCTCGAGCACCTGGCCCCGGCCGTCGATGATGCGGGTCTCCTTGCCCTCGGCGAGCGGTGTGCCGTAGCCCGTCGGGCAGAAGAAGGCGCCGATGCCGGCGCCGGCGGCGCGGATCCGCTCGGCGAGGGTACCCTGCGGCACGAGCTCGAGCTCGAGCTTGCCCGAGCGGTACAGGCCGTCGAACACATACGAATCGGCCTGGCGCGGGAAGGAGCAGACGATCTTGCGCACCTGCCCGGCCTTGAGCAGCGCGGCAACGCCGAGCTCGGCATTGCCGGCATTGTTGTTCACGACGGTGAGGTCGCGCGCGCCCTGGGCGATCAGTGCGTCGATCAGCTCGTTGGGTACGCCCACGCCGCCGAAGCCGCCGATCAGCACGGTCGCGCCGTCGAAGATGTCGGCCACGGCAGCCTCGGGGCTGTCGACGATTCGGTTTATCAAGACCCTGTCTCCGGACGGCTTGCTAGTGCGGGCAAGTATAGCGGCCCATCGACCGGGTCCAGGTGCTAATGCTGGTGCTCGTGCTCGCGGCAGTCGCGGCACAGGCCCTTGATCTCGACGGCCGACTGGACGAAGTCGGCGCCGGCGGCCTCGAGGCTGCGCGCGAGCGCCGCCAGCGCGGCATCGTCATGCAGCTCGGTGGTTCGCTCGCAGGTGGAGCACACGAGGAACAGCGGATGGTGGCCCTCGGTCTCGTCGGGCTCGTGGCTGCAGGCGACGAAGCGGTTGAGCGCGTCGACCCGGTGCACCAGCCCCTGCTCGACGAGGAACTCGAGCGCCCGGTAGATGGTGGTCGGTGCCACCCTGCCGCGGCGCTGCTGCAGGTCGTGCTGCAGATCGTAGGCTTTCGCGCTGCCCTGGCGGCGCAGCAGCAGCTCGTAGACCTCGGCGCGCTGGGCCGTCAGCTGCGCGCCGCGCTCGCGGCAATGCGCGTCGGCGTGCGCGAGCCGGGCGGCGATCTCCTTCTCGGTGAGACGCGGCTCGGCTCGTGGGGCGCTACGGCGTGGTCGGGTGCTGGTCATCTCGGCACCAGTGTAGCGCCCGGCGCAGAAGATGTCCCGCCAGCGCGCTCGCGACCAGGGCGAGCACGACGACCGGCCCGCTCGGCAGGTCGGTCAGCGCGGAAGCCACGAAGCCGCCCACGAAACCGAGGACACCCACCGCGAGACCGGCCATAGCCGAGCCGCCGGCCCGCATCGCCAGCGCCGGCACGATCAGGGTCGCGAACACCAGGTAGAGACCGAGCAGAGGCACCGACAGGCTGACGAGGACGGCGAAGCAGGGATAGAAGATGCGCGCATCGTCGAGCAGGCCCGGTCGCCGCCAGGCCAGCACGGCGACCGGAAGGCTGGCGGCGGCGAGCGGCGTCATGCCGCGCCAGTCGACCCAGAGGATGTCGCCCGCCAGGGTCCGGGCAAGGGCCTGGGCGCCGTGCGGATCGACGCTGACCCAGAGCACCGAGGCGGCCGCGCCGCCGACGTAGACGAGCCCGATCAGCGCCTCGCGCTGCTGCGGCCAGCGCGCCCCGAGCCAGGCCACCAGCGCCGCGGCGGCGAGCGCGAAGCCGATGCCGGTGGCGACCGCGGCGACGGGGCCGGCGTGATGTCCCGCGACCAGAGCGCCGAGCGCGGCGAACTGCGCGATCGCAAGGTCGATGAAGACGATGCCCCGGCGCAGCACCTGCACGCCCAGCGGCAGATGGGTCGCCAGCACGAGCAGCCCGGCCGCGAGCGGCGCGGCGAAGAGGAACGGATCGTCGATCAGCGCGATGCTCCCGCGGCGGCCTGCGACAGCCGGTCGAAGAGCTCGTCGAACAGGCCGTGGAGGCTCGCCGCCGGACCTTCGGCGGTCACCGTCGAGGGCAGCGCGAGCAACGGGCGATCGATGCGCTCGGCCAGCCACTGCCCCGGCTGGGGATCCTGGTACAGGGTCTGTACCACCGCGAAGGGCGGCGTGGCCTGCACCTGGCCGAGCACCTGCCGGAGGTGGCCGAGGGTCGGCGGCAGGCCCGGCTTCGGCTCGATGTCGGCAACGGGCCGGATGCCGGTCCAGCGCCAGAAGTACTGGAAGCTCGAGTGCTGCACGGCCACGTCGCGCCCGGCGAGCGACGCGGCACGCCGGCGCCAGCCCTCGATGCGAGGAGCCCAGTCGGCCTGCCACCGTGCGTTGGCGCTCTCGTAGCCGGCCGCGCCCGCCGGGTCGATCGCCGCCAGCCGGGCCGCCAGGGCGGCGGCAACGGTGGCGAGCCGCTCGGGATCGAGATGCAGGTGCGGATTGCCCTCGGCATGGACGTCGCCCATGCTCCGGTCGACCTTCGCCGGTATGTCGATCAGCTCGACCGCATCGGCGGCGAAGAACATGCCGGGCGCGCCGGATGTCGCCCGGCGATTGCCGGCGCGCTCCTGCAGCATCGGCAGCCAGCCGACCTCGAGCGAAGCACCGGTACAGACCGCGATGTCGGCGCGGCGCAGCGCCGCGATCAGGGCCGGGCGCGCCTCGATCTGGTGGGGATCCTGCCGGGCATGTGTGGCGGAGACGATCTCAGCCTGCGGTGCGAGCTCGCGCGCCAGCGCCGCCCATTCCGGCTCGCAGGCGAACACGGTCAGGGCGCGGGCCGAGGGCGCCGCGAGGCCGAGCGCCGCCGCGCAGAGGACGACGGCGCCCAGGCGACGGATCGTCCGTCGGGAAGCTTCAGAAGGCATGCGCACCATGGGCTCCCAGGCTCATCACGTATTGCAGGCTCAGCGCGTTGTCCGCCTGTGCGAACTCCCCGCGGTCCTTCTGGGTGGTCCACTGCAGGCGCAGTGTCGAGAAGTGGGATCGCACCCAGGCGAGCATCAGGCTCGTCTCGCGCAGGCGGCCGCTGTGGAAGTGATCGCCGTGCGGTTCGCTCACATCGAGCGCACCGGTCCGCACGCCCACTTCCCACTGCGGCGCGAAGCGGTAGACCGCGGCGAGGTACCAGGCCTCGTGGATGTCGCTGCCGGTGGCGAACTCGTTGAGGTCGGTCACGCGGGCATACTCGCCGGACAGGCGCAACTGGCGGCCGGCGTTGTTGCCGCCCGGAGCCCACTTCCAGACGGCATCGGCGATGAACATCCGTTTGCCGGTATAGGCCGCGCCGTGCGCATGAGCATGGTCGTGGTCATGGCCCTCTTCTTCCTCGTCGTGATCATGACTGCCGTCCCCCTCCGGCGACGGCACGATCCGGTTGCGCAGGAACGACAGGCCGAGCTGCCAGCTGTGCGATGCCCCGAGGTCGCCGCCGAGCCGGGTCGACAACGTGGTGACGCCTACCGTGCGTGCGCTGGACGATTCGCCCGCCAGCCGCCCGCCGTCGAAGGCCTCGACCCCGATCCGCCAGTAGAGCGCGGTCGGCGCCACCCAGTTCAGACGGACGCCGGTGTCGGACCAGTGGCCGCCGAGGAAGGCGCGATACAGCAGGGGGCGCTCGGTGAAGTCGTCGGCGTGGGTATGGCGTTCGTTGAGATAGCCCACCTGGGAAAGGAAACGCCCGGCGCGCAGCTGCAGCCCGGCCGGCAACGCGAGCGCATCGATGAAGGCCTCCTCGAGCTCGACCTCGGTCTCGCCGTCGTGGTGATGCAGCGCCGCGGTCAGCCGACCGGCGAAGAGATCGTCGACGCGTCCGCCGACGGTCAGCTCCGAATGGCCGAGGCCGAAGCCGCGTTCGCGCTGGGCCAGCGCGAGATCCTCGGATACATAGGCGCCGTCGAGCACGAGGCCGAAGTCGATCGGAGACGGATTGACCTTCGCCGACGCGGTTTGCGCCACGACGAGCGTCGGGGCGCAGAGCACGGCGATGGCGAGGGCCGTCCGGACGAGCGTGATGCCGGTGCGGGCCGGCGCGGGATGCGGGTTCATGGAGATCCTGTTCGGGAGCGAAAGCGCGGGAACCGCCGGCAGCCTGCCGGGGCTCATGAACAGGATGTTATATCATTACATAAATGGATTTCAATCGGATGGCGCACGGAACACGAAGCTCGCGCCACCGTGGCGAATCCGTATCGGGATGAAGCGAAGCGCTCTGCTTCGGCCTGAACCTACTTCGACCGGCGCCCCGTCTCGGCGCGGGTCGCCGCCCAGCGGGCATCGTCCCAGCCCTGCATCGCGACGCCGCCCGGGCCGGCGGCGCCCTGCAGCCATTTGCCGCCGTCGATCACGATCGCCTCGCCGGTGATGTAGCCGGCCTGCGGCGAGACGAGGAAGGCCGCGAGGTCGGCAAGCTCGTCGAGCCGGCCGTTGCGGCGCAGGGCGACGGTCTCCTCGCCGACGGCGCCCGCCAGGGTCGATGGAGCGAGCTGCCCGCTCGCGCCCGACGTCGGGAACGAGCCCGGCGCGATGCCGACGAGCCGGATTCCCTTCGGCCCCCATTCCACGGCGAGGCTGCGGATCATCGACAGCACCCCGGCCTTGGCGACCGCCGACGGCATCCTGAAGGGCGCGCCGGTCAGCGCCGACTGGGTCAGGATGCAGAGCACGCTGCCGGGCTGGCCGGCGGCGATCCAGCGCCGGCCAGCGGCCATCGTGCAGTACGCGCTGCCCTTGAGGACGATGTCGACGACGGCGTCGAAGGCCCGCGGGCTGAGCGTCTCGCTGCGCGCGAGGAAGTTGCCTGCGGCATTGTTGACCAGGGTATCCAGCGGACCGTTCGCCCAGATGCGATCGAAGCACGCCTCGACCGCCGCCGCGTCGCGCACGTCGCAGGCATGGGTCTCGACGGCAACGCCATGCGCCGCCTCGATCTCGCGCGCCGCATCGGCGAGCACCTCGGCGCGGCGCCCGAGGATCACCGGCCGGGCGCCGAGCGATGCGAAACGCTCGACCATCGCCCGGCCCAGCCCGGTGCCGCCGCCGGTGACGAGGATGCGCCGGCCCTTCAGCAGATCTTCCTGGAACATGTTCAACGCACCCGCAGCAGGGCATCGACCGCCGACGCGCCCGCGCCCGCCGGATGGACGAATACCGGGTTGATCTCGAGCTCCCCGATGCGCCCGTCGGCGGCCACGGCGAGCACCGACAGGCGACGCGCAAGCTCGACGAACGCATCGACATCCGCCGCCGGCGCGCCGCGCACCCCGTCGAGCAGCGGCCGCATCCGCAGTGAATCGACCAGCCGGCGCGCCTCGGCGGCATCGACCGGCGCCGGGGCGAAGGCGGTGTCGCGCAGGACCTCGGCATGGATGCCGCCGGCACCCACCATCAGCAGCGGCCCGAGATCCGCATCGTGCACGATCCCGGCGATCATCTCGATGCCCGGGGCCGCCATCGCCTGCACCAGCACCCCCTGCACCGGCGCGCCGGCCGCGACGCGATCGGCGAGCGCCATCAGTTCGCGATAGCCGCGACGCAGGGCGTCGGCATCGGCGACACCGAGCCGGATCGCACCCGCTTCGGTCTTGTGCGGCAGGCCGGGCGACTGCAGCTTGAGCGCGACCGGCGCACCGATCGCCTCGAAAGCCGCCAGCGCCTCGTCCTCGGTGGTGGCGAGCCGCCCCGCCGGTCCGCCGATGCCGGCCGCTTCGAGCAGCCTCCGGCTGTCGTACTCGCTCGCCACCGCTCCCGGCGGATGCGCATCGAGCAACGGCGCGATCGCTTCGCGCATCATCGCGATCTCCGCATCCGGCGCCTCGCGCCGCGCGAAGCGCTCGCGAAAGCGCGCCCAGTCGACCAGGCCGCGCAGGCCGCGGGCGCAGCCGTCGATCGTCGAGTAGACCGCCGCCCCGGCGCGCGCCGCGAAGTCGCGCATGAAGTCCGACGGCGGCGTGTAGGAATAGAAGACCACCGGCTTGCGCCAGCGCGCGATGGCCGCCCGGATCCGCTCGAGGTCGTAGGGATTGCGGCTCACCAGCGAGAGCGGCGAGACCAGCACCACCATGTCGACGTCCGGGCAGGCGAGGACTTCCTCGAGCACATCGTTGACCGCTTTCATCGCCTGCGCGGTGATGTCGACCGGATTGCCCGCCGATCCGTAGGACGGCAGATGGGCGAGGATGCGTCGCTGGGTATCGGCATCGAGCTCGGGCACCCGCAGGCCCGCCGCGGCGAGCCCATCGGCCAGCCAGGATCCCGAGCCCCCCGAAGCGGTCACGATCGCGACGCGGTCGCCGGCGGGCAGCACCGGCATCGCGAAGGCCGCCGCATGGTCGAGCATGTGCTCGACCTCGTGGACACGGATCATGCCGTAGTGAGCGAAGAGCGCATCGAATGCGGCATCGGATCCGGTCAGGCTGGCGGTATGCGAGATCGCCGCGCGCTGTGCCGCCGGCGAGCGCCCCACCTTGGCGACGATCACCGGCTTGCCGAGCTCGGCCGCGCGTCGCGCGAAAGGCGCGAGCCGCCTACCGTCGCGAACGCCTTCGAGGAACAGCAGCATCTGGCGCACCGCCGGATCCTCGATCAGGAAACCGGCGAAGTCGAGGGTCCCGAGATCGGCCTCGTTGCCGGTGCCCACCACGAAGTCGCCGCCGATGCGCCGGCGCAGCGCCCGATTGTAGATGGAGAAGCCGAGCCCTCCGCTCTGCGAGACGACCGCTATGCCGCCGGGCAGATCATGGGCATCGATCCCGCGGGCTGCCTCCTCGGTGTCGATCGCCTGGCTGAAGGTGGCCGCGACTCGCCCGCGGGCATTGAAGTAACCCATCGCATTGGGCCCGCCGATGCGCATGCCGCTTTCGTGCGCGATCCGGGTGATCTCGGCCTGGGCAGCGGCCATGTCGCCGCCTTCCTCCGCGAAGCCCGAAGTGAACACGATCGCGCCGCGCACTCCGGCTGCCGCGCACTCGCGCAGCACCCCGACCACCGCCGGAGCCGGCACGGCGACGAGCGCGAGATCGACCGGATCGCCGGGGATCGCGTCGATGCGGGGCACCGCCGGCAGGCCCTGGATCTCGCCGTGCGAAGGCGTGACCGGGATGATCTCCCCGTCGAAGCCATGCTGGCGCAGGAGCACGATGAAGCGCCCGCGGATGCGCGCGGTGTCGTTGCTCGCGCCGATGACCGCGATGCGCCGCGGGAAGAAGAAGCCGTGCAGGGAAGTGCCGTCCGCCTTGCCGCCCGTCAGGTCCGCCATGTCACGCTCATATCCCGACGATCGTCGGCCAGAGCGCATCGGCGCCGATCCTCGCGACCTCCCGGCCGAGCCGCTGCTGCCAGTACGTCTCGCCGCCGAACTCGTCGCGCCACGACCAGAGGCGCCGCGTCTGGTAGTGCAGCGAATGCTCGCGGGTGAAGCCGATCGCGCCGAGCACCTGGTGCACCGTTTCGGCACCGCGACCGGCCGCCTCGCCGGTGCGCGACTTCGCGATCGCGACCCGCAGCGCCGACGGCCCCGCGGCATCGGCCTCGATCGCCTGGTCGGCCGCCGCCCGGGCGGTCGCGACATGGCCTGCCATCGTCGCCAGCATGTGCTGGACCGCCTGGAACTTGGCGATCGGCCGGCCGAACTGGACCCGCTCGCCGGAATAGCGCAGGGCGATGTCCATCGCCGCCTCCAGCGCTCCGGCCATCTGCACGCTGCGCGCGAGCGCTCCCTCGAGCAGGATGCGATCGGCAGCGCCCGGCATCGGTGCAACCGCGACGACGCGCGCCGCATCGAGCGCCACCGCGCAGCGCGGCTCGCTCGCGAGATTGCCGGCGGTCTCGCGCACCGCATCGCCGATCGCGGCGAGCACGAGGAAGCTCTCGTCACCGTCGAGCGCCGCAAGCACCGCATGGGAGCAGTCGCCCGCCCAGGGCACTCTCGCCGCGATGCCTTCGAGCCGGCCGGCCTCACCTTCGCGCCGCAGGACTGCGGGCGCCGCGCCCGGCCCGCCGCTTGCGAGCGTGAGCGGACCGTCGGGAAGCGCGATGCCGGCTTCGGCGAGCAGGCGCCCGGCGACGAGCGTCTCGGCGAGCGGGACCGGCAGCGCGTGGTAGGCGCTGCGACGCAGCGCCACCATGGCATCAGCCGCCGACAGGCCGGCGCCGCCTGCCTGCTCTTCCAGCCAGGCGCGCGGCAGGCCGACATCCTCGAGCGCGGCCCAGAGCTCGGCGGGGAACTCGCCGCGCTCGGCGGCCTCGCGCACCGGGCGCGTCGCCAGGTCCTCGGCGATCCGGTCGACGGTGCGCAGCAGCGTATCGGTCAGGCTCGATTCTTCAGTCATCGACTGCCTCTTGCATCATGTTTGCCGTATCCACCGGTCACCTCATCCCCAACCCGCGGGCGATCATTCCGCGGAGGATCTCGCGGGTGCCGCCCCGGATCGTGAACGAGGGCGAGCGCAGCATCGCGCTGCCGAGCAGCTCGTCGAAGCCGCTCCCGGGGCCGAGGCTCGGCTCGGTGGGCAGGATCCGGCGGACGATCTCGGGGATCTCGCGCTCGAAGCCGGTGCCGACGTCCTTGACCAGGGCCGCCGCGGTGGCCGGATTCTCGCCCCGGTCGATGCGCCCCGCGATCGAGCTCGACATCCGCCGCAAGGTCGCGAGATGCGCCACCAGCCGGCCGATCTCCTCGGCCTGGCGATCGTCGGGCGCATCGCCGACCCGTCGGATCGTCTCGCGCAGCAGCTGGTAGGTCGACATGAAGCGGTCGGGGCCGCTGCGCTCGAAGGCCAGCTCGCCGGTGACCATCTTCCAGCCCGCGCCGACCTCGCCGAGCACCATGTCCTCCGGCACGAAGTAACCGTCGAACACGACCTCGTTGAAATCATGGCCGCCGTAGAGGTTGTAGATCGGCCGGATCGTGACGCCAGGCGCCTTCATGTCGCAGATGAACTGCGTCATGCCGGCATGACGGTCCTCGGACTTCGGCGCGCTGCGCGCGAGCACGATGCCGTAGTGGGCCCGATGGGCGTTGCTGGTCCAGACCTTGGTGCCGGTGATCTTCCAGCCGCCGTCGACCTTGTCGGCGCGGGTGCGCACCGCCGCCAGGTCGGAGCCGGAATCGGGCTCGCTCATGCCGATGCAGAAAAAGCACTCGCCGCGGGCGATGCGCGGCAGGATCTCACCGCGCGCCCGCTCGCTGCCGTGGCGCAGGATCTGCGGTCCGCTCTGGCGATCGGCCACCCAGTGGGCGCCGACCGGCGCGCCGCCGGCCAGCAGCTCCTCGACCACCACATAGCGCTCGAGCATCGAGCGCTCCGAGCCGCCGTAGCGCTTCGGCCAGCTCATGCCGATCCAGCCGCGCTCGCCGAGCTTGCGGCTGAACCCGGGATCGAAGCTGCTCCAGGAATTGCGCTGCGGCGTGAAGGCGCCGGCCGCGATCTCGGCGGCGATCAGCTCGCGAACCTCCTGGCGCAAGGCTGGCACCGAATCCGGCATTCGGACCGGCTCGAAATCGAATTCGCGCATCGGACATGTCTCCAGGACAGGGGTTCGAGTCCGCTAGCCTACGCCAGGCGAAGCGACATTTGAACCCCAAAATGCGTTTGTCTTTACAGATCACACGTATGTGTTTTTAATTCCACGATGTCGACCAATCCCAGGATCGTCAAGTCCGCCGCCCGCGTCCTGCAGGTGCTGGAATTCTTCGACGGGGCCAAGCGCTCAGCACCCGTGGCCGAGGTGGCCGATCACTATGGCTGGCCGCATTCGAGCACCTCGATGCTGATGCGCAGCCTCGTGGCGCTGGGCTATCTCCACTATGATGCCGGCGGTCGGCGCTACCTGCCCACCGTGCGGGTACGCCTGCTCGGCGACTGGATGCAGCAGGGCCTGTTCGATGACGGACAGCTTGCCGCACTGATGGAGTCGCTCGCCGCGCAGACCCGGGAAACCATCGTGCTCGCCTCGCGCAACGGTCTGCACGCCCAGTACCTGCGCGTCGTCCAGGGCGGCAGCACGCTGCGCATGCACCTGCGCATCGGCACCCTGCGCCCCCTGCTCTCTTCCGGCTCCGGCCACATGTTGCTCGCCGGGCTGCCGAATGCGACGATCCGCCGGCTGGTCCGGCGACACAATGCCGAGTACGCAGCGGACCAGCGCATCGACCCGGCGGAATTGCTGGCCACCATCGAGGCCTGCCGGGAACGCGGCTACGCCGTCTCGCACAACCTGGTGACGCCGCTCGCGGGCATGATCGCCTTCAGCCTGCCGACGCGCGAGGACGAAGAGCCGCTCGTCATCGCCATCGGCGGGCCCACCGACCGGCTCATCGCCAACGAGGCGGACTACGTCAGGGTCGTCCGCGAAACCCTCGAATCCTTCGTCACCGGCCGCGGCACAGCCTCGGGCAACCAGGCGTCGTGATCACCGGCCGAACCGGCCGCCCCGCTCAGGCGCCCGGTATCTCCAGCGCCACCCCCACCCGGGCGGCGGCATTGCAGATATGCGCGCGCATCGCCTTGCGCGCGGCCTTCGGCGAGCCCGTCGCCATGGCGTCGATGATCACCTCGTGCTCGCGGATCGGGTCGCGGACGTGGTCCGGGTCGGAGAACGGCAGCCGCCGACTGTGGGCGACCACCTCGGCGATGCTCTCGGCCAAGTCGCGCAGCATCGGGCTGCCGGCGATCTCGACGATGCAGGCATGGAAGGCGTGGTCGGCGTCCGATGCCCGCAGCAGATCGCCCGCATCGGCCGCGGCCCTCATCAGCTCGACGGTCGCGCGCAGCCTCGCGAGCCCGCCGGGCGTGATGACGCCGGCCGCCATCGCGACGGCCAGCTCCTCGAGCTCGTTGCGCACCATGTAGACGTCGCGCAGGGCGTAGCGATCCTGGAAGGGCCAGCGCCCGCGAGCGCCCAGCGCGCTCCCTTCGCCGGGACGGTTGATGAACACGCCCCGACCGGGCTCGCTGCGCAGCAGCCCGAGGCTCTCGAGCATCGCGATCGCCTCGCGCAGCGACGCCCTGCTCACGCCCATCTCGGCGGCGAGCTCGCGCTGCCCGGGCAATCGCCCGGCGGCGAGCCATTCCCTGCTGCGCATTTTCCTTTGCAGCTTCCTGGCGATCTGCACGGTGGTGCTCATTGCTTCGTTCCCGAACTCCGGATCCGTTCCGGACATCCGCTATCCCGATTGACAGGAGTGTGGGAGGCCGGCACGATGACGTCCAACTGGTCTGACCGGTTGAACCACGATCGGATGTGACAGAGACACTATAGCGGGCGAACCTGCTGGACCAGGCCCCTTGAGGAGGAGACCATGAAACTTTCTTTCCGATTCGCGATCGCCGCGTCGGCGACCATGCTGGCCGCCGCATCGTATGCGGCCGAGCCCATCGTCGTGGGCGTGAGCATCGCCCAGTCGCCCCCCGGATCGGTGGTCCAGGGCACCCAGGTCAAGGATGGCGTCGACATCGTCGTCAAGATGCTCAACGACAAGGGCGGCGTGCTCGGCCGCCCGCTCAAGGTGATCTACGAGGACAACCAGGGCATTCCCGAGAAGGGCCGGGCCGCGGTCGAGAAGCTGGTCAACCGCGACAAGGTGGTGGCGGTGACGGGCGGCCACCAGAGCTCCGTCTGCCTTGCCGAGATCGAGGTCGCCCATCGCGGCAAGACGCCCTACGTCAACACCAACTGCTGGTCCGACGACATCCGCACCAAGGGCTATCCGGAGGTCTTCAATCCGGGCAACTACAACACCCGGGTCTCGTCGGCCATGGCCGAGACGATCGCGGCGCTCAAGGTCAAGAGCGTGGTCGCGTTCGCCGAGAACACCGACTACGGGATCGGACAGGCGAAGCTGCTCGGGGACTTCCTGAAGAAGCTGGCGCCCGAGACCCAGTACAAGTACGTCGCGCTCGACCGCGCCGGCAAGGACTTCACCCCCGCGGTGCTGCCCCTGCGCGGCAGCCCGCCCGAGCTGGTGGTCAACATCATGCTGCCGCCGGCGGCGTACATCCTGATGAACCAGCTCTACGAACAGGGCGTCGCGCCCGGTCCGAAGACCATCTTCTACGACGGCGCGGGCATCGCCGACTACCCCGATTTCTGGCAGAACGTGAAGGAAGCCGGCAAGTACATGCTGGCCTTCGGCCTGTATCACCCGGCCATGCCGATGCCGGATCTCGGCAAGCAGGTGGGGGATCTCTACCAGAAGCAGTCGGGCAACGAGCCCAACCGGCTGATCTTCCAGGCCGCCGATTCGGTGCTGCTGATCGCCAGGGCGATCGAGAAGGCGGGCTCGACGGACGGCGCCGCGATCATCAAGGCGCTGAAGGAGGGCGAGTTCGAGGAAACCCGCGGCAAGTTCCGCTTCTCGCAGGACTCCGGCTACAGCTACCAGCAGTGGGTCGAGATTCCGTACGTCACCTACCAGCTCACCGAGGAGAACCAGCCGATCAGCAAGACCACGCTGATCCAGGTTCCGGGGCAGCCGCTGATGATCGACAAGGTCCTCAAGCCGACGAAGTAAGGAGGCGGACGGGGTGCGCCCGGGCGGGCCCCGTCGCTTTCGCGATTCCGAACGAAGCATGTCGATCCCGATGCCGGGCGACAAGATGCGGAGACTCGATTGCTCGCGCTGGATCTCTTCGTCAACGGCCTGATCATCGGGCTGTTCTATGCCCTGATGGCCGTCGGCCTGACCATGATCTTCGGGATCCTGAAGGTCGTGAACTTCGCCCATGGCGAGTTCTACATGGTCGGGGCCTACACCTACACACTGGTATCGCTCGCGCTGGGCGTCTCCCCCTGGATCGCCCTGCCCGTCGCCGCAGCGGGCGGCGCCGCCCTCGGCTGGCTCACCGAGCGCTGGCTGATGCGTCCGCTCTATACCGGCTACGGCTCCTGGTCGCTGATGAAGGACGAGTACGCCGTCGTCGTCACCTTCGGCCTGTCGCTGCTGCTCATCAACCTCTTCGACAAGGTGATCGGACCCTATCCGATGCGCGGTCCGGCGCTGTCGGACGTCACCCGCATGTCGATCGGCCCCTTCATGGCGAGCGGGCACAAGCTGATCACCGCCGGCATCGCGATCGTCCTGCTGGTCGGCCTGGCCCTGTTCATCAAGCGCTCCCTCTGGGGCCGCCAGGTGCAGGCGGTCGCGCAGAACCGGCTGGGCGCCTCGATCGCCGGCATCGACACGGGCCGCGCCAGCAGCATCATCTTCATGGTGTCGGGCGTGCTGGCCGCCCTGTCGGGCGCGTTGCTCGCGCCGATCATCAATCCGTCGCCCGATGTCGGCATCTTCCCGGCGGTGAAGTCCTACGTGATCGTGGTCATCGGCGGCATGGGATCGATCCCGGGCAGCATCATCGCGGCGCTCGCCCTCGGCGTGCTGGAGAGCTTCGGGGCGGTGTACATCTCGTACGACTATCGCGACACCTTCGGCCTGGCACTGTTGATCCTCGTGCTGCTCTTCCGTCCGCAGGGCCTGTTCGGCGAACGGGCGCGGGAGGTCTAGGCGATGGCGATCCCTTCACATCCCGCCTTCCTGCGCAACAAGCTCAGCCAGGAGATGCGCCTCTCGCTCGTGGTGCTCGCGCTTCTCGCGCTGGCGCCGCTCGTGATCTCATCGCCGTACTGGCTCGGCGTCCTGATCGTGAGCATGTATTTCGCGATGCTGTCGACCGGCTGGAACCTGCTGGCGGGCTATACCGGCCAGTTCTCGCTCGCGCCGGCAGCGTTCGCGATGCTCGGCGGCTACACCACCGGCCTGCTGGCGTGGCACTGGAACGTGCCGCTGGCGATCGGCCTGCCGATGTCGTTCATCGTGCCCGGTCTCATCGGTCTCGTCCTGGGGCGCATCGTGCTGCGGCTCTCCGGCCCCTACCTCGCCCTGACCACCCTGTCCTTCGCCGAGATCGTCCGCCTGATCATCTACAACTCGATCGACTTCACCCGGGGCGACCAGGGCCTCAATGTCCCCGCCCTCATGGACAGCCGGATCGGCAACTACTACCTGTTCCTCGTCGTGCTGGCCGCGGTGACCGCCGGCGTGTTCCTGCTGCTGCGCTCGCGCATCGGGCGCTTCCTGCAGGCGATCCGCGATGACGAGATCGGCGCCGCCAGCCGCGGCGTCGATGTGGTGCAGGCCAAGACGATCGCCTTCCTGGTCAGCTGCTCGATCTGCGGCCTCGCCGGCGGCCTGTACGGCACCTTCGCCCAGCTCGTCAGCCCCGAGCTCGGCCTGATCGCCCAGACCGGCATCGTGATCGCCATGGTGGTGATCGGCGGGATGGGCACGCTGGTGGGGCCACTCATCGGCGCGGTGCTGGTCTACGTCGCCTCCGAGCTCCTGCGCGACGTGGGCAACATCCAGATGATCGTCTTCGCCATCCTCGTCATCGTCTTCGCCCGCTTCTTCCGTGAAGGACTGTGGGGCCTGGCGCGCCAGGCCATGGCGAGGCGTCGCGATGCGGCAGGCGCGAAGGGGGCATGATGGCGCTGCTCCGGATCCGCGGCATCGAGAAGCGCTTCGGCGGCCTGCGGGCGGTCGACGGCGTCGGGATGGACATCGCCGAGGGCGAGCTGCTCGGCCTGATCGGCCCCAACGGCTCGGGCAAGACCACCCTGCTCAACGTCCTGTCCGGGCACATGCGGGCCGATGCGGGCGAGGTTTCGCTCGACGGGCGCAACGTGCTCGGCCTGAACCCCACCCGGCTCACCCGCCTGGGCGTGCTGCGCATGTTCCAGATGACGCGGGTCTTCAACCGGATCACGGCCTTCGACAACCTGATCGTCTGCGGCATGGCGCTGGGGCTCAAGGAGGCCGAGGCCGGCGAGCGGGCGACCGAGCTGCTCGCCGAGCTCAAGCTCTCGCATGTGATGCATCTGGACGGCGGCCAGCTCTCCGGCGGCCAGAAGAAGCTGCTCGAGTTCGGCGCCTGCTTCATGGTCCCGCCCCGGGTGGCCCTGCTCGACGAGCCTTTCGCCGCGGTCCACCCGACGATGAAGGAGACGATGGCGACGTTCATCCGCAATCGCAATGCCCAGGGCCAGACATTCATCCTGGTGAGCCACGACATGCCGGTCGTGGTCGAGCTGTGCCCGCGCTCAGTGTGCATGAACACCGGCAAGGTCCTCGCGGACGGCCCGACCCAGGAAGTGCTCAACGATCGCGCCGTCATCGAGGCCTATCTCGGCGAGAACGCCGATGCCGGGCACGAGGAGGACGCGGATGCCTGAGCCCCTGCTCGCCATGGAGGACGTCACCGCCGGCTATCTCGGTGACATCGACGTCCTGCGCAACGTCTCGCTCTCGGTCCATGCGGGGCGCATCAGCGGCCTGATCGGCCTGAACGGCGCCGGCAAGTCGACCCTCATGAAGACCCTCTGCGGGTTCCTGCCCCCGAAATCGGGCCGCGTGACGATGGCCGGCCGGGACATCTCCGGCAAGGCGTCCCACACGATGATCGACGACGGGCTCTGGTACATCCCGCAGGAATCGAGCCTCTTTCCCTACCTGACGGTCGCCGAGAACCTGCGTCTCGCCCTCGAAGGACGGCGCCGGCAGTTCGGCGACGTGATCGAGGCGCGCTACGCCGACACCCTCGAGCGCTTCCCGGTCCTCAAGGAGAAGCTCGCCGCCCAGGCCGGCGATCTCTCCGGCGGCCAGCAGAAGTCGCTCGAGTTCGCCAAGGCGTACATGGTGCGGCCGAAGGTCTGCCTGATCGACGAGCCGAGCATCGGGCTGGCGCCGCGGGTGGCGACCGAGATCTTCGAGTGGATCGGCAGGTTCGCGGAATCGGGCATGGGCATCCTGCTGGTGGATCACAACGTGCGGCGCGTCGTCTCGATGTCGAACCACATCTATGTGATGAGCCTCGGCGAGATCACCGCCGAGGGAAGTCCCGAGGATTTCGCCGGAGATCTCCACGCCCAGGTACGCGAATGGCTGGGCATCAACTTCTGAGAGAGTGAAGAACCCGTGATGACCGATTCCCGGCGACTGGTCGCGAAGCGGCTCACGGCTGCGGCCTTCGCCCCCTACGGCGACGTCGTCACCAGCGCGGGCCAGGCCGGTTTCGCCATCAATGCGGGCACGTCGATGCGGGTGGAGATGCCGCAGCCCGACGTCCTCGGGCACGGCGGCCGGCCCTCCCTGTCGGTGTTCCGGGCAAGCGCGACTCGCCTGCCGCTCGCATTGCGCGAGCTAGAGCGCCACCGCCTCGGCAGCCAGACCTTCCTGCCGCTCGGCGGCATGCCCTTCGTGGTGGTGGTCGCGCTGGGCGGCGATTCGCCGGATCTCGCCAGCCTGGCGGCATTCCGGCTCGACGGCAGCGCCGGCATCACCTTCCGGCGCGGCACCTGGCACCATCCGCTGCTGGCGCTGGCCGAGGGCGACTTCGCGGTCATCGAACGCCGCGGCGCCGAAGTGGATTGCGACGTGGTCAAGCTCGACGACGGCGCCTGGATGCTCGACGACGACCGGACGGGCTGATCGAAGGGCCCGGCAGCTCGGGATCAGTCGTCCCCGCCGCCGGGCGCGTCCGGCGCCGGCGACAGCGCCCGGATCTCGCCACGCAGCCACCACAGCAACGCGATGCCGGGCAGCGCGGTGAGCACCGTGAACAGGTAGAAGCTCGGCCAGCCGATCGCGGTGACCAGGACACCGGATGCGGGCCCGACATAGACCCGGCCCACCGAGGCGAGCGCCGAGAGCAGCGCGTACTGCGCGGCCGAGAAGCGGCGATCGGTCAGCGCCATCAGGAAGGCGACGAAGGCGGCCGTGCCCATGCCGCCGCAGAGGTTCTCGATGCCGACGGCAATCGCCATCAGGGTGAGGTCCTGCGGCAGCACCGCCAGCACCCAGTAGCCGAAGTTCGACACCGCCTGCGCGATGCCGAAGACCATCAGCGCGTTGTAGAGCGAACGCTTCGCGAGCCAGGCGCCGCCCAGCAGCGCGCCGACGATGGTGGCCGACAGGCCCATCACCTTGTTGACCGAGCCGACCTCGCTCGCCGTGAAGCCGACGCCGCGGATCAGGAAGGTGGTGGTGAGGCTGCCGGCGAACGCATCGCCCAGCTTGTAGAGCACGATCAGGGCGAGCAGCCAGATCGCCTTGCGGCGGTCGAAGAAGGCGTCCCAGGGCTCGACGAAGGACGGAAAACCCACCGCGCGCGCCGCCCACAGCGCGCTCGCGAAGGCGGCAACGAGGGCCGCCGTGTTCCAGGCGAGCATGCCGAAGCGGCCGGCGCCGAGCGCCTCGAGCGGCAGCAGCCGGGTCAGCGCCCAGACCGCGATGCCGGCCCCGAGCATCGCGACGAAGCCGGCGAGCTCGCGGCGCACCGGCGCGCGCTCGACATCGACCTCGGGCACCCGGGGCGTGAGCACCGTGATCGCGGCGATCAGCACGAACAGCGCCCCCATCGCCTGGAAGGCCCCCGGCCAGCCGAGCCACTGGTCGGCGAGGATCAGCGCGAGCCCGCCCGAGACCAGCATCGCGATCCGGTAGCCGAACACCGAGACCGCGGCGCCGGCGCCGCGCTCGGCCGGGGCCAGCAGATCGCTGCGATAGGCATCGAACACCACGTCCTGCGAGGCCGACAGGAAGGCGATCGCGACCGCGCAGCCGGCCATCGCCCAGATCTGGCGGGCCGGATCGAAGCCCGACATCAGGAAGCAGGCCGCGGCGAGGCCGAGCTGCGTGATCACCAGCCAGCCGCGGCGGCGCCCGAGGAAAGGCGGCTCGAAGCGATCGAGCAGCGGCGCCCAGACGAACTTGAAGGTATAGGGCAGGCCGGCCAGCGCGAAGAAGCCGATCGTGGTGACGTCGATCCCGTCGACCGTCAGCCAGGCCTGCAAAGTGCCGGTCGACAGGGCGAGCGGCAGGCCGCTTGCGAAGCCGAGCGCGAGCATCGCGGCGATCCGCACATTGGCGAAGACGTCGAAGACCGGGTGCCGCGCGGCGGGCGAATCGCTCATGGCGGGGAAGTGTAACCGCCGGCCGGCCGCTCGCCGATCTGCTGGCGCCACATGGCGTAGTACAGGCCGCGGGCGGCGACCAGCGCCTGGTGCGAGCCGGATTCGACGATGCGGCCGCGCTCGAGCACATGGATCACGTCGGCATGCATCACCGTCGAGAGCCGGTGGGCTATCAGGATCGTGATCCGGCTGCGCCGGCTCGAGACCTCCCGCACGGTGTCGCTGACCTGCTCCTCGGTGAGTGAATCGAGCGCCGAGGTGGCCTCGTCGAAGATCAGCAGCCGCGGATCGCGCAGCAGCGCCCGGGCGATCGCGAGGCGCTGCTTCTCGCCGCCCGAGAGCTTGACGCCGCGCTCCCCGATCAGGGTGTCGAGGCCATCGGGCGAGCGGGTCAGCAACCCCGCGCAGGAAGCCTGCTCCATCGCGGCGACCATCTCGGCGTCGGTCGCCTCGGGGCGCACCAGCTGGAGGTTCTCGCGGATCGTGCCGGCGAAGAGCTGCGTCTCCTGGGTGACCAGGCCGATCTGCCGGCGCACCCGGTTGACCCGGGTGGCGCGGCTGGAGATGCCGTTGAAGCGTACCTCGCCCTCGGCCGGCGCATGCAGGCCCACCAGCAGCTTGACGAGCGTCGACTTGCCGGAGCCCGACGGCCCGACGAAGGCGACGGTATCGCCGAGCGCGGCGGCGAACGAGACGCCGTCGAGCGCGTTGTCGGGCGCGCCGCGGTGGCGAAAGCTCACGTCGACGAAGCGGATCTCCTCGAGCGGGCCGGTGTCGGTCCACTGGGGCGGGCGCCGCTCGACGGGTTTTTTCATGAGGTTGTCGAAGTTCAGCAGCGAGGCCTCGGCCTCGCGCCAGGCGATGATGATGTTGCCGAGCTCCTGCAGCGGGGCGAAGATCGCCACCGAGATGAACTGCATCGCGATCAGCTCGCCGGTCGATAGCACGTCGCGGAAGATGAGCCACAGCAGCGCGAAGAGCACCGCGAGCTTGAGCAGGCTCAACGTGGTGCCCTGCAGGAAGGACAGCAGCCGGACCCGTTTCACCTTCTCCATCTCGAGCGCGAAGATGTCCTCGGTGCGCGCCTGCAGCCGGCGGATCTCGGCATAGGTGAGCCCGAGGCTGCGGATCAGCTCGACGTTGCGCAGCGACTCGGTGATGAAGCCCGAGTTGCGGTTGGTCTCGCGCACGATCGAGCGTTGCTGGGTGCGGATCTCGCGGCTCAGCAGCCCGGTCAGGCCGCCGAGGATCAGCACCCCGGCGATGAACACCGGCACCAGCAGCCAGCTGCGGGTGAGCGCGTACCAGGTGAGGAAGCTCATCCCGACGATGGCCGCGAATACGGTGTTGATGAAGGTATTGATGAAGCGCTCGCTGTCGGAGCGCACCTTCTGCAGCAGCGAGAGGACCTCACCGCTGCGCAGGTCCTCGAACTCGCTGAACTGCAGCCGCAGCGCCTGGCGCAGGCCGTCGTTGAAGAGCCGGGTGCCGAACTTCTGCACCATCAGCCGGGTGACGTACTCCTGCAATGCCTTGGCCAGGCGCGAGAGCACGGCGACCAGCACCGCCAGCGCGAGCAGCCGCAGCACCCCCGAGATCCGTTCATCGGCGCTCAGGGTGCCGCGGTCGATCGCGTAATCGTCGATGATCATCCCGAAGATGATCGGGTCGATCAGCCCGAGCACCTGGCTGGCCGCGGCCAGCCCCAGCGCCAGCGCGGCGAGCCGCCAGTGAGGCCGGAGGTAGGTCCAGAGAACCTTCATCGCGGTTGCCGCACCGTGCCGTCCACAGTGGTCTCAGGTCCGCGCGTAGTCGATCGTCAGCGGCGCATGGTCCGAGAAGCGCGCCGCGACGTAGATGTCGCAGGCGCTGGCCCGGGCGGCGATGCCCGGGGTGGCGATCTGGTAGTCCAGCCGCCAGCCCACGTTCTTCGCCCAGGCCTGGCCCCGGTTGCTCCACCAGGTGTAGCGCTCGGGGCGGGCATCGAGCCGGCGGAACACATCGACGAAGCCGAGTTCGTCGAAGACCCGGGTGAGCCAGGCGCGTTCCTCGGGCAGGAAGCCCGAGTTCTTCTGGTTGCTCTTCCAGTTCCTGAGGTCGATTTCCTTGTGCGCGATGTTCCAGTCGCCGCACACGATCACCTCGAGGCCGCGCTCGCGCAGGCGGCCGAGGTGGACGAGGAAACGCTCCATGAAGCGGTACTTCGCCGCCTGGCGATCGGGCGAGCTCGAACCCGAGGGCAGGTAGAGGGAGACCACCGCGAGGTCGTTGTAGATCGCCTCGAGGTAGCGCCCTTCCGCGTCGAACTCCTCGTCGCCGAAGCCGACGATCAGCCGCAGGGGCGGCCGCCGGCAGTAGAGCCCCACCCCGCTGTAGCCTTTCTTCTCGGCGGGATGGAAATGCCCTTCGAGCTCGCCGATGCGTCGCATCTCTTCGGGGATGTCGGCATCGGTCGCCTTGATCTCCTGCACGCAGAGGAAATCGGCGCCCTGCGCCACGGCCCATTCGTGGAATCCCTTGCGTTGCGCCGAACGAATACCGTTCAGGTTGGTCGTGATCACACGTATCATCCGGGGTTACTCTCTCTTGCAGACCAGATCGGGGAACCAGCCTTCCATGTCGGCAGACCTGCGCGCGCAGTTTATCCGCTTCTGTCTTGGGGCCGGCATCCTCGCCTTTGGCGAGTTCACCACCAAGGCAGGCCGCGTCTCTCCCTATTTCTTCAATGCGGGGCGTTTCAACGACGGGCTGCTGCTGGGCAAACTGGGCGGCTTCTACGCCGAGACCCTGCTGGCGGCCGAGCGTACCAGCCAGTTCCAGTTCGACATGCTGTTCGGCCCCGCCTACAAGGGCATTACGCTGGCCAGCGCAACCGCCGTCGCCCTGGCCAGCCAGGGCCGTCGGGTGCCGTTTGCCTTCAACCGCAAGGAAGCCAAGGACCACGGCGAGGGCGGCGATGTCATCGGAGCCCCGCTGGCCGGGCGGGTGGTCATCGTCGACGATGTCATCAGCGCCGGCACCTCGGTGGGCGAATCCGTCGATCTCATCCGCCGCCATGGTGCGGAGCCCGCCGGCGTCCTGATCGCCCTCGATCGCCAGGAGCGCAGCGGCACCGCCACCGAGATCGGTCCGCAATCCGCGACCGAGTCGATCCGCGAGCGCTACGGCATCCCGGTCTTCGCGATCGCCTGTCTCGACGACCTGCTCGCCTTCCTCGAATCGGCCGATTCGATCGACGCCGGACTCGCCACCCATCGCGGCCGCGTCGCCGCCTATCGCGCCCGTTATGGCGTTGCGGCCAGCGGGCCACTAGCATCGGCCTGAATCTGGCCCGCTGCCACCGAACCAACCGACCCCTGCCGCCGTACCGATCGATGCCGACATCAGCCCCGAAACCGACCTCGCATGCCGAGGCAAGGTCGCGCGCAGCGGCAAGCCGGCCATGGGGGGGCCTATTGGCCGGCCTGCTGCTGGCCGCCGGCCTGGCCGCCCCGGCCTGGGCTGCGGGCCCGGCCGAATCCGCCGCCGATCATGTCTCGAGCCGGATCCTCGCGAGCCGCTGCAGCACCGAGGCCCTGGCCGCGAACGACGGCGACGTCGACCCGATCTGCCTGCGCACCCTCGCCCCGGGTGACTCCCGGCGCGCCATGCAGCGTGCCGAGCGCGACCGCGGGCTGCTCGCCGCCTACCGCGATGTCGATACGCTTTTCTCGATGCGCGATCGCCAGATCGCCGACATCGCCGCCCAGATCGAACTGGCCCGGCGGCGCATGGTCGCCCTGCACCGCGAGCTCGAGGTGCTGCGCATGCGCGCCGAGATCATCGGTGGCCCGCGCGCCGAGGAGTGGATGGACCAGGCCCGCAGCCGGGCGCTGGCCATCCTGGCCGAAGAAGAACTGATCCGCATCCGGCGCAGCGAGCAAGCGCTCGTCCACCAGCGCTTCGAGCGCGATGCGCGCCGGCTGCGCATGCTGCTCTCGGCGCAGGGCGTGCAGCCCACTGCCCAACTGGGCTCGCCCGGAATCCCCATCGATGCCGCCCCGGGCGCCGCCGCTGCTGCCGCCGCCCTCCAGCCCCTGGCGTCTCCCCGCTCTCCGGACGGCCCGCTGGCGCGTCGCTGACTCCGACGGATCGGAAATCCCGGGCCCGACCCAATGCGGTCATGCGGTCATGCGGTGGCAGGCGAAGCCGTATTGGCGTCGATGCAGGTTCCGTCGGCCAGCAAGGCCGCAATCGCGGCCTCGTCATGGCCGGATTCGCGCAGCAACTCGATGGTGTGTTCGCCCAGCCGGGGGGCGAGCCGCGCCGGTTCGGCCGGGGTGCGGGAGTAACGATCGGGCACCGCCATCGAATGCACCGGACCTTCGCTCGGATGCTCGCGCACCGAGAAGAAGCCGGTGGCGACATGGTGCGGATCTGCGAAGATCGTGTCGGGATCGTTGACCGGCGACCAGGGGATGTCGGCCTCGTCGAGCAGGTGGATCCACTCGGCGCGGCTGCGGCCGGCCAGGGTGCGGGCCACGAAGTCGTAGACATGGGCGATCGCGGCGGACCGGGCGCCGACGCTGCGAAACCGCGCATCGCTGTCCCAGAGCTGGCCGGCGCCAACCCGCCGCATGAAGGTTTCCCAGTGCCGGTCGTTGTAGAGCAGCACGCACAGGTAGCCGTCGGCCGTGCGGTACGGCCGCCGCCCCGGATCGAGGTGGCGCTGGTAGCCGGTCGGCCCGATCGGCGGCTCGAAGGTCCGACCCTGCATGTGGTCGCTCATGACGAACTCGGTCATGGCTTCGTACATCGGGACCTCGATCACCTGCCCCTGGCCCGAACCCCGCTGCTCGATGACGGCCGCCAGGATTGCGATGCCGGCACGCAGGCCCACCGCCCGGTCGACGATCGCGCTCGGTACATAGCGCGGCTCCCCGCCGCTGGCGAGCGCCTGCAGTGCCGGCAGGCCGGCGGCGCCCTGGATGAGGTCGTCGTAGGCCGGCCGGGCGGCATAGGGGCCGTGCTGGCCGTAGCCGACCAGCGCGGCATAGACGAGCCGGGGATTGGCCGCGCGCAGCGACCCGGCATCGAGCCCGAGCCGCGCCATCGCCCGCGGACGCACCGAGCACACGAAGGCATCGGCGTCGCGGCACAGGGCGGTGATCACCGCCCGGCCCGAGGCGCGCTTGGCATCGACCGCGATACTGCGCTTGGAGCGGTTCGTGTGCAGGAAGATCGCACCCATGCCCGGGTTGCGCTCGGGGCCGATGCCGCGGGCCAGGTCCCCGGCGGGGGGCTCGACCTTGACGATGTCGGCCCCGAGATCGCCGAGGATCTGGGTGCAGTACGGGCCCATCAGCACGCTGGTCATGTCGACGATGCGCACACCCGCCAGTGGTCCAGCCATGTTGCCTGCTCCTGCTCCCCGTGCCTGCTGCCAACCGCTTCCTACTTGGCGGCCAGCGCTTTCTGGAAGGCCGTCAGGACTTCCGTGCCCTTCTTGCCGCGCTTGTCCAGATCGGCCGCCCACTCCTGGCCGACCTCGCTCATCAGGGCGACGATCTTGTCGTGGTCGGCCTTGGGCAGGTTCACGAACTTGACGCCAGCAGCCTCGATCTTGGCACGATCGCCCGCCGTCGTGGCCTCGGCGTTCTTGCAGCCGGCCTCCACCGTCGCCTCGCCGACTTCGTCCATCACCTTGCGCAGGTCGGCGGGCAGCGCATCCCACTTCTTGCGCGCCATGACGTAGGTGACGACGAAGCTGCCGAAGTTCTCGCCCGAGCTCGCGTAGGCGCTGTGCGGGGCGAGGTCGTAGGGCATGATCGACGAGACCGGGAACAGGAAGCCGTCGATCGTGCCGCGCGAAGCGGCTTCACGCACTTCCGGGGTCGGAATCTGCACCGGCACCGCATCGATCTTGCGCAGGGCGAGCTCCTTGGCGCCGCCCGTGGTGCGGATCTTCTTGCCGGCAAAGGAGCTGAGCCCGGTCAGCTCGTGGCCCTTGGTCAGAAAGATCTGGTACGGATCGAGCACCACGGTGAACAGGACCTTGAGGCCGGCCGGCTTGAGCTCGATCTGGTCGAGCAGCCCGCCTTCCTTGACCAGCTTCCAGTAGGCGCGGGTGCCCTGGCAGGAGGCATCGAAGCCCTCGGGAAGCTCGGCGACGACCGACAGCGGCAGCTTGTCGGTCACGAAGGCCGGCGCCACATAGGCGATGTCGGCAACGCCCGAGAGCGCCAGCGCCATCAGGTCCTTGGCCTTGCCGAGCTGCTGGGCCGGGAAGTACTCGAACTTCGTCTGGCCATTGGTGCGTTTCTCGACCTCGGCCATGAAGGGCTTGATCGTGTTCTCGGCAATGTAGTGCCCGGTCGGGAACGAATCGCCGACGCGGAAACTGTTCTGGGCCGACGCCGGCGCGGCAACGATGGCGGCGGCAATCGCCGCGCCGATCAGGGTCATCTTCATGGAAATCTCCTCACTGCGGTTGGATCACTGCAAGCAAAAACGAATCGGGGGCGGGACTCAGCGCGCCATCATGGTCGACGGCAGCCAGGTCACGATCCAGGGGAAGGCGCACAGGATGGTGATGACGATCAGGTGCGCCCAGAAATGCGGGAAGATGCCGCGGAACACTTCGCCGATCGGCCGCGCCGTGTAGCGGGCCACCACGAAGGCATTGAGCCCGAGCGGCGGGGTCACCATGCCGACCTCGGCGGTGACCACCACCACCACGCCGAACCAGACCGGATCGAAGCCCAGCGCGGTGACGACCGGCAACACCACCGGCACCGTCAGGATCAGGATCGCGATCTGGTCCATGAAGAAGCCGAGGATCAGGTAGCCGATCATGATCAGCGCGAGGATGACCCAGCGTGAGGTCTCGAGGGCGCCGACGAAATCGACCAGCTCGTTGGTGATGCGCGTCAGGGTGAAGAAGTAGCCGAAGATGTGCGCGCACAGCACGATGAAGACGATCATGCAGCTCGCCTCGCAGGCGCGCAGGATCGCATCGCGGGTCGGCTTGTACTGGAGCCGGCCGG
>JAMLIN010000109.1 GCA_023954135.1 Burkholderiaceae bacterium | reverse complement strand
CCACATCACCCATTCGGTGCTGCGCATCATGGCGCCGATGCTCTCGTTCACCGCCGAAGAGGCCTGGCCGATCTTCGCACCGGACGCCTGGCGCGACGGCGGCGAGACCATCTTCACCCAGACCTGGTACCGCTTTCCCGAAGTCACGGACGCGGCCACGCTCATCGCGAAATGGAATCGCATCCGGGCGGTGCGCGCCCACGTGATGCGCGCCATCGAGGAGCAGCGTATCGCCGGCCACGTGGGTTCCTCCCTGCAGGCCGAGCTCGTGCTGCGGGTCGGCGGCGAGGACCACGCCCTGCTCGCCTCGCTCGGCGAGGACCTGCGCTTCGTCACCATCACGTCGGCCGCCACACTCGAGGCCGCCACCGACGGCATCGAGCCGGTCATCGAGGTCAGCGCCAGCGCCCGGCCGAAATGCGAGCGCTGCTGGCACTATCGCGACGATGTCGGGGCCGACCCGGCGCATCCGACGATCTGCGGGCGCTGCACGAGCAATCTTTACGGCGACGGCGAAATCCGGCGCTTCGCCTGATGGCCGAGCCGTCAGTCGAAGAGGCGACGCCCGCTGCCGCGGGCCCGGACGCGGCGAGCGCTGCCGAGAAGCCGTTCTGGCGCTGGCTGCTGCTCTCGCTCGTCGTCATCGGCCTCGACCAGGCGAGCAAGTGGGCCATATTGGGGCGCTTCGAATACGGCGAGCGCCTGAACCTCATCCCGGGCTGGTTCGACTTCACCCTCGTGTACAACACCGGCGCGGCGTTCAGCTTCCTCGCCGGCGCCGCCGGCTGGCAGCGCTGGTTCTTCACGGTGCTGGCGATCGCGGCCTCGGCGGTGATCCTGTTCCTGCTGCGCCGCCATGGCGGGCAGCCGCTGTTCGCGACCTCGCTCGCCCTGATCATGGGCGGCGCCCTGGGCAACGTGATCGATCGCATCGTCCACGCCAAGGTGGTGGACTTCCTGCTCTTCTACCGCGGCGACTGGTACTTCCCGGCCTTCAACCTCGCCGACAGCGCGATCACCCTCGGGGCGATCCTGCTCATCGCCGACGAGCTGCTGCGGATGCGGCGCGATCGCCGCGCCGCCGGGCGCTGATCAGAGCTTCGGGATTCGGCCAGGCACAAGCCGTACCTTGCGAGGCGCCGCGATCCAGATGGCCGCCGCGGAAATCACGCAGCAAGCCATGGTGAGCAGGAAGGCCCATCGATAGCCGCCGGTCAGGTCGTGGAGGACGCCGACCATCCAGGGCCCTGCCGCGCCACCGCCGAGCAGTGCGATGGAGATGACGCCGAAGATCGACCCGTAGTTCGGTCCTTCGAATATCTCGGCCACGATCGGGGCCATGACGGATGTCAGGGCGTAGCCGAGGAAACCCTGGCTAGCGACCATCAAGTAGAGCAGCGCGGTGGACGGCGAGTTCTCCAGGGCGATGAGCGCCCCGTAGCAAGTGGCGAAGCCGCCGCAACCGACCGTCCACACCCACTCCCGACCGATCCGGTCGGACAATGCGCCGAAGCCGATCTGGCCCGGAATGCCGACCACGCTGACCGCGCCAAGCGCCCAGGCCGCCACGATCGGCGTAAAGCCGATCTCCATGAGGTACTTCGTCTGGTGGACCTGGACGGCATACCAGGCGACGAGCGCGCAGAAATAGCCGATCACGATCCACCAGAAGCGACGGGTGCGCAGCGCGCGAGCCAGCGTCCATTCCACGGCGACCCACGCCGGATCGGCGATGTGCGATCCTCGCGCCCGCGTCTTCCCGTCCGTTCCCGACAAGCCATCGACCCGCAGGCCGATCTCCCCGGGCTTCTTGCGAACGAGGAAATTGAGCGGGCCTGCGACGAAGAGAGTCAGCAGCGCCATCACCGTGCAGGCCGCCCGCCACCCTGCGTTCGCAATAATCGACTGCAGCCAGGGCAGGAGGACGATGGCGCCGACACCGACACCGGAAAACGCGATGCTGATGGCGAGCCCGCGACGATGCACGAACCAGTTCGGCAGGAATTGCGAGTGCACCGTGTACGTCATCATGTTGGCGCCCCCGCCGACCAGGACACCGAGCGTCACGTAGAGATGCCACGGCTGCTCTATCGATTGCGCGAGGAGCAGCCCGGCCGTCAGCGCCAGCACGCCCGTCAGGATCACGACCCTTGGCCCTCGGGTGTCCACCACCCGCCCCACGACCGGGCCGAGGACGGCCGAGACGAGAAAGCCGAAAGAGAACGCGCCCGCGGTGAGCCCGCGATCCCAGCCGTATTCGTCGATCAGGGGCGGCATCAGCAGCGAGAACGCGGTCCGCGCGGTCACGCCGACCGCCATCGTCACGAACGCGATCCCGACGATCACCCAGCCATAGTAGAACGGCAGTCGTGTCGCCCAGTGCGGGGGGTGCTCAGGCATGGTGGGCTAGTGCGCGCCGGCGCGCAGCAGCTCGACTCGCTCGACCGTCATCGGGTGCGTTCGCAGGTAGCGCTTCCAGTTGGCCCTGCCGGCGGGCACGCCTGCGCCGATGTCCTCGCCGAGCAGCT
>JAMLIN010000108.1 GCA_023954135.1 Burkholderiaceae bacterium | reverse complement strand
ATGGTTCGAGGACACCCGCCGGCGCGTGATCGATGCGCGTGAGACGCTCGCGGGACAGTTGCGCGAGCTCGGCTTCGAGGTCCTGCCGTCGGCGACGAACTTCCTCTTCGCCCGCCATCGCACGGTGCCGGGCAAGACCCTCTTCGAGGCCCTGCGGCGCGAGGGCATCCTGGTGCGCCGCTTCGATGCGCCGCGCATCGACCAGTTCCTGCGCATCACGATCGGCACCCCGGCGCAGTGCCAGCGCCTGCGCGATACGCTCGCGGAAATCCTTGCCAGGGCCGGCTGAGCATCGCCATCGGGCGCCCGAGAGCGCCGACGCGCTCATCGCCGTCAGCGGCCTGCCGCGGATCGAGGCGCGCGCCCTGCTCGAGGCAGCCAGCGGTCGTGACCGCGCCTGGCTGATCGGCCATGGCGACGAAACGCTGCCGGCGGCGGCCGTCGAGCGATTCCGGCGTCTCGTGGCGGGCCGCGAGGCGGGCCGCCCGCTCGCCTACCTGCTCGGGGAGCGCGAATTCCGCGGCCGGATGTTCCGGGTCGACGAATCGGTCCTGATCCCCCGCCCGGAAACGGAAGGCCTGGTCGACTGGGCACTCGAATTGCCCGGCCCCCGGGTGGCCGACCTCGGTACCGGCAGCGGCGCGATCGCGATCAGCCTGGCGCTGGAGCGTACTTCCTGGAGGGTCGCCGCGGTCGACGCGAGCGCGGCGGCCCTGGCCACCGCCCGGGCCAATGCAGCCCGGCTCGGCGCCGGGATCGACTGGCACGAAGGCGACTGGTGGACGGCGTTGCCGGCCGGTTCGCAGTATGATCTCGTCGTATCGAACCCGCCCTATGTCGCGGCCGGCGACGGACACCTCGAGCGCGGAGACCTGCCCCACGAACCCGCGATGGCGCTGGTTTCCGGGAAAGCGGGGCTCGACGCGATCGAAGCGATCGTGGCCGGTGCGCGGCAGTGGCTGGCGCCAGGCGGATGGCTGCTGCTCGAGCATGGTCACGACCAGGCAAGCGCGGTGGCCGGCCTGATGCGGGCCGCGGGGCTGGGCGAGATTTCCGTGCGCCGCGACCTCGCGGGGCTGGAACGGCTTTGCGGTGGTCGCCGTCCCGGCCACCGGACATAACGCGACGCCGCCCGAAGGCAGCGGCTCCCGTTCATTCAGGAAACACGGCAATGGATGCGAAGGAATTCATCAGCAAGACGGTCTCCGAGAACCCGGTCGTCCTCTTCATGAAGGGCGACGCCAACTTCCCGCAATGCGGCTTCTCCGGCCGCGCGGTCCAGATCCTCAAGGCCTGCGGCGTGGACGACATCGTCACCGTCGACGTGCTGGCCGACGAGGAGGTCCGCCAGGGCATCAAGGACTTCTCCAACTGGCCGACGATTCCCCAGCTCTACATCGGCGGCGAATTCATCGGCGGCTCGGACATCCTCTACGAGATGTACCAGTCCGGCGAACTGCAAGGCATGCTCGAGCCGTACAAGAGTTGAGAACCTGTGAACGAACCGTCCACGCCCGCTCGTCACGCCAGGGCGGCCCCGCTCATCGTTGCAAATGCTCGCCATGTCGCCCGACATGGCTGCGCTTTGCGCCTCGATCGGAACCGCCCTGGCGCGCCGCTCGGGCGCGTCCGATTCATTCACAGGTTCTGAGGATCCGCGAACGGGCCTGCTCCGCACGGGCCCTGACTGCCGGGCCTGACCCGCGCACCGCTACAATCGGTGCATGAGCCGCAAGACGATCGTCCTCGCGATCACCGGTGCTTCGGGCGCCTGCTACGGAATCCGACTCCTCGAGCGGCTTCGCGAGCAGGCCGATGTCGCCGTCCACCTGGTGGTCACGCCGGCGGGCTGGATGAACATCGACCATGAGCTCGGCCTCGGGCGCGATGCGGTCGAAGCGCTTGCCGACGAAGTCCACCCGGCCCGCGACATCGGCGCTTCGATCGCATCCGGCTCCTTCCCGACCGCCGGCATGATCGTCGCGCCCTGCTCGATGCGCAGCCTCGCCGGCATCGCGCACGGCCTGTCGGACAACCTCGTCACCCGGGCCGCCGATGTCACGCTCAAGGAACGGCGCCGGCTGGTGCTGATGGTGCGCGAAACGCCGCTCAACCTCGCCCACCTGCGCAACATGTGCTCGGTCACCGAGATGGGCGGCATCGTCTTCCCGCCGGTGCCCGGCTTCTACAATCGCCCCGCCGACATCGCCGCCCTGGTCGACGATACCTGTGGGCGCGCACTCGACCTGCTCGGCATCGAAACACCCTCGGCACCGCGCTGGCGCGGCCTGTCGACCGAGCGCAACCCTGGGGAAACACCATGAAGATCCTCGTCGCCATAGACGGCTCCGCGCCCTCTCTCGCCGCGCTGAAGTTCGCCATCGACCTGATCGGCCGGCAGTCCGAGGCCGGCTCGATCGGCCTGATCTGCGTGCGCGACGACACCGCCCTGCGCAGCGCCAGCCATGTCGTCGGCCGCAAGGCCGTGGAGGACTACCTCCGGGAGCTGTCCGAAGAGGATCTCGTCGAGGCCCGCAAGCTGCTCGCCACCACCGACATCCCGAACGAGACCATCCACCGGACCGGCCGCCCCGATGTCGAGATCTGCGCGGCAGCCCGCGACCAGGGCTACGACATGATCGTGATGGGCTCCAAAGGCCGCACCGGCATCAGCGACCTGCTGATCGGCTCCATCGCCCAGCGCGTCGCGGCGGCAGCGACCCGGCCGGTGGTCCTGGTCAAGTGAAGCCCGCAGGGAGGAATCCACGATGAGCATCCTGATCGGCTGGGCGCTCAACGCGCTCTGTTTGCTGGCCCTGCCCTACATCCTGCCGGCGGTGCAGATCGACAGCTTCCTGACCGCCCTGGTGGGCGCCCTC
>JAMLIN010000107.1 GCA_023954135.1 Burkholderiaceae bacterium | reverse complement strand
GCGCGGACAGGGTGCGCAGGTCGACGCCATCGAGCTCGATCGAGCCGCTGCTCGGCTGCAGCAGCGACACCAGCGCCCTGCCGAGCGTCGTCTTGCCCGAGCCGGATTCGCCGATGATCCCGAAGGTCTCGCCGGCGCGCACCTCGAAGCTGACACCGTCGACCGCCTTCACCGTCTCGGCGCCGTCACCGGTCGGAAACTCTATGCACAGATCGCTCACCCGCACGAGCGCGGGAGCCGGCGCCTTCACGACGCTCTCGACCGCGGCCGATGCCACGCTCATCCGACGGCCCCCGGCAATTCGAGCGCCTCGGCCCGCGCGCAACGCACGAACCGGCCGGGCTCGAGCTCCCTCAGCACCTGCGGCGCGGCACATTCATCGAGCGCGTGGGGGCAGCGATCCTTGAAGCGGCAGCCCGGCGGCATGTGCGCCGGCTGCGGAACCCGCCCGGGAATCGACGGCAGGGCGCCGCGCCGGGGCGCGAGCCTGGGCAGGGAGCGAAGCAGTCCCGACGTGTAGGGATGGAGCGGACGAAGCAGTGCCGCATCCACCGGCGCATCCTCGACCACCTCGCCCGCGTACATCGTCAGCATCCGGGTGCAGGTCTCGGCAACCACCCCGAGGTCGTGGGTGATGAACATCAGCGCGGTCCCGGCGCTCTCGCTCAACTCGCGCAGCAGATCGGTTATCTGGGCCTGGACGGTCACGTCGAGCGCCGTGGTGGGCTCATCGGCGATCAGCAGGCTCGGCTCGCAGATCAGCGCCATCGCAATCATCACCCGCTGGCGCATGCCGCCCGAGAGCTGGTGCGGGTATTCGTCGACACGCCGCGCCGGCAGCGGGATGCCGACCTTCGCGAGCGCGCCGATCGCGCGCTCGCGGGCCTCCTCGCGCTGCTGCGGAAAATGGGTCCGCCAGGTTTCCGCGATCTGCTCACCGACGGTGAAGACCGGATCGAGCGCGGTCATCGGCTCCTGGAAGATCATCCCGATTCGACGCCCGCGGATCGCGCGCAGCTTCGCCGCTGGCATCCGGATCAGATCCTCGCCCTCGAAGAGGATCTCGCCGCTGACCTGCGACATGCGCCGCGGCAGCAGGCCGAGGATCGACAGGCCGGTCACGGTCTTGCCACAGCCGCTTTCGCCGACCACGCCGAGTCGCTCACCCGCGGCGATGCGGAAACCCACCTCGCGGGTCACCGCGACATGACCGGCGCCGACGCGGAAACTGACGGTAAGGTCGCGAACGTCGAGCAAGTTTCTGTCTCCAGGCGATGCCTCGCGGGCCGCCTTCTCGAATTTCCGGTGACGTGACCGGATCGCTCGCGGCAATGTAGCATAGGATTGTCGACAATTGACATTCGTACATTCCGATTCGGTGAAAAAGCGAGACCCGGCAAGCTCACCGGTTTTCACCTATCTTTCGGTTCGTCGTCCACCCATGCCGCACAGCGCGCCCGCGATGCAGTCATCCGATCAGGACAGGCTCGATACCAAGACCGCGACGGCCTCGGAACCGCGAGTCCCGCGCAGCATTCCGGAGCAGATCGCCGAGGACATCGGCAGCGCGGTCATCGGAGGGCGCCACACCGTCGGCGAACGGCTGATCGAGACCGACCTGGCGTCGCGCTTCGGCGTGAGTCGCGGCCCGATCCGCGAAGCATTGCGAATCCTGGAACGGCGCCGGCTCATCGACCTGATTCCCCGCCGGGGCGCCTACGTACGGGAGGTCTCGCTCAACTCGATCGCCGACCTCTTCAACACCCGCCTCGCCCTGACGACGTCGGCGGCGCGAATCATGGCGCTGGCGCGCCCACCGGCCTACCTCGACGCCCTGCGCCGGCGGGTCGACGAGCTGGAACGGCTCGCCAGGGTCAAGGACACGAGCCCGCAGGCCTTCGCCTACACCGTCACCCGCTCGGTGCGCGCGATCGCGCGCGGCTCGGGCAACGAGATGCTCAACGACGTCCTGTCCGACCTCGCCAACCAGACCGTCTGGACCACGATCTGGAAGTCGCCGCTCGACTACCTGACGCCGGCCAGCCGACGCCGCACCGCGACCCGCATGAGGCAGGTGCTCGATGCGATCGAGCGCGGCGCGGCTGACGAGGCCGAACAGCTGCTTCGCGACATGCTCGAGCAGGACCGCGACCAGGCGATCCGGCAGCTCGCCGCCCTGCGCGGCGAGACTTGCGACCCGCACAGGATGCTGCGCACGCTCCCCCGCTGAGGCGATCTCGAATGAGACCAGGCGGTTTTCGCCCGGCCGGTCAGCCCGCCAGCCGGTAGGGGCCGCCCGAGCGGTGCCCGGCCGGCGGGCACCGCCGCCGATCAGAGCCCGAGGGCGGCCTTGGAGATGATGTTGCGCTGGACCTCGTTCGAGCCGGCGTAGATCGTGGTCTTGCGGTAGTTGAAGTAGATCGGCGCCGAAGCGGCCGCCCGGGCGTCGAAGCCGTCGTGGTCGATCGCACGGAAGGCGCGGGCCTGCGGCCCGTAGGCATCCATGAGCAGCTCGGTGATCGCCTGCTGGATGTCGGTGCCGCGGATCTTGAGCATCGACACCATCGAGGAGATCTGTCCCGTGCGGATGACCTCGTCGACGAACTGCAGGTTGCTGATCTCGAGCGCCATCAGCTCGATCTCGACACGCGCCAGCCTGTCGGCGAAGCGCGGATCCTCGATCAGGGGACGCCCGTTCTGCGTCACCGTCCGGGCGAGCTTCTTCAGCCGCTCGATCTCGCGCCGTGAATTGCCGATCCGGCTGGTGTTGAGCCGCTCGTGCCCGAGCAGGTGCTTGGCGACCGTCCAGCCCTTGCCCTCCTCGTGGACGAGATTCTCGACCGGCACCTTGACGTCCTCGAAGAAGACTTCGTTGACGTGGTGCGTTTCCTCGAGCAGGATCAGCGGCCGCACGGTGATGCCCGGCGTCTTCATGTCGATCAGCAGGAAGCTGATGCCCTCCTGCTTCTTCGGCGACGAGGCGTCGGTGCGCACCAGGCAGAAGATCCAGTCGGCGTAGTGACCCATCGATGTCCAG
>JAMLIN010000106.1 GCA_023954135.1 Burkholderiaceae bacterium | reverse complement strand
GGCTCTGGGTGCGGTGCTCGTGAGCCATGGGCTCACGGTAGCAACCGCAGCAGGTCAGCTCGCCTCGAACGAGGCAGTGCTCAATCTGCCGCCCGAGGAGCCCGCGTCGCAGGCCTGTACGCCCAGGCTCATCGACGGCTTCGCCGGGGCCGATCGCACCCGATGGGTAAGGGTCGGCAGCGGCCCGGAACAGACCAGCGGCATCGGTATCGGCGGCGGGCCCGGCTTCACCAGGGGAGCTTCGGTCGAGGTGTCCTTCGCCAACGGTACCCGGCTTGCCGGGGCGCGTACCGATTCGGAGAAGGGCATGGTGACGATGGTGCCCTGCGGGCTGGCCGCGGCTTTGCCCGCGCTCATCCGGATGCGTGGCGAACCGGGTTCGAGCTACTACGATCCCGGCAGCGGACGCTGGGCGAGCTTCGACGGCAGGGAGCTGCATGGGGTGATCAACGGCATCGAGGCTGACGGAAATCTGGCGGTCACGCCGTTTACCGAGGCCGTCTACCGGCGGACGCTCGCACTATGGGCGGAAGCTGTCGCAGGCGGTGGTGTTCCGGATGCCTCGATCCAGCCATGGCAGGATCCTGGCCGTAACGAGGTGGCGCACGATCAGGTGCGTGCCGTGATCAACGATCAGCTGCCGGGCATGTACCAGCTCGCACGGCTGGATCGCATGCCATTGCTGCTCGATCAGCAGGGTGATGTCGAAGGCTCTCAGGCACTGCCGAAGACGCAGGCGGGAATCTACGGCGTGACGATCGCGGCGCTGGCGCGAGCCGCCGCTGTCGGTCGGCCCGATGACACGGCACCGGCGTTGGAGATAACCGCTCGCTTCGCGGCCGACGTGGCCGACGGTGTTCTCGACGATCCCTATGCTGGATTGGATGCATCGCAGGTGGATGGCACTCAGCCTGCCTACGGTGTAGGGACGTTGTGGCAGCGCATGACGATCGGGGCGATCGCCATCGGCCGGAGAGTGGGGGTGCCCGCCCTCTGGCCTGACAAGCCCTTTCCGCTTGCGCTGGTCAATCCGAGCAACTATCGGAGCATGGTGGGGGCCGATCAGTACATCGGCCTCTACAGCGACGGCATGCTGCGCGTGGTGAACCTGGCCGGCGCCGGTCCGGTCACGGGTTGCTGGACCTGGTGCAATCCGGTGCGCAGGGTTCCCACATCGGACAACAGGGCCTGGTGGGTCTATGAGATCGGTCGCATGACGGACTTCGACCCGGATTCGCGAATCGGCCGGCTGCTGGACGGCACCATGGTAAGCGTCGGTGCCATCTTCGAAGGTCTGCCGGAGGATGATCTGCTTCATCCGGTCGACGTTGATGCACGGGAGTTCCTGCCTGATGTTCGTCTGCGAGACATGGCGGCTGTGGCGTATCGCGGGCATGACGGTCGCGTTCTCTATCAGCACCCCAGCGGGATACGGGAGCTTGCCGGGGCGCGTGAACTGGACAGCCTGGCCGGGATGTACTACGGACCCGCAACCTCGTTCGTCGAGCTCACCATCACCGATCCCGATGGGCCGTCGCCTCGAGTCACGTCGCAGGATCCGGCCAGCGGTCTGCATCTGTTCGGCATCGATCGCGCTGGCAAGGTGCAGCGTCTGGTCTACGGTCTTGAATCGTCGGACGGCTGGGCGACATCGCCCGTCCTGCAACGCAGGACCGAAATGCCGTTGCCGGGGCGTGCCCGTCAGCTGACGAGCGATGGACGCCTGGTCTATGCATTGCTGAGCGATGGCCATGTGTACGTACTGAACCCGGAGGTCATCGTGGCTGAAGGAGGCAGCTTCGCCATCGATGGCCTTCACCAAGAGTACGCACGCCACTTCTATCGGGGAGGATTCCGTTCGGCTGGATATCCTGCGAATGTTCCGCTCCGTGTCGAAGGCATCCCCAGAGTCTGTCGGATCGGCGGCACATATCTTCAGGCCTGTGATGGCCGCCTGCTGGTGATAGACCGTGTCTACCACTGGAACATGACCAGCATGTCCCACGACAGCATCCGTGCGCCGGGGAGCGACTATGACGTCCGTCATGCGTCCGGCCTGGATGCGAAGGGCTGGCGAGCATTCAAGGCGCCGCTGTCCGTCGACCTTGCCTGGGATCCGGCGGTCCTGAGATTGCTGTCCAGGGTCGATGGTTCGTACGAGTTGCAATCGGATACCCACGGGATTCGCGACGGTAACGAGTGGGCAGGTCTTCCGCGACGGATATCTCTCCCCGGTTCTCTCGTCGAATCCTGGCTCGGCAACTGATCCGCGCCTTCATCCCGCCCCCGGGTGCCGCCGTGAAAGCGGTCCCGGGCTTTCTGGCGTCGACCTGGACCTCCAGAGAAGGGCCGTGATTCGCGGTAGAAGGCGGGTTTGCGATAAAGAAATTTGATTTTCCTTTTGGAAAATCATATGATTTCCGCATGCCGGCGCCGTCCAAGCCTCAGAGTCACCTCCGATACCCGCTCACCAGCATTCTGGGCCGCGCGGGGAATGTCCGTGTCCTGCGGGCGATCGTGGCCGATCCGTCACCGCAATCGGCGCCGCAACTCGCCGGGGTGGCCGGCCTGACACCGCAGGGTACGCGGCTGACCCTCGATGCGCTTGCCCAGCAGCGATTGCTGCTTGCCCATGGCGCAGGTCGGGCCCGGCTCTACACATTGAACCCCTCACACCCCTTCGCCGGCGCCATCGCCGCATTGTTCGAGGAAGAGCGGCGACGCCGGGACGCGCTGCTCGAATCCATTCGCCAGGTCCTGGCCAGGCATGGCGAGGCGGTCAGCGCCGCGTGGCTCTACGGCAGCGTTGCACGCGGCGAGGATTCGCCGGGGAGCGATCTCGACATCGCGGTCCTGGTGCGCTCGCAGGCGGTGGCTGATCGATTGCGAGAGGATCTGATGCCACTCGAGGACGAGCAGGCGCTGCGCATCTCGCTGACGGTACTCACGCCGGAGGAGCTTGCCGCCGTGCCCGAGGACGACCCATGGTGGTCCGATGTCGTGCGTGATGGCCGGGTTCTCAAGGGTTCTGCACCCGACCAGGTACGTCGCCGACTCGTCCGCGCCATTGCATGACGAATCGGGGCCCTCGCAAGCCGGTCGATACTGCGCATTCATCGGCGCGGCTGTTGCAGGCCCGTGAGTTCCACGAGTCGGCGCGCAGCCTGGTCACGCTAGGCCAGAGCAGGAGTTACAACGGTGCCATTACGCTGATGGTCATGGCATCGATCGCGTACTGCGATGCCGTGACGGCGGGCGCCAAGGGAGTCGTCAACAAGCAGGATCACCAGAGCGCGCCAAAGCTGTTGCGTGAGGTGCTTGGCAATCGCCTTCCCGCGAAGCAGGAGAGATTCTTTCGCAAGCTGCTCGGTCGCAAGGACGAGGTCAACTATGGTGCGCGCAGTGCAACGCATGGCGAAGCCGAGCAGTTGCTTGCGGATCTCGATGAATTCGCGGTCTGGGCGGAGGGCATGTTCTGAATAACCTGATCCGTACGCC
>JAMLIN010000105.1 GCA_023954135.1 Burkholderiaceae bacterium | reverse complement strand
CACCGCCTGTCTCGAAGCCCTGATCGAGGGCGGCGTGGCCGAAGAGGACGTCTTCGTGTGCACCGTGCCGGGGGCGCTCGAGATCCCGTTCGCGCTGGAGCAGCTCGCGCGCTCGGGCGAGTTCGATGCGCTGATCGCCATCGGCTCGGTGGTGCGCGGCGAGACCTATCACTTCGAGATCGTCTCCAACGAAAGCGCCGCGGGCATCACCCGGGTCGGCCTCGATTACGCGATCCCGATCGCCAACGCGATCCTCACCACCGAGGACGAGGAGCAGGCCTTCGCCCGGGCCGCCGAGAAGGGCGGCGATGCCGCCCGGGTGGCGATCGAGATGGCCAACCTCGCCGATTCGCTCTCGGAGCTGGCGAATCCGGTGGAAGACCAGCCGTGAGCGATGCTGCGCGCGGCGCGGGCCAGGCACGGGCCGGCGGCTCGCGCAACGCGAGGCGCCGGGCCCGCGAGTTCGCGCTCCAGGGCCTCTACGAATGGCTGCTCTCGGCCGAGAGCGCCGGCGTGATCGAGGCCCATATCACCGAGTCGCCCGGCTTCGGCCATGCCGATCGGGAGCATTTCCGCGGCATGCTGCACGGCGCGATCGGCGAGGCGGAAGGCCTGCGCGACGCCTTCAGGCCGTACATCGATCGCGGCATCGAGACGCTCAGCCCGGTCGAGCATGCGGTCCTGCTGCTGGGCGCCTATGAATTCACCCACCATCCCGAGATTCCCTACCGGGTGGTGATCAACGAGGCGGTCGAGCTCGCCAAGACCTTCGGCGGCACCGATGGCTACAAGTACGTCAACGGCGTGCTCGACCGGGTCGCGCTGCGCCTGCGCCCGCTCGAGGCCGCAAGGCGCCAGGGGTCCTGACGCTGCCTGCCATGGGTGAGTTCGAGCTGATCCGGCGCTTCTTCGACCGCGGGCCGGCGCGCCGATCGCCGCTGGGCATCGGCGACGACTGCGCGCTGATCGCGCCGCGCGAGCATGGCCAGATCGCGGTCACCAGCGACGTCCTCGTCGAGGGCCGGCACTTCTTTCCCGATGTCGCACCGTTCGACCTCGGCCACAAGTCGCTGGCGGTCAATCTCTCCGACCTCGCGGCGATGGGCGCCGAGCCCTTCGGTTTCCTGCTCTCGGTCTCGCTGCCGGGCGCCGACGAAGCCTGGCTCGGCAGCTTCGCCGAGGGCCTGTTCGCGCTCGCGGACCGGCACGGCTGCGAGCTGCTCGGCGGCGACACTACCGCCGGGCCGCTGTCGATCGCCATCACCGCCTTCGGCCATGTGCCGGCGGGTGCCGCCCTGCGCCGCGACGGTGCCCAGCCCGGCGACGACCTCTGGGTCTCGGGCGAGATTGGCGGCCCGTCCTGGGCGGTGGGCGAACGCTATGCGGGCCGCGGCGCGGCGCTCGGCTCCGGCCTGGTGGCACGTCTCGACCGGCCCGAGCCGCGCATCGCGCTCGGCATCGAGCTGCGGCATCTGGCCAGCGCGGCGATCGATCTCTCCGACGGCCTGCTCGGCGATCTCGGCCACATCGTCGACCGGTCCCGGGTCGGGGCGGAGATCGACGAAGCCGTCCTGCCGGTGTCGATGCAGCTCGCCGCCGTGTCGCCCGAGCGCGCGATCGAGCAGGCGCTCTCGGGCGGCGACGACTACGAGCTGCTGTTTTCCGCACCGCCGGAGAACCGCGCCGCGATTGGCGCGCTCGGCCGCCGGCTGAACCTGCCGCTCACCCGGATCGGCCGCATCCGCGACGGCGCGAGCATCGTCGTGCTCGATGCCCGCGGCCGCCCCCGCGCCCGCCTGCCGCGCAGCCATGAGCATTTCGGCTGAACCCGCGGTGCACCCGGGACGGCCGACCGCGGCCTTCATGCGGCGCCGGTTCTCGCGGCTCGTCGCGCTCGGTTTCGGCAGCGGTCTCGCCCCCTTCGCCGCCGGCACCGCCGGCACCCTGTTCGCCTGGATCGCCTTCGTGGTTCTCGATCGCTGGCTGGGCGACCTGCAGTGGGCACTCGTCATCGGCGTCGGCATCGCCTACGGCACCCACGCCTGCGGCAAGGTCGCCGCCGAGCTCGGCACCGATGATCCGCGCCCCATCGTCTGGGACGAGATCGTCGCCTTCTGGCTGGTGCTGTGGGTCGCCCAGCCTGCCGGCTTCATGGGCCAGCTCGGCGCCTTCGCGCTGTTTCGCTTCTTCGATGCGGTCAAGCCACCGCCGGTCGGCTATATCGACCGCCGCCTCAAGGGCGGCTTCGGCATCCTCGCCGACGACCTTGCCGCCGCCGGGATGACGCTGTTCGTGATCGCCCTGTGGAGCGCATGGACTTGAGCGATGCCGCGCCGCCACCGGCGCCCGCGCCCGGGCAGGAACCGGAGCTCGTCGCCCTGGCCCGCACCCTCGGCGAGCGCCTGCGCGATGCCGGCCTGATGGCGGTCACCGCCGAATCCTGCACCGGCGGCATGATCGCGGCGGCGATCACCGAGATCGCCGGCTCGAGCGTCTGGTTCGAGCGCGGCTTCGTGTCCTACAGCAACGAAGCCAAGCAGGATCTCCTGCGGGTGCGCCCTGGCACTTTGCGCCTGCATGGCGCGGTGAGCGAGCAGACGGCCGGCGAGATGGCCTGCGGCGCGCTCGGCCATTCGCATGCCGGCTTTGCGATTGCGGTCACCGGCGTGGCCGGGCCCGGCGGCGGATCGCCCGAAAAGCCGGTCGGCACCGTCTGTTTCGGCTGGGCGATCGACGGCGTCGGCTTCGCCACCGAGACCCGCTGGTTTCCCGGCGACCGGGCTGCGGTACGATTGGGGACGGCCCTGCACGCGATGTCGCGTGCGATCGAATTCATCGATGCGCTAGGCCATTGGCCAGGGTGGCCCGGACCCTCAGTCGATCCGACGGCCGACCCGAAAGACTGATTGTACATACAGTATTCCCGTGCCATAATCCGTCCATAGTCGTCATCAGGACGGGGCACGCTCAATGGACAAGATCATCGAAATGGACGAAGTCAAATCCAAGGCCGATCGCGCCAAGGCGCTCAGCGCCGCGCTCGCGCAGATCGAAAAGCAGTTCGGCAAGGGCTCCATCATGCGGCTTGCCGAAGGGGCAAGCCCCGAGGACATCCAGGTCGTCTCCACCGGCTCCCTCGGCCTGGACATCGCCCTTGGCGTGGGCGGCCTGCCGCGGGGCCGCGTCATCGAGATCTACGGGCCCGAGTCCTCCGGCAAGACCACGCTCACCCTGCAGGTCATCGCCGAGATGCAGAAGCTCGGCGGCACCTGCGCCTTCGTCGACGCCGAGCATGCGCTCGACGTCCAGTACGCCGCCAAGCTCGGGGTCGAGCTCGAGGACCTCCTGGTCTCCCAGCCCGATACCGGCGAGCAGGCGCTGGAGATCACCGACGCCCTGGTGCGTTCGGGCTCGGTCGACCTCATCGTCATCGACTCGGTCGCCGCGCTCACTCCCAAGGCCGAGATCGAAGGCGAGATGGGCGATTCCCTGCCGGGCCTGCAGGCCCGGCTGATGTCCCAGGCCCTGCGCAAGCTCACCGGCAGCATCAATCGCACCAATACCACCGTCATCTTCATCAACCAGATCCGCATGAAGATCGGCGTCATGTTCGGCAATCCGGAAACCACCACCGGCGGCAACGCGCTCAAGTTCTATTCCTCGGTGCGCCTCGACATCCGCCGCATCGGTTCCATCAAGAAGGGCGACGAAATCGTCGGCAACGAGACCCGCGTCAAGGTGGTCAAGAACAAGGTCGCGCCGCCCTTCAAGACCGCCGAGTTCGACATCCTCTACGG
>JAMLIN010000104.1 GCA_023954135.1 Burkholderiaceae bacterium | reverse complement strand
GAGGGCGTGCGCTGCCCGATGGAGCTGTCGTCGTACTTCCGCATCAACGCCCGCAACACCGGACAGTTCGAGCGCACGCTCATCATCGCCGAGCCGGGCAGCGAGGTGAGCTACCTCGAAGGCTGCACCGCGCCGCAACGCGACGAGAACCAGCTGCATGCGGCAGTCGTCGAGCTGATCGCCCACGACGATGCCTTCATCAAGTATTCGACCGTGCAGAACTGGTACCCCGGCGACGAGCAAGGACGCGGCGGCATCTACAACTTCGTGACCAAGCGCGGCCTGTGCGCGGGCGCCCGCTCGCGGATCTCCTGGACCCAGGTCGAGACCGGTTCGGCGATCACCTGGAAGTACCCGAGCGTGGTCCTGCGCGGCGACGACTCCAACGGCGAGTTCCACTCGATCGCGGTCACCCATCACCGCCAGCAGGCCGATACCGGCACCAAGATGATCCACCTCGGCAAGCGCACCACCAGCCGGATCGTCTCCAAGGGCATCAGCGCCGGCCATTCGCAGCAGAACTACCGCGGTTTGGTACGGATCGCCCCGACCGCGCAGGGCGCGCGCAACAACACCCAGTGCGACTCCCTGCTGATCGGCGGCGAATGCGGCGCGGCGACCTATCCCTACATCGACACCGCCCGCAGCGACGCCACCATCGAGCACGAGGCGACGACGACCCGGATCTCCGAGGACCGGCTCTTCTACTGCCAGCAGCGCGGCATCGATCCCGAGGAAGCCACCGGCCTGATCGTCGGCGGCTTCTGCCAGGCGGTCCTCGAGGAGCTGCCGATGGAGTTCGCGCTCGAGGCGCGGGCCCTGCTGTCGGTCTCCCTCGAAGGCGCGGTCGGCTGACCGGCCCGATCCGCATGACACAGCAACGACAGGACAGCGAAACAATGGCGGACCAAGGCGCGAAGCTTCTGGAAATTCGGGATCTCGCGGTACGGGCGGGCGAGCGGCTGGTGCTCGAGTCGGTATCCATCGAAGTCGACGCCGGCGAGGTGGTGGCGATCATGGGCGCGAACGGCAGCGGCAAGAGCACGCTCGGCTTCGCCCTTGCGGGCCACCCGCGCTACGAGGTGGTCGGCGGCGAAGCACGCCTGGGCGATGTCGACCTGCTGGCGCTGGCCCCGCAGGATCGCGCCCGCGCGGGCCTGTTCCTGTCCTTCCAGTCGCCGCCCGATCTGCCGGGGGTGCGCAACAACCTCTTCATGCGCACCTCGCTGAACTCGGTCCTCGAGGCGCAGGATCGGGAACCGGTCGACGCGTTCGACTTTCTCGAGCGCGCCAAGGCCATCGCCGCCGACATCGACCTGCCGGCCACGTTCCTGAACCGCCCGGTCAACGAGGGATTCTCCGGCGGCGAACGCAAGCGCAACGAGCTGCTGCAGCTTGCGATGCTGGCTCCGAAGCTCGCGATCCTCGACGAGGTCGACTCGGGCATGGATGTCGACGGCCTGCGCGCGATCGTCGAGACGGTCGACCGAATGCGCGCGCAAGGCACCGCCTTCCTGCTCATCTCGCATTCGCTCTCGATGGTCGAAGCGGTGAAGCCGGATCGGGTCGCCGAGCTCGACGGCGGGCGGATCGCCCGGACCGGCTCGATCGAGCTCGCCCGCGAGATCGCCCGGACCGGCTTTGCACGGGCCCGCGAATCGGTCGAGGGGTGAACATGCAGTCCGAAGCGGCAGACCGCGAACCGGCCGCCCTGCAGGGCCTGCGCGAGCGGTGGATTCCCCAGCGCACCGAGCTGTTTCGCCACCTTCGCCCGCCGGAGGCCGATACCTGGCTGGCCCGGCCCGCCTCGGCGAGCGATGAATCCGCCGCCTGGATCGCCGAGGCCCTCGACGGCGAAGAAGACCGTGCCGCGCCGCGCCTCGCCGTCGAGACCGATCCGCAACGGATCGCCGCGGCGCTCGCGACTATCCCCGCGACCCTGCTCGACGAGTACACGCCGCTCGCCGACGCCCATGCGGCAAGCTGCACCGGCTTCGCGAACCTGCGCATCGGCGCCGGCGACGACGGCGGGACGCTCCGGATACGACGCCGCTCCGACGGCATGCGCGATGCGCCGCTGCTCATGGTCGAGATCGCGCCGGGCGCCCGCTTCACCCTGATCGAGGATGCCGACGGACCCGCGGCGCAGGGCATCGCCTCGGCCATGACCCGCAACGCGCTCGGCTTCATCCGGGTCGGCGCGGACGCCCGCCTGCGCCACATCCGCATCCGGCGCGAGCCGCCGGCCAATGCGATCGCCAACCGGACCGTGGTCGAGGTCGACGGCAATGGCCGCTACGAGCAACTGACGATCGCCACGGGCGGCGACTACCATCTCGAGCGCAGCGAGATCGACCTGCGCGGCGAGGCGGCGCACGCCGAGAGCGTCGCGGTCCTGCTCGCCGCCGCCGACCGGCTCGAGCAGCAGGTCGAGGTCCGCCATTCCGCGCCCGGCACCCGCAGCCGGGTGGAGATCCTGGTGCTGGCCGCCGCAGCCGCACGCACGGTCGTCAATGCGCGCACCCTGCTTCCGCGCGAGGTGCCCGGCGCGATCGTCGACCAGCGCCTGCACGGAGTGCCCACGGCGGGCCATCCGAAGATCATCCTGCGGCCGCACCTCGAGATCCTCCACGACCAGGTCGAGGCACGCCACGGCGCCACCTGGGGCGCGCTCTCCGAGGACGCCCTCTTCTACGCCAGCCAGCGCGGCATCGATCCGGACGAAGCCCGCGCGCTGATCGTCGACGGCATGGCGAGCGCCCTGGTCGCTTCCTGCATCGACGATCCCGCGCTCCTCGAGCGATCGGGTTTCACCGCCGCGCTCCTCGACGCGATCGCCGGCCATGTCGGCCGCAGGGTGGAACGGGAATGAGCCAGGCGAGCATCGAACAGGTCCGGCGCGACGCCGCCGAAGCCTGGCCCGTCGACACGATCCGAGCGCAATTCCCGATCCTCGCCCGGCGGATCCACGGCCGGCCGCTCGCCTATCTCGACAATGCCGCCACCACCCAGAGCCCGACGGCGGTGATGGATGCGGTCCGCGAGTTCGAGTCGACGATCCGGGCCAACATCCACCGCGGCGTCCACACCCTTTCCCAGGAGTCGACCGACGCCTTCGAGCAGGCGCGCGCCGACATCGGCCGCTTCATCGGCCTGACCGACGCGCACGGCCTGGTGTTCACCTCGGGCACCACCGAAGGCCTGAACACCATCGCCCATGGCCTGTCTGCCGGCGATCCCGTGCCCGCGAGCCTCGGCCCGGGCGACGAGATCGTCGTCAGCGGCCTCGAGCACCATGCCAACCTGATCCCGTGGCAGCAGGCGGCCAGACGCAGCGGCGCGACCCTGCGCATCCTGCTCCCCGACACCGAGGGGCGTGTCCGCATCGAGGACCTGGCGGCGATCCTCGGCCCCCGGACCCGGGTATTCGCGCTGACCGCATGCGCCAACGCCACCGGCTACCGCCCGCCCTATGAAGCCATGCTGCGCATGGCGGCGCAGGCCGGCGCGCTGACGGTGCTCGATGCTGCCCAGGCGGTCTCGCATGAATCCGTCGATCTCGCCGATCTCGATTGCGACTTCCTCGCCTTCTCCTCGCACAAGATGTACGGACCGATGGGCATCGGTGCGCTCGCCGGGCGGCTCACCGCGCTCGAGCGCCTCAGCCCGCTGCGGTTCGGCGGCGACATGGTCGACCGGGTCGGGCTCGAGGACGCCACCTTCGCGCCACTGCCCTCGCGCCTCGAAGGCGGCACCCAGAACGTCGGCGGCGCCGTCGGCATGGCAGAGGCCGCCCGCTTCATCGACGGCATCGGCCGGCCCCGGATCGACGCCGAGGTCCGCCGCCTGCGGGCCCGCGCC
>JAMLIN010000103.1 GCA_023954135.1 Burkholderiaceae bacterium | reverse complement strand
CTCGAGCTGCGGCATGGCCGGCGCGGGCAAGGCGTCGGCGGCCTCGGTCGCCGCGCCGAGGCGCAGGCGATAGATGCCGATGTCGATGCTGTCGCCCTCGGCGAGCAGGCATTCGGCGATCGGGCGCCCGTTGACATGGGTGCCGTTGCGGCTGTCGAGGTCGCGAATCAGGCAACCCTCCGGTCGGATCTGTATCAGGGCATGCTCGCCGCTGACGGTGAGATCGTCCAGCACGAGATCGTTGTGCGGGCGCCGCCCGATGCGCAGGCGCTCACGGCCGAGGGAAATCTCGGTCCGGTAGTGCCCGTTCTCGCTCAGGACCAGCGCGAGGCGGGTCGGCTCCATGGGTCCGGACATCGGAGCACGCGCGCTCAGCCGGCCACCGGGCCGGCCGTTTCGCGCACAGGAAGATCGACGATCCGGGCATCCATGCGCCAAGCCTAGCGAGGCGCGGGCCTCGCCCGAATCCCGGATCCCCGAACGGTGTCCGACTGCCGCCGGACGGTTCGGGGAGCCGCTTCGATCACGGCGTGTCGGACCCGGCCTCGCCGGCCGGCCCGGTGTCCACCGCCTCCCGCAGGCTGGCGGCTCGCGCGCGCCGGGCCAGCAGCCACTTGCCCAGCGCGATGACGAAGAGGGCCCCGATGATCGATGCGATGGTCGGCACCATGTCGTGCTGGGGGCCGATCCAGTCGTGGACGATCCGGTCGGTGACGATCATGCCGCCGGCGATCCAGCCGAGCAGGGCGCCGCCGAACCAGATCACGATCGGGTGGCGCTCGATGATGCGCAGCACGATCCGGCTGCCCCAGACGATGATCGGCACGCTGACCAGCAGGCCGAAGATCACCAGGCCCATCTGGTGGTCGGCATTGGAGGACTGCTCGGCCGCCGCCGCGATCGCGATCACGTTGTCGACGCTCATCACCAGGTCGGCGACGATGATCGTGCGGATCGCCGACATCAGGCCGGTGCCGCCGTCGATGTCCGCATGGTGGTCTTCGTCCGGAACCAGCAGCTTGACGCCGATCCACAGCAGCAGCACGCCGCCCACCACCTTCAGGAAGGGCACCTGCAGCAGGAACACCGCGAACATGATGAGGATCACCCGCAGGATGATCGCGCCGGCGGTCCCCCACATGATGCCTTTCCACTGCAGATGATGCGGCAGCTTGCGGCAGGCGAGCGCGATCACGACGGCATTGTCGCCGCCCAGCAGGAGGTCGATCAGGATGATCTGCCCGACCGCCGCCCAGTCGATGGTCGTCAGGAATTCCAGCATGGCGCGCTTGCCTCGGGGATCGTCCGGCCGTGGGCTACCCGCCGGATGATGCGCGGGCGACCGGGCCGGAGATGCATGTTCGGGTTCAGAGCGCGCTCTTCAGGAGCTTGCCCATCTCGGAGGGGTCCCTGGTGACCTTGATGCCGCAGGCCTCCATCACCGCCAGCTTCTCCTGGGCGGTGCCCTTGCCGCCGGAGATGATGGCCCCGGCGTGGCCCATCCGCTTGCCCGGGGGCGCGGTCACGCCCGCAATGAAGCCGACGACGGGTTTCTTCATGTTGGCCTTGACCCACTGGGCGGCCTCTTCCTCGTCGCTGCCGCCGATCTCGCCGATCATGACCACCGCATCGGTGTCGGGATCGTCGTTGAACATGCGCAGCACGTCGATGTGCTTGAGCCCGTTGACCGGGTCGCCACCGATGCCCACGGCCGAGGACTGGCCGAGGCCCAGCGCGGTGAGCTGGCCGACCGCCTCGTAGGTGAGCGTGCCCGAGCGCGAGACCACGCCGATGCGCCCCTTCATGTGGATGTGGCCCGGCATGATCCCGATCTTGAGCTCGTCGGGGGTGATGACCCCGGGGCAGTTGGGCCCGAGCAGCAGGGTCTTCTTGTTGTTGCGGCGCATGCGGTCGCGCACGACGATCATGTCGCGCACCGGGATGCCCTCGGTGATGCAGACCACGAGGTCGAGGTCGGCGTCGACCGCCTCCCAGATCGCCTCGGCGGCGCCCGCCGGCGGCACGTAGATCACCGAGACGGTGGCGCCGGTCTCGGCCTTGGCTTCCTTGACCGAGCCGAAGATCGGGATGCCCTCGAAATCGGTGCCGGCCTTCTTGGGATGCACTCCGGCCACGAAACCGGCGCGACCGTTGGCGTAGTCGCGGCAGGTGCGGGTATGGAACTGGCCGGTCTTGCCGGTGATCCCCTGCGTGATGACCTTGGTGTTCTTGTCGATCAGGATGCTCATCGTCGGTTCCTCGTCCTCACGCGCCGGCCGCAGCCGTGACCACCTTCTGTGCCGCCTCGCCCATGGTGTCGGCCGAGATGATCGGCAGGCCCGACTCGGCGAGGATCCGCTTGCCCTGGTCCTCGTTGGTGCCCTTCATGCGGACCACCAGCGGCACCTTCAGGCCGACGGCCTTGGAGGCGGCGACCACGCCCTCGGCGATCACGTCGCAGCGCATGATGCCGCCGAAGATGTTGACGAGGATCGCCTTGAGGTTGGGGTTGCGCAGCATGATCTTGAAGGCCTCGGTGACCTTCTCGGTGGTGGCGCCGCCGCCGACGTCGAGGAAGTTCGCCGGCTCGCCACCGAACAGCTTGATGGTGTCCATGGTGGCCATCGCCAGGCCCGCGCCGTTGACGAGGCAGCCGATGTTGCCGTCGAGCTGGATGTAGGCGAGGTCGAACTTCGAGGCCTCGATCTCGGCGGCGTCCTCCTCGTCGATGTCGCGCATCGCGACGATGTCGGGATGGCGATAGAGCGCGTTGGAGTCGAAGTTCAGCTTGGCATCGAGCGCGACCACGGCACCGTCGCCGGTGAGGATCAGCGGGTTGATCTCGGCGAGGCTGGCGTCGGTTTCCCAGAAGGCCTTGTAGAGGCCCTGGAGGGCCGCGCGGGCCTTGCCGACCGATTCGTCCGGGATGCCGATCCGGCGGGCGATGTCGTCGGCCTGCGCATCGGTCAGGCCGGCCTGGGGATCGACGCCGACCTTGTGGATGAGCTCCGGGGTCTTCTCGGCGACTTCCTCGATGTCCATGCCGCCTTCGCTGGAAGCCATCAGGGTGACCTTCTGGCTGCCCCGGTCGACCACGATCCCGACGTAGAGCTCCTTGCGGATGTCGGCGCCCTCCTCGATCAGCAGCCGGCGCACCTTCTGGCCCTCCGGCCCGGTCTGGTGGGTCTTGAGCTGCATGCCGAGGATCTCGCCCGAAAGCTGGCGGACCTCGTCGATCGAGCGGGCCAGCTTGACGCCGCCGCCCTTGCCCCGGCCACCGGCATGGATCTGGGCCTTGACCACCCAGACCTTGCCGCCGAGCGACTCGGCGGCCTTGGCCGCATCATCGATCGAGAAACAGGGGATGCCCCTGGGCACCGGAACCCCGTACTTGCGCAGGATCTCCTTGCCCTGGTACTCGTGGATCTTCATCGATGTTCCTCGCTCAGAAGGACGGCAGCGGTTCGCGAAAACGCAAGATGCCGCGCAGTCCGGCGCCCGCCGCCCCGACGATGGCGTCGTTCAGGGGCGTGCGCGTCGAAGGGATACGCGGCATCTGTGCAGTATGCGGGACATTGTTCGAAGCACATCCGGGCCCTGCGGCTGGGCCGGCCCGGATGGCAAGCCGGAAGTCTAGCACGCTGCTACGACGGCTCCGCCTGCGGGCCCCTGATCGCGTCAGGAGTCGGCATCGGGATCGAACGAGGCCTCGTCGTCCGCGGGGCGACGGCCGAGGACGCGGCGCACGACGTCGGCCCGGAAACCCCGGGCCGCGAGGAAGCGGGCCTGGCGCATCCGGTCGGGGAGGTCGACGGGGGGCATCCCGAAGCGGCGCGCCCAGACCTGGCGGGCGCGCTCGTATTCGCTGCGATCGAGCTCGGCGAGATGCTCGCTGACGAGCTCGGCCGGCAGTTCGTGTTCGCGGAGTTCCTGGCGGATGCGGGCGGCGCCAAAGCGGGCAGCTCGGCGATTGACCACCGAATCGGCGAAGCGCTCGTTGCTCAGCAGGCCCTGGGATTCGAGGGTATCGAGCACCGTATCGAGCTGCTCGGGGGATTCGGCGTGAGGCGCGAGCTTGCGCCGCAGCTCGAGGCGGCTGTGCTCCCGCCGGGCAAGCAGCGAAAGCGCGCGCGCGCGCAGGCTGCGGGGCCGGCGCGCGCGCTTCGGAGACTCTTCGGGACTATCCTCGCCGCCCACAGCCTGTCGTGCCACAGGGCTTCGCCTTCAACCGCATGACGGCGTCGGGGCGCCTTGCTCCGCAATCGAGGCCGCGTCAGGCGGCCTCTTCGGTGGACCCACCGCCACCGCCGCGCGCCGCCACCCCGAAGTGTTCCCGGACCCGGTTCTCGATCTCGAGGGCGAGCTCGGGGTGCTCCTTCAGGAACTCGCGCGCGTTGTCCTTGCCCTGGCCGACCCGCTCGCCCTTGTAGCTGTACCAGGCGCCGGACTTGTCGACGATGCCGGCGGACACGCCGAGGTCGATGACCTCACCCGCGCGGGAGACACCGGCA
>JAMLIN010000102.1 GCA_023954135.1 Burkholderiaceae bacterium | reverse complement strand
AAGGCCGGCTCAAGTACAAGCCGACCCGCGACGCGATCCTGCGCGCCTGCGAGGCGAGCTGCATGATCATCTTCATCGTGCTGTGCGCCCACATCTTCGGCTATTTCTTCACCCTGACGCGCATCACCAACGAGCTGGTCGACTACGTCGGCGCCCTCGAGACCTCGCGCTGGACGATCCTTTTCCTGATCATCCTCGGCTACGTGATCCTCGGGTTCTTCATGGACCAGATCGCGATCCTGATCCTGACGGTGCCGGTGGTGCTGCCGGTCATCACCTCGCTGGGCTTCGATCCGGTCTGGTTCGGCGTGGTGGTGGTGGTGACCGCCGAGGTTGGCATGGTGACGCCGCCGCTCGGGCTCAACGCCTTCGTCGTCGCCCGCTACACCAAGCGTCCGATCGCCGAGGTGTTCCGCGGCATCTTCCCGCATTTCTGGGCCCACCTGATCGTCATCGCGATCCTGTGCGCCTTCCCATGGCTCGTGACCTGGCTGCCTTCCACCATGATGGGGCAGTAGATCCCGCACGCTCAAGCCCCGTATCGTTTCGTTCTACATGCAGTGATCCACCCGCAGTGAGGAGATTTCCATGAACAAGACCCTGATCGGCGCCGCCCTGGCGGCGGCCATCGTCGCCGCGCCCGCGGCGGCCCAGACCACGTACCGCGTCGGCGATTCCTTCCCGACCGGCCACTACATCGCCGAGAACACGATCAAGCCCTTCATGGCCGAGGTCGAGAAGCGCTCCAACGGCCAGGCGAAGTTCGAGTACTTCCCGGCCCAGCAGCTCGGCAAGGCCAAGGACCTGATGTCGCTCGCGCTCTCGGGCGTGGCCGACATCGCCTACGTGGCGCCGTCCTTCGTATCCGACAAGCTGCCGCTGTCGGTGGTCGCCGAGCTGCCCGAGCCCTTCGGCGGTTCGTGCCAGGGCACCCGCGCCTACTGGAAGCTGGTCAAGGAAGGCGGCCTGCTCGACGAGGTCGAGCTCAAGCCGGCCGGCCTGAAGGTCCTGTTCACCGTGGTGCTCGATCCGTACCAGCTCTTCGTGACCAAGGGCCACGAGATCAGCGGCCTGGCTTCGTTCGCCGGCAAGAAGGTCCGCACCAGCGGCGGCGCGAAGGAGCTCGCCCTGCGCAAGATCGGCGCCGTGCCGGTGCAGATCCCGACACCGGAAGTACGCGAGGCCGCCGCTCGCGGCACGATCGACGGCTATCTGTTCCCGGCCTCGTCGATCATGCCCTACGACATCGCGCCCCACACGAGCTTCGCGACGACGGGCGAGAACTTCGGCAGCTTCGTCGTCCAGTTCGTGATGTCGCGCAAGAAGTGGGAGTCCCTGCCGGCTGACCTGCGCAAGATCATGGACGAGGTCGGCGAGGAGGTCGTCGAGGGCGGCTGCAAGAACGCCGAGGAGACTACCCGGGTCGATACCGCCAAGATCGAGGCCGCCGGCGTGAAGTTCGTGAAGCTGCCGCAGGCCGACCACGACAAGGTCGTCAGCCTGATGAGCGAGGTCGGCAAGGAGTGGGCGGCCGATCTGGACAAGCGTGGCCGCAAGGGCACCGAGGTGCTGCAGGCCTTCCAGAAGGGGCTGGCCGCTCACCAGTGAGCGGGTAGCGGCAGACGGACGCGGACAGGAGAGCGGGCGGTATGGCGGGTCCACTGGCGGGCGTGCGCATCGTCGACATGACGAGCGTGCTGATGGGGCCGTACTGCACCCAGATCCTCGGCGATCTCGGGGCCGACGTCGTCAAGGTCGAGCCCCCCGCCGGGGACCTGGCCCGCGGCATCGGCCCCGAGCGCAACCGGGGCATGGGCGCGATCTTCCTGCACTCGAACCGCTCCAAGCGCAGCATCGCGGTCGATGCCAAGCGCGCCTCGGGCCGGGCGGTGATCGCCGCCCTGTGCCGCGACGCCGATGTCTTCGTGTGCTCGGTGCGGCCGCGGGCGATGGCCCGCCTCGGGCTGGACGCCGAGGCGCTGCTCGCGGTCAATCCCCGCCTCGTCTATGCCTCGCTGGTCGGATACGGCCAGCATGGCCCGTACGCGGCCCGGCCGGCCTACGACGACCTCATCCAGGGCGCCGCCGGCCTGCCGGCGCTGCAGGCGCTCGCGAGCGGGGGCGAACCCCGCTACGTGCCCAGTGCGATGGTCGACCGGGCGGTCGGCCTGCGGGCCGGCATCGCGATCCTTGCCGCCGTCATCGAGCAGCGCGGCTCCGGCCGCGGGCAGGCGATCGAGGTGCCGATGTACGAAGCCATGACGGAATTCGTCATGAGCGACCACATGCAGGGCCGGACCTTCGAGCCGCCGATCGGTCCGACCGGCTACCAGCGCCATCTCGACCCGGGCCGCCGGCCCTACCGCACCGCCGACGGCTATCTCTGCGTGCTGCTCTACAACGACCGGCACTGGGAAACCTTCATGCGCCGGGTCGGCGCCGGAGACCTCTGGGACGGCGATGCGCGCTTTCGCAGCGTCGGCGCCCGCTCCGCCGCGATCGCCCACGTCTACGACTTCGTCGCCCGCACCCTCGCGGGGCGTACCCGCGCGGAATGGATCCGCCTGCTAGACGAGGCCGACATCCCCTGGTCGCCGGTCAACGACCCGGACACGATCTTCGATGATCCGCACCATGTCGCCACGGGCTTCTTTTCGGTGCGCGAGCATCCGAGCGAGGGGCCGGTACGGGTGATGGCGGTGCCCGATCGCTACGGCCGTACCCCGGCCGAACCGGAGCGGCTGGCGCCCGGGCTGGGCGAGCATACCGTGGAGCTGTTGCGGGAATCCGGCCACGACGACGCGGCGATCGCCGCGCTGCTGGCGGACGGTACCTGCGTCGACGGCAGCGCCGCTACGGGTTGACGGCCTGCATCAGCGGCGCGCCAGCGGGCCGCCGGGACGATCGTTGGGTTCGGGCAGCAGGGCCGCGGCGGCGGCCGCGGCGCCGGGGGCGTCGGCCTGGGGATCGGCCTGCGGCGAGCCGAGCTGCGCGCTCGGCGAGACGCCCAGCGCCGAGAGCAGGATCCGCAGCCGGTGGGCATCGCGCTCGAAGCGCTCGTGGATCCGGCTCTGCTCGGCGCGGCGGGTGCGGATCAGCTCTTCCTCGGCGAGGATGGCCAGTGCCCGGCTGCGGGCCTGCTCCATCCAGGCTTCGGCGCGCGGGCCGCCGATGATCTCGGCGCGCATGCGCAAGGCCTCGAGCTCGCGGTGCAGGGTGACCATGCGCCGGCGGGCGAGCTCGATCTGGGCGCTGATGTCGGCGATCTGGCGATCGCGCATCGCGTAGAGGGTATCGACGTCCCGGTAGGCGGCGAGCAGCCCCCGGTCGCGCTCGGCGCGCTGCATGGCCCGCCGGGAGTCGCCGGGGGCGAGGGTGCGATGGCAGATCGGGTCGACGCCGCCTTCGTTGGCGGCCACGGCCTGCGCACCGCAGCGGCTCGCGAGAATCCGGTTCGAGACGTGCTCGGCGGGGGATTCGGCCGGTCCGGCGGCCGATGCCGGGGCAGCCAGGCCCGCGAGGCCGGCCAGGCAGGCGAGGCCGGCAATGAACCAGCGTGCCGCGGCGCGCGACCCTGCCTCGGCTCGCGAGGTCGGTTTCGGGGCTGATCTCGGCATCGATGGGTGAAGCGGCAGCAGTCGGTCGGGTTTCTGGGGTGCGTCCGGATTCACGATGCTAGTGGCCCCGCGCCCACGGCGCCATAGCGGGCGCGATAGGCGGCGACGCGGTCACGATGGGTGGCGAGCCCGGCATCGGTGGAATCGGCCGATTCGAGGAAGGCGAGGAGGTCGTCGAGGCTGGCGATCGCGAAGACCGGGATGCCGTAGCGCTCGAGGATCGACTCGGTGGCGGACCGGGGGCCGATCTCGGTCGCGGTGCCGCTGCGCTCCTGGCGATCGAGCGCGATCAGGACCGCGGCGGGCTCGGCGCCGTGGCGGCGGATGATCTCGACCGACTCGGCGACCGAGGTGCCGGCGCTGACGACGTCATCGACGATGACCACCCGCCCGGCCAGCGGCGCGCCGACGATGTCGCCGCCCTCGCCGTGGTCCTTGGCCTCCTTGCGGTTGAAGGCGAAGGGCACCCGGCGGCCGTGGCCCGCCAGGGCGATGGCGGTCGCGCTGGCGAGGGTAATACCCTTGTAGGCGGGGCCGAACAGCATGTCGAAGCGGAACTGGCTGGTACGCTCGGCCGCGAGCAGGGTTTCGGCATAGAAGCCGCCGAGCTTGCCCAGCAGCAGGCCATCGCTGAAACGCCCCGCATTGAAGAAGTAGGGCGAGACCCGGCCGGCCTTGGTGGTGAATTCTCCGAAGGAGAGAATCCCGGCACCGAGGCAGAAGCGGATAAACTGCGCGCGCAAGTCGGCAGACATGACAGGCTGGTTTCTGCAAGAGAGAGTACTTCCCCGATGATACGTGTGATCACGACCAACCTGAACGGTATTCGTTCGGCGCAACGCAAGGGATTCCACGAATGGGTCCTGGCGCAGGCGGCGGACTTCGTCTGCGTGCAGGAGATCAAGGCGACCGATGCCGACATCCCGGACGAGATGAGGCGAATCGGCGAGCTCGAGGGGCACTTCCATGCGGCCGAGAAACGCGGCTACAGCGGGGTCGGCATCTACTGCCGGCGGCCGCCCGAGCGGCTCGTCGCCGGCTTCGGCGACGAGGAGTTCGATGCGGAAGGGCGTTACCTCGAGGCGATCTACGGCGACCTCGCGGTGGTCTCCCTGTACCTGCCCTCCGGATCGAGCTCGCCCGATCGCCAGGAGGCGAAGTACCGCTTCATGGAGCGCTTCCTGGTCCACCTCGGCCGCCTGCGCGAGCGCGGCCTCGAGGTGATCGTGTGCGGCGACTGGAACATCGCGCACAAGGAGATCGACCTCAGGAACTGGAAGAGCAACCAGAAGAACTCCGGCTTCCTGCCCGAGGAGCGGGCCTGGCTCACCCGGGTCTTCGACGAGCTCGGCTTCGTCGACGTGTTCCGCCGCCTCGACGACCGGCCCGAGCGCTAT
>JAMLIN010000101.1 GCA_023954135.1 Burkholderiaceae bacterium | reverse complement strand
TGGGGCGCCGGACTCGGGTTCGATTCCCAAACCGGGAATTGAACTGGCCCCAGAAAGCGAACGAGGTTGAGGCCGCATATCGGCGACCAATCAGAGCGAAAAACCTGCTTGATCGTCCATGGCCGATGGCCGTATCGGCAGGCTTTTCGATCCGGTTCGCACCGGTTCGCAGCAGCCCGCACCGCTTCGATTCCGTACTTTCAATAGTCGTTTGGTGCGGAGTGCCACCCCACCACCATCAAGTGAAAGGGCTCACCCATCAGGGTGGCCCTTTTGCTTGATGGTGCGGTGCTGCGAGCGTCGAATCCGCGTCCGGTACGGACGGGGGGGCGAACCGGACAGGAAACAGTGCCTGCGCACTGTTTCCTGCCGGTGAGCCGGCGAGCGCTTGCAAGCGCGAGCGCGCCCTGCAAGGGCGATTCCCGCCGGCGCAGGCAGTCCACTCCGTCGAACGAATCTCTCTGTGATTGAGCCGGCGGGAATCGAATCTGCCCCCATCAGATGGCGCGCAAGACTGGCTCGAACGCCAGCCACTGTGAGAACGCATGCAGGTTTCAGCGAGTTCTTCGGTAGCCCGCGGCACATAGCCGTCATCGCGCGGCGCGATTCAACGCTGGCTCCAAAGCAGACCGCAACTTACCGACGATGTTGGCCAGCGATTCGGGATCGAGATCGTTCTTCCTGACGAAGGACCGCCACAGCCCCTGTCGCGACAAATCGTGTGCGAACTCGTCCGTGAGGCCGATCGGCAGATCCCTGGGCACGGTCATGCCGAGTTCTGCGCCCTGGCGACGTTGAGCAGGCGAGCGCGAACGGAAGCCGCGATGTTGCTCATTCCAGCGCCTCCAGATAGGGGCGCATCACGTTGGCGACGCGGCACAGCTTCGCGTAGCGCCACAGGTCGTCCGCCGTGGCGCGACGCTTGGAGCGCACGTCCTTCAGCGCTTCGAGCGCGACGTCCAGCCCGATCTTGTTGCGATGCTTGAAACAATCCGCCACTGTCTTGGCGACGCCATAGACGCGCAGTTTCACACCGTCGCGCTCGACCGTCTCAATGCCTTCGGAGTAGACATCGCCCGTCATCTGCACCATCTTGATCGGCGGGTGGTCGATGCGGGGGACGTGGCTGCCGCGCGGCATGGCGATCCAGACCTGCCGGGGAAGCTGCGTGGTCAGTTCATGGAACTGAAGTGCAGTCAGCAGACAGAACACCGCCTGTGGCACTTTGGCCGCCACCGCCGCGAGGCCTTCATGCTCCGACATCGGACGACCAGGCAGACGGTAGAGACCGCGCCCGACCTTGTCCAGCAGGCCAGCGGCGGTCAGGCGTGTCAGGACGACCCGCGGCGCTTCGATGACGTCCAGATCGCTCGTGCGCAGCATTCCCTTCCGGTCAGCCAGATCGAGGACGCGCTGGGTGTGGGTGTCGACAAGCATGGGTCGGAGTATGTTTCGTTTTTTCGTCGAATACAATAGTTTGACGAAAATTCGGAACACATCGCGTCTGCCCGATCGGCGAGATGACTTTCCTGCCAGTGAGCCGGCCCGCGCCCTGCAAGGGCGATTCCCACCGGCGCAGGCAGTCCAGAACTGCCTGTTAGCGCCCCCAGGGCCGGGCTGAGCCCATGGCCGCAGCGGCAATTCAGCCGTAGTTGATGACCAGGTGCTTGATGTCGGTCATCTCCTCCATCGCGTAGCGCGTGCCTTCACGCCCGAAACCCGAATCCTTCCAGCCGCCGAAAGGCATGCTGTCGATCCGGTAGATCGGCACGTCGTTGATCATCAGGCCGCCGACGTCCCATTCTTCGATCGCGCGGAAGGCGCGGCGCAGATCCTGGGTGAAGATCCCGCCCTGCAGACCATAGCGGGAATCGGCGGCACGGCGTACCGCGTCATCGAAATCGGTGTAGGGATTCAGGGTCAGTACCGGTCCGAAGATCTCCTCGTCCTCGACCTTCATCCCGGGCCGCGTGCCGGTAAGCACGGTCGGCTGGACGACGGCGCGCTGGCGGGGGCCACCGGCGAGCAGCCGGGCGCCGGCGGCCACGGCCTCGTCGATCCAGGACTGGATGCGAATGGCCGATGCTTCGTCGATGACGGGGCCGACGTCGATGCCGGCTTCGGCCGGATTGCCGACGCGGCAGGCGCGCACGGCGGCCAGCAGCCGGGCGGTGAAGCCTTCGGCGACCGATTCGTGCACCAGGATGCGCTGCACGCCGATGCAGTACTGGCCGCCGTAGACGACGCCGCCGCGCACGCAGCGGGCCGCGGCGTAGTCGAGGTCGGCGTCCTCGGCGACGATGACGGCACCGTTGCCGCCCAGTTCCAGCGCCACCTTCTTGCGACCGGCGATGTCCTTGATGTGCCAGCCCACTCTGGCGCTGCCGGTGAAGGTAACCATCGCGAAGCGCGGGTCACGGACCAGTGCCTCGGCCAGCGAAACCGGGCAGTGACAGACCGAGAGGGCGCCATCGGGCAGACCGGCGTCGGCCAGCAGGCTGGCCAGCAACTGCGAGGTCAGCGGGGTCTGCGGAGCCGGCTTCAGCACGACGCTGTTGCCCACGGCCAGCGCCGGCGCCACCTTGTGCAGCACCAGGTTCAGCGGAAAGTTGAACGGTGCGATCGCCAGCACCGGACCGATGGGAAAGCGGCGGGCGATGCCTATGCGGCGGCGCATCCGGGCCAGGGCGTCGACATCGAGGGCATCCAGCGTCACCGGCCGGCCGCTGGTATCGGTGGTCTGATACTCGAAGACGGCGGCGTCGACGTCCAGCGGCACCTCCTCGCCGCCGAAGCGGCGCGCCTCGGCGGCGGCCTGGGTCAGGTTGAAGATCGAGCGGGACACTTCGCCGCGCGCGTCGTAAAGCGGCTTGCCGGCCTCCGCGACGATGGTGTCGATGAAACGCTGGCGGCGCTCGGCCAGCAGGGTTGCGGCACGCTGCAGGATGTCGGCCCGGATGAAGCGGGGCAGCCGTCGCATCGTCTGGAAGGCGGCCTGGGCGCGGACGATGGCGGCCTCGATGGCCTCGGCATCGGCCACCGGCATCTCGCCGACGATGCGGCCGTCGTAGGGCGAGCGGATCGAGTCGGTGTTCATGGGGATTGAGTGGGTGGACGGATGTCGTGATTGGAATCCAGCCAGCCGCTACGGTGTGATAGGTCCGGCGTGAGCGCGCCGTTGTCGAAATCAGAACGCGGCCGAGGAGCCGGCGCGCCGCAGCACCCCTTGCGCCCGCATATGCTCGACGAAGGCCCTCGCCGGCAGCGCCAGCGGACGGTCTCGCGCCGACACGACGTCGATCGACGCGCGGGCGGAGTCGGCATCATCCAGCGCGACGCCTGTCAGCTCGCCGGCGGCGACCTCCGGCGCGAAGGTCAGTGGGGGCATGAAGCTGACCGCGCTGGTACGCCGGACGATGGCCTTGATCAGCGCGAGCGAATCGGTCTCCCAGGCGCAGCTCAGCCGCAGGCCGGCGCGAGCCGCGGCCTGGTCGATGCGGTAGCGGATACCGAAGCGGGTGGTCGGCAGCGCCGCCGGGAAATCGGCCGCCTCCTCGATCCGGATGGACCGGCGGTCCGCCAGCGGATGGTCGGGCCGCACGATCATCTGCAGCGGCTGCGGGATGCGGCCCTGCAGGATGAGATCGTCGCGAGCCAGCGTGTCAAAGGGCATGCCGAGCTCGGCCTCGTCGGTCGCGATCCGCTCGGCGACTTCGTGGGTGCCGCAGACGGCCACCCGAAACGCGATGCCGGGATGCTGGCTGCGGAAGCTGGCGAGCAGGTCGGGCAGCAGCTGGCTCGTCAACGCCTCCACGACCGCCAGTCGCACCGTACCGCGCCGCAGTCCGCTGACGGCATCCAGCTCGGCGTGCAGCCGCTCGAGGCGGCTGTCGTTCTCCCGAGCGTAGGACAGCAGCACCGCGCCGGCCTCGGTCAGCATCATGCCGCGCGACGAGCGGGTGAACAGCGCCGCGCCGCACTCGGCTTCGAGGTTGGCGATCTGCCGGCTGATGGCGCTGGGCGCGATGTGGAAGGTCTCCGCGGCCTGGCGCAGCGAGCCGGTGCGGGCCACCTCGGCGAAATACCGCAGGGACTGGGTCTGTATCATCGTCACGCGCTCATGGGTCGCGCAATCATGCTGGAACCGACCGCCTTGCGCCACTTCCGTAGCGTTGCCGTCGAAGGGTCGGTCCGGCAGTCCGGCACAGCTTCGCGTAGCGCCACAGATCGTCCACCGTGGCGCGGCGCTTGGTGCGCGCGTCCTTCAGCGCTTCCAACGCAACGTCCAGCCCGATCACACCGCCATCTTGACCCAGGCACTGATTTGTGACCCAATATCGGGGATCAAATCAAGGCACACCCCATGCATACGTTCACCATCCGCGAACTGCGCGAACGTTCCGGTGACCTCAGCCGCGAGGCCGAGGAAGGTCGGCTTGCACTCGTCACCCGTCACGGGCGGCCGCTGTTCGTCAGTGTCCCCTTTACCGAGGATCTGCTGGAAGCCGGTGTCCATGCAGCGTTGGCCGTACATCTGTTCAAGAGCGGTGAGATGACCTCCGCCCGCGCCGCCAAGCTGGCCCGGATGGGCCTGCCGCAGTTTCTGGCGCACCTCTCCGCGCAAGGTATCCCGGTGGTCGATCACGATCCGGCTGAACTGGAGCAGGAACTCGCTGCTTTCGATGCGGCGCGATGAGTCGACCCGTCGTCGTTTCCGATTCCGGACCGCTGATCGCGTTGGCCGGATGCGGCCATCTGGAGCTGCTCATCGCCGTGTTCGACGCCGTCCATGTGCCACAGGTGGTGCTGGATGAAACCACGGCGGATCGTTCCCGTCCCGGGGTGGTCGACATTGCAGCGTTCGTACAGGCTCACGCACAGGTTCATCCAAACCGGAACGACGCCATCTACACCACAGCCGTCACGCATCTGGACGAAGGCGAAGCGCAGGCATTGAGCCTGGCGCATGCGCTGGGTTGCGGCGTGCTGATGGACGAGCGTCGTGGTCGCCAGACCGCGAT
>JAMLIN010000100.1 GCA_023954135.1 Burkholderiaceae bacterium | reverse complement strand
TGAAACACCAGCCTCCTGCGCCAGTCGTGCCTGGGTCAGGTTTCGGCTGAGGCGAATCCTGGCCAGCCGTGCCCCCAGATCGCGCATGCTTGCCTCGATGCCGTTCGGGAACGAGAGATGATTTGGTGTCATATGAGACACTTTATATCAGAATAGCATCATATCGCATCTTTCATGATCCGAATTCCATGAATTCCATGTCGATCTGATATGGAATCTCATAAGATTCCATATCTTACGATTTGCCAACAAAGGATCGATCAAGAAACTTTGTTTCGCCGCACAGGGCTGACGATCGACAACAGGCACCGAGTCCACAAGACGTTCCATTCAGGAACGGAGGCTACAACGCGAAGATCTTCCCCGGATTCATGATGTCGTCGGGGTCGAGCGCCCGCTTGATGGCGCGCATCATCGCGATCGCGCCGTCGCCGGCCTCCTCGCGCAGGAAGCCCATCTTGTGCAGGCCCACGCCGTGCTCGCCGGTGCAGGTGCCGTCCATCGCGACCGCGAGCCGCACGATCTCGGCGTTGAGCCGCTCGCATTCGGCGATCTCGTCGGGATCATCGGGATCGACGAGCAGCATGCAGTGGAAGTTGCCGTCGCCGACATGGCCGAGGATCGCGGTCGGCACCTTCGCGCGGTCGAGGATCGCGCGCGCGCCGATCAGCGAATCGGCCAGCCGCGAGATCGGCACGCAGGTGTCCGTCGTGATCGCCCGGGCCCCGGGGCGCATCTGCAGCCCGGCGAAATAGGCGGTGTGGCGGGCATTCCAGAGCCGGCTGCGATCCTCGGGCCGGGTCGCCCATTCGAAATCCTCCCCGCCGTTCTCCCGGGCGATGTCCTGCACCGCGCGCGCCTGCTCGGCAACGCTCGCCTCGGAGCCGTGGAATTCGAAGAAGAGCGTCGTCTGCTCGCGCAGCGAGAGCTTGCTGTAGGCATTGATCGCGCGCACCGAGGCCGCGTCGAGGAACTCCGACCGGGCCACCGGAACGCCGAGCTGGATCGTCTGGATGACCGTATCGACGGCGCCTTTCACGGACCGGAAGCTGACGGTCGCAGCCGACAATGCCTCGGGCTGCGGATAGAGGCGCACGGTGATCTCGGTGACCACCCCGAGCGTGCCCTCCGAACCCACGAAGAGCCGCGTCAGGTCGTAGCCGGCGGCCGACTTGCGCGCCCGGGTTCCCGTACGGATCCGCTCGCCCGATGCGGTGACCACCTCGAGGCCGAGCACGTTCTCGCGCATGCTGCCGTAGCGCACGGCGTTGGTCCCCGATGCCCGGGTCGCGGTCATGCCGCCGATGCTCGCATCGGCGCCCGGGTCGATCGGGAAGAAGAGGCCCGTGTCCTTCAGTGCGTCGTTGAGCTGCTTGCGGGTCACGCCCGGCTCGACCGTCGCGGTCAGGTCCTCAGCATCGATCGATACGACCCGGTTCATCTGCGAGAGGTCGATGCTGACGCCGCCCTGCACCGCCAGCAGCTGCCCCTCGAGCGAGGAGCCCACTCCGTAGGGGATCACCGGCACCCGGTGGCGGGCGCAGGCCGCCACCGCCGCCGCGACTTCGTCGGCGTCATGGGCATGGACGACCGCATCGGGCGGCACCGCCGCGAAAGGCGACTCGTCGCGGCCATGATGCTCGCGCACCGCCGTGGCGGTCGAGAGACGCTCGCCGAAGAGGTCGCGCAGCTCGTCGATGAGCGCGGCCGGCGCGGGCCGGCGCAGGGCTTCGGATACGGGCGTGGGATGGTTCATGGCGTGTGTTCCTCGAATGCGTGCATCGCCGACGATACACCGTGAGTCGGGCGGCGTCCCCATATCGCTCCCGGCCCGCCTGCGATGCGCCGGGGCAGGATCACGTCCCCCGGCCTGCCGACCGCCCGCGAGCCGGGGCCGCCGCCTCGATGGCGTCGAGCGCCCGCGCGATATCGGCGGGCTCACGCACCCGCAGCGCCTGCAGGCCGGCGAGCCGGGCGCCCTCGACGTTCTCGACGAGGTCGTCGAAGAACAGGATCTGCCCCGGCGCGCAGCCGATCAGGCTGGCGACCTCGCGAAAGGCCAGCGGCTCGGGCTTGCGCCGGCCGATGTCGCAGGACACGAAGCTGCCGGTGAAGATCGAAAGCATCTTTGCGTGGCGGGCGGCCCAGCATTCGCGATGGGTCCGGTTCGAATTGCTGAAGAGATAGACCGGCAGCATCGCGGCCGCGCGCTCGAGCTGGGCGCGAGCCTCGGGAATCGCCTTGCCGAGACACGCGTTCCAGCCCGCCGCCATCGCGGCGGCGTCGAGCTTCAGGCCGAACCGGGCACGCAGCGCGTCGAAGAAGGCCGCTTCGCTGATCTCGCCGCGCTCGTGGCGACGGAAGTCGTCCTCGCCGATCGACCGACCGCGCAGCGCCGACGGATCCAGCCCCGCGGCCTTCGCCCAGTAGTCGTAGGAGCGCTGCGGATCGACCTCGATGAGCACGCGGCCGAGGTCGAAAAGCAGCACGCGCACCGGGTTCGTGTCGATAATGGCCATCGGGCAATCCATCCGACAGGTCGATGGCGCGCATTGTGGTGGATCACGATGCTGGCGTCCATGCGGGACATCAATGACAGGAACGAGGTCATGGGCAAGCGACTGAGCCGGATCGCGACACGTACCGGGGACGACGGCACGACCGGGCTCGGCGACGGCTCGCGCACCGGCAAGGACGATCAGCGGATCGCGGCCATGGGCGACGTCGACGAGCTGAACGCGGTGATCGGCGTGCTGCTCGCCGAATCGCTGCCCGCGACGATGGCGGCGATGCTGGTCGAGGTGCAGCACGACCTCTTCGAGCTCGGTGGCGAGCTCTGCATCCCCGGCTACGAGAACCTGGCGACGGAGCGCATCGACTGGCTCGACGCGATGCTCGCCGAATCGAATGCCGGGCTTCCGGCGCTCGAGGAGTTCATCCTGCCGGGCGGCTGCCGGGCAGCGGCGCTCGCCCACCAGGCGCGCACCGTCGCCCGCCGCGCCGAGCGCTCGGTGGTCGCCCTGTCACGGCAGGCGAGCATTCGCCGCCAGCCACGCGCCTACCTGAACCGGCTCTCGGACCTGCTCTTCGTCCTGGCGCGCGTGGCGAACCGCGCCGCCGGGCATGGCGACATCATGTGGGACCGCCAGCGCGGCGCCGGAACGGTGCCCTAGGCTTCGCGGGCGGCTTCGAGGTAGGAGACGAGCTTCGCGCTGGTCTGGCGCAGGCGGTCGGACAGCAACTGCACCAGCTTGAGCAGGATCTTGTTGCCGAGCTTGGGCTCGTCGGAGAGCACCAGCATCAGGGCGTCGCGCGTGAGCACCGCGAGCCGGCTGTTGTCGAGCGTGACGCAGGACGCGAAGCGCGGCTCCCCGTCGAACATCGACATCTCGCCCAGCGCATGGCCGGCCTGGGCCACCGCGATGCGCGAGGGATAGTTGTAGCGATTGCGCCGCAGGACGTCGACCATGCCTTCCATCAGGAGGACCATGAAGTCGCCGGTCTCGCCCTCGTTGATCACGGTAACCCCGGGTGGAGCCTCGTAGACGTACATGAAGGCGCCGAGCTTGCGGGTCTCGTCGATGTCGAGACCCGAGAAGAGCGGCGTCTTCGCCATCAGGGCGTAGATCTGGTCGGCATACTCGGTCGCGCGCCCGACCGGTTTCAGGCCAAGGGCGAGCAGTCGCTCGTGCGGCGTGCGGCGGGTCGCCGTGGCGGCGCCCGTCCCGGCACGCTGTTCATTTCCGTGCACAGTTTCCATACAGCACTCCGGGCGTTTGCCAACGACTTATAGCACTAGTTCGCCCGGAAGAGCTCCCTTGACCCCGGCAAAGCGCCGCCCCGGTCCGACGAATGGCGGATTTCCGGGTCGCGCATGGGGATATTCACTCCGTCTGGACGATGCGCCGGCGGGTCACCGCATCGGCAAGCCGCTCGAGCATCGGAACCGTGTCCTCCCAGCCGACGCAGGCATCGGTGATGCTCTGGCCGTAGTTGAGCGGCTCCCCCGGCTTGAGATCCTGGCGCCCGGCCACCAGGTGGCTCTCGATCATGAGGCCGAAGATCCGGTGCTCGCCGCCCGCGACCTGGCCGGCGACGTCCGCCACCACCTCGATCTGGTTCTCGTGCTTCTTGCGGCTGTTGCCATGGCTCGCGTCGATCATCAGCCGACAGGCGAGCGCGGCCTCGGCCGCCTCGTTGCACGCCGCGTTCACGGAAGCGGCATCGAAGTTCGGCTGGTTGCCGCCGCGCAGGATCACATGGCAGTCCTCGTTGCCGTTGGTCGAGACGATCGCCGAGATTCCGCCCTTGGTCACGGACAGGAAATGATGCGGCTGGGAGGCGGCCTTGATCGCATCGAACGCGATCCGCAGGCTGCCGTCGGTGCCGTTCTTGAACCCCACCGGGCACGACAGGCCGGAAGCGAGCTCCCGATGCACCTGCGATTCGGTGGTACGCGCCCCGATCGCCCCCCAGGAGATGAGGTCCGCGATGTACTGCGGCGTGATCATGTCGAGGAACTCGCTGCCGGCCGGCACGCCCATCTGGTTGATCGCGAGCAACAGCTCGCGGGCGGTGCGCAGGCCCTTGTTGATCCGGAAGCTGTTGTCGAGGTCGGGATCGTTGATCAGGCCCTTCCAGCCGACCGTGGTGCGCGGCTTCTCGAAGTAGACCCGCATCACGACCTCGAGCTCGCCGGCGAAGCGCCGGCGCTGCTCGAGCAGGCGCTCGGCGTACTCGCGCGCCGCCGCCGGGTTGTGGATCGAGCAGGGCCCCACGATGACGAGCATCCGGTCGTCCATGCCGTGGATGATCCGGTGGATCGCCTGGCGAGTGTCGTACACGAGCTGGCTGACCCCAGCCCCGGAGGGGAACTCACGGATCAGGTGGGCGGGTGGCGAGAGTTCCGCGATCTGGCGGATTCGGACATCGTCGGTGGTCGTGCTCATCGGATTTCCTGGGGCGGGTTCGATCGGGGCCTAGGCGCCGGCAAAGCAAAAAAAAACCGCCGGTCGGCGCCGGCGGTCGTTTCGGATTCGGGTTCTGTGCTTACTTCGAACGCGCTCCCGACTCGTCCCGCCTGGCGCAGGAAAAGCCGAAGAACCAAAAGTAGGCAAACGA
>JAMLIN010000010.1 GCA_023954135.1 Burkholderiaceae bacterium | reverse complement strand
GCCGGAACAGCGTCGCCACGAGATCGCGTCATTGCTGGCCAACGGCCTGGCACGTTTGCGTATCACCGGCACTGAACAGTCCGCAACCAGGCCAGAAGCGAGCGGGTTTGAGCTTGGCTTCTCTGGCAACCAGCGCGTTCATACAGACCCCGTCAACAAGACAACTACGGAGTCGAAATGAGCACGCAAACACCATCATCTTCCACGCCGCCATCGGTGGCGGCGCAGATCGCCAGGTTGCCCGAGATGCCAATGGCAGAGATCCGGGCACTCTGGCAGAAGCTGGTCGGTGGCGACACGCCCACCCACAACCGCCAGTTCCTCGAACGCCGGATTGCCTACCGGCTGCAGGAGTTGGAGTTCCGCAAGGTCGATGCCAACCTGCTGGAGCGCAATCAGCGCCGCATCGAATCTCTGGTCGAAACCGGCAAGGTGAAAAAACGCGACCGCGATTACCGTCCGGCCGCAGGCACGGTGCTGGTCCGCGAATACAAAGGCGTCGAGTACCGAGTGATCGCGACCGCCGACGGCCAGTATGACTTCCAGGGACGCATGTACCCGAGCCTCTCCATGATCGCTCGCGAGATCACCGGCATGCGTTGGTCGGGGCCGCTGTTCTTTGGACTCAAGCCGGCATCCAATGCCAAGACCAAGCCCACCACCAAGCAGAGAGGTGGGCGATGAGCGAAGTCTTGAAGCGCCGCATGCGCTGCGCGGTCTACACACGCAAATCCACCGACGAAGGGCTGGACCAGGAATACAACTCGATCGACGCGCAGCGCGATGCCGGTCATGCCTACATTGCCAGCCAGCGCGCCGAGGGCTGGATACCGGTCGCCGACGATTACGACGATCCCGCCTTTTCCGGCGGCAATATGGAGCGCCCGGCACTCCAGCGGATGATGTCGGACATCGAAGCCGGCAAGATCGACGTGGTCGTCATCTACAAGATCGACCGCCTGACGCGCAGCCTGGCGGACTTCTCCAAGATGGTCGAAGTGTTCGAGCGCTATGGCGTGTCGTTCGTGTCGGTCACTCAGCAGTTCAACACGACGACCTCCATGGGGCGGCTGATGCTGAACATCCTGCTGTCCTTCGCCCAGTTCGAGCGCGAGGTCACTGGTGAGCGCATCCGCGACAAGATCGCGGCCAGCAAGCGCAAGGGCATGTGGATGGGCGGCGTGCCGCCGCTGGGCTACGACGTCGAGAACCGGCGGTTGGTGCCCAACGAGCGTGAGGCCAAGCTGATCCGACACATCTTCCAGCGCTTCGTCGAACTCGGTTCCAGCACCGCACTGGTCAAAGAGCTGAAACTGGATGGCGTGACGTCGAAGGCGTGGACCACGCAAGACGGCAAGACCCGCGATGGCAGGCCGATCGACAAGGGCCACATCTACAAGCTCCTCAGCAATCGGACTTACCTTGGTGAGTTGCGGCACAAGGATCAGTGGTACCAAGCCGAACACCCGCCCATCATCAGCCGCGAACTGTGGGACAGCGTCCACGCGATCCTGGAAACGAATGGCCGGGTGCGGGGCAACACAACGCGGGCCAAGGTTTCCTATCTGCTCAAGGGCATCGTGTTCGGTAACGATAGTCGTGCGCTGTCACCGTGGCACACCATCAAGAAGAATGGCCGGCGCTACCGTTACTACGTGCCCCAACGCGACGCCAAGGAACACGCCGGTGCCTCGGGGTTGCCGCGACTGCCCGCCGCAGAACTCGAATCGGCGGTGCTCGATCAACTGCGCGCGATCCTGCGTGCGCCGAATCTGCTCGGCGACATGCTGCCGCAAGCGATCAAGCTGGACCCGACCCTGGACGAAGCCAAGATCACCGTGGCCATGACCCGACTCGACGCGATTTGGGATCAACTGTTCCCAGCGGAGCAGACCCGGATCGTCAAGCTGCTGGTGGAGAAGGTGATCGTGTCGCCCAATGACCTCGAGGTGCGACTGCGCGCCAACGGCATCGAACGCCTGGTGCTGGAGATGCGTCCCGAGCCTGTCGAACAAACTGAGGAGGCCATGGCATGAGCGACATCCGCATCCAGAAAACCGGCGAGCCGGACATCGTTGAGGCGAGTGATGGCCGGCTGACCCTGTCCGTGCCGATCCAGATCAAGCGCCGCAGTGGCCGCAAGTTGGTCACCCTGCCAAACGGGGAAACCGCACCGGTCAGACCGTGGGACGTGGCACCGACCTCCATTCAGCTGGCGCTGGCCAGGGGCCACCGCTGGCTGGCGATGCTGGAATCAGGAGAGGCGAAGTCCTTGAAGGAGATCGCCACGCGGGAGGGGATCGACAACAGTTACGTCAGCCGCATGGTCAACCTGACCACGCTGGCGCCCGACATCGTCGCCGCCATCCTGGACGACACGCTGCCGAATCACACCACGTTGTTCGATCTGGCGGTCGATCCGCCGTCGCTGTGGGATGAGCAGCGGGAGAGAGTCGGGCTCTGAGGCGGAGGCACCCCTCAGCTCAACATGCCCTTGAGATCCTTCAGCATCAGGAACAGATGGTACGGATCAGTCGGGCTGGGTTCGAACTCCCACGATTCGTACCACTGCCGCGCTGCGTCGTCTTTGGCATGGACCAACAGGCAACGAATGCCGGCGATGTCGGCAGCCTGTGCGGTACGCAGCAGCGCATCCTTGAGCAAGGCCTGGCCCAGGCCTTTGCGCTGATGCTCCTTGTCCACCGCGAGCCGGGCCAGGATCATGACCGGCACCGGGTGGCGCGCCAGCCCCTTCATCACTCTCGACGGCGCGGCTTCCGGATCGACGCTACCAACGGCCAGGCTGTAGAAGCCGACCACCACGTCACCCTGGCAGCAGACATAGGTCTGCGCGCTGTTGGACTTCTGGTTGACGAGCGCGTAGCGCTGCAGGAACTGGTTCAGCGCGGCCTGGCCGCAGTCGAACGCATCGACCTGATCCGTTGCAGCAAGCTTGCGAACGGGTGAGTAGTCATTGCTCAACCCAGCACCCCAGGTTCACGCAGCAACTTCTTCAGACGCGGCTTGCTTTGCACCGGGCGGTCCAGCGCTTCCTGGAAGGCCTGCCACTGCGTCTCGTCGAGCACGAACTGGCGACGATCCGCCAGCGTCTGCGCGGCCGCCGTCACGCCCGCGTCGAGCAGGAACTCGCTGACGTTCTTGTGGCAGGCGCGTGCGGCTTCCTGCAGCAGTTGCTTGACCGGCGTGCTGGCACGAACGTCAATGCGTTCGGTCTTGGAAAGATTCAGGGTGCTCATGGTGCCCCTCCGGACTAATCTTTGATGCTCTTATTGTAGTCGTCCGGACGTTGTCCTGACAAGGTGTTTCATACTCTGGCCACCATCCAAGCACGTACTTCCGCGTTGCAAGGTGTCGGAAGTGCTCGATAACTACCGACGAAACGCACCCGCAGCGTTTCCATCGCCACCCGATGCTGCAATCCAACCGCTTGATTCGTCCGCGCGTAACTTATTGATCTGTAATGGGTACGGTCGCGGCCTTTGCGGACTTCGGGCCAGCTCCAGGGAGCGAGGTCGGAGCGAGGAATGGCCAGGAGAGAGTGGAATGTGGCCCGGAACGGGCTGGAAGGCTGACCGGTGCAGTCCGCAGGCTTCTGCAGGAACCCCCAAGAACCGGCACGATCGGGCAAGAAAAAACCCCAACCGAGAACGGTTGGGGTTTTGTTATTGGTGGCGGATGGTTGTCTTCCGGAAACAGCCCCCGGTCAGTCCCTTCGGACCGGTGCAAAGGCCTGCGGAAAGCCGCAAAGTCCGGTTCATGAGCCGCCCACTTCCGCAGCGATCCGATAACCCATTGCCCGGTATCCGCGCTGGCGCTTGTCCCACATTCGGAGCAATGCCGGGTGGCCGGCGTCGACGAAATCAATGATCCAAACCCCAGTCTTGGAGGCGTGTTCCCGGTGTAGGCGGCCGGCGTACTGCTGCAGAGTTCCTTTCCAGGAAACCGGCATTGCCAGAACCAGTGTGTCAAGAGGGGGGTGATCGAAGCCCTCACCGACGAACTTGCCAGTCGCCAGCAGGATGCGCGGCGCTTCGGGTGGCAAGGCATCCAGCTGAGCAATGAGGGCGCCACGCTGCTTCTTCGACATTCGGCCGTGTAACACGAACGGGCCCGGCTCGTGCCCATCGAGCGCGGCACGAATGGCATCGAGATGCTCAGTCCGCTCGGTCAGCACCAGTACCTTGCGGCCCTGTGCGAAGGCGCCCTGGGCTTCTGCTGCGATCGCGTTGGTGCGATCCTGATCTTTGGCCAGGTGCCGGAAAACATCCTGAATCCCAGCTTCGGATGGCAGATCGATTCGTGCGAAGCGTGACCGTGGTATGACCTCCAAATCCTGGGGGGCACCGGCGGGTGTAGCCGCCGTGTGGCGGATCGGCCCGCACTGCATGAGGATGATTGGCTGCTGACCGTCGCGACGGATCGGCGTCGCGGTAAGGCCGAGCACGTATTTCGCTTTAGCGCGCTTTAGGATGGCGTCGAACGATACCGCGCCGACATGGTGGCACTCGTCGACGATCACCTGCCCGTAGTGCTCTACCAGCGGGTTCACTTCGCCTTGGCGGGACAAGGACTGCATCACCGCGATGTCGATCCTGCCGGTAGGCCGGGCCTTTCCGCCGCCGATGGTGCCGACCATATCCTTGCCGACGCCAAGAAAAGCCTGCAGGCGTTCCTGCCATTGCTTGAGCAGTTCGGTGCGATGCACCAGCACCAGGGTGTTTACTCCCCGCCGCGCAATCATCGCAGCAGCCGAGACCGTCTTGCCGAATGCTGTCGGTGCGCAGAGCACGCCGGTATCGTGTTGCAGCATCGCCGAGACGGCACCCTCCTGGTCGATGCGTAGGGTGCCGGCGAAGGCTAAGTCCAGGCGCTCACCGGCGAAGCGCTCGTCCTTCAGATCGCAGGCGATGTTGTTGTCGCGGAGCAATGACAGGATGGCGTCGAGACAGCCGCGCGGCAGCGCGATGTGCTGAGGGTAGTTCTCGGCGCAGCCGATGACACGCGGCTTGTCCCACACCGACATGCGCATCGCCTGTGCCTTGTAGAACTCGGGGTTCTGGAATGCCGCCAGGCGAATCAGGCGGTTGGCCAGCGCCTGAGGCAACTGGGCTTTCTCGAAATAGATCAGGTTGGCCAGTGTCACGCGAAGCGACTTTGGCATCGGCCCGGCCAGCCTCCCGGTTGGAGTGCTCTCGCGCTTCCAGGGTGTCGCGAGGTCCTCGTCGTCGATGAAGGTCACGTCCAGCGGATGGACGCCACCCGTGGCCCGCAGGATGGTCGGCTCGATATCGTGTGCTGCCATCGGTTGGATGGACGCCAGGAACGCCCATTGATCCGGGTACGGTGACAGGTAGGCATCGACGAACACGCTGAAACCCACCTCCCTCGGCGCCTTCTGAAGCGGCAAGGCAATCAGGTTGCCGAATCCACCCTTTGGCATCGTGTCCTGGTTGGGGAACAACCGGTCGTAGGAGGTGAGTTGGAGCTGCCGCGTGCGTGCGCAGGTGTGGCTGATGATGGCCGTGCCTAACCGCCGTGCATCACGAGCCGCGACGCGGCCGGCGAAGAACACCCATGCGTGTGCGCCTTTCCCGGAGCGCGAAATTTCCAGTGCGGCCGGTACGCCGAGCTCATCGCAGGACTGCATGAACGATCGCGCATCTGCCCGCCATTCGGCCTCATCGAAATCGACAGCGAGGAAGTAGCAGCTGTCGTCCTCCATCAGCGGATAGACGCCGACCGTATGCTCACCGGCCAGATGGTTGTAGATCACCGTGTCCGACAGCGGGATGAGCAGGCGATTGCTGCAGTCGCCGCACTTGATGCGCGGTTTCTCGCACACGCCAGCGCGCCACTCGTTCGCGCAGGCCGGCGCGTAGCCCGACTTGCTCGACGTCTTGCTTTCCCAACGGACGGGGTAGACGTCGGTGCGACCACGGAACAACTGGCGAAACAGCGCAATCTTTTCCTCAGTGGACAGTCTGGACGGTTCCGCTGGCGGTGCCGCTGGCTTTGACGGTGGACGCCACTCAATGCCGTGCGATTCGAGCAACGCGATGAGGCGCGTGTTCTCGGCCCGCAGTGCAATTAGCTCATCGCTTTCGACCATCGAACTCATGGCCACTGCCGCTTCCGCATCACGTACTGCCTGTCTGCCCAGGCAAACTGGAAGAACTCTTTCATGGCAGGCACCTCAGCCGCTCCAGCGTGAGCGGCCCGATTGACCGCCCACGCACTGTCACAAAGTGCGTCGATCACATCGCGCAACGCGGCGATCAAGGTGACAAGCGCGTAGATGGCGTACTTGGCTGCGGTATCCAGTTCCGAGGCTCGGATATGCAGCGGCGCTACATCCATGTGTCGCTGGTCGAGATCACTCATCAGGCTGGCTGCTGCATCACCAAACGCAATCCTTGCCATCCGTCCGTTCATCTGCGCGCGTTCGCGTTCCCGCGAAGTGGCCTGCGTTTGCATGATCTGGCTTGCAATCTCACCCCACCGTGCGATCGGGTCGGCCATCGCCTGATGCCTGTGGCCGGTCAGCTTGTTGATGTTGGAATAGCGCCCGCCGGGGTGCGCGAAATCGTCCAGGAATCCCAGGATCACGATGGGCAACGAATCGGCCTGAAATCCATCCAGTGCAGTCACGTTGCGCGCAGCGCAAACGGCCTTTGCGGCGTCGAACAGGGCGCGAAGCTTGTGCCCGTAATCCTCGACGGTCCTGCTACCGGGAGGAACCAGCTGGTTACGCGCCATATGGTCGAGGATCAAGACCAGCTTCAATACCCGCTCAAAGCCAATCGACAGTTCGAAGAAGGCCGAATAGAACAATCCCTTCTTGTCCCCCAGATTGGCGCGACGCAGCGCCGTGAGGCCATTGCAGAGGCAGGCTTGGGCCAGGAGTCCTTCCTGCTCAAGCAGGTACCACGTTGGGCTGAATTTCATCAGGCTGGCCCTCCGTTGTTCAGCGCCGGCGTGTGTTGGTGTTGGCGCATTTGCCATCGGAGGCAGTTTTTCGAAAACGTCGAATAACTGGAGGCCCTCATGCGCGTGAATGCCCCGGCTGCCACGAGGCGGACAGCACCTCGGCCTGCTGCAGCACCGTCTGCACCGCCGCGTCCTGCAGGTCGGGCGGGTAGCCGTACTTGCGCAGGATGCGCTTGACCAGCACCCGCAGCCGGGCGCGGGCCGATTCGCGGTGGGCCCAATCGACGGCGACGTTCTCGCGCAAGGACACCAGCAGTTCGTGGGCAATCACGCGCAGCTTGTCGTCACCCATCACCTGCAGGGCAGATTCGTTCTCCGCCAGCGCGTCGTAGAAGGCGATCTCCTCCTCGGACAGGCCCTGTTCCTCGCCACGATGGCGCGCAGCGCGGATGTCCTGGGCCAGCTTGATCAGCTCCTGCAGCACCTCGGCGGTGGTGATGGCGTTGGCGTGGTAACGCGCGATGGCGTCTTCCAGCCGCTCAGTGAAGGCGCGGGTCTCGACCACGTTGGTGCGGGTGCGTGAGCGGATGCTGTCATTGAGCAGCTTGCGCAGCGCCTCCAGCCCCAAGTTCTTCTTCTCCATCTGCTGCACTTCGAGCAGGAACTCGTCGGAGAGGATGGAGATATCCGGCGTCTGGATACCGGCTGCTGCGAGGATATCGACGATCTCGGTGGAGACCACGGCGCGGCTGACGATCTGCTGGATGGCCAGCTCACGATCCTGCCGGGTGGTACCTGAACCACCCGCCGTCTTGACCAGGGCGGCGCGGATGGCCTGGAAGAAGCCGACTTCCTCGCGGATGCCACGCGCTTCGTCCGAACTCGCGGCCAGTGCGAAGGCTTTCGACAGCGCCAGCACGCCATCGGCAAACCGTCGTTGCGCCTGCTTCTTGGCCTCTGGCGTCTTTTCTGCCACTGCCCATTGCTGCTGCTTGTCGAGTATCCATTCGATGGCGCCAGCCATCATGGCCAGCCGTTCGCCTGGCGTGCCGCCCAGGCCCGTGCGGTAGTCGAAGCCGTGGAACATGTCGCGCACGATCTCGTACTTCTCCAGCAGTACCGCCACGGCTTCGGCTTCGTCGATGCCGGTCTTGTCCTGGTCGGGCTTGGAGTACTGCGCCAGCGCGGATTTCAGGTTCTGGGCGATGCCGATGTAGTCCACAATCAAGCCGGCCGGCTTGTCGCGGAACACGCGGTTGACGCGGGCGATGGCCTGCATCAGGCCGTGTCCGCGCATCGGCTTGTCGATATACATGGTGTGCATGCTGGGTGCATCGAAACCGGTCAGCCACATGTCGCGCACGATCACCAGCCGCAGCGGGTCCTGCGGATCACGGGCACGCTTGGCCAACAGATCACGCCGCGCCTTGTTGCCGATGTGCTGCTGCCACTCCACCGGGTCAGACGCCGCGCCGGTCATCACGATCTTGATGCTGCCGGCGTTGTCATCGTTGCTGTGCCAGTCGGGGCGCAGCTTGATGATCTCGTCGTAGAGCGCCACGCAGATGCGCCGGCTCATGCACACCATCATCGCCTTGCCATTGAGCGCCGCCACCCGGTCCTCGAAGTGCTGGACCAGGTCGGCGGCCACCAGCGCGAGGCGCTTGTCGCTGCCCACCAGCGCTTCGACCGTGCTCCACTTCTGCTTGGTGCGCTCGGCGCTGGGTTCGTCCTCGTCCTCCAACAGCGCCTCGATCTCGGCGTCGATGCGTGGTTTCTCGTCCTCGTCCAGTTCGATGCGCGCCAGCCGCGATTCGTAGTAAATCGGCACCGTGACGCCATCTTCCACCGCGCGGCTGATGTCGTAGATGTCGATGTAGTGGCCGAACACCGCCGGGGTGTTCACGTCGGTGGCCTCAATTGGCGTGCCGGTGAAACCGATGAAGGAGGCATTGGGCAGCGCGTCGCGCAGATACTTGGCAAAGCCGTAGGCGATTTCGCCCGTCTTGCTGGCCACCTTGGCCTTGAAGCCGTACTGGCTGCGGTGCGCCTCGTCGGCGATGACCACGACGTTGGAGCGATCCGTCAGCGCCGGGAAATTGGTCTCGTCCGCCGCCGGCGAGAACTTCTGCAGTGTGGTGAAGATCACGCCGCCGGAAGCCCGGTTGAGCAGGCTGCGCAGATGCTCGCGGTCCTGCGCCTGCACCGGCGTCTGCCGGAGCAGGTCCTTGCACATGGCGAAGGTCGCAAAGAGCTGGTCGTCCAGATCATTGCGGTCGGTCAACACCACCAGCGTGGGATTGGCCATGCGCGGGTCGAACACCAGCAGGCCCGCATAAAACGCCATCAGCAGGCTCTTGCCGGAACCCTGGGTGTGCCAGATCACCCCGGCCTTGTGGTCACCCGGCGGTTGGTCCTTGACACTGGGCAGGCCGTAGACGGCCGGGTCCTCGGCCACGGCACGCTGGCTCGCCCGCAGTGTCGAGATCACCGCCTTCCGGACCGCGTGGAACTGGTGGTAGCCGGCGATGATCTTGATCAGGCCGGATGGGCTCTCACCGAACACAGTGAAGTGACGCAGCAGGTCGAGGAATCGCCCCTGCTCGAACACGCCCTCGATCAGCGTGGCCATCTCCGGCATCCCCTTGGGCTCGATCCGGGTGCCGTCGGTGGTGCGCCAGGGCATGAAGCGCTCCTGATCCGCCGACAGCGAGCCCACCCGTGCCGACAGGCCATCGGAAGTCACCAGCACTGCATTGCTGCGAAACAGCGCCGGAATCTGCTGTTTGTAGGTCTGGAGTTGATTGAAGGCGCCGGCCAGCGTTGCGTTCTCGCCGCCGGGAGCTTTGAGTTCGATCACCGCCAGCGGCAGGCCGTTGACGAACACCACCACGTCCGGCCGACGCTTGGCCTGGCCGGCCACCACAGTGAACTGCTGCACGGCAAGCCAGTCGTTGTTGGCGGGTTGCTCGAAGTCGATCAGCCGCACGTTGCCCGCCGTCAGCGTGCCGTCCTCGGCGTAGTACTCCACATCCGCGCCTTCGGTCAGCAGCCGGTGGATGCGGCGGTTTTCCTCCAGCAGGTTAGGCAGCTCCGACTGCGTCAGACGGCGAATGGCGTCGGCCTGAGCCTCGGGCGGCAGCGCCGGGTTCAGTCGCGCCACGGCGGCGGTGAGTCGCGCCTTGAGGACCACCTCGTCATAGGCCTCCCGTTCCGGCTGTTTGCCGTCGGGGCCGATGACCTCATCCGAGGCGCAGGCGAAGCCCAGCCCTGCAAGCTGCTCCAGCAGCGCGGTTTCCAGTTGGGCTTCGGACAAGAAGGCCATTATGGTTTCGCCCCCAACACAAACCGCGCGCGCTCCCGGCGCAGCATCTCGTAGGGCGTCATGAAATGCAGATTCAGTCCGATACAGGCATTCGGAATCTTGATGCGCTTGACCGAGTTGGCGGGCACTTCGTGGGTGACCACCACGTGGCCGTCTGCCAGGGCGTGAGCGATCAGGTAGTAGTCGGCCACCTGTAGGAAGGTGTTGATGGCTGCCGGTTCATACTGCTGCTGCGTGGCCCAGGTGCTCACCGCACCGAACTGCGCGGCCACCGCCGCACCGGTCTTCACGAACAGGCCGTTGCCGTGGTCACGCATCCAGTCCGTCAGCTCATCGCCGCCTGCGGCGATTTCATCGGCCACCTTGTCGATGCTGAACACGCGACCTGCGGCATGGTTGTCGAGCAGCCATTGCCAGAAGGCAGGGCAGAAATCCAGCCCGTAATGCAGGTTCTTGGCCTGGATGAACACGTTGGCATCGAGCAGGTAGGTCACAGCATCACCCCCAGCTCGCGCGCCGCTTCATAAAAGGTGGAGGTCTTGCGCACGCCCAGCATGCGGAAGGCATCCTGAAACAGGGTTTGTCCTTCCAGCGTGCTCGACAGCACGGCGCGGGCAAAGCGCTTGCCGGTGCGCGCGCCCAAGGTGCGGTAGAAGTCGCCGCCACCGCTGCCTCCCCGATCCAGCCTGCGGATGCGCGCCAGCTCTTCCCGATAGTTCTGCCACAGGGTGGGTTCGTCGATGAAACCCGCATCGAACAGTCGCCGCAGGGCGACCAGCGTGCTGACCTTGTAACTGCGTGCCAGGCGCTGAATCTCGTCGGCGATCGGCATGCCGGCTTGATAGTCCTGCCGCAGCAGGGCCAGCGGCATCAGAAATTCCGCCGCCACGGCGTTGCACCAGCGTTCGATGCCCGGCTCGGCGATCCGACCTGCCTCGGGGTCGGAAATGCCACTCTCGCCCAACCACAGGTGCGCCAGCTCATGGGCCAGGGTGAACATCTGCGCCGCCTTGCTGTCGGCGCCATTGATGAACACCAGCGGCGCCAGCTCATCAGCCAGCGCGAAGCCGCGAAACTCCTCGACGGACAGCTTGCGGTGGCTGTTGCTGCCGACCACGCCGCTGGCCATCACCAGCACGCCCGCATCCTCGGCCTTGCCAATCAACTGGCGCAGGGCATCGGTCCAGGTGGGGCATTGCTGCCGCTCAACGATCTCAAGTTCAAGGGTCTGCCGCATCGCCTCGGCCACCCGTTCGGGCGCGTGCTGCAGCGTGGCGCTGCCGGCAAAGTCCAGTGCAGGCAGCGCGTGCACGCGGGCATAGTCGCGGAACCAGTCCTGCCGTTGCTGGCACAGGTAAATGGTGTCGAGCAGGTTGGGACTGGGCCGGCTCAGATCGCGATCTGCCAGAGTGCGGAAGTCGGGAATAGGCAGCGGCTCCAGTGGTGGCGCAGGCAGGAACAGATAACCCACCGCCACATGCACCGCTCGGGCGAAGTCTTCCAGTTGCCGCAGCGTGGGTTGCAGTTCTCCGGCTTCCCACTCGCTGAGTTTCGGAAACCTCCCCGCCAGCGCGAGCGTATCCAACCCGGCGCGCTCGCGCGCCCAGGTCAGCAGCTCGGGGTTGACGGGGATGCGAGTCATGGTTTGCCTTCCTTCGTTGCGAAGCAGGATTGCACCAGGCTGCAAAGCGTCTGTAGCTTCGCCGCATCAATTTGATTAGTGGCATAGCAGTACAGCAGATGTTGAGGCTTTCTGTGACTGGAGCCGGGCGGGGCAACGCCCAGCAGGTTCTCAAGGTCTTTTGGTATCGTGACGACCGCATGCGTGAAGTCCACGTTCTTCGAGTCGGCGATGAGTTGATTCAGTTCCTGATGCTCGTTCGCGTTGTCGTCGTCATCGTGCAGAATCGCGTGGACAACACCGAGACCGCTCAGCAGGTTCATGAACCGGTGGATGTTGTATTTGCCGAGGCAGTCCAGAACATAGGTTCCTTGAGGCCAGGCTAACTTGCCGTCGTCCAGCAGTCGGTTGATCAATGCGGTTTCGCTTGGTCCCTCCACCAGCAGTACATGCTGCGCAAACAGCATTCCGGCTCGATCCGGATTGAGCCACAAGAAATACTTCACGGACTCCATCTCAGGCTTCCGGTCATCGTCCTGCATGGCTTTCGCCACTTTGGGATACTTGGCAGCGACCTGTTGAATGCTTTGATTGGCGTCCACAATGGCGGTCCATTGCGCATCATCAATCTGGTAGGTCGATACGATGCCGTCCGCCCGGCGCGCCCGGATGATGGCGGGAATGCGCGCCGCATTTCTGCTCACGAAGTGGGCGGAGTGCGTCGAGCAGACAATCTGCCAATCGGCTGCCTCGCTCACCTTGATGAGATTGCGCGCCAGATCCTCCTGTTGCGGTGGATGCAGGAATGCCTCTGGTTCTTCAAAGAGCACCAGGTTCAGGGAAGGCGCGAAGTCCTTTGCCTTCTTCGAGACCTTTTGGGGCACATACTTTGCGCCGAGCTGAATCAGCGAATAGATGAAGTGGCGCTGGAAGCCGGAGCCAAAGTACTCGACACCTTGCGGCTTTTCGTGGTGATTGTCCCGGATATCCCATCCGAGCATGGACTTGATGATCTCTGCCGTGGATGGAGTGGTGAACTTCAGGTTGAAGTTCGTCTGCCATGGCGCAAGCAGTGCATTAAGGTCGCTCTCGAAATTCGACAAGGAACGCTTGTCCTCGGTTTCTATGGCCCGAACACTGCCCGCAAAGGTGGTGACGCTCTCCGTCAGCGTCTTGTAGGCATCGCTTCCTTCCACAACATCCGACATGATGTTGGTAATCAGGTCGCGCAAGGCCGATGGGCCGCTCAGCTTGGTGTGTTCATCAACCTTGCTGATGGCCGGGATATAAATCAGATCACCAAACTTGCCGCTCTGAACATTCTTCGCACCGTAGAACGGTTCGTTCGACACCGTGCCGTCGGACTTGTATCCCAAAATCGACCCGGCGGCGTTCTTGCCGTCGTGCAGCTTTTCGCTGGTCTGAAAGTATTTTCGAACCTTCAGGGACTTGTTGTCGGTCTTGTATTCATCCTTCAGGGATTCGTGCTCCTCGTCGGCAAGGGCGAAGGTCAGTTCGATCCACGATTCCTGGTCAGCAGCGCCCTTGAGGGGAAAGTCGGCTTCCTTCTTGAACTTGAAGCCATCCTTCTCGTAGAAGGCGCGAATGCAGTCAATGATGGTGCTCTTGCCGGAGTTGTTCGCGCCAACAACGAGCGCGTAGGGATGAAATGCCATCGACGTGTCGATGATGCCGCGAAAATTGTGGATCGAGATGTGTGCCAGCTTCATGCGACGGCCCCCGTAAACTTATCGGCATCCTTGATGCGCAGCTCGCCGGAGATCAGTTTGGGCAGCAGGGTGTCGCGGAGTTGGGCGAGGGTGCGGGATTCATGGATGCCGCCAACAATCTGGCTAACCCATGGCCGGACAATTTCGCTAAATGCCCTCGCCAACGCTTCTGGGGGCAACACCAGGCTGTAACGAGCCATCTCGTTCCAGCTCGTCCGGGGCATTTTCGTGCCAGTCGATCCCGCATTCGTGTACTCGACGAACTCATCGCTGGAAACGTGGTATAGCAAAAAGCCGAACCATCTTTCCTGTTTGGCAGTGACTACGACAATGTCTGTGGAGCAAACACCACTAACAGGCGCAATGCCGACCTTATGAAAATAGGGGCGCAGCTTTCCGAACAGGATCTCGCCTTGCCTAAACTCGTACTTGTTGCTTTCTAGTGAATCTGCTGTTCCCCAATCGCTCAAAGCAATGCACCGCTTCGGCATATGCTCAAGTGCGATGTAAGGCGTATTCGGCTCGATATTCGCGGGCTGAATACTGCGGCGTGGATGCTCTGCAACATCGCCGAGTCCTCCTATCTCCCACCCCTCCGGCTTGCCCTCATCATCAAGGCGGTCGGGGAAGAGTTGCCAGAGGTCGGCGGGGAGGTAGGGGGCGCGGGCTTCCATCTTGGCGCGGACGGGGCCGAAGTCGACGAACCAGTCCTTGAACAGGGCGCGGGCCATGGCCTCCAGGGTCTGGTTGCGGCGGCGGTTGAGTTCGATCTTGTCGTCCAGCGTCCCGAGGATATGGGCGATGGCGCGCTGTTGGTCGGGTGGTGGAACTAGTGTCCTGAACCCCTCGATTCGAGATGGAGACGTATGCTTAACTGTCGTCCCTGTCGCGGAGCCAACTACCCACGCACGATATTCGTGTGACCGAAGCAAGTACTCGACAAATCGCGCATCTGCTTCAGTAGATGGGTTGAAAACAAGAAGGCCCACGCGCTGGTTGTGGAGCCACACATTAGTGTCATTCGGAACCCTGGCCGCAAATCCAAGCGTGTCCGATTGCTTGCTGAGGTCGGTCATCGTCACCACGACCTGACCTGGCTGAAGCACGTAATCGGTTGGCACAGGGCCACGGTAATACTTGCGCTTGTCGTCTTGGAAGCCGCCTCCAATGGCGAAGTTTCCTGGTGTAACCAGAACCTCTGGCTGCGGCTCGTCCGTGAAGAATTCGCCCTTGAAGGCAAAGCCGTGCTTCACCTTGAAAAGGTCGCCGAGCGCGACTTCGCGCCACTCACCCGCCATACCCAAGCTCATTCAGGTTGGCCTCAATCGCCGTATCCAGCCGCGCCGCTTCCTGCTGCTGCTCGCGCCACTGCGCGCTCAGTCGCTGCATCTTGTCGGTGAAGGCTTCGCCGTCGTCCTCGGCCACTTCGGCACCGACATAGCGGCCGGGGGTGAGCACATGGCTGTGCTTGCGGATTTCTTCCACCGTCGCCGCCTTGCAGAAGCCGGGGATGTCCACGTACTTCCCGGCCTCCTTCTCACCGCGCCAGGCATGGTAGGTGTCGGCGATCTTCTGGATATCGGCATCGCTGAGTTCGCGCCGGGTGCGGTCCACCAGGGTGCCCATATTGCGCGCGTCGATAAACAGCACTTCGCCGCGCCGGTCGCGCAGGGTGTCATTGCCGCGCTTGCCATTGGACTTGTCGCGGGCCAGGAACCACAGGCAGGCGGGGATCTGGGTGGAGTAGAACAACTGGCCGGGCAGGGCCACCATGCAGTCCACGGCGTCGGCCTCGACCATGGCCTTGCGGATCTCGCCTTCGCCGCTCTGGTTGGAGCTCATGGAGCCATTGGCCAGCACCACGCCGGCGGTGCCGAAGGGGGCGAGGTGCCAGTAGACGTGTTGCAGCCAGGCGTAGTTGGCGTTGCCCACGGGCGGCACGCCGAAGGTCCAGCGCGGGTCTTCGCGCAGGCGGTCGCCGCCCCAGTCGGAGATGTTGAACGGCGGGTTGGCGAGGATGTGGTCGAAGCGCAGGTCGCGCAGTTCGTCCTTGTGGAAGCTGCCTTCGTTGTTCCAGCGGATGTCAGAATCGATGCCGCGCACGGCGAGGTTCATCTTGGCCAGGCGCCAGGTGGTGTAGTTGCTCTCCTGGCCGTAGATGGCGATGTCGCCGATGCGCCCGCCGTGTTCGAGCACGAATTTCTCGCTCTGCACGAACATGCCGCCGCTGCCGCAGCAGGGATCGTAGACGCGGCCCTGGTAGGGTTCGAGCATCTGCACCAGCACCTGCACCACTGAGCGCGGCGTGTAGAACTCGCCGCCACGCTTGCCTTCGGCGCCGGCGAACTGGCTGAGGAAGTATTCGTAGACGCGGCCAAGCACATCTTTCGACTTGTCGCCGCCTTCGTTCATGGCGATGCCGGAGATTAGGTCGATCAACTCGCCCAGCATCACCTTGTTCAGCGCCGGGCGGGCGTAGTCCTTGGGCAGAACGCCCTTCAGCGATTCGTTGTCCTTCTCGATGGCGCGCATGGCGTCGTCGATGAGGGTGCCGATTTCAGGGCGCTTGGCGTTGGCTTTCAGGTGCGACCAGCGCGCGTCCTTCGGCACCCAGAACACGTTGTCGGCCAGGTATTCGTCCTTGTCCTCGGCGGCCTGTGGGTCTTCGGCCAGCAGCTGTGCGTGACGCGCCTCGAAGGCGTCGGAGATGTACTTGAGGAAGATCAGTCCCAGCGCGACGTGCTTGTAGTCGCTGGGCTCCATGTTGCCGCGCAGCTTGTCGGCGGCTTTGAACAGCTCGGCCTCGAAGCCGAGGTTGCCGCCGTTGTTCTTGTCTTTGCCGTTGGCCATGTGTCGTTCCTGTTGTTCTCTTTTCTGTGTGGCGCGGAGCGGGTCAGTCCAGCACCACGAGAAATTCGGTGGCCAGTGCCTCCGGGCGCACGGCGCGGGTGTCCGGGCTGCGGTGCAGCTTGACCAGACCGTAACCCTCCAGATTGCGCAGCGTGCGCGACAGATTGCTGGCCGCGCGGCCGGAGAGTTCAGCCAACTCCAGTACCGTGCGCGGCTGCTTCTCCTGCATCAGGCGCAGCAATGCCCGGTTCTCGTCCGACAGCACGCCGGCCAGCTGGCGCCATGAGGCGAACCAGACCGTGGGCGTGGGCGCTTCGCTGTGGCTGGAGGCCTGGCGGGCCCGTTTATCCGAGCGGATGCCGACGACCGTGCGCATGGATACCCTCATCGTCATGGCGTGGCGCCATGTATGCCCTTGATGCTATCACGCGAACATCGTATCGGACAGTCGCCGCTTCAAATGTCCTGCGAAGTGCAAACCGCAAACCCTGCAAACCTCGGTTTGCACCCTCACGGTGGAGGGGTAGCGCGCTCGCGCCCCCCGTATAAGAATCCGGCCAGGAAGGACCCGTTCCGTCTTACGGGGCATCGTTCCCATGCCCGACCAGCCATTGGCATCGAGGGGGGTGAGCATTCCCGATGCTCACCCTCTCTCTTTAGAGAGGAAACGCCGGGAACCGGGAAAGTGGCGCCGTTGCTGGGTTTGCGCGTTCCCACCCCCATCCGGGAACGGTTTTGGCCGGGAACGCTGGAAACCCGCGCCAGTACTGGATTTGCCGTTCCCGCCCGGCCCTGCGTTCCCGGTCGGGAAGCGGGAAGACGGGAACGGAGGCCTGCCCCGGGCATGCTCATGCCTGATCCCGCAGGCCCGAAGTCGAGCGCTTCAGGTGCCCGGTGACGAAGGCGGCCTCGCCACTGGCAATCGGACCGCCGGGCACGTCCAGCCACTTCACCAGCTTCGAGCCGTCGACCATGGCCATGACCAGTTCCTCGCGGTCGAGCAGGGTGCCCACCCACTCGGCCAGGCGGTGCTTGCCGATGGCGTGGAAGGCCTCCGGCAGTTCATGGCGACGCTCGTAGACGCCGTTGCCGCCGGTCTTGGTGTAGGGCTTGCCTTCGGCGGCGGCCCGCGCAATGGCCGCCTTGAGGTCGGGCAGCAGATCGACGTCGGTCTGGCGGGAGCGGACCAACGCGTCGCTGCGATCCACCAGCAAGCCTCGGCTGTCGCGCAGGAAGGTGGTCACGCGCAGATTCGCCCGGCCGTTGGCCTTGACCACGCCACCCATCACAACCCGGCCGCGCTCGAAGGGTTCGCCCAGCGCCTTGCAGATCGCCTTGGCCTGATCCTCCTTGGGGTTCCACAGCGCGTAGACCGAGCGCACCCCATCGACCAGGCCGCCGGTACCCCGGATGGCTTCGCGGGCCTGCTCGGGCGTGGAGGCCTCCCGCTTGGCGAAGTGGTGCGAGACGATCACCGAGGCGGAGGTAGCGGCGGCCAGTGCGGCGAGCCGGGAGCAGACGAACTGGGCGTTCTCCGGCACATTCAGGTCCAGCGCGCATAGCGGTTGCAGGGGATCGAGGATGATTACTCGTAGGCCGGTCACGGCGGACAGTTGCTGCTCCAGCGCCGCCCATGCCGATGTGGTCGACGGGCCGCGTGTTGCCGGATCGGGCGCGAACAGCGGCACGGCGCCGCCGGCATCGGGCAGCGGCAGCACGTAGAGCAGATCCGGAATCGGTCCCAGCGCGTTCAGGCGGTTGTGCACCTCGATGGCGTCGTCCTCGGCGGTGATGTAGATCGCCACGCCCTGGCTGGCGAGTGCGCCGCCAAACAGCGTGGGCGCGTTGGCCCATATGCCATCGAAGGCGGCGACCTCGCGGGCCAGTGCCAGCAACAGGAAGGATTTGCCGACACCACCACCGGCCGCTACCAGCGCGGCCTGTGCCAACGGGAACACGCCTTCGATCAGCCAGCGCCGGGGCTGCGGGTCGCCGGTGAAGCGATCGCGGGCTCGCCATTGTGCGATCTCGAACGGTTGGCGGGGCTGGTCATTGGTGACCGGCATCGCCTCGGCCAGCAAGGCGGGTACATCGATGCCTTCGGCCACAGCATCGGCGGCGTCCCACTTCTGCGGCTTGTTCTCCGGAATGCTGATGCGCCGAACCCGTGCGCCGATGCCCAGCAATTTCGGGATCACCGCGTTGGCGTATTTGGCACCCGCCTCGTCGTTGTCCGGCCAGACGATGACGGTTTTGCCGGCAAGCGGCGACCAGTCGGTCTTGTTCAAGGTAGTCGCGGCGCCGCCCATCGCGGTCGTAGCGATGATGCCGATGTGCATCAACGCATCGGCGCATTTCTCGCCCTCGACCAGCACGACGGTATCGGCCTTTGCCACCGCAGGCAGGTGGTAGAGCGGCCGAGGGTCGGGCATTCGCGTCTGGCGGGAGGCGACATCCCAGGGCCGGTACTGCTTGCCTTCGGGTGTGTCGTAGCGGTACACGCAGGCCAGCAGTTCGCCGTCGACATTGCGGTAGTCCCACTTCGCGGTATGCGGGCCGAGCGTGTCGTGGGCAGCGGACGACTTGGACGGTACAGGGATGAACGAGGTCGGCACCGCCAGCCAATCGCCGACATCATCAAGCAGTTCCCCGAAATCGCGCGGCACCGCGAAACCCCGCACCGCCGCCCACAGCGCCAGCACGTCGCCGGATTCGCCGGTGGCGAAGTCGATCCAGACACCGCGCTTCGGGCCTTCGAGTTCGATGACCAGACTGTCGCCGGGGTCGCCCTGCACATTGCCGACCACGAAGCGCGTGCCCTGGCGTTTGCCGCGCGGGAACAGGTACATCAGCACGGCTTCAAGCTGATCGAGCAGGCGGTTGCGCAGCTCGTCCTTGTCATGGCGCCGCTCGATGCGGTCCGGCGCATCGTTGAAGTCGAAGTAAGGATGCGGCGGTACGTGGACCGCATCAATCGCTACGGTGCTCATTGGGTGTGCTCCCCGTCGAGCCGCGCCTTGAACCAGTCGCCGTTGGCGCGAACGCAGTAGTAGGAACGCCCCGGCCCGGTGTGCCGGGTGTCGGGCACGATCCAGAGTTCCTCGTCAGCGTCATAGCGCCAGCTTCCGGGGCCGAACATCTTGTCGAGAACAGGCTCGATGCCGTGCCGGGCGATGTGGGCGCGCAGTTGCCGCGTCATGCGTTCGCGCTCCCGGCGCTGCTGGCGGTTCATCATGCCCACACCTCACTCGGACGGTCGCCGGCGGTGCAGCGACGAGTGCGGTCGCGTTCGTGCGCTTCGATTTCGGCCAGACTGTAGAGCACGCGGCTGCCGAGCTTGAGGAACGCGGGGCCGGTGCCGAGCATCCGCCAGCGTTCGAGAGTTTTTTCAGACAAGCCCCAACGCGCGGCGAGCTGGCGCGGGCTGAGTAGTTCGGTGGGTGGCAGGGTGACGTTCATGGGGTAACTCCCGGTCGGTGAGCGGTGCCCGCAGCGGCCCTCACTGGGGCTCGGTGACACCGGATGAGCGGGATTCTTCGCGGTGTTCGCCGGTGCGGCAATGAGGCTCGAGGCGCTGAAACCCGCAGCCGTTGGCATCGGTTCGAAGCGCTTCGAGCTTCCATGCCATTTCATTTACGAGTACGCAGGCGTGCGCATCGGCCCGCGTCGGTCATCGACAGACCGCGTTCGCCCGCTGCGCCCTGATCGACGAAACCGGTCTCTGGCGGCGACCATTTCGACAGTGCGAAACGGTCGCTGCGACGTGGTGTCGTGGCGATGCCAACCCCAGGAGCCCGCCCATGAAACAGAACCCCTCACGCCGTCAGGCATCCGCCAGCTATCTCGACACCCTGCGCAGTGAATTCGATGAGCTGACCCAGCAGCTGCAACGAGCAGAAACCGCTGCCAACACTGCACAGCAGGAAGCTGATGCGAAACGCCGTGCCTATCACGAGCTGGAGCGGCGCTCGAATTCCACACACTGGTCGGTGACCGAGCAGCGTCTGTTCCGCGAAAAGAACCATCTCGAAGGCGTCGCCCGACAACTGCAGCAGGATCTGGTGCCGCTGCGTGAAGAACACGCCCGACTGAAATGGAAGGTCCAGGCACCCACCCAGTTGGAGGAAGCGCGCGTCGAGATGGCGGCGCTGACCGATCGGCGCACGGCGCTGGCCCAGGAGATCAACAAGGCCAAGACCCTGCAGACGCAGCTCGATGCCCGCATCAGGTCTGTCGAGCAGCAGATCGCCAGCGACACCCAGTCCACCGCAAGTCGTCTGATCAACGCCGGTGAGCTGACCGCGCTCCCGGCGGCGCTCGCCACACTGCACGCGGAACTGACCGCTACCCGCCACACCCGCGAAGAAGTGGCACGACGCATCCAGACCCTGCAGGCCGAGCATGACGCCTTGCCGGAGCAGATCCGCCTGGCTCGCGACAGCTATGGGGGCGCACAGGCCATTGTCGCGGAGATCGAACTGCAGGAGCAGTTGCCGGCCTTCATCGGTGTGATCGCCCGGGCGGCGGTGGCGCGGCACCGGGCGGGATTCTCGCGGGAACAGGGGCGGTACGAGATCGAGATCCCCGTGGAGGCCCTGGAGGTGGCCAGTGCCGCGCTGGACGCCGACCTTTCGGCCCACTGAGAGGGTTTTCACCTTGGCTTCTGCCCGCCACAGCGCGTTCATCGACCTGTCTCAACCACAGGAGTAAACCGATGACCGATACCGCAATGAACGACAGCATCAGCGCGCAGGTGGCGGCGCTGCCCGGCCTGCCCATGAAAGACCTCTGGGCGCTGTGGGACGCGCACTTCCCGCGCCGTCCCGCCCACACCAACCGCCACTACGTGGAGTCGCGCCTGGCCTACCGGCTGCAGGAGCAGGCCTACGGGCCGCTGCCGGCAGGCGTGCGCCGCTATCTGGTGGAGCGCGGCGCGCAGTTCTCGAAGATCAAGCAGGCCGGGCGCGGCACGGAATGCCATCTGATGCCCGGCACGGTGCTGGTGCGCGAATGGGACGAGCGCGAGTACCGGGTCACTGTCACCGCCGATGGCCTCTACGAGCTGAACGGCCAGCGCTTCAAGAGCCTGTCGGCGGCGGCGCGCCACATCACCGGCACGCAGTGGTCGGGGCCGAAGTTCTTCGGGCTCAAAGCGGGCAAGGGAGGCAAACGATGAACACTGCCATCCTGGCCTCACCCAAGCGTTGCGCGGTCTACTGCCGCGTCTCCAGCGACGAACGCCTTGACCAGTCCTTCAACTCCATCGACGCGCAGAAGGACGCCGGCCACGCCTTCATCAGGAGCCAGACGCACGAGGGCTGGATCGCGGTGGCGGATGACTACGACGACGGTGGCTTCTCCGGTGGCAACATGGAGCGTCCCGCGCTCAAGCGACTACTGGCCGACATCGACGCCGGCCGCATCGACATCGTGGTGGTCTACAAGATCGACCGGCTCAGCCGCTCGCTTGCCGACTTCGCACGTATGGTGGAAGTGTTCGACCGCTGCGGCGTGAGCTTCAGCGCGGTTACCCAGCAGATCAACTCGGCCACCTCGATGGGGCGGCTGATGCTGAACGTGCTGCTGTCCTTCGCCCAGTTCGAGCGTGAGGTCACCGGCGAACGCATCCGCGACAAGATCGCGGCCAGCAAAGCCAAGGGCATGTGGATGGGCGGGCCGCTGCCGCTGGGCTACGACGTGCAGAACCGCCTGCTTGTCGTCAACGAGGCGGAAGCAACGGTGGTGCGACGCATCTTCGCGGACTTCGCCAGCGATCGCTCGACCACCCACATGGTGCGCAACTACGCCGCCGAGGGCATCCGCACCAAGACGGGCCGCACCTTCTGCAAGCAGTCGATCTACAAGCTGCTGCACAACCGCATGTACATCGGCGAGATCGTGCACAAGGGCCGCTACTACCCGGGCCAGCACCCGCCGATCCTGACCAGCGCCCAGTGGCAGGCGGCCCACGACGTGCTGGCCCAGACCGCCGAGGAACGGCGGGCAGCGGTGGCCACCGACGGGCGGGGACTGTCGCTGCTGCGCGGGCTGATCTTCACCACCAGCGGCGAGCGGCTGATCCCGACCCGCACGACCAAGAGGGGCCAGTGCTACCGGTACTACACGCCGGCCAAGGATCGGCACTTCGGGGCGGGTGCATCCAATTTCGGCAGCCTGCCCGCCGAGCCGATCGAGGCCTTGGTGGTGGAGCAGATCTGCGAGGTGTTGCGTGCGCCGGAGAGTGTGCAGGCGGTGTGGGACCGGGTACGTGCGAGCGCCATCGATCTCGACGAGGCACGGGTGGTGATGCCGATGCGCCAGCTTGCCGCCGTCTGGCCTTCGCTGTTTCCGGCCGAGCAACGGCGCCTGGCACAACTACTGATCGAGCGCGTACTGGTCGGCGACGACGGGCTGGAGATCCTCTGGCGCGATGCCGGCTGGGTGGACCTCATCGACGAACTGCGCCCCGGCAGCATTGGCGCGGAACTGGCGGAAGTGGAGATGACGGTATGACGCGGATACGGCAATCGGGCGAGGCGACGGTTCAGCAGCGCATGGACGGCGGCGCGGTGAAGCTCTCGACCTTCATCCCACTGCAGATCCGCAAGCGCGGCGTGCGCAAGGTGGTGGTTCGGCCTGACGGGGAGAGCAGTAGTTCGACCACACGCGGCCAGTTCGACAGCCCGATGCTGGTGGCGCTGGCGCGGGCGTTCTACTGGCAGCAGTTGCTCGACGAGGGCGTGGTGGCCAGCGGCACCGACATCGCCCAGCGCGAAGGCCTGCATCACTCGACGGTGAACGAGCTGCTGCGGTTGACCCTGCTGGAGCCCGCCATCATCCAGGCCATCCTGGCGGGCCAGCAGCCGCGTTGCATGAGCCTGATCTGGTTCCAGCGCAACCCGCTGCCGCTGAACTGGATCGCGCAGCGGCAGGTGGTCGACGCGTTCGATGCGTAGCGGTTTGACCGCGTATCGGTGGCCATGGCTGACCACGAAAAGGCCGCGCCAAGCCCTTGTAAGCACAGGGTTCGAACTCGCGACTACCAGCAGGGCAAACAGAGAAAAGAGACTGGGCTGGCCGGGAAACGGGCCGTATTAGCGCATCGGGGCGCGATGGCACCCGCAGGGCGAACGCCCGGAACCCCGCGCCACGCGGGGATTCGCGCAAAGAAAAAGGGCCTGGAGACTATCCAGACCCTTGTGATTGGTGGAGCCGGCGGGAATCGAACCCGCGTCCGCAAGTCCTCTACGACCAGTTCTACATGCTTAGTCGATTGTTTTGGTTCTCGTTGCAGGATTGGCCAACCGACAAGCCGGCCTGCAACCAGTCACCTTGGTTTTAGCGCTTCGGCCAAGTGACCCGGCCTGACGCGATCCGATGAAAATGACGCTGCTGGTGGCTTTGACCCCACCCCGGCCCATCGGCAGACCGGTGCAGCGGCTCAGACCTTAAGCGGCCAGAGCGAAACGCTCGTCGTTGGCGTTTATTGGTTTGCCAAAGGATTTACGAGGACTTGGCGCCTCGGCATGCCCTGTGCCGCTTCGCTACCCACGTCGAAGCCAGGTCGGCCCCATGTTCGTGCGTTCGTTGCTGCCAAGGTGCGCGGGCTTCCCGCGCATGGCTCAATTATAGGCGTCCCGGTCGATTTCAAGGGGGGAGGGCCGACCGGCGGGGCTTTTCCGCTAGACTCGGGCGCAAATCCCCGGTTCGTGCGTGAAAGATTCCCATCCGTCCGCCGGTCGCTGCCGTCTTGCCTCGGACGGCGAGGGCCCCGTCCTCCATCTTTCGGGTCGCTGGCTGCTCGAGGGCCTCGGCGCGCTCGACGACGGCCTGCGGACGGCGCTCGGCACCGGCGCGGCACCGGCCGGCCTGCGCCTGGACGGCAGCGAGCTGGTGGCGCTCGACACGGCGGCGGCACTGCTGCTGTGGCGGCGGCTGGGCCTGGGGCAGGGCGGCGAGCCGCCGGCATGCCGCGGCTTCGATCCGCGTTTCGAGCGCATCCTGATGGTGGTCGCCGAGCGGGTCGCGGAGGTCGAGAAACCTCACCCCGCCGGATCCCCCTCGATGCTCGCCCTGCTCGGCGCGGGCGCCAGCGGCATGGGCGCTATGCTCGCGAGTCATGTGGGCTATCTCGGCCTGACGGTGACCGCGATCGCGGGCAACCTGCTGCATCCGGGGCGGATGCGTTGGCGGGAGTTCTCGGCGCAACTCTCGCAGACCGGGGTCACCGCGATCCCGGTGATCGTCCTCGTCACCTTCCTGATCGGCCTGATCATGGCCTACCTGCTCGGCCAGCAGGCGACGCAGTTCGGCGCCAACATCTTCGTGGTCGACGGGGTGGCGCTGGGCATGGTGCGGGAGTTCTCGCCGCTGATCGTGGCGGTGATCGTCGCCGGGCGCTCCGGGGCGGCCTTCACCGCGCAGCTCGGGACGATGAAGCTCACCGAGGAGATCGATGCGATCCGCACCCTCGGGCTGTCGGCCGAGCAGGTGCTGATCGTGCCGCGGGTGCTCGGGCTGATGGTGGTGCTGCCGCTGCTCGTCTTCGTCGGCGACGTGGCGAGCATGGTCGGCGCGATGTTCGTGGCCGACCTGATGCTGGACATCACCCCCAGCACTTTCATCGACCGGCTGCGCGAGGCGCTCGCTCTGAAGCACGTGGTGATCGGCCTGGCCAAGGCGCCGCTCTTCGCCCTCGTGATCGGGGTGATCGGTTGCGCGATGGGCATGTCGGTCAGTCGCGATACCCGCTCGATCGGCATCAACACCACCTCGACGGTGGTGCAGAGCATCGTCGCCGTGATCCTGCTCGATGCGGTGATCGCGGTGCTCCTGCAGGAGATCGGGCTGTGAAGCTGCCTGCGGCGGAGCCGCTCGTCGATCCGGCGGCAAGGCCGCCGGCCGAGCCGGTGATCGAGCTCGACGGCATCCAGACCCGCCTGGGCGGCCGGCAGATCCACTCCGGCGTCGATTTCACCATCCGCCGAGGTGAGCTGGTGGCGCTGATCGGCGGCAGCGGCTCGGGCAAGTCGGTGCTGCTGCGCGAGACCATCGGCCTGCTGCGCCCGAGCGCGGGTACGGTGCGGCTGCTCGGCACCGATGTCTGGCGGGCGACGCCGGCCGAGCTCGATACAGTGCGCCGACGCTTCGGGATGATGTTCCAGGAAGGCGCGCTGTTCTCGTCGCTCAGCGTGGCGGACAACGTCGCCACGCCGCTGCGCGAGCACACCCGCACGCCGGCGGAGCAGATCGATGCGCTGGTCGACCTGCGCCTGTCGCTGGCGGGCTTTCCGATCGATTCGCGCGACAAGCTGCCGAGCGAGCTCTCGGGGGGCATGAAGAAGCGCGCGGCGATCGCCCGGGCGCTCGCGCTCGAGCCGGAGATCCTCTTTCTGGACGAGCCTACCTCCGGGCTGGATCCGATCACCGCGCGCGCCTTCGACGAGCTGATGCGCTTCCTGTGCCACAACCTCGGCATCACGGTGCTGATGATCACCCACGACCTCGATACCCTGTTCGGCATCGTCGAGCGGCTGATCGTCCTGGGCGATGGCAGGCTGATCGCCGACGGTACACTCGAGGAAGTGCGGCGGGTCGACCATCCCTGGATCCGCGACTATTTCAGTACGCGGGCGCCCGACGGCGTTCGCCACGCAGGCTAGCCCATGGAACCCGAATCCCGACACACCCTGATCGGCGCGGTCATCGTCGCGCTGGTGCTCGCCCTCGGCTTTGCGATGCTCTGGCTCTCGCACACCGGGGTGGCATCCGACTACCAGAACTACACGATCCGTTTCGAGCGCCAGTCGCTCGAAGGCCTGCAGGTCGGCGGCGACGTGAACATGCGCGGCATCAAGGTCGGGCGGGTCGAGGCCTTCACCATCGAGCGGGAGAACATCAACGTCGTCGATGTGCGCATCAGGGTGGCGCGTGCGACGCCCGTGAGCCAGAACACGAGCGCGATCGTCGCCCGCAATCTGCTCACCGGGATCGCGCGGATCAATCTCGAGACGCCGGGGGTGCCAGGCCCTCCGCTCGTGGAGGTGCCGCCGGGCGAGCCCTACCCGGTGATCGCCGAGGGCACGTCCGATCTCGACCAGATCGCCGAATCGGCGAACCGGCTCGTCATCACCGCCGAATCGGCGCTGGCGAACCTGAACAGCATGTTCACGCCCGCCAACCGCCAGGCTTTCTCCGACACCATGCTCGCCCTGCGCGACCTGTCGACGGGGCTGGCCTCCCGGCTGGGGCAGGTCGATACCGTCGTCGCCTCGCTCGATGCCAGCCTGCAGGAGCTCGAGCGCACCGGCCGGCGAATCGGCGCGGCGGCCGATGCCTTCACCGCGCAGGTGGGCCCGCTCACCGGAGATGCGCGCATGGTGCTCAACGAGGGTGGACGCACGCTGGTGGAGTTGCGTGGCGCCGCCGACGAGGCGAAGGCCGCCCTCGCAGACTTCGGCGCTGCGACCCGCGATCTCGGCGGTACGGCCAGGCAGGTGTCGGCCGATGCCCTGGCCGAGCTCTCGCTCACCGCGCGCGACATGCGGGCCGCCGCCGCCATGCTGTCGCGTACCGCCGAGCGGCTCGGCGATCCCCGCGGCGCGGTCCTCGGTCCCGGCCCCCGCCAGCTCGGCCCCGGGGAGGAATCCCGATGAAGCGGAGCATCACCCGGGACGCCATGAGGCGGGCCGCGAGGAGGATCGCGGCGGTCGCCGCCGCGGGCCTGCTGGCCGGCTGCATCTCGATCGGTCCGGGCGATCCGACGCCGCTGACCTGGTACGAGCTGGCGACGCCGCTGCCCGCCGAAACCGCGCAGCGAACCGACCCGCGCGGCCTCTGGATCGACGTGCTGCCCGGATCCTCGTTCTACGAGGCGACCTCGATCGCGTATTCCCGGGCACCCGCCCAGCGCGCCTACTACCAGTTCGCGAGCTGGACCGAGCCGGTGGCCCAGCGCCTGGCGCGCATCGTCGAACGGGACCTGCGCGCGCGCCGGGGCTTCGCCGAGGTCGGCGCGATCGGGGGCGGATCGCGGGCCGAGCTGTACCTGCGCATCGTGGTGAACGACTTCTATCACGATGCCGCTGTCGAGCCGGGCATCGCCCGGGTAGCCTTCTCGGCCGAGCTGCTCGACCTCGCGACGCGTCGCAACCTGGGTCGCCGCGCATTCAGCCACGCCGCGCCGGTCGGCGAGGCCGATGCGGCCAGGGCGGTTGCCGCCTTCGATGTCGCGGTGGCCGCTGCCCTCGACGAGCTCGCCGGCTGGCTGTCGGAGACGGCCGCACGCTGAAGCGGCCTTCAGCGAACGAAGCGCAACAGCTCCGGGACCGATTCGACGAGGTGATCGGCGCCCCATTGCCGAGGCGGGGGGCCGGCGCTGCAATAGCCATAGGCGGCGGCGATCGTGCGCATGCCCGCTGCGCGCCCGGCGATGACGTCGCGATGGTCGTCGCCGACATAGATGCAGTCGGCCGGCGCGACGTCGACCAGCTTCGCCCCGAGAAGCAGCGGCGCCGGATCGGGCTTGCGCGTCGGGGTGGTGTCGCCGCCGACGGCGCAGCCGCAGCGTGAGGCGAGTCCCAGCCCGGCGATGATCGGGCGCACATAGCGCTCGACCTTGTTGCTGACCACACCCCAGCGCATGCCGGCGCTCTCGATCGCATCGAGCACTTCGGCCATGCCGTCGAAGAGGCGCGTATGCACCAGCATCGCCGCCTCGTAGTTGGCGAGGAACTCGTCGCGCAAGGATGGGAATTCGGGATCGTCGGGACCGACGCCGAATCCCTGGCCCACGAGGCCACGCGCGCCCATCGAGGCGTAGCCGCGCAGATCGGCCAGCGGCATCGGCGCCTGGCCGCGCGCGATGCGCATGGTGTTGATCGCCGCGGCGAGATCGGCGGCCGTGTCGGCCAGGGTGCCGTCGAGGTCGAAGAGCACGGCACGCGGTGCCCGTCCGGAGAGTGCAGTCATGTCGTCGGCAGGGTCAGTCCATCGGCCGGCGGAAGGCCATCATGTAGTTCACCGAGGCGTCATCGGGCGCGAGGCGATAGGTTCTCGTGAGCGGGTTGTAGGTGATCCCGCAGGTCTCGAGCGGCTCGAGCCGGTGGCGGCGCGCCGCCGACGCGATCTCCGATGGCTTGAGGAAGCGGTCGAAGTGATGGGTTCCGCGCGGCAGCAGGCGCAGCAGGTATTCGGCGCCGACGATCGCATGCAGGAAGGCCTTCGGATTGCGATTGATGGTGGAAAGAAAGACATGGCCGCCGGGCCGAACCAGCGTCGCGCAGGCGCCGATCACCGAAGCCGGATCGGGGACATGCTCGAGCATCTCCATGCAGGTCACGGTATCGAACCGCGCGGGCGCTTCCTCGGCCAGCGCTTCGACCGCGATGCAGCGGTAGTCGACCGCCACGCCGCTCTCGAGCTTGTGCAGTTCGGCGACCTGCAGGGAGGCCTGTGCGAGATCGATGCCGGTGACCTGCGCGCCACGCGACGCCATCGCCTCGGTGAGGATGCCGCCGCCGCAGCCGACGTCGAGCACCCGCTGGCCGGCGAGCGGCGCGATGCCCTCGATCCAGGCGAGGCGCAGCGGGTTGATCCGGTGCAGCGGCGCGAACTCGGATTCGGGATCCCACCAGTTGGCGGCGATCGACTGGAACTTCTCGAGCTCGGCCGCATCCACATTGGTTGCGCCCGGCGGGGAATGGACGGTATCGCTCATCAGGCTGAATCCTCGGTTCGGGCAGGGGCTGCGCAAGCCGCAGGCCGGCGGACCCATTCTAGGCGACAAAGGAAAAAGCCCCCACGCTGCGCCTTCGGCTTGCTTCGGCCGCGCTCGCAGGCGCGGCCGGTCTCGCCGGCGCGAAGCAATGCTTCGCGAATTCCCGGCTCGACCCCGCCCGAGGGGGCGCCTTTTGTCTTGGGGCGGCCCGGCGACAAAAGAAAAAGCCCCGCCTGAGCGGGGCTTCCTGCTTCGCGGGCCGAAGCCCGCGTCGCGTTGCGCGATCAGCGCATGCGGGTACCGACGACCTCGATCTCCACGCGGCGGTTCTTGGCGCGGCCGTCGCGCGTCTGGTTCGACGCGACCGGCTGGCTCTCGCCCTTGCCTTCGGTGTAGACGCGGTTGGCTTCGATGCCCTTGCTGACCAGGTAGCTCTTGACCGACTCGGCACGACGCACCGACAGACGCTGGTTGTAGTCGGCGGCGCCGATGCTGTCGGTGTGACCGACGGCGATGACGACTTCCAGGGTCATGTCGCGGATCTTGGAGACCAGGTCATCCAGGCGTGCCTGGCCTTCGGGCTTGAGCGCGCTCTTGTCGAAATCGAAGAACGCGTCGGCCGCGAAGGTCACCTTCTCGGCTTGCGGCGCGGGCGCCGGGGCCGGGACGGGGGCCGGGGCAGGAGCCGGCGGGGGCGGGGGCGGCGGGGCCGGCTTCGGCGCTTCCTTGGGCAGCAGATCGGCGTCGCAGTCCTTGGTGGCGTCGCCCGGGGTCCAGCCCGTGGTACGCCAGCACAGGCCGAACGGGTCGACCACGACCTGGTTGTCAGGGCTTACGACATAGCCGCTGCCCGTCTGCGCAACCGCGGCGGTCGAAGCCGCAGCAAAAACGGCGGTCGCGATCAGATGAGCCATTTTGACCGGTTTGTTCATGTTTCTCCTCGCTAGGAACGGAACGATTCTGGGTGAGAAATCCATATCGCCGGCACGCGCCACGCCTCAGGATGCAGCAGTACCCGACAGAATCCTACTGATTCGATTCTGCCACACCCCGATCCGGCCAACTACGTCGGAGAGGGCCGTCCTGCCGTTCATAGCGGCTAGTTGTCGCTTGCGAACAACATGGTGTCCGGCGATCCAGACATCGGCAACATGCTCCCTTCCGGCGGTATAGATCAAGTGAGAAATCGGGTCGAAAACGGGACGGGATTCTGGCGCGTGCAAATCGACGGCCACCAGATCGGCCTGTTTGCCGGTTCGAATCGAGCCGATTTCATCCTCCTTCCCCAGTGCGCGCGCGCCGCCCAAGGTCATCGCCTCGAGAACGGCGCGTGCCGGGAAGACCTCGGCGCGCTGGCTAGCGCCCTTGGCGAGCATCGCCGCAGTGTGTGCTTCGTGCAACAGATCGAGCCGGTTGTTGCTTGCCGCGCCGTCGGTGCCCAGCCCGATGCGGACTCCGGCGTCGAGAAGCTCGGCGATCGGCGCGATGCCGCTGCCGAGCTTCAGGTTCGAGTGCGGGCAGTGCGCGACGCTCGCCGAGTGCCTGGCGAGCAGCGCGATCTCGGCGGGATCGAGATGGACCGCATGCACCGCGATCAGGTCCGGCCCGAGCAGCCCGAGCCGGCGCAGCCGCTCGAGCGGACGACATCCGTGCTGCTCGACGCTCTGCGCGATCTCCTGCGCGGTCTCGTGCACATGGATGTGGACGGGCAGGCCGAGCTCCTGCGATAGCGTGGCGACCCGCCGCAGGGCGTCGTCGCCCACGGTATAGGGAGCGTGCGGCGCGAGGGTGAAGCCGACCAGCGGATCGTCGAGCCAGCGGTCGCGCATGGCGAGCCCCTTGGCGAGATAGTCGTCCGGACCGGTGCCCCAGGCGCTCGGGAAATCGATGACGACGATGCCGGCGCTCGCCCGCATCCCGAGCGCCCGGGCGGCCTGCAGCATCGACTCCGGAAAGAAGTACATGTCGTTCACGCAGGTGACGCCGCCCAGCAGGAGCTCGTGGCAGCCGAGCAGGGCGCCGTCGTGGACGAACTCGGGTGACATCAGCTGCCCTTCGATCGGCCAGATCCGCTCGCCGAGCCAGCGCTCGAGCGGCAGGTCGTCGCCGGCGCCGCGCAGCAGCGACATCGCCGCATGGCAGTGCAGGTTCACGAAACCGGGGCAGAGCAGGTGGCCGGGCAGGTCGATGAACTCGGCCTGCGGATGGGCGGCGCGCGCCCGGTCGACCGGTTCGATCGCGGCGATCCGGTCGCCCTGGACGACGACGGCCATGCCGGTCTCGACATCGAGGCCCGGCTCGACCCGGGCAAGCCAGGCGGGGGCGATGACGGTGCTGCGGGTGGGCATCGGATGCGCGCGGGCGCCCTCCGGAAGAGTCGGCGCCAAATGATAGAATTCAAAGGTTTAGCTGCTCAAGCGTCTTCGAGCTTTCTCCCTCTTTTTTCCCTGCCCACGAGCCCCGCCGATGGATCCATTCGCCAAGGAAACCTTGCCGATCAGTCTCGAGGAGGAGATGCGACGCTCCTACCTCGATTACGCGATGAGCGTGATCGTCGGCAGGGCGCTGCCGGATGTGCGCGATGGCTTGAAGCCGGTGCACCGCCGCGTGCTGTTCGCGATGCACGAGGCGGGCAACGTCTGGAACCGGCCCTACGTGAAGTGCGCCCGGGTGGTCGGCGAGGTCATGGGGAAGTACCACCCGCACGGTGACTCCGCGATCTACGACACCCTGGTGCGGATGGCCCAGGATTTCTCGCTGCGCTACCCGCTGGTCGACGGGCAGGGCAACTTCGGCTCGATCGACGGCGACAACGCGGCGGCGATGCGCTACACCGAGTGCCGCCTCGAGAAGATCGCGAGCGAGCTGCTCGCCGACATCGACAAGGAAACCGTCGATTTCCAGCCGAACTACGACGGCAAGGAGAACGAGCCGACGGTCCTGCCGGCCCGCCTGCCCAATCTGCTGATCAACGGCTCGGCGGGGATCGCGGTCGGCATGGCCACCAACATCCCGCCGCACAATCTCGGCGAGGTGGTCGACGCCTCGCTCGCGGTGCTCGAGCAGCCCGACATCACGATCGACGAGCTGATCGAGAAGGTGCCGGCGCCCGACTTCCCGACCGGAGCCACGATCTACGGCATCGCCGGCGTGCGCGAAGGCTATCGCACCGGGCGCGGACGCGTGGTGATGCGGGCCGCGACCCACTTCGAGGAGATCGACCGGGGTTCGCGCACAGCGATCATCGTCGACGAGCTTCCCTACCAGGTGAACAAGCGGGTGCTGCTCGAGCGCATCGCCGAACTGGTCAACGAGAAGCGCATCGAGGGTATCTCCGACATCCGCGACGAGTCCGACAAGTCGGGCATGCGGGTGGTGATCGAGCTCAAGCGCGGCGAGCGCGCCGAGGTCGTCCTGAACAATCTCTACAAGGCCTCGCAGCTCCAGGACACCTTCGGCATCAACATGGTGGCGCTGGTCGACGGCCAGCCGCGCCTGCTGAACCTCAAGGAGATGATCGAGTACTTCCTCGCGCACCGGCGCGAGGTGGTCACCCGCCGCACCGTTTTCGAGCTGCGCCGCGCACGGGAGCGTGGCCACATCCTCGAGGGGCTCGCGGTCGCGATCGCGAACGTCGACGAGATGATCGAGCTGATCAAGGCGTCGCCGACTCCACCGATCGCCAAGGAGCGCCTCATGGCGCGCGGCTGGAGCGCGGGCGTGGCGCGAGCGATGCTCGAGCGCGCCGGCCAGGATCTCGTGAGCTACCGGCCCGAGGGGCTCGACCCCGGCTTCGGCCTGCACGGCGACGAATACCGGCTGTCGGACGTCCAGGCGCAGGAGATCCTGCAGATGCGGCTGCAGCGCCTGACCGGACTGGAGCAGGACAAGATCGTCCAGGAGTACCGCGAGATCATCGAGCTGATCAGCGATCTGCTCGACATCCTTGCCCGGCCCGAGCGCATCGCCCGCATCATCGCCGACGAGCTCGGCGCGATCCGGGCCGAGTTCGGCAACGAGCGGCGCTCGCGCATCGAGATCAACGCCACCGAGATCGGCGCCGAGGACCTCATCACCCCGACCGACATGGTCGTCACCCTGTCGCACACCGGCTACATCAAGAGCCAGCCGCTGTCGGAGTACCGGGCGCAACGTCGCGGCGGGCGCGGCAAGCAGGCCGCGGGCAAGAAGGATGACGACTGGATCGACCAGCTGTTCATCGCGAACACCCACGACACGATCCTGTGCTTCTCGGACCGGGGTCGGGTCTACTGGATCAAGGTCTGGGAGGTGCCGCAGGGTACCCGCACCTCGCGCGGCCGGCCGATCGTCAACCTGTTTCCGCTCGCCGACGGCGAGAAGATCACGGCGATGCTGCCGGTGCGCCTGTTCGACGAGCAGTCCTACGTGTTCATGGCGACGCGCCTGGGCACGGTCAAGAAGACTTCTCTCGCCGAGTTCTCCAATCCGCGCAAGGCGGGGATCATCGCGGTCGACCTCGGCGAGGACGACCATCTCGTGGGCGTGGCCCTGACCGATGGCCATCACGACGTGATGCTGTTCTCGGACGCCGGCAAGGCGGTGCGTTTCCACGAGGGCGACGTCCGGTCGATGGGGCGCACCGCGCGCGGTGTGCGCGGCATGTTCCTCGAGGAAGGCCAGAGCGTGATCTCGATGCTGGTCGCCGAATCCGAGACCCAGTCGGTGCTCACCGCGACCGAGAACGGCTACGGCAAGCGCACGCCGATCGCCGAGTACACCCGGCACGGCCGGGGCACCAAGGGGATGATCGCGATCGCCTCGAGCGAGCGCAACGGCCGCGTCGTCGCCGCGGTGCTGGTCGAGGACGGCGACGAGATCATGCTGATCACCAACGGCGGGGTGCTCGTGCGCACCCGCGTCGTCGAGATCCGCGAGATGGGTCGGGCGACGCAGGGCGTGACGCTGATCTCCGTCGATGAGGGCGATTCGCTGTCCGGTGTCCAGCGGGTGGTCGAGACCGACGACCCCGAGGACGACGACGGCGCCGAGACCGGCGATCCCGGCCGGGCGCCGGAGGGTGACGACGACGGAGCGTCCGGACCATGAGCGGGAACAAGCCCACCGACCCGGCTCCGGCCGGCATCGACCCGCGACTGCTGAAGCTGCGCGAGCGGATCGACGCGATCGACGCGCAGATGCTCGACCTGCTCAACGCGCGTGGCATGTGCGCCCGCGAGGTCGGCGAGATCAAGCGCGAGTCCGATGCGCCGGTCTATCGCCCCGAGCGCGAGGCCCAGATATTCGAGCGGCTCCGCGCCCTCTCGAAGGGGCCGTTGCCGGGCGCCGCGATCGAGGCGATCTACCGCGAGGTGATCTCCGCCTGCCGGGCGCTGGAGCGGCGCATGCGCGTCGCCTACCTCGGGCCGCCCGGAACCTTCTCGGAGCAGGCCGCGCACAAGCACTTCGGCCAGGGCATCGATCCGCTCGCCTGCGCGACGATCGACGAAGCCTTCCGCCGCACCGAGGCGGGCGATGCGGATTTCGGGGTGGTCCCGATCGAGAACTCGACCGAGGGCGCGATCAGCCGGACGCTCGACCTGCTGCTGGAATCGCCGCTCACGGTCTCCGGCGAGATATCGATTCCGGTGCGGCACTGCCTGATGAGCCTTCACGGGACGCTCGAGGGCATCGAGCGGATCTGCGCCCATCCCCAGGCGCTCGCCCAGTGTTCCGGATGGCTCGATCGCAACGCGCCCGGCGTCGAACGGGTTCCGGCCAGCTCCAATGCCGAGGGGGCGCGCCTTGCCGCCGCCGATCCGAAGCTCGCCGCGATCGCGGGCGAGCCGGCCGCGCGGACCTACGGGCTCGCGCTGATCGAGTCCGGCATCCAGGACAGCCCCGGCAATCGCACCCGTTTCGTGGTCATCGGCACCTACCAGTGCGCTGCCTCGGGCCTCGATCTCACCTCGCTGATCCTGTCGGTCCCGGACCGGGCCGGCGCGGTCCACCGGCTGATCGAGCCGCTCGCGCGCCACGGCGTATCGATGAAGCGCTTCGAATCCCGCCCGGCTCGCCGGGGCGACTGGGAGTACTTCTTCTACGTCGATCTCGTCGGCCACAAGGACGATGCCGCGGTCGCCGCGGCGCTTGCCGAGATCCGCGACCAGGCCGCCTATTTCCAGATCATCGGCTCCTATCCCCGCGCGAGCTGAGAACTCACTCACCAGGCACCAGCATCGACGATGACGATTCCCGCCGCCGACTACATCCGCGCGATCGCTCCCTACCAGCCGGGCATGCCGATATCCGAGCTTGCCCGCCGCTACGGGTTGGACGAGTCCTCGATCGTCAAGCTCGCCTCCAACGAGAACCCTTTCGGCATGCCCGAGGGCGCCCGCGCGGCGGCGATCGCCTGCCTCGCCGAAGGCGCCCGCTATCCGGACGGCAACGGCTTCGACCTGAAGCAGGCGCTGTCGGCGGTCTTCGACGTGCCGCCCGACTGGATCACCCTGGGCAACGGCTCGAACGACATCCTCGAGATCGCGGCGCGCGCGCTGCTTCACCCGGGCGTGTCGGCCGTCTATTCCGCGCATGCCTTCGCGGTCTACCCGCTTGCCACGCAGGCGAGCGGCGCGCGATCCATCGTCGTGCCGGCCCGCCGCTACGGCCACGATCTCGATGCGATGGCCGCGGCGATCGCCCCCGACACCCGGGTCGTCTTCATCGCCAACCCCAACAACCCGACCGGCACCTTCGTGCCGGCGGGCAGGATCGAGGCCTTTCTCGACCGGGTCCCGAAGGACGTCGTGGTCGTGCTCGACGAGGCCTACAACGAGTATCTCGACGAGGCCGATCGCTTCGATTCGACCCGCTGGCTGGCTGGGCGTCCGAACCTGCTCGTCTCGCGGACCTTCTCCAAGGCCTATGGACTGGCGAGCCTGCGGGTCGGCTACGGCCTCGCGCAGCCCGAGCTCACCGACCTGCTCAACCGGGTCCGCCAGCCCTTCAACGTGAGCACGCCGGCGCTGGTCGCCGCCGAAGCGGCGCTGGCCGACCGTGATTTCGTCGCCCGCGCCCGGGCCAACAATCGCAGCGAGCTCGACCGGCTCGAAGGCGAGTTCCGCACGATGGGAATCGAGTTCCTGCCGTCCTTCGGCAACTTCTCGCTCCTGCGGGTGGGCGACGCGGCGGCGGTGTACGAGGGCCTGCTGCGGGCAGGGGTGATCGTCCGCCCAGTGGCCGGCTATGGCTTGCCCGAATGGTTGCGGGTCAGCGTCGGCCTGCCGGCCGAGAATGACCGCTTCCTCGCCGCGCTGCGGCCACTGGTCGGACGCTGATGGCCGGCGCAGCGCCGAAGGTCGCCGGCGCCATCGAGCGGGTCACCATCGTCGGAGCGGGCCTGATCGGGGCGTCGGTCGCGCTCGCATTGCGCCGCGCCCTGCCGGGCTGCCGGATCACCGGGGTCGATCCCGACCGGGCGGTGCGCGATGCGCTCGTGCCGGCGATCGCCGATGCGGCGACCGATGACCTCGCCGAGGGCGTGCGCGATGCCCAACTCGTCTTCGTCGCCTGTCCGGTCGGCGCGATGCGGCAGGCATTCGAGACGATCGCCCGCGCCGCGCCCGCCAACTGCCTCGTCACCGATTGCGGCAGCACCAAGTCCTCGGTCGCCGTCGCGGCCGAGGAGGTCTTTGGTGCCGACAGCCCCCGCTTCGTCGCCGGTCATCCGATCGCCGGCTCCGAGGGCAGCGGGCCGGCCGCCGCAAGGGCCGACCTGTTCGAGGGGCGGATCTGGCTGCTGTGCCCGGCAGGCTCCGCGCAGGAACGGATGGCCGCTCGGCTCGGCAAGCTGCTCGCCCGGCTCGGGGCGCGGGTCGAATCGATCCACCCGGCCGCCCACGACGCCATGTTCGCGGAGTTCTCGCACTGGCCCCATGCGGTCGCGTTCGCGCTGTGCGCGTCCATCGCAGACGGCGCCTTCGCGGATGCCGCCCGGCACTTCTCGGGCGCGGGCCTGCGCGACACCACTCGCATCGGCGCATCGTCGGCCCCCTTGTGGACGGGCATCCTGCTGGACAACCGGGAGTCGGTGCTGGCGAGCGCAAGGCACTTCCGGGAGAAGCTCGATGTGCTGGAAGAGGCGCTCGAGACGTCCGACCGGGCCGCCATCGAGGCCCTGTTCGCCGCCGCCAGTCGCTGGCGGAGGTCGGTGGACTAGACGGGCCCGCGACGCAGGCGGTCCCTGTACTCCGGGTGGATCTCGGCGAAATAGTGATCGCGCAGATTGGTCAGCTCGTTGAGCACCGGGAAGGGAAAGCCGGCGCGGTTCGGTCGATCGGCGAGGGTCAGCTCGTCGATCACTGCTGCGAAGCGGCGCGGATCATGCCAGGCGGCGGCAAGCTGCTCGACCACATGCGGGTAGTTGAGCCGGGTCTCGTAGAGGCGAAAACCCCTGGGCAGCATCTCGACCAGCCGCAGGGCGCGCGGCGATATGGCGCGGGCAGGCTCCGGCGCGGGGGCGGGAGGGGCCGCGTTGGGGGAGGCCTCGGGCGGCAATGTCGACGCCCGGAGCATCTCGACCATCACGCCCATGTCGACCCATTCGAGGGTGTCGTCGTTCGTGCGCATCGTCCAGCACCTTTAGAATCCGACGGGGGTTCGACTACCCGGATCGGTGTAGCGCTGGGCCCGCTCATCCAGGCGAGCGGCCCATTCATCGCTTGCCTGCAAACTTAGATCGCCGGCCCGGAGCCGGCGAGGAAATCAATCACATGGATAGCGGTTACAAAGTTGCGCCGGGAGGGCGTCTGCTCGGTCGGCTGAGGGTGCCGGGCGACAAGTCGATCTCGCACCGGGCCATCATGCTCGGGGCGATCGCCGATGGCGTCACGCGCGTCACCGGTTTTCTCGAGGGCGCCGATGCGCTGTCGACCCGCAACGTGTTCCGGGCGATGGGCGTGCGGATCGAGGGCCCGGACGATGGCCGTGTCACGATCCACGGTGTCGGTCGCGATGGCCTGCGACCGCCCGCGGGTCCGCTCGACTGCGGCAATGCCGGCACCGCGATGCGCCTGCTCATGGGCCTGCTGGCGGGACAGTCCTTCGCCACCGAGCTGGTGGGCGACGAGACCCTGATGCGCCGGCCGATGCGGCGCGTCGCCGATCCGCTGGCGCGGATGGGGGCCCGCGTCGAGACCGACGGGGACTGTCCGCCGGTCCGGCTGTCGCCGTCGGCCGGCCTCGCCGGCATCGAGTTCCGGCTGCCGGTGGCCAGTGCCCAGCTCAAATCCGCCCTGCTGCTCGCCGGTCTCTATGCGAACGGCCGGACCACCATCATCGAGCCGGCGCCGACCCGCGACCATACCGAGCGGATGCTCGGGGGCTTCGGGGTCAGGGTCGAGCGCGACGGCGCCCGGGTTTCCATCGACGGCGGCCAGCGGCTGACCGGCTGCGCGATCGACGTGCCCGCCGACATCTCTTCGGCGGCCTTCTTCCTGGTCGGCGCCTCGATCGCGCCCGGCGCCGATGTGGTCCTCGAACATGTCGGCATGAACCCGACCCGCACCGGGATCATCGACGTCCTGCGGCTGATGGGGGCGGACATCACGGTGCTGGCCGAATCGGAGGTCGGCGGCGAGCCGGTCGCCGACCTGCGGGTGCGCTCGGCGCCGCTCTCCGGCATCGACGTCCCCGAGGAGCTGGTGCCGCTGGCCATCGATGAATTCCCGGCGATCTTCATCGCGGCGGCCTGTGCCCGCGGCCGTACCCGGGTCAGCGGCGCCGCCGAGCTGCGGGTCAAGGAGTCGGACCGGATCGCGACCATGGCCGAGGGCCTGCGCGTCCTGGGGGTATCGGCCGAGCCGACCCCTGACGGGATGGTGATCGAGGGCCGTCCCGATGGCGCCGCCTTCTCGGGCGGCCGGGTCGAGGCGCACGGCGACCACCGGATCGCGATGTCCTTCGCGATGGCGGCGCTGCGCGCCGGCGGCCCGATCGCGATCGCCGATACCGAGAACGTCGCGACCTCGTTTCCCGGCTTCGTGCAGCTTGCGGCCGGCGCCGGGCTGGGTATCGTCGAAACCGGCGCGGCGGATTCATGAAGGCGGCGCCCGTCGTCGCGATCGACGGCCCGACCGCTTCGGGCAAGGGCGCGGTCTCCGAAGGGGTGGCCGCGGCGCTCGGCTGGCACTACCTCGACTCCGGCGCGCTCTACCGGCTGGTCGGCCTCGCGGCGCTTCGCGCCGGCGTGGGGCATGACGATCCCCAGGGCCTGGCCGGACTCGCCCAGGGGCTCGACGTGCGTTTCGACGGCGGCGGCGTGCGGCTCGCGGGCGAGGACGTGTCCGCGGCGATCCGGGCTACCGAGGTCGGGGCGATGGCTTCGCGCATCGCCGGCCATGCTCCCTTGCGCGCGGCGCTCCTCGATCGCCAGCGGGCCCTGCGCCGGCCGCCGGGCCTGGTCGCCGACGGCCGCGACATGGGCACGGTGGTGTTCCCCGACGCGATCCTCAAGATCTTCCTGACGGCGGCCGTCGAAGTCCGCGCGGAGCGCCGATATAAGCAGTTGATCGAAAAGGGTTTTTCTGCTACTCTAACCGACCTTTTGCACGACCTGCGAGAGCGCGATCGCCGCGATACCGAAAGGGCGGCGGCTCCGCTGGTTGCGGCGAAGGATGCGGTGCTCGTCGATTCAACCGAAAGATCGCTTTCCGAGGTGATCGATCTGGTGGTCGGGCTGGCCCGCGACCGGCTCTGATCCGGTTTCGCATTCAGTGCAGGACGAGGCGGGGTGCCACCAGTGCCGGCGTACGGCAGGGCGCCCCGATGCCGTCATGCCGTCGAAGGCGAGGCCGAATGGTCGGTCTGGCAGGTGAAGCAGGTGAAATGGTGCCCGTCCTCGAGGCGGGTTTTGCAACTCCGCTGGCGTAGCGTCGATGCAGCCATGTTGCCGCCGGTCGAGACGATCGACCACCGCGGTGCCCGGTGCATGAACGGCTCGCCGGCGCGTATTCATTCATTGGAAATCTTCAACATTGGCTAACGTCCAAACCACGACCCCTTCGAACGAAACCGAAAGCTTTGCAGCGATGTTCGAGGAGTCCCTCTCGCGGCAGGAGATGCGCGCGGGTGAGGTCATCACCGCGGAAGTCCTGCGGGTCGATCACAACTATGTCGTCGTCAACGCGGGCCTGAAGTCCGAGAGCTTCATTCCGCTCGAGGAATTCCTCAACGACCGCGGCGAGCTCGATGTCAGCGAAGGCGATTTCGTCTCCGTGGCGATCGATGCGCTCGAAGACGGCTACGGCGAGACCCGGCTCTCGCGCGACCGCGCCAAGCGGCTGGCCGCCTGGCTGCAGCTCGAGAAGGCGCTCGACCAGGGCGAGCAGGTCGAAGGCACGATCACCGGCAAGGTGAAGGGCGGCCTGACCGTCATGACCAACGGTATCCGCGCGTTCCTGCCGGGTTCGCTGATCGACATGCGTCCGGTCAAGGACACCACCCCGTACGAAGGCAAGACCCTCGAGTTCAAGGTCATCAAGCTCGATCGCAAGCGCAACAACGTCGTGCTGTCGCGCCGCGCCGTCATCGAGCTGTCGCAGGGCGAGGAACGCCAGAAGCTGCTCGAGACGCTCGCCGAGGGCGCGACCGTCACCGGCATCGTCAAGAACATCACCGACTACGGCGCGTTCGTCGATCTCGGCGGCATCGACGGCCTGCTGCACATCACCGACATGGCGTGGCGTCGCGTGCGCCACCCGTCGGAGGTCGTCCAGGTCGGCCAGGAGATCACCGCCAAGGTCCTCAAGTTCGACCAGGAGCGCTCGCGCGTCTCGCTCGGGGTCAAGCAGCTCGGCGACGACCCCTGGGTCGGCATCTCGCGCCGCTACCCGCAGGGCACCCGCATGTTCGGCCGTGTCACCAACATCACCGACTACGGCTCCTTCGTCGAGATCGAGCCGGGAATCGAGGGGCTGGTGCACGTCTCCGAGATGGACTGGACGAACAAGAACGTCAACCCGTCCAAGGTCGTCGCGCTCAACGACGAGGTCGAGGTGATGGTGCTCGACATCGACGAGGATCGCCGCCGCATCTCGCTCGGCATGAAGCAGTGCCGCCCCAATCCGTGGGAGGAGTTCTCGGACAACTACCGCAAGGGCGACAAGGTCAAGGGCACCATCAAGTCGATCACCGACTTCGGCGTGTTCGTCGGCCTGCCCGGCGGGATCGACGGCCTGGTCCATCTCTCGGACCTGTCCTGGAACGCCCAGGGCGAGGAAGCCGTGCGCGACTTCAAGAAGGGCGACGAGGTCGAGGCGGTGGTGCTGGCGATCGACACCGATCGCGAGCGCATCTCGCTCGGCATCAAGCAGCTCGAGGGCGATCCGTTCAACAACTACGCCGCCACCCACGAGAAGGGCTCGCTGGTCCGGGTGAAGGTCACCTCGGTCGATGCCAAGGGCGCGGTCTGCGACCTCGGCAACGATGTCGAAGGCTACCTGCGCGCTTCCGAGATCTCCCGGGACCGCGTCGAGGACGCCCGCAACCATCTCAAGGAAGGCGACGAGATCGAGGCGATGGTGATCAACGTCGATCGCAAGAGCCGTTCGATCAGCCTCTCCCTGAAGGCCAAGGAGAGCGCCGAGACGGCCGATGCGCTGCAGCGCATGCAGGCCGAGAGCGGTGCCGCCACCGGCACCACCAACCTCGGCGCACTGCTGCGGGCGAAGCTCGACAGCAGCGGCGACGACCAGTAAGGCGGCGCGAGGCTCGGCTGGCATGGACATGAACGGTCCGGCACGCGATGGAGAGGGCCCCGCCGGGGCCCCGACCATGACGAAGTCGGAGCTGATTGCCCGGCTCGCCGAGCGCTATCCGCAACTGGTCGCGAAGGATGCCGAGTTCGCGGTGCGCACGATCCTCGATGCGATGGCCAGGACCCTGTCCGACGGCCATCGCATCGAGATCCGCGGCTTCGGCAGCTTCGCCCTTTCGTACCGGCCGCCGCGCGTCGGCCGCAATCCCAAGTCCGGCGAGAAGGTCATGGTGCCGGAGAAATGGGTTCCCCACTTCAAGCCCGGCAAGGACCTCCGCGAACGGGTCGATGCCGGGATGAAGTCCTCACGCTGATTTCCTTGCGGTGCCTGCGCCCGGAGCCCCACGATGCGCGTCCTAGCCTGGATCTTCAACCTGCTGCTGTTCCTGGTCGCGCTCGGCTTCGCGCTCTCGAATACGACGGTCGCCGAGCTGCGGTTCTTCCTCTTCGGTGACGATTTCGCCTGGCGGCAGCCGCTGGTGATCTTCCTGCTGCTGTTCTTCGTCGCGGGCGTGGTCGTCGGCCTGCTCGCCGCCTTCCCCTCGTTCTTCCGCTATCGTCGCGAGCTGGCCCGCCTGCGGCGCGAGCTGCGGCTCGCCGAGGCGCGCGAACGCGAGCCCGCCGTCGTCCCGGACGTGCTGCCGCCCGATGCGGCGGCGATCCCGCCCCGCATCGGCGGGTAGGAAGCCGTGAGCGGACCGTCCACACTCCCTGGGCGGATGGCCGGGCCATGACCTTCGATGCCTGGTGGTTGCTCGCCATCCCGCTGTTCTTCGTCCTCGGCTGGTTCGCGGCGCGCTTCGATGCGCGCCAGTCCGGCGCCGGCGGCGGAATGCCGGATGCGTATTTCCGCGGCCTGAACTTCCTGCTCAACGAGCAGCCGGACAAGGCGATCGATGCGTTCATCGACGTCGTCCAGGTCGACCCCGAGACCATCGAGCTGCATTTCGCGCTCGGCAACCTCTTCCGGCGCCGCGGCGAGACCGACCGGGCGATCCGGGTCCACCAGAACCTGATCGAGCGGCGCGACCTCGATGCCGAGCAGCGCGAGCATGCGCTCTTCGAGCTCGGCCAGGATTACCTGCGCGCCGGCCTGATCGACCGCGCCGAGGATGCCTTCAACCGGCTCGAGGGCTCGCGCTACCGGGCCGCCGCCCTGCATCATCGGCTGCAGATCGCGCAGATGGTGCGCGACTGGCCGCAGGCGATCGAGATCGCCGAGCGGCTGCGGATCGATCTCGGCGAGAATCGCTCGCACGAGCTTGCCCAGTTCCACTGCGAGCGCGCCGTCGCCGCCCTGGCCGCCGATGGCGCCGACGCCGTCGCGACCGCCATGGAGGCGATCGCCCTGGCCACGGAGGCCGACCCGCGGCACCCCCGGCCCTGGCTGATGCGTGGCGAGCTGGCCCTGCGCGGCGACAAGCCGGAACAGGCGCTCGCGGCATGGGAGCGGATGCTCGAGCTCAGCCCGGCGCACGCCTCGCTGATCGCGGTCCCCTGGCTCGAGGCCTCGCGCCGCAGCGGCCGGCTCGACGAAGGGCTCGCGCGTCTGGAGGCGATCGCGGCGAGCGCCCCTTCGATCGATGTCTTCCGGGCGGTGTTCGATGCGCGCCTGGCGCGCGACGGCGCCGATGCCGCAGTGGAATGGGCCGAGGCGATCCTGCGCGACTGGCCCTCGCTCCTTGCGCTCGAGACCCTGCTGTCGGCGGGGGCCGATGGCCGCAGTCCGCGCGAGCGCGCCCGCGACGACCTGATTCGCTCGCTCGCCAAGGACCAGGCCGATCGCCTGGGACGCTACATCTGTTCCTATTGCGGATTCAAGGCACGCACCTACTACTGGCAGTGTCCGGGATGCAGCCGCTGGGACAGCTATGCGCCGCGTCGCGGGGAGGGCATCGGTGAGTGAACGAGTGGATTTCCGGCCGGCGCGAGTGCTCGTGGTCGGCGATGCGATGCTCGACCGGTACTGGTTCGGGGATGTCGAGCGGATCTCTCCCGAGGCCCCGGTGCCCGTCGTGCGCATCAGGCAGTTCGAGGAACGCCTCGGCGGCGCGGCCAACGTGGCGCGCAACGTCGCTTCGCTCGGCGCCCACGCCACCCTGGTCGCCATCGTCGGCAATGACGAACCCGGCGAGCTGATCGCGCGGATGGCGGGCGAGCTCGGCGTCGAGCTTCGGCTCGCGCGCGATGCCGACCTGCCGACCACCATCAAGCTTCGCGTGATCGGACGCCAGCAACAGCTGCTGCGCATCGACTTCGAGGAAAGCCCCGGTCCCGATGCGCTCGCGGCCAAGCTCGATGCGGTGCGCGAGGCGATCGACGCCTGCGACGTCATGGTCCTGTCCGACTACGGCAAGGGCGGGCTCGCCCAGGTCGACCGGATGCTCGCCATCGCCCGCGAAGCGGGAAAGCCCGTGGTCGTCGACCCGAAGGGCGAGGATTTCGATCGCTACCGCGGAGCGTCCATCCTCACCCCGAACCGGGCCGAGCTGCGCGCGGTCGTCGGGAGCTGGCAGGGCGAGGAAGATCTCGCCGCGAAGGCGCATGCGTTGCGCGAGCGGCTCGAGCTCGATGCGCTGCTGGTGACGCGCTCCGAGGAGGGCATGTCGCTCTTTTCCCGCGATGGCAGCAGTCGCCATGTGGCCGCCCGTGCCCGCGAGGTCTACGATGTATCGGGTGCGGGCGATACCGTCGTCGCCACGCTCGCGACCGCCCTGGCGGTCGGCTGCCCGCTGGCGGTGGCGATGGGGTTGGCCAACACGGCAGGCGGCATCGTGGTCGGCAAGCTCGGCACCGCCGACGTGACCCCAGAGGAGTTGTTCGGATCATGATCATCGTCACCGGCGCGGCCGGCTTCATCGGCTCGAACCTGTTGCGGGCGCTCAATGCCCGCGGCGAGCGCGAGATCATCGCGGTCGACAACCTGCGCGCCGCGGCGAAGTTCCGCAACCTGGTCGGCAGCGACATCGCGGACTACCTCGACAAGGAGGAGTTCCTCGCCCGCCTCGGCAGCCTGCGGGGGGTGCGCGCGATCTTCCACCAGGGCGCCTGCTCCGACACGATGGAAAGCGACGGACGCTACATGATGGCGAACAACTATCGCTATTCCCTGGCGCTGCTCGACTACGCCCTGGCGCAGCGGATCCCGTTCATCTACGCCTCGTCGGCGGCGGTCTACGGCGGCAGCAGCGAGTTCATCGAGACGCCCGAGTACGAATCGCCGCTGAACGTCTACGGCTACTCGAAGCTGCTGTTCGACCAGATCGTGCGGCGTCGCCTCGAGCAGGCCGGGAGCCAGGTGGTCGGCCTGCGCTACTTCAACGTCTATGGTCCGCGCGAGTCGCACAAGGGCCGGATGGCTTCGGTGGCCTTCCACAACTACAACCAGTTCCTCGCCGATGGCCGGGTGCGCCTGTTCGGTCCGCACGACGGCTACGGTCCCGGCGAGCAGTCGCGCGACTTCGTCCATGTCGACGACGTCGTGGCGGTGAACCTCCATTGCCTCGACAACCCGGCGATGCGCGGCGTGTTCAATTGCGGCACCGGCCGGGCGCAGCCCTTCAACGACATCGCCCGCACCGTGGTGGCGACCCTGCGCGAGCTGCGCGGCGAGGCGCCGCTCGATCTTGCCGGCATGGTCTCGGCGGGCCTGCTCGAGTACATCGAGTTCCCCGAGGCGCTCAAGGGCAAGTACCAGAGCTTCACCCGCTGCGACTCCACGCGCCTGCGGGCGGCCGGCTATACGGCGCCTTTCGCGAGCGTCGAGGAAGGCGTGGCGAAGTATGTGCACTGGCTCGCCACCCACCCCAACGGCTGATCCGTCAGGCCGATGGCGCGGCAGGCGACCGCGGCCATACTTCCGGTCCGGGCATCGGTGCCCGGGGTTCCGGAGAATCCGATGCCGATCCCGCGGTTCACCGCGATGCTGCTCTGCGTGCTGGCGATCGCGGGCATCGGAATGGCGCCGCCGGCCCGGGCCGTCGATGCCAACGTCGCTTCCCAGGCGGAGCTCGAATCGATCCGCGGCATCGGCCCGGCGATCGCGGCCCGCATCATCGCCGAGCGTGAGCGGGGCCCCTACATCGATCTCGAGGACCTGCGCGATCGGGTGCGGGGCGTCGGGGCGGCCAGCCTGCGGCGGATGACGGAGGCCGGGCTCGAGGTCGCGAGTCCGCCGGGCATGGCCGGCGGTGCGGGGGGCGCCGGTCGTGCGGGCGGCGCGGAGCGGGCGCGCGCCTGGGTGCGGGACATCCCCGCCGATCAGCCGCGGCGGCCGAGCTCGCCGGGAAGTACCGGCTGGTAGTCGTGGTCGGTGGCGGCGGGGCGCTTCGGCGTGTGCTGCACCGGCGGGAGCTTGCGGGCGCCGTCGCCGTCGCGCATGGGCACCCCGTTGCGGCCGGCCAGTCGCAGGGTCTGGCCTTCGGGAACCTCGATGGTGCCGTGTGCGCTGCTCACCGCGACCCGGCCCTGGTGGACCGAGACCCGCAGGCGTTCGCCCGGCAGGGCGCCGTCGTCGCAGCCGGCCGAGGGCATGCACAGGGAATGCTCGACGCTGAAATCCGTGCCCCGGATGCCCATCACGGCGGTCGGGGTCGTGAGCCGGAATTCCTCGTGGCGGATCTTGCCGATGGCACCGCTGACGGTGCGCACCAGGCCGCGCGCGAGCGAATAGAAGGCGCGCTGCTTGCCCGCTTCGAGCCGGTATTCATCGACCTGGAATTCGCTGTCGGGGCCGATCGAGAGCACTGCCCCGTCGCGCATGCGCAGTTCGAGCCGTGCCTGCGGGCCGGTGCGAAAGCGGTCACCGGCGTGGATCGGGCTGCCGGACCGAACCGGCGAGTTCAGATGCTGCGGGCGCAGGTGCATGGTCGGGCCACTGGCCGAAACCACTTCGCCGGCAAGTTCCGATGCCAGTGCACCGCAGGCCAGGACCAGCATGGCCAGTCCGAAGCCGATGCGGGCCAGGGCGCAGGGACGACGGTTCGTGAGAGCAGGGTTCCCCATGATCCGTGTTTGCGGCAGGCGCAGCCCGAACCTGAGGGCTTCCATCCCGATGGCCGATGGATGGTGATTTTTCCGGCACCGGCGGCTTTCGGTAACATCGTTCGCCAGACGCCTTTCGCCAAGCTCTATCCGCCCGAAGTCCCATGACGCCAGCCATCTCCGACCGGCTCGTTTCGTATGCCCTGCTGGTTCGCCTGCACCGGCCGATCGGAACGCTGCTGCTGCTGTGGCCGACGCTCTGGGCCCTGTTCATCGCCGCCGACGGCGCGCCGGATCCCTACATGCTGTTCGCCTTCTGCCTCGGCACCCTGCTGATGCGCTCGGCGGGCTGCGCGATCAACGATTTCGCCGACCGGGACTTCGACCGCCATGTGAAGCGCACCCGCGATCGCCCGGTCACCACCGGCCGGATCCGTCCCTGGGAGGCCGTCGCCGTCTTCGCGATCCTGTCGCTGCTGGCCCTGGTCCTGATCATTCCCTTCAATACCCTGACCTGGCAGCTCGCCTTCGTTGCCGCCTTCATCGCGGGGAGCTATCCGTTCACCAAGCGCTTCTTCCCGATGCCGCAGGCCTATCTCGGCATCGCGTTCGGCTTCGGCATCCCGATGGCCTTCGCCGCCGTGCACGGCTTCGTTCCGACCGAAGCCTGGCTGATGCTGCTGGCCAACGTCTTCTGGGCGATCGCCTACGACACCGAGTACGCGATGGTCGATCGCGACGACGACATCCATCTCGGGTTGCGCAGCTCGGCATTGACCTTCGGTCGCTTCGACGTCGCGGCGGTCATGCTCTGCTACGCGGCGACCCTCGGCCTGCTCGGCGTGGTCGGCGCGCGTGTCGGCTTCGGCTGGCCCTATGCGACCGGACTCGCGGTGGCGGCCCTGATGGCCGTCCACCACGGGTTCCTGATCCGCGACCGGCAGCGCGAGGGCTGCTTCCGGGCCTTCAACCTCAACAACTGGCTCGGCGCCGCGATCATGCTCGGCGTGCTCGCCGAGTACGTCCTCCCCGGCTGATCCGGCCTCGGATTCGGGTGCAGGGCAAGGCGCCCCAACGCGGTCATGCGCCCGAATCCGAGGCCGGATCGGAGCCGAATTCGTCGCCGAGTTCCTTACTGCGACGGCAGGCGGCCGCGACGCCGCGTCCGATCGCTTCGGCAATGGGGCCTTCGCCGAGGACGGCGAGCGCGGCGGCGGTCGTGCCGCCTTTCGAGGTGACCCGCTCGCGCAGGACCGACAGCGGTTCGTCCGAGCGGATGGCGAGCTCGGCCGCGCCCCGGAAGGTGGCCAGCGTGAGCGCGCGCGACTGCTCGGGCGACAGGCCGACGGCGCGTCCGGCGAGCTCGAGCTGCTCCATGAAGTAGAAGACGTAGGCCGGGCCGCTGCCGCTGACCGAGGTCACCGCGTCGAGCAGCGATTCCTCGTCGACCCAGACGACGCTGCCCACCGCCTCCAGGATCGCCCGGGCGCTCTGGCGGTCCGCATCGGACAGGCCCGGCAGCGCGGCAAGCCCGGTGACCCCCATGCCGATCAGTGCCGGCGTGTTGGGCATGCAGCGCACGATGCGCCGATGGCCGCCGAGCCAGCGCGACAGGTCGGTGGCCCGGATGCCGGCCGCGACGCTGATCACCAGCCGGTCGTCGACCCGGCCGGCGAGGGGCCGCACCACCTGGGCGATCGCCTGCGGCTTGACGGCGAGCACGACCACGTCGCCATCGCCGGAATCGGCGAAGTCCGAATGGCAGGCGACGCCGAACTGTGCCGCGATGCGCCGGCGCTGCTCTTCCGACGGGTCGATCGCCCGGATCGCGCTCGCCTGGTGGCCGTTGGCGAGCAGCCCGCCGATCAGGGCGCTTGCCATGTTGCCGGCGCCGATGAAGGTGATTCGCATGAGTCGGGTCCTCCTCTTGTGCGTCCGGGTGCGGCCGGACCTTCAGTTGTCTTCGCGGCGCAGGAACTGCCGCGGCCGGATGCCGACCGCGAGCAGGGTGCCGAGGTAGACCGCGGCGGCGGCTGCGACCAGTCCCAGCACCAGCCCGATGCGCCGGAACGGCGTCGCCTGCAGCGCGATCCAGTCGAAACGCGGCTCGACCCACAGCAGCAGGGCAGCCATGGCCGCCGCCGCCACGCCGACCTGCAGGCCGAAGCGCAGCCAGCCGGGTTGCGGCACGTAGCTGCGGCGCCGGCGCAGGCCGATCAGCAGCATCAGCGCGTTAAGGGTCGCCCCGACCGAGATCGACAAGGCGAGGCCGGCATGGGCGAACAGGGGAACGAAGGCGATGTTCATCATCTGGGTCATGACGAGGACCGCGATGGCGATCTTCACCGGCGTACGGACGTCGAGATGGGCATAGAAGCCCGGCGCCAGCACCTTGACGGCGATCAGCCCGAGCAGGCCCAGCGAATAGCCGAGGACCGCCCGCCGGGTCATCTCGACGTCGTCCGCGGTGAAGCGGCCGTAGTGGAAGAGCAGGGCGGTCAGCGGCTCGGCGAGCGTGGCAAGACCGATCATGCAGGGGATGGCGAGCATCACCGACAGGCGCAGGCCCCAGTCGAGCATCTGACTGTAGCGTTCCGTCGCGTTCTCGGCGCGGGCCCTGGACAGGCTCGGCAACAGGACGGTTCCGAGGGCGACGCCCAGGAGCGCGGTCGGAAACTCCATCAGCCGGTCGCCGAAGGACACCCAGGAGACACTGCCCTCGGCCAGTCGCGAAGCGATGTGGGTGTTGATGATCAGGCTCAGCTGGGCGACCGAGACGGCCAGCACCGCCGGCCCCATCAGCTTGAGGATCCGGCGGGTATCGGGGTCGGTGAAGGCGGCCCGCAGGCCGAAGCCGATCCGCGGCAGCACCCCGATGCGATGCAGGGCCGGGATCTGGATTGCGAGCTGGGCGATGCCGCCGAGCACCACCCCGGCGCCGAGCGCGTAGATCGGGGGGTCGAACCAGGGGGTGAGCAGCAGGGCGGCGCCGATGAAGCAGAGGTTCAGCAGCACCGGGGCGAAGGCCGGCACCATGAAGCGACGCCAGGTGTTGAGGATGCCGGCCGACAGCGCCACCATCGACACGAACAGGATGTACGGGAACATCCATCGGGTGAGGGTGGTGGCCACCTCGAAGGTGGCGGGATCGCGGGCGAGGCCCGAGGCCATCAGCCACACCAGGGCCGGCGCGGCGGCGGCCCCGAGGATGGATACCAGCAGGACGGTCCAGAACAGGGCCGTCGCCACCCGGTCGACCAGCAGCCGGATCTGGCCGGGGTCGCCCTCGCGCTCGGTGCGCTCGCGCACATCGGCGAGGATCGGGACGAAGGCCTGGGAGAACGCGCCTTCGGCGAACATCCGCCGCAGCAGGTTGGGCAGCCGGAACGCGACGAAGAAGGCGTCGGTATGCGCCGACGCTCCGAAGATCGCGGCGACGAGGTTCTCCCGGATCAGGCCGGTGATCCGCGACAACAGGGTCAGGCCACTGACCGTCGCCGCGGCCCTGAGAAGATTCATCGCATCTCCGGCGCCAGTGATTGCGGGATTCCCGGGTCGCGGGCTATAATTTCAGGCTTCACGCAATTCTAGCCTGCCCGGGTGGTTCGGGCACGGCCCCGGATGGAATGATTCCCCGGGCGTTTCATGCGTCGCACCGGACAAGACGGAAAGTAAATGGCCAATATCGCATCGTCTCGCAAGCGCGCCCGCCAGGCGGTCGCCCGCAACCTGAGCAACTCGAGCCAGCGCTCGTCCCTGCGCACCGCGATCAAGGCGGTCCGCAAGGCCGTCGCCGCCGGCGACAAGGCCGTGGCGACGGAAACCTTCCGCCGCTCGCAGGCGATCATCGATCGCATCGCCGACAAGAAGTTGATCCACAAGAACGCCGCATCCCGCTACAAGAGCCGGCTGTCGGCTGCCGTCAAGGGCATGGCGGCCTGAGCACTGGTCGCTGCCGGGCTTCGGGAAACCGGGGCCGGCAAACAATCGAAAGGCGTCCGCGTGGGCGCCTTTTTGCATTTCCTCTGCTTCAATCCGGCTTCGGAGGTCGATCGCCGAAGAGGGCCGTGCCGATCCGCACGATCGTGGCGCCTTCGGCGACGGCGGCCTCGAGGTCGGCCGACATGCCCATCGACAGGGTGTCGAGCGCGAAGCCGCCCGCCCGCAGCTGTTCGTAGAGCTCGCGCACCGCGGCGAAGGCTCGGCGCTGCCCGGTGGCATCGCTGCGCGGTGCCGGGATGGCCATCAGCCCGCGCAGCCGCAGCCGGGGCATCGCCGCGACCGCCGCCGCCAGGGCCGGCAGCTCCTGCGGTGCGCAGCCGCTCTTGCTGTCCTCGTCGTCGATGTTGACCTGCAGGCAGATCGACAGGGGTTCGGCCGCTTCCGGGCGCTGCTCGGAAAGGCGTCTCGCGATCCGTGCCCGGTCGACCGAATGGACCCAGTCGAAGCGCTCGGCGATCGCCCGGGTCTTGTTCGACTGGATCGGTCCGATGAAGTGCCAGGCCAGGCGGGTGTCGGAGGCGAGCGTGGCGCAGCGATCCTGCTTCTCGAGCGCCTCCTGCAGGTAGTTCTCGCCGAAGTCCCGCTGCCCGGCGGCGGCCAGCGCCAGCACCCGTTCGGCGGGGAAGGTCTTGCCGACGGCGAGCAGGCTCACCGCATCGACCGGGCGTCCCGCTTCCTCGCAGGCGAGCCGGATACGCCGCCCGACCGCCTCGAGCGACCTCCGGGCGGCTGCCACGGGGTTTTCGTGCCCGTTCATCGCCGTTGTGTGCCAGTGGTCGCCCGAGCCGCCCGGGATGGGTGCAGCGGGCAGAGAATGCCCGGCAAACCCCCTTCGAGGGGATCAACCGGGAAGCGTGCAATGGATATCGCGGAACTGCTGACATTCGCAGTCAAGAACAAGGCTTCTGACCTCCATCTTTCAGCCGGCCTGCCCCCGATGATCAGGGTGCACGGCGATGTGCGTCGGATCAATCTCCCGCCCATGGAGCACAAGGACGTGCACGGGATGATCTACGACATCATGAACGATTCGCAGCGCAAGGAGTACGAGGAAAACCTCGAATGCGACTTCTCGTTCGCGATTCCCGGCCTCGCCCGCTTCCGGGTCAACGCCTTCATCCAGCAGCGCGGCGCCGGCGCCGTGATGCGGACGATTCCCTCGAAGATCCTGACGCTCGAGGAGCTGAACGCGCCGAAGATCTTCGCCGAGATCGCCGACCAGCCGCGCGGGCTGGTGCTGGTGACCGGGCCGACCGGCTCGGGGAAATCGACCACGCTGGCGGCGATGGTCAACCACATCAACGAGAACAACTACGGTCACATCCTCACCGTCGAGGACCCGATCGAATTCGTCCACGAGTCCAAGCGCTGCCTGATCAACCAGCGCGAGGTCGGCCCGATGACGCTGTCGTTCAGCAACGCGCTGCGATCGGCACTGCGCGAGGACCCGGACGTGATCCTGGTCGGGGAGCTGCGCGACCTCGAGACGATCCGGCTGGCGATGACCGCGGCCGAGACCGGCCACCTCGTGTTCGGCACCCTGCATACCTCGTCGGCGGCCAAGACGATCGACCGGATCGTCGACGTGTTCCCGGCGGCCGAGAAGGAGATGATCCGGGCGATGCTCTCGGAATCGCTGCGGGCGGTGATCTCGCAGTCGCTGTTGAAGACCAAGGAGGGCAATGGCCGGGTCGCGGCGCACGAGATCATGATCGGCACCCCGGCGATCCGCAACCTGATCCGCGAGGCCAAGGTCGCGCAGATGAACGCGGCGATCCAGACCGGTGCGCAGTTCGGCATGCAGACGCTCGACCAGTGCCTGACCGACCTGGTCCGCAAGAACATGATCTCGATGTCCGAGGCGCGCTCGGCGGCGGCGGTCAAAGAGAATTTTCCGGGCTGATATCTGAAGCCACGGCCAGCCGACGAGACCCTCAGGGATACGCGAAATGGAAAGAGAACAAGCCTCGAAGTTCCTGCACGACCTGCTGCGCCTGATGCGCCAGAAGAACGGGTCGGACCTCTTCCTGACCGCGGAGTATCCGCCCTCGTTCAAGATCGACGGCAAGCTCCAGCCGGTCTCGAACGTGCCGCTGACCGCATCGCATACGGTGGAGCTCGCGCGGGCGCTGATGAACGACCGCCAGGCGGCCGAGTTCGAGGAGCACCGCGAGGTCAACTTCGCGATCAGCCCGACGGGGATCGGGCGCTTCCGGGTCAACGCCTTCATGCAGCTCGGACGGGTCGGCATCGTGCTGCGTACGATCAAGTCGGAGATCCCGACCTTCGAGCAGTTGCGCCTGCCGCCGGTCATGGCCGAGCTCGCCCTCACCAAGCGCGGCCTGATCATCATGGTGGGCGGCACGGGGTCGGGCAAGTCGAACTCGCTCGCCGCCATGATCGGCCATCGCAACGAGAAGACCCACGGGCACATCATCACGATCGAGGACCCGGTCGAGTTCGTCCATCCGCATCGCAACTGCATCATCACGCATCGCGAGATCGGAGTGGATACCGAGGGCTGGGAGGTGGCGCTGAAGAACACGCTGCGCCAGGCGCCCGACGTCATCATGATCGGCGAGATCCGCGATCGCGAGACGATGGAGCATGCCGTCACCTTCGCCGAGACCGGGCACCTCTGCATGGCGACCCTGCACGCCAACAGCGCCAACCAGGCGCTCGACCGGATCGTCAACTTCTTCCCCGAGGAGCGGCGGGCTCAGCTGCTCATGGACCTGTCGCTCAACCTCAAGGCAGTGATGTCCCAGCGGCTGATTCCGCTGATGACGGGCCAGGGCCGGGTGCCCGCCGTCGAGGTGATGCTCAACTCGCCGCTGATCGCCGACCTGATCTTCAAGGGCGAGGTCGGGACGATCAAGGAGATCATGAAGAAGAGCCGCGAGCTCGGGATGCAGACCTTCGACCAGTCCCTGTTCGACCTCTACGAGGCGGGCGAGATCGGCTACGAGGATGCGCTGCGCAACGCGGATTCGGTCAATGACCTGCGCCTGAACATCAAGCTGAACAGCAAGCGCTCGGCGAAGGATTTGACCCGCGGCACCGAGCACCTGGACATCATCTAGCCGGCTCCGGATTCGGGCACATGGCCGCGTTGGGGCGCCTTGCCGTACAACCGTACTGTCTGCGGCACCCCGCCTTGCCCTGCACCCGAATCCGAAGCCGGGTGACCGCGCCTATCCGAGCGGGGTCGGCGCGAACAGCTCGAAGCCGAACAGCCGGCAGTCGATAGGGCCGTTGTATAGCGGGAACTTGCGCTTCTCGCGGATCCGCAGGCGGCGCGGCAGCTGCCGGTCGCCGCTCAGCACCCAGGCTTCCCAGCCACCGAATCCTGCCTTGAGCCGCTGGCCGAGGGCCAGCATGGTCGCGTCGTAGTCGCCCCCCGCGACATCGATCCGCTCGCCGTAGGGCGGATTGCAGACGATCGTTCCCGGCGTGTCGGTGGGCGGCTCGAGCTGTCGGCAGTCGGCCACCGCGAACCCGATGGCGTCATCGCCCAGGCCGGCGCGCTGTGCGTTGGCGCGAGCCTGCGCGATCGCGGCCGGGTCGATGTCGGCGCCGAATATCGCCGGCCGTGCCTCGCGGCCCGCCTGCATCTCGCCCTGGGCTTGCGCTCGCAGGTCGGCCCACAGGGCTTCGTCGAATCGCAGCAGGCGCTCGAAGCCGAAGCGGCGCGACAGGCCGGGCGCGATGCCTCGCGCGATCTGGGCGGCTTCGATGAGGATCGTCCCGGATCCGCAGAAGGGGTCGAATAGCGGTTGTTGCGGTTGCCAGCCGGCGAGGGCGAGGAGCCCCGCCGCGAGGTTCTCCTTGAGCGGCGCTTCTCCCTTGTCGTCGCGCTGGCGCCAGCCGCGCTTGAACAGCGGCTCTCCCGAAAGATCGAGGTAGACGCTGGCCTCGCGCTCGTCGAGGTGGGCGAAGACGCGCGCATCCGGCCGGCGGGTGTCGATCGATGGGCGATCGCCGGTGCGCTCGCGGATCATGTCCACGATCGCGTCCTTGATCCGCAGGGTGGCGAAGTTCAGGCTGCGCAGCGGCGATCGGCTGCCGGTGACATCCACCCGCAGGGTCTGGCCGGGGCCGAACCAGGCCGTCCAGTCGATGGCCTTCGCGATCCGGTAGAGATCGTCCTCGTTGCGATACGGCTCGCGGGCCAGGCGCAGCAGGATGCGCGAGGCGATCCGCGAGCGCAGGTTGGCCCGGTAGGCCAGGGCGAGATCGCCTTCGAAGGCAACGCCGCCACGCGCCGGAACGCAGCTCGCGCCGAGGGCTTCCAGTTCCCGGGCGAGCGATTCCTCGAGACCGTGCGGGCAGGCGGCGTGGAAGGCGAGGGGCGGGCGGCGCGGATCCCGCAGAGGGCGCTCAACGGCCAAGCGTGTGATCCAGCAGGTCGAGCCGGTCCTGGCCCCAGAATCCTTCGCCGCGCAGCTGGTACCAGGGTGCGCCGAACATGCCGGCGGCGAGGGCGTCCTCGGTATTGCGCTCGTAGGTCGGCACTGCCGCTTCCCGCCCCGCGAGGATCCGGTCGGCGTCGAGCCCGGCCTCGGTGGCGATGGCCACGAGAGTGGCTTCGTCGGCGATGTCGCGCTCCTCGGCCCAGACGGCTCGCATCAGGCGTCCCGCAAGATCGTAGGCGGCCCGTTCGCCATCGGCGGCTGCCGCCGCGATGATCGCGAGCGAGGCGGCGGTCGGGTCGACGGGGAAATGCGCCGGGTGGATGTTCAGCTCGATACCGAGGAAGTCGCGCCAGCGCCGCAGCTCGACCAGCCGGTAGGCCTGCCGGGCCGGCGGGCGCTTGGGCAGGGGAAGGCTGCCGGTGACGGCGAAGATCCGCCCCAGGTCGCAGGGCTTCAGCTCGATCCGGGCGCCATGGCGTCCGGCGATCGCGGCCAGTCGCTGGTGGCCGAAGTAGCTCCAGGGGGAATGCGGCGCGAAGTAGTACTCGATTCGATCCATGGGAATCTCCCCTGCGCCTTGCGGCTGTTCAGAACGGTTTGACGACGACGAGGATGACGGCGGCGAACAGGGCCAGGACCGGCGCTTCGTTGAAGACGCGGAACCAGCGGTGGCCGCGCCGGTTGCTGCCGGCCTCGAAAGCGCGCAGCAGGGCACCGCAGGCCAGATGGTAGGCCACCAGCAGCAGCACGATGGCCAGCTTGGCGTGCATCCAGCCGTTGCCGGGGCCCAGCCCGATCCCGTAGTACAGCCAGAGCGCCAGCCCGAAGCCGAGGGCGATGACGGCCAGCGGGGTCATGAAGCGGTAGAGCTTGCGGGCCATGAGCAGCAGTCGGCGGTACTCGGCGCAAGCCGTGGCCGGGGAGGTCGCGCCCGCCGGGCCGCGGGCGGCATCGGGTTCGGCCACGAGCGCGAGATTGACGAAGATTCGCGGCAAGTAGAAGAGGCCCGCGAACCAGCACGTCACGAAGACGATGTGCAGCGCCTTCACCCAGAGGTACGCGCCGGCCATCTAGTGTCGTGAGTCAGAGGTTTGGCGAAGAAAGAAATCTGTCGAGATGGGTGTCAGGCAAGGCGCAAACCGGAGCGATACCCGAGGTATCGCGAGGATTTGCAACGCAGCATGGCGCCCATCTCGGCGGATTTCGTCGGCGAACTTCTGATTCACGACACTAGCTTCGGATCTGGCCGCTGCCGAATACGACGTACTTGCGTGAGGTCAGGCCCTCGAGGCCGACCGGCCCGCGCGCATGGAGCTTGTCGGTCGAGATGCCGATCTCGGCGCCGAGCCCGTACTCGAATCCGTCGGCAAAACGGGTCGACGCATTGATCATCACCGACGACGAGTCGACTTCGCGCAGGAAGCGCATCGCGCGCTGGTGGTCGCGGGTGACGATGGCATCGGTGTGCGCGGATCCGTAGCGCCCGATGTGGTCGATGGCCTCGTCGATGCCCGCGACGACGCGGATCGAGATGATCGGGGCGAGGTACTCCGTCGACCAGTCCTCCTCGGTGGCCGCGGTGGCCGGCAGGCCGGCGGCACCGAGCAGCTCGCAGCTGCGTTCGTCGCCGCGCATCTCGACGCCCTTGGCGGCGAAGACCTTGCCGATGCGCGGCAACAGCTCCGGCGCGATCGACGCGGCCACCAGCAGGGTCTCCATCGTGTTGCATGGAGAGTAGCGCTGAGTCTTGGCGTTGTCGGCGATGGTGACGGCCATGTCGGGGTCGGCGCCGTCGTCGACGTAGACATGGCAGACGCCATCGAGATGCTTGATCACCGGTACGCGGGATTCCGTGGCGATGCGCGACGTCAGGGACTTGCCGCCGCGCGGCACGATCACGTCGACCCACTGCGGGCTGCGCAGCAGGGCGCCGACGGCTTCGCGATCGGTGGTCTCGACGACCTGGACCGCGTCGGCGGGCAGGCCGGCCGCGTCGAGGCCTTCGTGAACCAGGGCGGCGAGCGCCTGGTTGCTGTGAAACGCCTCCGATCCGCCCCGCAGGATCGTCGCGTTCCCGGACTTGATGCACAGGCCGGCGGCATCGACCGTGACGTTGGGGCGCGACTCGTAGATGATGCCGACGACGCCCAGCGGTACCCGCATCAGGCCCACCTGGATGCCGGAAGGGCGATAGCGCAGGTCGGATATCTCGCCGATCGGATCGGGCAGCTCGGCGATCTGCTCGAGGCCGGCGGCCATCGATTCGATGACCTTGTCGGTGAGCGCGAGCCTGTCGACGAAGGCGGCATCGTGGCCGGCGGCTCGGGCCGCCTCGAGGTCGCGCTCGTTGGCCGCCTGCAGCGTATCGGCGCCGGCGCGGATGGCGGCGGCGGTCGCCCGCAGAGCCGCGTTGCGCGCTTCGGTGCTCGCGCTGGCCATGCGCCGGCTGGCGGCGCGGGCGCGGCGGCCGAGGGCGTCGATGTAGGCTCCGACGTCGGGCGCTTCGATGTGCATGTCAGTGGCGCCCGGCCGCCCGAAGCCACTGACAGCCCCCTCGGGGGGCAGCGAGCGATAGCGAGCGTGGGGGTCGTTTCATGTCAGGCCTCGGGGCAGGGGCTGTCGAGCAGGGGGGCGCCGGCCAGCGAGAGCGCCAGTTCGCCGAGCGCCTGCCAGGGATCGCCCTGGCGAGCGCCCTTCACGATTGTATCGGCACGGGCTGCCGCCTGCAGCATGCGGCGGGCCGAACGGACGTCGTGGCGCGATATCGCCGAGCGATAGGCCGCGGTGCGCGTGCCGAATACCCTCGCCTGCGCAAAGGACTGCGTCTGTGCGACGCCGCGGCGTTGGTCGTCGAACAGGCGCACCAGGGTGCGGGCGCCGTCGGCCAGGGCGAAGAGCACGAGGGGCTCGGCGGCGCCTTCGGCCTTCAGGCCGTCGAGGCTGCGACGGGTGCGGTCGACGTCGCCGCCCAGCGCCGCCTCGAGCAGGGCGTAGGGATCGTAGCGGGCCACGTTGAGCACCGCATCGCGGACCGCGTCGGCGGCGAGCGGCCCTTCCGGGAAAAGCAGGCCGAGCTTGCGGATCTCCTGGTGGGCAGCCAGCAGGTTGCCTTCTACCCGGTCGGCGATCAGCTCGAGCGTCTCGCGCCCGGCCCGTTGCCCCTGGGCGGCGAGCCGCTCGCCGATCCAGCCGGCGAGCCGGCTCCGGTCGATCGGATAGATCGCCACATGCAGCATGTGCGGATCGAGCGCCTTGAACCAGGCACCGTTGACGGTCTTGCGGTCGAGCGGGCCGCTGGTCGCGAGTATTCGCACCGAATCGTCGAGACTGCCGGCCAGGGCGGCGAGCGCTTCGCCGAGCTCGCGCGTCGGGCTGTTCGGGACGCGCAGCTCGATCAGGCGTCGGCTCGCGAACAGCGACATCGACCCGGCATGCCCGGCCAGGTCGGCGCTCGAGAAGCCGCGCTCGACGTACAGCACGACGCGTTCCTCGCAGCCGGCCGCCCGTGCCGCCGCGCGCACCCGGTCGGCCGCCTCGATCACGAGCAATGGCTCGTCGCCATGGATCCAGGTGAGGATAGGCGGGCCGTCGCGCAAGGCGCGCTCGAGCCCTTCGGGCCGGACCATCATTTCGAGTCGCGCGGCGTGATGGTCGCCAGTCGCCTCACCATCTGCTGGACCATGTCCGACCGCATCTCCTGGAAGATCCGCTCTTCCTCGAGCTGCTTGGACAGCAACTGGATCTCGCCGACGCTGATCTCGCGGCGTACGACCAGCGCGGTGCGCGGCAGCAGATTGTGGCCGGCCGCGTCGTCGACACGGAAGGCGGTGCGCAGCCGCAGCTCGTACTCCACCGGCCGGCCGGTGGTCGAGAATCCGATCGCTTCCTTCTCGCGATTCTCGGAGAGCACCACGAGAATCGCCTCGGCCTCTTCACGCGTATCGACGATCCGGGTGCCGCTTCCGGAGCGCACCACCCGCCGGAACTCCGAGCCGAGGGCGGAGGTCCGGGAGAACGTGGTGTGCAGCGTCTCGAATGGGAGCCCCGAGGATTCCCGCAGCCGGAAACCGCAGCCGCTGCCGGCGGCGGCCGCGAGGAGCAGGACGCCGAGGGCGTGGCGGCGTTTCATTGAATGAGACACTCGGAGTTCGCTGGCGAAGAGCGGGGTGGACCGGGAGGCCGATTTCAACAAGAGTACAGGTTCTTGTCGAGCCCCCGGCCGGTTGCCGGCGTGGACGACGAATGCCCGCCGCCTAGAGAAGTGCTCGCGGGAGGTAGGTGATCAGCGGCGGAAAGGCCACGGCGAGCAGCAGGACGGCGAGGATGGCGAGGATGAACAGCCCGATGTAGCCGAGGCACTGGCCCGGCTTGACGCCGGCCATGCCGCAGGTGATGTTGAGCAGGATGCCGACCGGCGGGGTGATGCCGCCGATCTGCATCAGTACCGCGAGCAGGACGCCGAAGAAGATCGGGTCGAAGCCGTAGCCGCCGGCCAGCGTGTGCAGCAGCGGGCCGAAGATCGTGGCGATCGCCAGCACTTCCATCACGGTGCCGATCAGCAGCACGAAGATCGCGACGATCGCGAGAAAGCCGTAGGGGTTCGAGGTCAGGCCGGTGATCCATGCCGAGATCGTGTCGGGCACGCCCTGCCAGGCGAGCAGCCAGCCGAATACCGCCGCGAACACGATGATCGCCATGACCATGACCGTGACCGAGGCGGCCGACAGCAGGATCGCGGGCAATTCGCGCCAGGTGAACTGCCGGTAGAAGAACTTGCCGATCACGAAGGCGTAGGCTACGGCGACCGCGCCGGCCTCGGTCGCGGTGAATACGCCGCCGGCGATCCCGACGATGATGATCACCGGCATGCCGAGGGCCGGCAGCGCTTCGCGGGTCGACTGGCGGATGGTCGGCAGGCCGGCAAAGGGCTCCTTCTGGATACCGGGCTGGCGAGTCGGGCTGCACAGGACGTAGACCAGCACCATCATGGAGAGCGCGATCAGGTAGCCGGGCACGACCGCGCCGAGAAAGAGGCCCCCGATCGAGACATTGACCATGGAGCCATAGAGGATCAGCAGGATGCTGGGCGGCACGATCGGCGCGAGCAGGCCCGCGCTGGCCTGCAGCGACGCCACGAAGGCGGGGCGGTAGCCCTTGCGTTTCATGGCCGGGATCAGCACCGAGCCGATCGCGGTGGTGTCGGCGATCGCCGAACCCGAGACATTGGCGAAGATAAGGCTCGACAGGACGCTGGTCTGGCCGAGGCCGCCGCGGAAGTGGCCGATCAGGGCCTGGGCGAAGTTGACCAGACGCAGGGTCATGCCGCCCCGGTTCATCAGCTCGCCCGCCAGCACGAAGAACGGGATGGCCAGCAGCGCGAAGCTGTCGGCGGCGTTCGCCACCCGTTGCGCGAAGATCGTCAGAGGTACGTCGGTGATGGCGAGCACGCACAGCACCGACAGTCCGATGCTGAATGCGATGGGGATGCCGATCGTGAGCAGCACGAACAGCATCACGAGCATCACGACGGCTTCCATGTCCTCTCCGGTTCGCGGCCTGGGGCTCGAGGGGTTCGCTACAGGGCCCGGGGGCCGGAATCCGACGGAGCGTCACTGTCGGATGCCGGCTGGCGCAGGCGGCGGACGATCTGCAGCAGGAGCTCGATCAGCATCAGCGTCGCGCCGATCGGCAGCGCCGCGTAGATCCAGGATTTCGGCACGCCCAGGGAGGCCGTCATCTGCGTCCCGGTCATCTCCACCAGCTTGACGCCGCCGTAGAGCAGGCAGCCGAAAAGCAGGATGGAGGCCAGGTCCACCAGGGTCAGCATGATCAGCCGCATGCGGCCACGGTAGCGCTCGAGCAGGACGTCGGCCGTGACGTGCTGACCCCGGGCGAGGGTGGCCACCATGCCGACGAAGACCATCCACACCAGCGAGAAGCGGGCCAGCTCATCGGCCCAGGGCAGCGAGTACGACAGCAGATAGCGGCAGACCACCTGGGCGCAGGTGGACACGACCATCGCCACGAAGGCGATGATCGTGATCCACTCGCTCAGCAGGATGTGCTTGCCGGTGCGCATCCGAGGGCTACTTGCCGAGTTCCTTGCGGACCTTCTGGACGTAGTCGAGGATTCCGCGTTCCTTGGCGTACTCGTCGACCATCGGTCCGAACACGGCGGCAAGCTCCTTCGGATCGAGCTCGGTGATCTTCATGCCATGCTTCTCCTCGAGCACCTTGCGGGCGGCGAGCTCGGCATGCAGACCCGTGTGCGGGCGGAACCAGATGCCGGCCTCGCGGGCGGCGTCCTTGAAGATCTGCTGGTGCTCGGCCGGCAGCTTCTGGAAGAACTTCTCGCTGACTTCCCACACGGCGGACTGGTACATGTGCCGGGTCACGACGCCGCGGTTCTCGACCTCGTAGAACTTCATGGCGATGACGCCCGGATCCTCCTGCTCGTGACCGTCGACGACGCCGGTCTTGACCGCGGTGTAGATCTCGTTGAATCCCATCGGGGTGGCGTTCAGACCCATGGTCCGCAGCACCCGCAGGTACAGCGGCGAGTTGGGCGAGCGGATCTTGATCCCCTTCATGTCGGCCAGCGACTTGACCTCCTTGTCCTTGAGCCAGACATTGCGGTGCGCCTGGTCGACCCACCACAGGATCCGCACGCCGGTCTTGTCGAGGACCTTCTGGGCGAGATCCTCGCCGATCGCACCGTTCATGACCTTGTGCACTTCATCGAAGTTCGACAGCAGGCCGGGCAGGCCGATGATCTCGGTCTCGGGCACGTAGTTGGGCAGGATCGCGGAGTAGCCGAACTGCATCTCGAGCACGCCGGCCTGCATCTGCTCGAACATTTCGGACTCGTTGCCGAGCGTGCTGTTGTAGAAGACCCTGAAGCGGTACGCGTTGTTGGTCTTCTGGTTCACCAGCTCCTGGAACTTCTCCATGTACTTGTTCATGTAGAAGGTTTCGGACTGGATGCTGCCGATGCGGACCTGGGTCTGGGCGATCGCCGCGCCGCTGGCGAGCGACAGGGCGAGGGCGGTGATCCAGGCGGTCAGTCGATTCTTCATCGAAGTTCTCCCTTGTTGGAATGATCGTGGAACTCAGGGCCCGGCGAAACGCTCGGTCATCCGGATCGCGGCTTCGAGTCGCGCCGGATCGATCGGCTGCGTCAGGGCCCTGACGTAGGGTGCGCGGGTCCAGCTGTCCTGCGCGATGGTGGCGGCGGCCGCCGCCGGATCACCCTGCAGGCCGAGCTCCCGCAGGGTGCGTGGCAGGCCGATCCGCCGGTAGAACGCCAGCTGGTCGGCGAGGAACTCTTCGGTCCGCTCCTCGAGCACCCATTGCACGAGGAGGCCCCAGGCGACCTGCTCGCCATGCAGGGCCTCGGCGACCCCGGATACGATCGACAGGCCCCTGGTGAGCGAATGGGCGATCGACAGGCCGCCGTTCTCGAAGGCCAGGCCCGACAGCAGGATCGTCGCCTCGACGGTCTGCTCGACATGCTCGTCGGTCTCGCCGCGGCGCACCGCCGCGAGTGCCGGCTCGGCGTGACCGCGGATGACGTCGTAGCAGGCGTCGGCGATCGTCGTCGCGATCAGCGGCGGCCGGCCGCCGTAGAAGTTGTCGCCCCCGCTGCCGAGGCACTGGGCCGCCTCGAACTTCTTCGACAGCGCGTCACCGATGCCCGAGACGAAGAAGCGCGCCGGCGCGGCGGCGATCACCGATGTGTCGACCAGCACCACATCCGGGTTGGCGCTCATCCGGCGGACTTCCAGCAGCTGGTGGGCATCGGTGTACACGACCGCTATGCGGCTGGTCGGCGAGTCGTTCGATGCGATGGTGGGGACGATGACGAGCGGGGCGGGCCGCTGGATCCGTACCCCCTTGGCCGTGTCGATCGCCTTGCCGCCGCCGACGCCGAGGATCAGGTCGGCACCGATCTCGCCCGCCAGCCTGGCGAGCCGGTCGATCTCGGCGGCGGTGCATTCACCGTTGAACTCGGCGAAGCGCGTGCCGGGGCCGAGGGCGGCCTCGAGCCGGTCGTGCAGCAGCGTCTCGACGATGGCATCGGCGATGACCAGGGGAACCTTGGCGCCGTAGCCCGCGGCGATGCCGGCCAGCTCGCCGATGGCACCAGGGCCTTGGAGGTAGCGTTGCGGGGAGCCGAAGGCGCGGAACCGGGTCATGGCGCGGCCACTGCGGTGAGTCGGTGATTGATGTCGACCAGTTGCCGGGCGGCATCGCGATAGATGCCGTGCAGCTCGTCGTAGAGCGCGCGCTTGCCGGTATCGGGTTCGTGGCGGGCCACGATCCGGACCGTCCGGGCGGCTGCCGTGGCCTCGTCGGGAAAGGCGCCGATTCCGACGCCGGCGATCAGCGCCGCCCCGAACGAGGCGTCGGTCACCGCCGGCATCAGGATCGAGATGCCCAGCACGTCGGCGACGATCTGGCGCCACGTTTCACTGCGGGCGCCGCCGCCGATGATGCGGGCTTCGTCCATCGCGAGGCCCTGGGCGCGCAGCGCCTCGAGCACGTCGCGCAGCGACAGGGCGATCCCTTCGTAGAGCGCCCGGACGAAATGGCGGCGTTCGTGGGCGAAGGACATGCCGAGGAAGTCGGCACGCAGCCGGGCATCCCAGTGCGGCGTGCGCTCGCCCTGCAGATAGGGGTGGAAGATCATGCCGCGGGCACCGGGTTCGGCCTGGCCCGCGGCCTCGTCCATCCGGGCGAAGGCGGCGGCGCCGTCGCCCGTCGCATCCATGAAGAAGGTGTCGCGCAGCCAGCGATGGGCCGAGGCGCAGGAGTTGGTCGCCCCGATCGTGTACCAGAGGCCCGGCACGCAGAACGGATAGTTGATGACGGTCGACGACGGCCTCGGCTCGGGGGCGACGATGCAGATCGCGGCGGCGGTGGCGAGCTTCACCGAACCCTGTCCGATCGCGCTGGCGCCGGCGCCGAAGCATTCGACGGAAGTATCCGAGCTGCCGCAGACCACGGGTGTCCCGGTCGCCAGGCCGCTGGCCGCGGCGGCCTCGGCGCCGACCCGGCCGACGACATCGGTCGGCTGCACGATCGGCGGCAGGACGCGGGGATCGAGGCCGATCATCTCGCACATCCGCTCGGACCAGCATTGTCGACGGCCGTCGTAGAGCAGGGTGCCGACCGCCTCGGTCGGGTCGGTCTCCCAGGTTCCGGTCAGGCGGCTGCGCAGCCAGTCCTTCGCCACGTAGAGGCGACGGACGCGGGCGAACGCCTCGGGTTCGTGCCGGGCCAGCCACAGCAGCTGGGGCTGGGTCCAGGTCGGGGCCGCGCGGTTGCAGGCGATCTCGAGGATCTCGTCCCCGTACCGCTGCTGCAACCAGTCGGCTTCCGCAGCACTGCGGCTGTCGCTCCACAGGATGGCCGGCCGGATCACGCGGCCGTCCTCGTCCTCGAGCACCGGCGTGTGGGCGCCGGCGCTGAAGGCCACCGCCGCGATCCGCCCGGCCTCGATCCCGGCCTCGGCCAGTGCCCGGGGCACGGTCGTGCACAGAGCCTGCCACCAGTCCTGCGGATCCTGCTCGCTCCAGCCCGGCAGCGGCGTTCTCGTCGCGAGGTCGGCGCTCGCCGAACCGAGGACCGCGCCGTCGGCGCCGACGATCATCGTCTTCAGGCTGCCGGCACCAATGTCGATGCCCATCAGGCAGAGGCTGTCCATCGGTGCCTTCCTATCCCCAGAAGAAGTCGCGGCGGGCGCCGTCCATGCAGATGCATTCGCCGCTGACGAAGCCCGCATGGACGGAGCAGAGCCAAGCCACCAGGGCCGCCACCTCGTCGGGGCTGCACAGCCGGCCGACGGGGTTCTGTCGCTGCAGCCGTTGCATCATGTCGTCCGAGAACTGGCTGATCAGCTCGGTGGCCACGTAGCCGGGCGCGATCGCGTTGACCGTGATGCCATCGCGCCCGACTTCCCGGGCCATCGTCTGCGTCAGCCCGACGATGCCCGCCTTGGCGGCCGAGTAGTGCGCGACGCCCGGCCGGCCACCCCCGGTGAAGTTCATCGACGAGGTGTTCACGATCCGTCCGTAGCCACCGGCGCGCATCGCCGGCACCACCGCGCGGGACCAGAGGAAGGTGCTGTCGAGATGGGCCCGGATCATCCGTTGCCAGGCGTCGAGCGGCATCTCGGCCACCGGCGCCGCCGGCTTGACGCCGATGCCGGCGTTGTTGACCAGGACGTCGATGCGACCGAAGCGCTCGAACGCGCGCGCGACCGCATCGCTCGCCACCGCTTCGTCGGCGGCGTCGCCCGGCAGGGCGAGCACGGTGAAGCCTGCCCGCCCGAGCTCGTCCGCCGCGGCTGCCAGGGCGTCCGGATCGAGATCGTTCAGCGCGAGCATGGCGCCCTCGGCCGCGAGCCTGCGGGCATGGGCGAGCCCGATGCCCCTTGCTGCGCCGGTGACGAGTGCGACCCTGTCGCGAAGCCCCAGATCCATGTCTTCTCTTGCCTCCTCCTGCGCGGCCCTCCGCGGGCCGTCAGCCCATCGAGAGCTTGCCCGGACAGAACAGATGGTCGGGGTCGATGCCGTTCTTGATTCCGCGCATCAGCTTCATGCCCGCGGCGCCGAACTGCGCTTCGAGATGGGGGGCGAGCCGCATGCCGACCCCGTGATGGTCGTTGATCACGCCTCCGGCGCGCAGGGCGCCCTCGACCGCCGCCGTGATGATCCGGTCGTGGAGCGCAAGCGCCTCGTCCAGGTCGTCGGGGCCGCGCGGCACGATGAACCGGGGATAGATCATCGCGCCCCACTCGAACCAGTGCGACAGGTGGGTCTTGAGCGTGAGACCCCAGCGCGGTTCGATCGATTCGCGAATCCCCCGGGTGACTTCGTCGTACAGCGCCTGGATCCGGGTGAAATCCGAGACCGCGTCCATGGTGCACCAGATCTGCGGCAGTTCCGGCGCATGCGGCGGATGGTAGAAGGCGTAGCGCCGCTCCCACCAGGTCCGGCCGATGTCGGCCGACAGGGGGCGGCCGCCATGGGCGATGCAGATCTCGTCGCAGAGCGTCCCTTCGATCTCGACGAGGCGCTCGTGATCGCCATCGACCATCAGCACCATCGTTTCGCCGTCGAGTCCGGCCTGTACGGCGCGCTCGAGGCTCTTGGTGGCGGCCGCGGTGTCATAGAGCCGCATCACCGCGGGGCGCAGGCCGCTCGTCATGATGACGCGGCCGGCCTCGATGCCTTCGGCCAGGCCGGGGAACCGGAACACGCTGAAGCGGCGGCTCACGGGCAGCTTGCGAAGCTTGACCCGGACGGCGGTGACCACGCCCAGGGTTCCTTCCGAGCCGACGAAGAGTTGGGTCATCTCCGGGCCGACGCCGTGGCGGGGTACCGACGGCAGGTCGACGACACCGCCATCGGGCAGCACGACCTCGAGCGACAGGACATGGTCCTGGATATTGCCGTAGCGGGTGGAGAGCACGCCCGATCCCCGGGCCGCCACCGAGCCGCCGACGGTGGCCCATTCGGCCGAAGCCGGGTAGTGGGTGAAGCTCAGGCCCCGTTCATTGAGTTCCTTCTCGAACACCGAGACGTTCTTGCCGGCCTCGACGGTGCAGGTCATCGAGGTGGTGTCGATCTCCCGGACGCGGTCGAGCCGGGTCAGGTCGAGCTGGAGACCGCCGCAGTTGGCGTTGGCCGCTCCCTGGACGCCCGAGGCGCCGCCCAGCGGCGTGATCGGGATGCGCATCCGGGCGGCGGCGGCCACGATGCCGGCCACCTCGGCGGTGGTGCCGGGGGCCGCCACGACGTCCGGCTGGTTCAGCGGCTTGCCATGATGGGCGTGGATCGCGGTCAGCCAGCTCTGGTCGCCGGGGTAGCGCTGGCGGGCGGTCTCGCCGGTGCAGACATGATCAGCGCCGATCAGCTTCGAGATCTCCCCCGCGAGGGACTGGACATCGGACGCCGCCATCGATCCGAAACGTCGATAGGCGGAATGTCGAACTGCGCTGACCGTGCTCACGCGATCGTCTCCTGGTTGGCTTGGCCAGATCATCGACATTCGCCCGACATCCGTAAAGTTGAATACCATGACCGATTCATTCAGGAATACTGAACGACATGCGAGCCCTCAGCCTCGATCGCCTCCGCACCCTCGTCTGCATCGTCGACCTGGGTTCCTTCGCCGCGGCGGCGCGCGCCCTCCATCTCGCGCCCCCCACCGTGAGCCTGCACGTCTCGCAGCTCGAGGAGCGCCTGGGGACCTCGCTGCTGACGCGCGACCGCGGCCACGTCTGCCCGACCCGCGCCGGCGAGATGCTCGTCGAGCGGGCCCGGCTGCTGCTCCACCAGGCCGACGCGATGGTCGACGACGTGCGCCTGATGGTCGAGGGCAAGCGCGATCGGGTGCGCCTGAGCGCCGCCACGCCGGTGATCGCGAATCTCCTGCCGGGGGTGCTCGAGCGCATCGAGCGGGATCATCCCGGCATCGAGGTCGAGCTGTCGGTGTGCACCTCGGAGGAATCGCTGGCCCGGGTGGGGCAGGGCACCATCGACATCGGGATCGTGGCCCTGCTCCAGCCCGGGGTGCCTGGCATCCGGGTGCTGCCGTGGCGCCGTGATCCGGTGGTCGCCCTGGTGCCTTCGGACTGGGATCATCCGCGGCGCGCGACCCCCGCGTGGCTCGCCAGCCGTCCGCTGATCCTCAACGACAGCCGGACCCGCCTGTTCCGGCTGACGGCCGAATGGTTCGCGGCCGCCGGCTGCCATCCGCGGGCCCGGATCGAGCACAACTACAACGAGGCGATCAAGAGCCTGGTCGCCTCGGGCTACGGGGCGACGCTCCTGTCGTACGAGGCGACGCCGGCGCTGGTGGATCCGCGGATCACCATCCTGCCCCTGTCGCCGCCCCTGTGGCGGCCGCTGGGGCTTGCCCATCGGGCCGGGGCGATCGGACAGCCGGTGCGCCTGGTGCTCGACGCACTGGTTCCCGCGACCGCCGTCCGGACGGCGGGTGCCGCCCGGCCCGCTAGGACCTATTCACGCTCACGCGGGGATGATCGGAGTGTGAACAGGCCCTAGACGACGAGGTTGACCAGCCGCCCCGGCACCACCACCAGCTTGCGCAGCGGCTTGCCGTCGCCGTGGCGGGCGAAGGCATCGGACGCGAGCGCCGCAGCCTCGATCGTCTCGCGGTCGGCGTCGGCGGCGACCCGGATCGAGCCCCGGACCTTGCCGTTGATCTGCACCACGAGCTCGATCTCGTCCGCCGTGAGCGCCGCGGGATCGATCCCTGGCCAGGCTGCGTCGAGCAGGTCGCCGTCGCTGCCGGCGTAGCCCAGGTCGACCCAGATCGCATGGGTGACGTGCGGCACGACCGGGTAGAGGATCCGCAGCAGGATCGACAGGCATTCGCGCAGGACCGCGGCCGAGGCGGGCGTGTCGTCGTACGCCGCGCCCTCGAGCGCATTGAGCATCTTCATGGCGGCCGACACCACCGTGTTGTACTGGGTGCGCTGGTAGTCGTAGTCGGCCTGCTTGAGAACGGTATGGATCTCGCGGCGCAGCTCGCGCTGGGCGGGTGCGAGCCCCTCGGAGTCGAAGCCGGCGGGTGCCGCCGCGATTCGCCCGGCATGGGTTGCCGCGAAATGCCAGAGCCGGCGCAGGAAGCGCGATGCGCCCTCGACGCCGGTGCTCGACCATTCGAGGGTCTGTTCCGGCGGGCTCGCGAACATCACGAACAGGCGCGCCGTGTCGGCGCCGTGCTGGTCGATGAGCTCCTGCGGGTCGACGCCGTTGTTCTTCGACTTCGACATCGTGCCGATGCCGCCGTAGTCGACCGGCTGGCCGTCGATCTTCGAGCGCACCGAGGCGGGCTTGCCATCGGCGTCGTTGACCCACTCGACATCGTCCGGCCAGAGGTACTCGATCGCGCCCTTGTCGGTGCGGCGGCTGTAGATGTGGTTGAGGACCATGCCCTGGCAGAGCAGCCGGGTGAACGGCTCGCTGAAGGACACCAGCCCGCGCGCCGGATCGCCGCGCTCGCCTGCGAGGTCGCGCATCACGCGGGTCCAGAAGCGCGCGTAGAGCAGGTGGAGCACCGCATGCTCGATGCCGCCGATGTACTGGTCCATCGGCATCCAGTAGTCGGTGCGCTCGTCGACCATCGCCTCGTCGCTGTCGGGCGAGCAATAGCGCATGTAGTACCAGGACGAGTCGACGAATGTATCCATCGTGTCGGTTTCCCGGCGCGCCGGCTTGCCGCAGCTCGGGCAGGCGCAGCGCAGGAACCGCTCGTCGTGGTTCAGGGGGTTGCCGCTGCCGTCGGGAACCAGGTCCTCGGGAAGCACGACGGGAAGGTCGGCATAGGGCACCGGCACCGGTCCGCAATCCTCGCAATGGATGATCGGGATCGGGGTGCCCCAGTAGCGCTGGCGCGAGATGCCCCAGTCGCGCAGGCGCCACTGGGTCTTCTTGCCGCCGAGGCCGGCGGCTTCGAGGTCGGCGGCGATCGCGTCGACCGCGGCCTCGTGGGCCAGGCCGTCGTAGCGGCCCGAATCGATGCAGACGCCGCGCGCCTTGTCGGCGTACCAGTCCTGCCAGGCATCCGTCGAGAAGGTCTCGCCGGGAACGGCGATCACCTGCCGGATGGGCAGGCCGTAGCGCTTCGCGAAGGCGAAGTCACGCTCGTCGTGCGCCGGCACTCCCATCACGGCCCCGTCGCCGTAGCTCATCAAGACATAGTTGCCGACCCAGACTTCGATCGGTTCGCCGCTGAGCGGATGGCGTACATGCAGGCCGGTGGCGACGCCCTTCTTCTCGAGGGTGGCGAGGTCGGCCTCCATCACGCTGCTCTGGAGGCTGTCGGCGACGGCGGCGAGCGGATGCTCGGGCGCGACCGCCACGAAGGTCACGCCGCAGAGGGTGTCGACCCGGGTGGTGAACACATGGAGCCGGCCGTCGCCGACCAGCCGGCCATCGGCGTCGGCGATGTCGTGCTCGAAGGCGAAGCGCACGCCGGTCGAGCGGCCGATCCAGTTCGCCTGCATCACCCGCACCCGCTCCGGCCAGCCCTCGAGGCCGTTCTCGACCTGCTCGAGCAGCTCGTCGGCGTAGTCGGTGATCCGCAGGTAGTAGCCCGGGATCTCGCGGCGCTCGACGGGTGCGCCGGTACGCCAGCCGCGTCCGTCGATGACCTGCTCGTTCGCGAGCACCGTCTGGTCGACGGGGTCCCAGTTGACGACCTGGGTCTTGCGATAGGCGATGCCCCGCTCGAGCATCTTGAGGAACAGCCACTGGTTCCAGCGGTAATAGCGGGGATCGCAGGCGGCGATCTCGCGGGACCAGTCGATCGCGAAGCCCATCGCCTGCATCTGCTTCTTCATGTAGGCGATGTTGTCGTAGGTCCATCGTGCCGGGGCGACCTCGTTGCGGATCGCGGCGTTCTCGGCCGGCAGCCCGAAGGCGTCCCAGCCCATCGGCATCAGCACATTGAAGCCGTTCATGCGCTTGTACCGATACATCACGTCGTTGATCGTGTAGTTGCGCACATGGCCCATGTGCAGCTTGCCCGAGGGGTAGGGCAGCATCGAGCAGGCGTAGAACTTCCCCTTGGGAAAGCGGGGATCGCCTTCGACGGCGCGATAGGCGTCGATCGCCTGCCAGTGGTCCCGGGCAGCCGATTCGACGGCTTGCGGATCGTATTTCGATTGCATGAGCGAGGCGGATCGTGTGAGAAGGGCGCGCGGGCGCGAAACCCGTAATTATAGCGAGCGCCCCTGCATGCAAGCGTCTGCAAGCGGGTGTATCGATTCGTAAGCCCTGCTCGGGCCGGCCTGTTCCGGGGAATCGGCCGTCCATCCCCGGCATTGACCGCCGGTCTGCCGCGACTCGGGTTTTTCCGGTGCGCGTCCGATTCTCTCTCCACCGATCACTGGTTGGAAGAGGACCGGGGCGCGAGAAGAACGGGACCGTCGGCCAAGGCCGTCGAGTCCCCCGCGCTCCACTTGCCGCCGGCACCCGACGCCGGTCATCGTTTCCCCACCCGCGACGTCTCCACTTCCCCGGCCCCCATGCATCGCTCAGGGCGCTATGCGTGGTTGCCGACCCCTTGCGCCTCGCTTCTCGACTCCGGGGCTCTTAGCCCAGATAATGGAACCGCGACAGGCCCTCCAGGGGCCGCGACGCGAGGGGGAGGAGCGATGAGCGAGACGAGGCTGGCAGTCCGGCACGATCCCGCGGCGGATGCCGACATTCCAGCGGGATCGGCGGTGTTGCGCGCGGTTCGGATTCTCGAGGCGATCGCGGCGAGCGAGGATCCCCCACCCCTGGCGACGATCTGTCGGGAGGTATCCCTGCCGAAGGCGACGGTCTACCGGATCCTGGGCACCCTGGAGTTCGCCGGCTACATTGCCCGGGAGCCGGGCTCGAAGGTCTATGCCACCGGCGAGCGGCTCAACCGCCTCGCGGGCCGGGTGCTGGTTCGTTCCCCTTCCCGCGCCGCCCGCCATGCGATCCTCGAGGAGCTCGCCGAGCAGATCGGCGAGACCTGCAACCTGACCGTGCCGCAGGGCAACAGCGTGCTCTACCTCGATCGCGTCGAGGTCGCCTGGCCGCTGAAGGCGAGCTTCTCGGCCGGTTCCTGCGCACCGATGCACGCCTCGGCCAGCGGCAAGCTGTTCCTGTCGGCCATGCCGAGGCGGGCACGCGAGCGCTTCGTGCGTGTCTCGCCGCTGGTCAGCTATACCGCGCGCACCCAGGTCGATCCGTCCGCGCTGCTGCTCGAGCTCGAGTCGATCCGCCAGCGCGGCCATTCGATCGACAACGAGGAGTATCTCCCGGGCATCTGCGGCGTTGCCTTGCCGGTGCGCAATTCGGAAGGCGCGATCGTGGCGGCGATCTCGGTCCATGCGCCGCTCGAGCGCACCAGCCTCGCGCAGGTGCTCGACTTCGTTCCCGAGATCCGCAGCGCCGCCGACGCCATGTCCCTCACCCTCGAGTGGTAGGAGAACCCGCCAACTAACGGAAGATCACGGTTTTCGCGCCATTGAGAAGGATGCGGTGCTCGGCATGCCACTTCACCGCCCGGGCGAGGGCGACGCTCTCGACGTCGCGTCCGATGGCGGAGAGCGTCGCGACATCCATCGAGTGATCGACCCGCTCGATCTCCTGCTCGATGATGGGTCCCTCGTCGAGCCTGGCGGTGACATAGTGGGCCGTCGCCCCGATCAGCTTGACGCCGCGATCATGGGCCTGCTGGTAGGGGCGCGCGCCCTTGAAGCTCGGCAGGAAGGAATGATGGATGTTGATCGCGCGTCCGGCGAGGCGCTCGCACAGGCCGTCCGAGAGCACCTGCATGTAGCGCGCCAGCACCACCAGCTCGACGGCTTCGGCTTCCAGTATCTCCACCAGCCGGGATTCCGCACGAGGCTTGGTTGCCGCGCTGACCGGGATCTCGTGAAAGGGGATGTTGTAGGACGCGGCGAGCTGGTAGAAGTCGCGATGATTCGACACGATCGCCCGGATGTCGATCGGCAGCAGCCCCGATTTCCAGCGAAACAGCAGGTCGTTCAGGCAGTGTCCCTGGCGCGACACCATGATCGCGGTGGGTACCGGCCGGCCCGCCTCGCGAAACGCGAAGCGCATCTCGAAGCGCGCCGCGATCGAGGCGAACTCGTCGGCGAAGTCGCCCGTCGAGGCGCCGTCATCGGCGCTGAATTGCACCCGCATGAAGAACAGGCCGGTCGAGCGGTCCTCGAACTGGCGCGCCTCGACGATGTTGTTGCCGTGCTCGAGCAGGAAGCCCGATACCGCGTGGACGATGCCGCGGCGGTCGGGACAGGAGAGGGTCAGGATCAGTTGGTTCGCCATGGTTCGCTCGGGTAGAGGCCGCCGATGATAGCGGACCGCCACCCGCAGCCGCACGGCTTCGCATGCGGGTGCAGGGCAAGACGGGGCGCCGCAGACAGTACGGTCGTACGGCAAGGCGCCCCAACGCGGCCATGTGCCCGCATGCGAAGCCGGATCAGATGGCGCGGTCGCGGTCTTCCCAGTAGGGCGCACGCAGCACGCGCTTGAGGATCTTGCCGCTCGGGTTGCGCGGGATCGCCTCGACGAAATCGACCGTCTTCGGGCACTTGAAGTGGGCGATGCGCTCGCGCATGAAGCCGATGATCCCGGCAGCGTCGGCGGCCTCGCCGGGCTTCACCACCACGATCGCCTTGACCTGCTCGCCCCACTGGTCGTCGGGGACCCCGATGACGGCGCCATCGGCCACCGCCGGGTGCTGCATCAGGGCGTTCTCGACTTCCGCCGGGTAGATGTTCTCGCCGCCGGAGACGATCATGTCCTTCATCCTGTCGTGCAGGAACAGGTAGCCGTCGCGCATGAAGCCGGCATCGCCGGTACGCAGCCAGCCCGGGTCGTCGTCGGTGCGATCGACGATCGCATCCGCGCTCGCCCGTGGGTTCCCCCAGTAGCCGATCATGTTCTGCTTCGTGTGGATCCAGACCTCGCCGACCTCGCCGTCGGGCAGGGACTCGCCGGTGGCGACGTCGACCACCTTGACCTGGACGCCGAGCATCGCCCGGCCGGCCGAGCGCAACAGGTCGCGTTTCGGCCCTTCGGTGACATGGTCCTCGTGGGAAAGCGCGGTGACCGCGCCGGTCGTCTCGGTCAGGCCGTAGACCTGGACGAAACGGCAGCCGAAGACCCTGATCGCGTCCACCAGCACCCGCTCGGTGATCGGCGATGCACCGTACGAGATGGTGTGCAGGCTGGAGAAGTCCTTCGCCTCGATGCCGGGGACCTGGAGCAGGAACTGGATCATCGCCGGCACCAGGAAGGTATGGGTGACTCTGTGCTCGGGGATCGCATCGAGGATTGCCGGTGGATTGAAGTCGGGATAGAGGACGGAGAGGCCGCCGAGCGAGGCGGTGAGGGCCGCGACCCCGATGCCGGCGATATGGAAGGTCGGCAGGGCATTGAGAAAGACCCCCGGAGGGCCGGTATAGCCGATCTCGGCGGGAATGCTGCCCAGCAGCCCGGCCTCGAGGTTGGCGTAGGAGAGCTCGACCCCCTTGGGCAGGCCGGTCGTGCCGGAGGAATAGAGCTGCAGCGCGGTGTCCCGCATGTTCGCCTGCCGGCCGGTGTCCTCGGCGGGGAAGCCGGCGGCCCATTCGAGCAGGGCCGGCCGGCCGGCGGCGGCTTCCAGCGTGCCGACCGTCATGGCGAGGCTCGGGACCGAGAGTTGCTCGCAGGCATCGACGAACTCGGTGTCGCGCATCAGCAGCTTCGCGTGTCCGTTGTCCAGGATATAGGCGATCTCGGGCGGGGCGAGCCGCCAGTTGACCGGCATGCAGACTGCGCCGACCTTGTTGACGCCCACCATCAGCGCGAGGCACTCGCCGGTATGCTTGGTGAGTGCCGCCACCCGGTCGCCGGGCCCGATGCCCAGCGAGCGCAGGCCCTGTGCGATCCGGTTCGACTCGGTGTCGAGATCGCCGAAGGTCCAGTGCCGGTGCGGCGCGATGAACGCGATCGCATCGCCCTGCTCGCGGGCGTGCCGGCGTATCTGGGACAGTATGTCCGTCTGCATGACCTGGTCTCCTCCTGTGCTCGACTGCGCTGCGACTCTCACACATTCCGGTTTATCGGACAATGAGGGAATGAACAGATCGCCTTCCCCCCTGCCTCTGCCGGCGTCGTCCTGGCGGATCGCTGCGCTGCCCGCCGCGGGCGGCGCCCTGGCGTTGTGGCTCTTCATGTCGCGCCTTGCCCATGGCGGGACACCGAGCCCGAACTGGTGGTTCGGATTCGGCCTGGCGCTCCTGCTGGCCGGCTTCGGCTGCTACGTACGGCGACGGGCCGACGGCGGGCGCTTCTGGGGCGGGTTCGTGGCGCCGGGCCTTGCCGGGGCCGCGCTCTGGCTCGGGGCGCCGGTGTCGGTCACGATGAGCCTCGCGGTGCTCGCCTGTATCGGTGGCGCTGCCGCCGTCCTCGACTGGGCCGGCGAGGGGCCGCGGTCCCGGGTCGCCGGTTCGGTCGACGCGATGGCCGCCGGGGCCGCGACATTGGCCGGCCTGGTTCCGGCCGCCGCGGCGCCGGTGATCGGCGGGATCGCCGGTGTCCTGCTCGGCGTCGCGCTCGGCATCCGCCTGGTCGGCGGGCCTCGGCGCTGGCAGTCGATCCTGCTCGTCGGGGTGGTGCCCCTGGCATTGCTCGGGCAGGGCCTCGCCTGGCCGGCAACATCGCTCGCCTGGCTGGCCGGGCCGGTGTGCGTCATCGGCCTCCTGACCGAAGCGAACAGAGCCTGAGGTTCACATTGGCCCGCTGTGCCCCTGTGTAAAATCACAGGCCATGCAACGCTTCCTCGATTCGCTCAACGAGCCTCAGCGCAACGCCGTCACCCTGCCCGCGCAGCACGCGCTGATCCTCGCCGGCGCGGGCAGCGGCAAGACGCGGGTCCTCACCACCCGGATCGCCTGGCTGATCGCCACCGGCCAGGCGAGCCCGCAGGGTGTGCTCGCGGTGACCTTCACCAACAAGGCCGCCCGCGAGATGAACACCCGGCTCGCGGCGATGCTGCCGATCAGCACCCGCGGCATGTGGATCGGCACCTTCCACGGGCTCTGCAACCGGATGCTGCGGGCGCATCACCGCGATGCGGCCCTGCCGCAGACCTTCCAGATCCTCGATTCGGCGGACCAGCTGGGCGCGATCAAGCGGATGTGCAAGCGCCTCGGCGTCGACGACGAGCGCTATCCGCCGCGCAACATCCAGTACTTCGTCAACTCCGCGAAGGAGCAGGGCCTGCGCGCGCCCGACGTCGAGGTCGTCGACGACATCAACCGGCACTACGTCGAGCTCTACGCCGAGTACGACGCCCAGTGCCAGCGCGAAGGGGTGGTCGACTTCGCCGAGCTGCTGCTGCGCTCGTTCGAGCTGCTCGGGCGCAACCAGTTGCTGCGCGAGCACTACCAGGCTCGGTTCCGGCACATCCTCGTCGACGAATTCCAGGACACCAATGTGCTGCAGTACCGCTGGCTCAAGCTGCTGGCAGGTACCGACAACGCGATCTTCGCCGTCGGCGACGACGACCAGAGCATCTACGCGTTCCGCGGCGCCAACGTCGGGAACATGGCGGCCTTCGAGCGCGAGTTCCAGGTCCGCAACCTGATCAAGCTCGAGCAGAACTATCGGTCGCACGGCCATATCCTCGACTGCGCGAACCGGCTCATCCGCAACAACGAGTCGCGCCTGGGCAAGAATCTCTGGACCGATGCCGGCGAGGGCGAGCCGGTGCGCGTCTACGAGGCGATGAGCGACGCGCTCGAAGCGCGATGGCTGGTGGAGGAGGTCCGCAGCCTGGTCGCCGAAGGGGGGATGCGCAGCGACATCGCGGTGCTCTACCGCTCGAACGCCCAGTCGCGGGTCATCGAGCATGCCCTGGTCGCCCAGGGCATTCCGTACCGGGTGTATGGGGGCTTGCGCTTCTTCGAGCGGGCCGAGATCAAGCATGCGCTCGCCTACCTGCGCCTGATCGCCAATCCCCACGACGACGGCGCCTTCCTGCGGGTCGTCAATTTCCCGGCGCGCGGCATTGGTGCCCGTAGCCTCGAGGCCCTGGGCGATGTGGCCGCCAGCGCGGGCTGCAGCCTGCGCGACGCCTGCGCCAGCCTCGGTGGGGCGGCGGGCAGCCGGCTGTCGACCTTCATCGGGCTGATCGACGGGCTGGCGACCGAAACCCGTGAGCTTCCGCTGCCGGCCCTGATCGAGCAGGTCGTCCAGCGCAGTGGCCTGCGCCAGCATTACGAGAACGAGCGCGAGGGCGAGGAACGCCTCGAGAACCTGCGCGAGCTGGTCAATGCGGCGGTCGCCTTCCTCGCCGAGGAGGGAATAGGTCAGGACGTGCCGGCCAACGCCGGCGTGGCGATCGCCGATGTCCCCGCCGATGGCCTGCTGGCGGCGGCCGGTGATGGCGTCGACGTGCTCGATGCGGCAGGCCCGGACGGCGCGCGCTCGACCCCGCTTGCCGAATTTCTCGGCCATGCCTCGCTCGCGGCCGGCGAGAACCAGGCCGGGGAGGGCGCCGATGCCCTGCAGCTCATGACCGTCCACTCCGCCAAGGGTCTGGAGTTTCGGGTCGTCTTCATGACCGGCCTCGAGGAGGGCCTGTTCCCGCACGAGAATTCGTCGGCCGAGCCCGGCGGTCTCGAGGAGGAGCGCCGCCTGATGTATGTGGCGATCACCCGGGCGCGCGAGCGGCTCTACCTGTCGTATTCCCAGACCCGCATGCTCCACGGGCAGACACGCTACGGACTGAAGTCCCGCTTCATCGACGAGCTGCCGCCGGAATCGCTCAAGTGGCTGACGCCGCGCGGCACGGGCCGGATGGGCACCTGGCACGATGCCACCGGCTGGCCGGCGCGCAGCGTGCCGGCCGGCAGCGGAAGCCCGGCCACCCGGGATCGCGGCACCGGCCTGCGGATCGGCCAGGCGGTCGAGCACGCCCGGTTCGGCGAAGGCGTGGTGATGGAGATCGAGGGTCGGGGGGACGATGCGCGGGCACAGATCAACTTCGGCCCGTCCGGCATCAAGTGGCTCGCCCTGTCGGTCGCGAAGCTCACTCCCCTGTGAGTTCCCCCGGCGGGACGACGTCCGTCGGGGTGTCGGCTTCGATCACGTCCCGGTAGCTCAGCCAGACCGAGCCGTACATCGCGGTCAGGATCGCCAGCGATGCGAAGAAGACGAGCATCGACGTGATCGTCGTGACGCCCGTCACGAGGGTCAGCGACGTGACGATGGTCGAGATGCCGAATACCGCGGCGATCCAGGAAGCCACGTAGACGCCGAAGGCGGCCTTGTTGCGCCACACTGCGACGAGGCTGAAGAAGAGCGACTTCGCGACCGGGATCCGGTGCCAGGCGATGAAGAGCGGCGCATACCACGATGCGGCCTGGATCGGCACCAGAAGCAGCAGGAAGAAGAGCAGCGCGAGCGATATGTCGGGCAGGACGAGGCCCGTTCCCGCCGGATCGTCGGCCTGGCCGTTCTCCCCTGGGCCGCCGGCGGGGGCTTCGCCGCCCTCCAGTCCGGTCACCGATCCGAGCAGGCTGCCGCCGTCGGCGAGCGCGGTCAGCGTGATCGCGGCCATGGTCGCTATCGCGTTGAATGCGCCCAGTATCAGCAGGTTGCGCCAGGCGTTCCCGCCTTCGTCGCCGAAGGCAGCGAACAGCATCTGCGGCGCCGGGTTGCCGCCACGGTCGGTGGCGCGCATCGCGACCATCAGCCCGACCCCGAACACCGGGGTGAGCAGGGTCGGCATCAGCGGCCCGATCAGGGGCAGGATCGAGGGCAGCAGGAGCAGGAACACGTCGAAGACGAGCAGGGCGAGCAGGGCGAGCGGCCTGGCCGCCAGCAGGCGGAAGCCGCCGACCACCCAGCGCCAGCCCTGTGCCGCGGCAACCCGGCGGACCTGCATCTGGCGTCAGGCGGGAAGGGCGTGGATACGCCCCTCCCTGGACCGGCGAGCGCGCAGGATCCGCTCGAAGTGGGAGGGATCCTTCGGTGTGACCATCTCCGCCGGCCGCGGCCGATGGTAGTCGAAGAGTCTCGACAGCCAGAAGCGCAAGGCCGCGGCCCGCAGCATCATCGGCCAGGCCTCGAGCTCTGCCTCGGTGAAAGCACGTTCGGCCCGGTAGGCGGCAAGCATCGCATCGGCGCGCGCCGGCTCGAGCGCGCCGCTGTCCTCGTCGATGCACCAGTCGTTGACGGCGACGGCCAGGTCGTAGAGCCAGGTGTCGACGCCGGCGAAATAGAAGTCGATCACCCCGCCGAGCCGCGGGCCGTCGGGCGGGGCCTCGAAAAGGACGTTGTCGCGGAACAGGTCCGCATGCACCGGGCTGCGGCCGAGCGCGCGGTAGGCGGGGGTCGCGGCGAAGCGCCGCTGGGCGAGGAGCTCGTCATCGAGGATGCGGCGCTGGCCGGCATCGAGGAAGGGGCGTACCGCCGGCGCCACCTCGAACCACCAGGGCAGGCCGCGCAGGTTCGGCAGGCCACCCTCGAAATCGGCCGCCGCCGCATGCATCCGGGCGGTCAGCGTGCCGATCAGCGCGCAGTGCCTGGGGCCGGGATCCATCTCGACATGACCGGCAAGCCGGGTGACCAGCGCCGCCGGCCTGCCGTTGAGGCTGCCGAACAGCCGTCCGCCGCGATCGGGCACCGGATCGGGACAGGGGATGCCGCGGGCGGCCAGATGCTGCATCAGGCGCAGGTAGAACGGCAGCTGATCGGCGCCTAGCACCTCGAACAGGGTGAGCACGAAGCGCCCCGCATCGGTGTCGACGAAGAAGTTGCTGTTCTCGATGCCCGAGGCGATGCCCTCGAACCGGATCAGCCTGCCGAGCTCGTAGCCTTCGAGCCAGCGGGTAAGCTCATCGGCAGAAACCTGGGTGAACACCGCCATCGCAGCATCGGGCCGGCCGGAGCCGGCTCAGAGGTAGAGAAGGGACTGGCGTTCTTCGGACGTCGTCTCGAAGCCGCGCTTCTGGTAGAAGTCGAAGATCGCATCGACGACCCGTGCGGGGTCGTCGGTGATCTCGATCAGGTCGATGTCTTCAGCCGCGATCATGCCATGGGCGAGCAGCGACCCGCGCATCCAGTCGATCAGGCCGCCCCAGTAGGCGGAGTCGATCAGGATCACCGGGATGCGGCGGCCCATCCCGGTCTGGATCAGGGTCAGGACCTCGAAGAGCTCGTCCAGGGTGCCGAAGCCGCCCGGCACCGCGACGAAGGCGGTCGCGTACTTGGCGAACGCGACCTTGCGCGCGAAGAAATGGCGGAAGTTCAGCGAGACATCCTGGTAGGGATTGCCGTGGGTCTCGAAGGGAAGCTGGATGTTGAGCCCGATCGACGGGGATGCGCCTTCGTGGGCGCCCCGGTTGGCCGCTTCCATGATGCCCGGGCCGCCGCCCGAGACCACCGCGAAGCCGGCATCCGAGAGCCGGCGCGAGATCTCGACGGTCGTCTCGTACCAGCGATGACCCGGCGGAATCCGGGCGCTGCCGAAGATGGACACCGCCGGGCGGATCGAGGCGAGTTTCTCGGTCGCCTCGATGAACTCTGAGATAATCCCGAGGATATGCCACGACTCGCGCGCCTTGAGCGTGGTCGACCGCTCGCTGCTCGCGATCTCTCGCAGTTGCGGAATATGCTTGCTACGGGACATGACCGAAAAAACGCTCCTGCTGGTCGACGGGTCCAGTTTTCTCTACCGCGCCTTTCATGCGTTGCCCGACATGCGCAGCCGGGACGGCGAACCGACCGGTGCGATCTACGGCATGGTCGCAATGCTACGGCGTCTGCGCGCCGACGCAAAATTGAATCGCGGCGCCACCCACGGGGCCGTCGTCTTCGATCCCCCGGGCAAGACCTTCCGCGACGACATCTATCCGGAATACAAGGCGAACCGGGCGGCGATGCCCGAGGACCTGCGTCGCCAGATCCCGGTCATCCATGAGTTGGTGAGGGCGCTCGGCTGGCCACTGGTGATGCTGCCCGGGCTCGAGGCCGACGACGTCATCGGGACCCTGGCGGCCCGGGCCACCGCCCGGGGCGACCGGACCCTGGTGTCGACCGGCGACAAGGATCTAGCCCAGCTCGTCGACGAGCGGGTGACCCTGTTCAACACCATGCCCCGCGACGTCGGGGCCATCGAGTGGCTCGACCCGGCGGCGGTCGAGGCGAAGTTCGGCGTGCCGCCCTCCAGGATCGTGGACTGGCTCTCCCTGGTGGGCGATGCGGTCGACAACGTTCCCGGCGTCGACAAGGTGGGCCCCAAGACGGCCGTGAAGTGGCTGGGGAAATACGGCTCGCTCGACGGGATCATCGCCCATGCCGACGAGATTCCGGGCAAGGTCGGCGAGAACCTGCGCGCCGCCCTCGACTGGCTGCCCGTCGCCCGGGAGCTGGTGACGGTCAAGCTCGACTGCGAGCTGCCGGCCGAGATCGCCGATCTCGACGGCGGCCTCGGCTTCGCCGACGAGTCCCCGGCCGAGCTGCGGACGCTCTTCGAGCGCTGCAGCTTCCGGACCTGGCTGCGCGACGTCGAGGACAAGCTCGCGGCCGCCGATACCGGGACCGGGACAGCTCCGGCGGCGGATGCCGACGAAGCCGCGCCGGAATACGAGACGATCCTCGCGATGGCCGACCTCGATCGCTGGATCGCGATGATCCGGGGCGCCGCGCTGGTGGCCTTCGACACCGAGACCACCTCGCTCGATCCGATGCTCGCCCGCCTGGTCGGCCTGTCCCTGTCGATCGAGCCGGGCAGGGCCTGCTACGTGCCGATGGGCCACGACTACGCCGGCGCACTGCAGCAGCTGTCGGTCGACGAGGTGCTGGGCCGGCTGCGCGACTGGCTCGAGGATCCGGCGGCGAAGAAGGTCGGCCAGAACCTCAAGTACGACATGCATGTGCTCGAGAATCACGGCGTCAGGCTCGCCGGCATCGAGCACGACACCCTGCTGCAGAGCTATGTGCTGGAGGCGCATCGCTCGCACGACATGGACTCGCTCGCCGCCCGCCATCTCGACCGGCGCACGATCACCTACGCGGAAGTGGCGGGCAAGGGGGCGAAGCAGATCCCGTTCTCCCAGGTGGAGATCGAACGGGCGACGGCGTATGCGGCCGAGGACGCCGACGTGACCCTGCAGCTGCACCTGCGGCTGTACCCCGACATCGCGGCCGACGAGCGTCTGTTGCGGATCTACCGGGACATCGAGATGCCGACGATGCGGGTGCTGCAGCGCGTCGAGCGCAATGGCGTGCTGATCGATGCCGACGCCCTGGTCGCGCAATCGGATTCGCTCGGACGACAGATGCTCGCGCTCGAGCAGAAGGCCCACGAGGCCGCCGGCCAGGCGTTCAACCTGAATTCCCCGAAGCAGCTCGGCGAGATCCTCTTCGATCGCCTCGCCCTGCCGGTTCACAAGAAAACCGCCAGCGGCAGCCCGTCCACCGACGAGGAAGTGCTGGGCAGGCTCGCCGAGGACTATCCGCTGCCGCGGCTCGTGCTCGAGTACCGCGGTGTCGCGAAGTTGAAGAGCACCTATACCGACAAGCTGCCGCGCATGATCGATCCGCGCACGGGGCGGGTCCATACCAACTACTCGCAGGCGACCGCGGTGACCGGGCGACTCGCCTCGACCGACCCGAACCTGCAGAACATCCCGATCCGGACCCCGGAGGGACGCCGCATCCGCGAGGCCTTCGTGGCATCGCCCGGTTCGGTGATCGTGTCCTGCGACTATTCGCAGATCGAGCTGCGGATCATGGCGCACATCTCGGGCGATGCGAGCCTGCGCAGTGCCTTCGAGCAGGGCCTGGACATCCACCGGGCGACCGCCGGCGAGATCTTCGGCGTTCCGCCCGAGGAGGTCGGCGCCGACCAGCGCCGGCTCGCCAAGGTGATCAATTTCGGGCTGATCTACGGCATGAGCGCCTACGGCCTCGCCAGCAACCTCGGCATCGAGCGCGACGCGGCCAAGACCTACATCGAGCGCTATTTCAGCCGCTACCCCGGGGTGGCCGCCTACATGGACGAGACCCGGCGTCTCGCGAAGGCGCAAGGCTATGTGGAGACGGTGTTCGGCCGGCGCCTCTGGCTTGCCGAGATCAACAGTCCGAACGGGCCGCGCCGCCAGGCGGCCGAGCGGGCGGCGATCAACGCCCCGATGCAGGGCACTGCCGCCGATCTCATCAAGATGGCGATGATCGCGGTGCAGGACTGGCTCGACGGCACCGGGGCGCGAACCCGCCTCGTCATGCAGGTGCATGACGAGCTCGTGCTCGAGGTGCCGCAGGCCGAGCTCGACGATGTCCGGGCAAGGATTCCCGAGCTCATGACCGGCGTGGCGACCCTGTCGGTGCCCCTTGTGGTCGAAACGGGTGTCGGTCCCGACTGGGACAAGGCACACTGAGGTCCGGGCGCCGCCTGTCGGCGTCGTTGACCACTCCGATTCAGGCAGGAGGTTCGAGATGCACATCCAGGAAGAACTGCAATCGCTTGCCCCCGGGTCGCCGATCGACCGTCGGGGCTTCATGCTCGGTTCGATCGCGGGCGGATTCGCGGTGGCGGTGGCACCCACCGGGACGTTGCTGGCGCAGACGATCACCACGCCCGATACGGGGCTCGCGACCGGCTCGGCGCGGGTGCCGGTGGGGGCCGACGGCCTTCCCGTCTACTGGGCCCGGCCCGAGGGGCGCAGCGGCGTTCCGGTGGTGCTGGTCATCCAGGAGATCTTCGGCGTCCATGAGCACATCCGCGACGTCTGTCGCCGCTTCGCCCGCGAGGGCTACATGGCGGTCGCGCCGGAGCTCTATTTCCGGCAGGGCGATCCGAGCGCGGAATCGTCGATTCCCGAGCTGGTCAGCAAGATCGTCTCGAAGGTGCCCGACGCGCAGGTCATGGGCGATCTCGATGCGGTGGTGCAGTGGGCCGGCGGCCAGGATGCGGACGCGAGCAGGCTCGGCATCACCGGATTCTGCTGGGGTGGGCGCATCGTCTGGCTCTACTCGGCCCACCAGCCGAAGCTGAAGGCCGGCGTGGCATGGTATGGCCGGCTGGTATCGGAGCCGACCGGGAACACGCCGAAGCACCCGGCCGACGTCGCCGCCTCGCTCCATGCGCCGGTGCTGGGCCTGTACGGTGGTGCCGACCAGGGCATTCCGCTCGACACGGTCGAGGAGATGAAACGGCGACTCGCCGCCGGTGGCGCGGCCGCCAGGGCATCGGAGTTCGTGGTCTATCCGGAGGCGCCGCACGCCTTCCACGCCGACTACCGACCCAGCTACCGGGCGGAGGCCGCGGCCGACGGCTGGCGCCGTTGCCTCGCCTGGATGAAATCGAATGGAGTCTAGGTGCCTTCGCCGGTGGCCACGGGGCGGGCCGGGTCACTGCACCACTGGCTCCATGAGCCGGGGTACAGCATCGACCCGTGCAGGCCGGCGTGCTCCATCGCGAGCAGGTTCTGGCAGGCGCTGACCCCGGAACCGCAGTAGTGGACGACGGCTTTCGGCGGGCGGTCGCCGAGGAGGTCGGTGAAGGCCTGTCGCAGGATGGGAGCGGGCAGGAAGCGTCCGTCGGGGCGCAGATTCAGGGCGAGCGGACGGCTCAGCGCGCCCGGGATATGCCCGGCCACCGGATCGATCGGCTCGGCCTCTCCCCGGTAGCGCTCGGCAGTGCGCGCATCGATCAAGGTCAGCGACGGCTGCGAGAGGTTGCGCTCGATCGCATCGACGTCCACCCAGCGCGCCAGCGGTTCGCGCTGCCCGGGGTCGGCCGGTGCGCGCCGCGGAGCCGTGGCTTCGCCGCTCTCGACCGGATAGCCGGCCGCCTGCCATGCGCCCAGGCCGCCGTCGAGCACGGCGACCGCTTCATGGCCGATCGAGCGGGCAAGCCACCAGAGCCGGGCAGCCGTCGCGCCGCCGGCGTTGTCGTAGGCGACGAGTTGCCTGCCTTCATCGAGCCCGATATCACCCAGCAGGCGACGCAGCTTCGCCGGGTCCGGCAGAGGATGGCGGCCGGTGCGTGGTCCCACCGGGCTGGCAAGATCGTGGTCCTGGTGCAAAAAACGGGCACCGGGAATCCGGCCTGCCCGCCAGGCGCGATGGCCGGCATCGGGGTCGGCGAGATCGTGGCGGCAATCGACGACGATGCAGTCGTCCAGGCGCATCGCGAGTTCCTCGACCTCGATCAGGGTGGTCCAGCGCATCAGCGGTCTCCGAGATCGATGTGGCGGCGATAGAACTCGTGGAAGTGCTGCATGCCGTCCTCCATCGGGCTCTGGTACGGGCCGGTCTCGTTGCGCCCGCGGGCGAGCAGGGCGCGGCGGCCGGCGTCCATCCGCAGGGCGATCTCGTCGTCCTCGACGCAGGTCTCCATGTAGGCGGCGCGCTCGGCGGCCACGAAGTCGGGCTCGAAGAGCGCGATCTCCTCGGGATAGTAGAACTCGACGATGTTCGTGGTGCGCTGCGGCCCGCGCGGAATCAGGCTCGAGATGACGAGTACGTTGGGGTAGTACTCCACCATGATGTTCGGATAGTAGGCGAGCCAGACGGCCCCGAAGCGCGGCAGCTCGCCGTTGCAGTTGCGGATCACTTCCTCGTGCCAGCGCCGGTAGGCGGGCGAGCCCGGCTTGCGCAGGCCTTCGTGCAGGCCGACCGTCTGGACCGAGAACCAGTCGCCGAAGGTCCATTCGAGGTCGTCGCAGGAAACGAACTTTCCGAGCCCGGGATGGAACGGCCCGACGTGGTAGTCCTCCAGGTAGACCTCGAGGAAGGTCTTCCAGTTGTATTCGCACTCGTGGATCTCGACATGGCTCAGCATGAACCCGCCGAAGTCGATCGTGTCCTCGAGCCCGACCGCCTGCAGGTCGGCGGCGATGTCGCGCGGCCCGTCGAACAGCATGCCGCGCCAGCTCTGCAGCGGACTGCGGGCGAGGCTCGCGCAGGGCTGATCGCGAAAATGCGGGGCGCCCAGCAGCTCGCCGCGCAGGTTGTAGGTCCAGCGATGCAGAGGGCACACGATGTTGCCGGTGTTGCCGCGGCCGTTGAGCATGATCGCTTGACGATGGCGGCAGACGTTCGAGAGCAGCTCCACGTCGCGCTCGCTGCGCACGAGCACCCGGCCCTCGTGCTCGGCGGCCAGGGTCTGGTAGTCACCCGGTTCGGGGACCATCAGTTCATGGCCGACGTAGCCCGGCCCGCGTCGGAACAGGATCTCGAGTTCCCGGGCGAGGAGGGCGTCGTCGAAGTAGGCGGAAACGGGGAGTTGCGCGCGCGAGGGCGTCAGCAGCTCGCGCCGACCCAGATCCGACATTCTGATCCTCCAGAAAGATCGAAGGACGGGATCAAGCCACGCCGGGCGAGCGCGCCGCGCAAGGCGGGCTCCCGGCTCGAAGGGGGCCAAGGATACCCGAAATGCCATGCCCCGGGGGCGGGCACGAGGGCCTGACGGAGCCTTCCCGGGGGCTTGCGACAGGTCCGGTGCCGATCGCAGTAAAATCCATTCTTCAGGAGTGCTGGGCGCCGCGCGAGACGCGCAGCCGCCGCGGCCATCGTCGACCCGAATCCATGCCCAGCAGATCCCAGGAACCCGCCACCCCCGACCAGGCCTCTGCCGCATCGGCCGAGCCGATCGCGTTCGAAGCCGCGGTGAGCGAGCTCGAAGCCATCGTCGAGCGGATGGAGGCCGGCACCCTCAGCCTCGAGGAATCGCTTGCCGCCTATCGTCGCGGGGCGGAGCTGGTCGCGCGTTGCCGCGAAAGCCTCGCGGTGATCCAGCAGCAGGTCCGCATCCTCGAGGCCGATCTCCTCAAGCCGCTCGGGGGCGAGGGCGATGACGAGCGATAGGAGTCTGCGCGGCAGAAGCCGTCGAAGCGAAACGGGCGAAAAACGAGGCCAGCGTGGCGGTGCCGACAAGCCCAGGGTGGCCCCCTGGGCGCAGGAGGCAGCGCCGCGATGGACCGTTTTCTCGCGCGTTGCAGCCGGCGATGTTTCTGCCGCGCAGACTCCTGGGGCGCAGGCCGAAGCGGGAACACCGGATTTCGCGACCTGGTGCCGGGATACCGCTGCCCGGGTGGAGGCCGCGCTGGCCGATGCGCTGCCCCCGGCCGATGCCGTCCCGGCCCGGCTGCACGAGGCGATGCGCTACGCGAGTCTCGGCGGCGGCAAGCGGATCCGGCCCCTGCTGGTGCACGCGAGCGCCGAGCTCTCGGGCGCGAGCGCGCAGGCCACGTCGGCCGCGGCCTGCGCGGTGGAGCTGATCCATGCCTATTCCCTGGTCCATGACGATCTGCCGTGCATGGACGACGACGATCTGCGCCGCGGCCGGCCCACGGTCCACGTCGCCTTCGACGAGCCGCTCGCGATGCTGGTCGGCGATGGCCTGCAGGCGCTGGCATTCGGCCTGCTCGGCCGGGCCGGGCTGGCCGAGCCCGGGCTGCCGACGGCGGCGCTCGTGACGGAGCTGGCCGCCGCCGCCGGTTCGGCCGGCATGGTCGGCGGCCAGGCGATCGACATCGAATCGGTGGGGCGCCGCCTCGAGCGCGAGGCGCTCGAGCAGATGCACCGGCGCAAGACCGGCGCCCTGCTGCGCGCCTCGGTCCGCCTGGGCTGGATGGCGGGGCCCGCGGTCAGCGGCGACGAGGCCGGCGGCCGCGCGCTCGATGCGTACGCCGATGCGGTCGGCCTCGCCTTCCAGGTCATCGATGACGTCCTCGATGTCGAGGGCGACAGCGCGACCCTCGGCAAGACGGCCGGCAAGGACGGCGAAGCCGGCAAGCCGACCTACGTATCGGCGATGGGGCTCGACGAGGCGCGCTCCCTCGCCATGGCCCTGCGCGACGAGGCGCATCGCGCGCTCGCGGGCTTCGGCGAGAGGGCGGGTCGCCTTGCGCAGCTCGCGGATCTCATCGTGTTGCGCAAGTCCTGAACCGGAGGCGAGGCGTGGCGTCACATGCATTGCTCGAGACCATCGACGATCCGCGGGATCTCCGTCAGCTCGGCCGGGATCGACTCAGGCCGCTTGCCGATGAATTGCGCAGATTCATCATCGATTCCGTCGCTCGCACCGGCGGGCACCTGTCGTCCAACCTCGGTACCGTCGAGCTCGCGATCGCGCTTCACTATGTGTTCGACACGCCGCGCGACCGTCTCGTCTGGGACGTCGGGCACCAGAGCTATCCGCACAAGATCCTGACCGGCCGCCGGGAGCGCATGGGCAGCCTGCGCCAGCAGGGCGGCATCAGCGGCTTCCCGAAGCGCGACGAGTCACCCTACGACCACTTCGGTACGGCGCATTCGTCGACCTCGATCTCGGCGGCGCTGGGCATGGCGGTGGCTGCCCGCAATACCGGCGAGAACACCGGCCCGGGCCGCCGGCGCCACGTCGCGGTGATCGGCGATGGCGCGATGAGCGCCGGCATGGCCTTCGAGGCACTGAACAACGCCGGCGTGACGCCCGACATCGATCTGCTGGTGATCCTCAACGACAACGACATGTCGATCTCGCCGGCGGTCGGTGCGCTGAACCACTATTTCGCGCGGCTGCTCTCGGGCAAGTTCTATGCCCAGGTCAAGGACGTCGGCCGTGCCGTCCTGTCGGCCGTCCCGCCGATGATGGAGCTGGCCCGCAAGCTCGAGGAGCATGCCAAGGGGCTGGTCGTCCCGGGAACGATGTTCGAGGAGTTCGGGTTCCACTACGTGGGTCCGATCGACGGCCACGACCTCGACGCCCTGGTGCCGACGCTGCAGAACCTGCGCGAGCTGCGCGGGCCGCAGTTCCTGCACATCGTCACCCGCAAGGGGCACGGCTACAAGCTGGCCGAAGTCGACCCGGTCCTGTATCACGGGCCGGGCAAGTTCGATCCCGACAAGGGGATCGAACCATCGGGTCGTCCGCGGACCACCTTCACCCAGGTCTTCTCGGACTGGGTCTGCGACATGGCGGCGCTCGACGAGCGGCTGGTCGCGATCACCCCGGCGATGCGCGAGGGCTCCGGCCTGGTCGAGTTCGAGCGCCGCTATCCGAAGCGCTACTTCGATGTCGGCATCGCCGAGCAGCACGCCGTGACCTTCGCCGCCGGGCTTGCCTGCGAGGGCATGAAGCCGGTCGTCGCGATCTACAGCACCTTCCTGCAGCGTGGCTACGACCAGCTGATCCACGATGTCGCGCTGCAGAACCTGCCCGTGCTGTTCGCGATCGATCGCGCCGGCATCGTCGGGGCCGACGGTGCGACGCATGCCGGCGCCTACGACCATGCCTACCTGCGCTGCATTCCGAACATGATCGTGCTCGCCCCGAGCGACGAGGACGAGTGCCGGCAGATGCTGTTCACCGCGTTCCGTCACGACGGACCTTCGGCGGTCAGGTATCCGCGCGGGGCCGGCATCGGGGCGGCGGTGCGCAAGGACATGGCCGAGATCCCGGTCGGCAGGGGCGAGGTCCGGCGGCAGGGGCGACGGCTCGCGATCCTCGCCTTCGGAACCGTCCTCGCCGACTGCATCGGTGCCGGCGATGCACTGGATGCGACGGTGGTGAACATGCGCTTCGTCAAGCCGATCGACATCCAGCTTCTCGACGAGCTTGCCCGCAGCCACGAAGCCTTCGTGACCGTCGAAGAGCACGTGGTGAGCGGCGGTGCGGGTGCCGCCGTCTCCGAGGCGCTCGCCGCGGCCGGCATCGTCCGACCGATCCTGCATCTCGGCCTGCCGGACCGCTTCGTCGATCATGGCGACCAGCGCAAGCTGCTGGCCGAGCTCGGCCTGGATGCGGCCGGCATCGAAGCCTCGGTCCGGGCGCGCTTCGGCGAGCTCTGCGGCAGCGGCGTCGGCTCGCCCCGGCTGGTCTCGTCCCGAAGCTGATCTAGGGCCTGTTCCCCTGTGTTCGTCCTCGCGCCGGGACGAACACACCTACGCCTTGCCCTGCGTCGCGAGCCGGCGCAGCAGCGACGCGGCGATCCGCTCGTTCTGCATCTCGGTCGTGCCGTCGACGTAATTCGCGATGCGGGCGCCGACCAGATGGCGGCCGATCGGGCAGCTGTCGCGCAGGCCGCTCGCACCGAGGATCTGCATGCAGTCGCGCAGGCGGTGCTCGGCGATCCGGACACCGAACTTCTTGGCGTGGGCAGCCGCCTCGATCGCATCCCCTCCCGACTCGATCAGGCTGGCGGCCCGCTCGGTGAGAAGGCGCGAGGCCTCGAGATCGGTGGCCGCGTCGGCGAGCATCCAGCGCAGGCCCTGGCGCTCGGCCAGCGGGCTGCCGAAGGTATGCCGTTGCTGCGCATGCGCCACCGCGATCCGCAGCGCGGTGTCGAGCATCGCGTTGCACATCGCGGCGACATAGGTGCGGGCGCCGTTGATGCTCGCCAGCGCACGCCCGAAAGCCTCGCCCGGCCGATAGAAGAGGCCGTCGGCATCGAGCTCGACGCCCTCGAGCCGGAAGCCTCCGGCGCCGATGGCATGGCCGCCGACGAGCGGCTCGACATGGCGCTTCGTGACGCCCGGGGCGCCGAGGTCGACGAGAAAGCCCGCGATGCCCTTGTTGCCCGCCGCGGGATCGGTCTGGGCATAGACGACCGCATGATCGGCGCCGGCGGCATTGGTCGCCCAGGCCTTCTCTCCGTCGAGAACCCAGCCCTGACCGTTGCGCCGGGCCCGGGTCGCGATCGCGGGGAAGTCGCTGCCGGCGCCCGGCTCGGTCAGGCACACCGTGCCCACGGAGCGGCCGGACAGCAGCCCCGGCAGCCAACGTTCGCGCTGTGCCGGACTGCCGTCGCGCGCAAGGCGGGCGGTTGCGTTGTGGGCGTTGACCCAGGCGAACGAGAAGGCCATGTCGTGGCGGGCGAAGGCCTCGACCACGCGCAGCTTGACCGTGTAGGGCAGGTCGTAGCCGCCATGCTCGGCCGGAACCTGGATGCGGTTCAGTCCGAGGGAGGCTGCCGCGGCGAGCGCCTCGCCCGGCCATTGGCGCTCATGCTCCCATTGCGGCGCGCTGCTGGCGACGACGCTGTCGGCGAAGGAGACGGCTCGCGAGACCAGGGCCTGGGCTTCGACTTCGGTGGCCGGCTCGGGCCGGGGATTCGGATCTGGAGATGTCGACACTGTGCATCCGCCGGCGGGCGGCTCCGGAGTGATTGGGAACAGCCTCTATACTGGCATGAACCGAAGGACCGGGCGGCAGCGCACGCGCCCGCCACGACAGGAGACGAGCATCATGAAGGATTCGCTGGCACGGATGCTGGAGTTCCATCGCGCCGCGAGGCACTGCCCGGGCGCGGTCATCCTCGTCGAGCGCGATGGCGAGGAGCTCGTCCGGCTGGTGTCGGGGACGATGCGCGACGAGACGCCGGGCGCCGCCGCGGGCGAGCCGATGCGGATGGATGCGATGTTCCGGATCGCTTCGCTGACCAAGCCGGTGGTCAGCGTCCTGGCCATGATGCTGGTCGACGAGGGCCGGCTCGGCCTCGATGACCCGGTCGCCCGGTACCTGCCGGAGCTCGGGTCGATGCGCATGCCAGACGGTGCCGCCCCGGTTCGCGAGCCGACGATCCGCGACCTGATGCGGCATACCTCGGGCCTGGCGTACGGTCGCGAGATCGATGATCCCGATGTCGCCGAGCGTGTCCGGGCCGAGGGTCTCGACGAAAGGCTGCCCTTGCTCGAGCCGGCGGCCTTCCTGCAGTCGCTCGCCCGCCTGCCGCTGGCGAAGCAGCCCGGGACCGCGTTTCGCTACGGCTATTCGACCGATGTGCTGGGCCTGGTCATCGAGCGCATCCTCGGGCAGCGCCTCGGCGATGCGCTCGCCGAACGGATATTCGCCCCGCTCGGCATGCGGGAGACCGGATTCCGGATGTCGGCGCAGCAGCGCGAACGCATGCCCGGCGCATTTCCCGAGGACCGGGTCTGGCACGGCGTGGTCGAGAAGTACGCCCGGGCCGACGAGCTCGGCACGCCGCTGCACAGCGGCGGCGGCGGCCTCGCATCGACGATCGACGACTATGCCCGCTTCGCTCGGATGCTCGCCAACGGCGGCGTCTGCGAAGGTCGCCGGCTGCTCTCGGAGTCGGCTTTCGCCGAGATGACGCGCAACCAGTTGCCGCCGGCGGTCGACGGGCCGCTCGGCTTCACCGGTTCGGGTTTCGGCTTCGGACTGGCCCTGGCGGTGCGCCAGCCATGGGGCGCCTCCGCCTATCCTTGCGCCCTCGGCGAGCTTACCTGGTCGGGAATGACCGGCACCGCGATGTTCGTCGATCCGGCAAGGCGCTGGTTCGCCCTCATGTTCAGCTGCAACACGGCATCGCGACTCATCGCCCGCTTCGAATTCCGCCGCGCCCTCGGGTGATCGGCTTCGGATTCAGCCTTCCTCGTCGCGCAGCAGCCGGCGCAGCACCTTGCCGGCGCCGGTGGCGGGCAGGGCGTCGCGAAAGCGGACTTCGCGCGGCGCCTTGTACGTTGCCATGTTCTCGCGCGCCCAGGCGATGATCTCCTCGGCGCCCACCGTGGCGCCCGGCTCCTTCACCACGTAGGCGCGGACCACTTCGCCGCGGGTCGGGTCCGGTATGCCCAGGACCGCGGCCTGGCGGATCGCCGGATGGCGGATCAGGATGGCCTCGACTTCCTCCGGGAAGACGCTGTAGCCGGAGACCTTGATCATCTCCTTGAAGCGCCCCTGGAAGCTCAGGTAGCCGGCTTCGTCGATCCGGCCCATGTCGCCGGTATGGACCCAGCCGTCGCGAAGCGTCTTCGCAGTGGCCTCGGGCTTGTTCCAGTAGCCCTTGAACGAGCCCGGGCTGCGTACGATGATCTCGCCCTGTTCCCCCTGCGGCCGGTCGCGGCCGGTATCGGGATCGATGATGCGGATCTCGACGCCGGGCATCGGCCGGCCCTGGGTACCCCAGCGCACCGCGTCCGCCGGCATCCAGGTGTCGCAGGTATGTGTCTCGGAAAGGCCGTAGGCGAACTCGAAGGTGGGGCAGCCGCCGGTGAACTCGGCCCACCGCTGCGCGAGCGGCTCGGTGAGCGTGATGCCGAAGCTGGTCGCCGGGTTGATGCGCAGCGACGACACGTCGTAGCGCGCCGCCTCGGGATGTTCCATCACCGCGAGGTTCATCGGCGCCATGCTGTACCACCAGCTCACCCGGTAGCGATCGATCGCCTGGAGGACAGCCAGCGGATCGAAGCGGTGCATCAGCACGGCGGTGGAGCCGGCGTACACGTTGACGTCCATGCCGACGAGCATGCCGGCGATGTGGTACATCGGCGCGATCGCCAGCATGACGTCGTCACTGCGCACGTCGTTGCCGTCGGCCGTCACCGCCGTCTTGAACAGGGCGTTGCGCAGGCTGAGCATCGCGCCCTTGGGCATGCCCGTGGTGCCCGAGGTGTACGTCATCAGGGCGACGTCCTCGAGATCGGGCGAATACGCCGGCGGGGCGATGTCGCGGAATTCCTCGAGCGCGCCGAGCAGGTCGCGGGCATGCGGCGGCAGCGCGGCGCGGTGGTCCAGGTCGGCGCGAAGCTCCTCGGGCAGCGCTATCGACGGGTCCGCCGGCAGCATCTCGGCATGGCCGGTGAGGTACACGTGCTCGATCGCGGTTTCGGCCCGGACTTCCTCGACGATCGGCGCCAGGTGGCGCGCGGCGACGATGACTTTCGCGCCGAGGTCGTCGAGCTGGTAGCGCAGCTCGTGCGCCTTGAACAGCGGGCCGCAGGGGCCGACGATCGCGCCGATCTTCTGGATGCCGAAATGCGCGATGACGTACTGGGGACAGTTGCCCATGTAGAGCGCGACCCGGTCGCCGGCGACGACGCCCAACGAATGCAGCAGGCTCGCGAAGGCATCGCTCGCGCGGTCGAGCTCGCCGTAGCTGATCTCGCGGCCATACCAGACGAAGGCGGGGTGCCCGGCCCGCTCCCGGGCGTGGTGGCGCAGGTACTCGTGCAGTGGCATTTCTCCCTGGCGGTAGGCGGGCAGGGTGTCCGGCTGGGGTTCGTTGCTCATCGTTCTCGGTGTCGTGGGGTGTTTGCGGCCAGTCGGCCGACGGTCCTCAGTCGCGAAAGTTCTCGAAGGACAGTGGCAGGTCGTCGACCTTCTCGCGCAACAGTGCGATCGCTTCCTGGAGCATGTCGCGCTTCGGGCCGGTCACCCGCACCGTGTCCCCCTGGATGCTCGCCTGGACCTTGAGCTTGCTGTCCTTGACCAGCTTCACGATGCGCTTGGCGTCGGTGCCCGACACCCCGTTGCGCACGGTGATCGGCTGCTTGACCTTGTCGCCGCCGATCTTCTGAATGTCGCCGAAGTCGAGGAAGCGGACGTCGATCTTGCGCTTTGCGCATTTCGAGAGCAGGACGTCGCGAACCTGGGAGACCTTGAAGTCATCATCGGCGAATATGGTCAGGAGATTGTCGCCCAGCTCGATCCGGGCATCCGACCCCTTGAAATCGAAGCGGTTCGCGACCTCCTTGTTGGACTGGTCGACTGCATTGCGAAGCTCGACGGTATCCGCTTCGCAGACGACATCGAATGAAGGCATGGGATTCTCCTCGGTTGTGGGCCGGGCCGGGACCGCGGGCCGGGCCCGGGGCATGCGCTCTTGTCACGCGACCCGTTCTATGGGCTAATCGTGCGCAGCCACATGCAGCTAACCTGCTCTTATGGCATTCTTCCCATTGCGATGCAACACGACAAGACCGAAATGAGCGACGGCGCGGCGGAACCGGTCGCGCCAGCCGCCGGCAGGAAAGGGGGCAAACCGGCGGGCAAGGGCTCCGACCGGGTGCAGTTCGCGTGGCTGAACGGCTTTCGACGCGAACGCCGTCCCATGGAGGTCTTCCTCGTCAACGGCCATCGAATCGCCGGGCGAATACGTTCGTTCGACCAGCGGGCGATCCTCCTCGAGGGGCCTGGCGGCGACGACATCCTGCTACTGCACCATGTGATCAGCACCATCCAGCCGGCGCGTGGCCGTGGTGGTGGCGGGCGGGGCGGCGGCGGCCGACCATCGCGCGGCGATTCCGATTCGCGGCCGCCGCGGCCGTCGTTTTCGCGCCAGCCCCACGGCGGCGAGGCCGATGACGAGCCGATCGAGCGGGCTCCCGCGCCGGCGAAGAAGCCGACCGTGACCATCGTGCGCAAGCATCGCCGTATCGTTCGCGACGACTGACCGTCCCCGCGCAATCCGCGCAGCGGCGGCTTGCCGAAGAGGCGCTTGTACTCGCGCGTGAACTGCGAGGCGCTATCGAACCAGCGGGATCTTGCTGCTTCGAGCTGCCATTGCAGGCGCTCGAACTGGCGCGCGACTGATTCGGGAAGCCCCCGACGCGGACAGGATCGACTTGAAGAGTTCGCTATCCGCCCAGTTTCCTGCGCGCCTCGCGCCGTTCGATCGCCTTCGTCTTGCGTAGTTGATCGTACTTGATCCTGATCAGCTTCTCCTGGTGCTCTGCCTCGGCGAGACGGTCGGTGAAGGACTGGGCGTCCGCCGGCCTGGACGGGTCGGCCTGGAGCATGAAACTGCGAAACAGCATCCGCTGGGAGACGAGCTCATCGAGCTCGCGCTTCTCTTCCCAGGCGAGGCGGAAGTCCTCGTCCAGGTTCGCGCGCTCCCATTCGCGCAGCTTCGCGCCGTTGGCGTATTTCGCCAGCGCCTTGTCGTTGCGCTCGGCGATCGTCCTGACCTCCTTGCGTTCGCGTTCGTTCCACTGCTCTTCCGGTCGGGTGAGCTCACCACCGATCGGGCTGGCGAGGACAGGTGCAGGCTCCCGCGTCAGGCCCAGGGACGCGGCCTTGCGGAGCACGATCTGGTCCATTTCCGCGAGCAGCTGGTGCTTGCGGGCCGCCACTGCCATGCGCTCCTTGTGCTCGACGCCGGCTGCGTCCTGCCTGAGCCTGAACAACTCCGACGACATCGCCTTTGTCTCGGCTTCGAGCCTGGCGATCCGTTGCTGCATGTCCTCGTTGCCGGATGCCGTCATCGCAACGGAAAGCTTCTTCATGAACTCGGCCTCGGCCGCGGCGACCTTCGCCTTGTGCCCGGCCTCCAGCTCGACCCGTTTCAGCTCGAAGTCGACGTCGATCTGCCTGAGCCTCTCGCGGTAATCGGCATCCAGTTCGCGCGCGTGCTCGCGCAGTTCGCGCGAGGCGTCGGCGATTTCCCGGTCGCGCTCCCTCTTCTTTTCGTTGCGCTCCTTCTGTGCGGCGCTGCGCTGATCGCGCAACTCCTTGTCGGTCCGTGCGCCGGCCGTGCCAGCGGGCAGCCAGGCGAGCGGGAGCAGCAGCAGGAAAGCGGCAATCATCCTCGACATCGGTGTCTCCTCTCGTCGATCGAAGGCCGGGTGCCAGAGCCCGGCCAGGCACAGGCTCAAATGCCCCTGCACTCCACGGTCAGGTCGGCCTGGTACGAGCTCACGACCTTCCGGTCCTTGCCCTTGCCCTCGGTACGAGTGAATTTCCCGGCGATCGCGAAGGCGTCATCGTCGAACCTGGCGGGACGCCGGCTGCTGAACTTGTAGAGGGTCTCGCCAACCTTCATCGTGATCGAGATGGTGCGCATGCTTCGCCCGGCGCCGGCCACGATCGCGATGCGGTCGCCGTCAACGTCGCCCAGCGACATGACCTGGTGGGCCGGATCGGAAACCACCTGGAGAATGTCCCAGGGCTGCTTGTCCGGCGAGCAGACCGCCTTCACGTCGATTGGATGACCGTCGATCGAACCTTTGATGGTTCCGTTGAATTCGTTCGCTGATCCCTGAACGGCGGTACCCGCCAGACAGGCGGCAAGCAGAAGCGATGCGGTTCTCATCGGGCGGTCTCCAGAAGGCTGCTGCTGATCAACGCGTTGCCGCGAGCAAGTGTCCGTGTACCACGAACCGGGGCGCTATGTCATTGATGATCGCAACTTTGGCTTTGCGACCCCATGCCCAGCGTCGTTCTCATACCGCTGCACCCGTGGTCGCGCAAGCGGATGATCACCCTTGACACGCAGGGCGCTATCCCTTCTATTACGTGGAGTCCTTCGCCGGGACTGATTCGTTCACGAGGCTTCCACGCACGAAGCAACACTCCGCGGGCGGGCCGTGTCGTTCACATGCCGATTCATGAAGCACGGCAACCAGGAGATGCAGCGCATGCCCGCGATCGATCCCGCCGACCTGCTTCGTCCGCATCTGGACTCCGGCGAACGGCTCGAATGGTCCGAGCTCGGCGCCCGGATCGCCCCTGCAGGCCTCGAGCGAATGTTCGGATTCGTGTTCGCGGGCTCGCTGGCCTTCATCGTCACGGTGCTTGCCGGCGTCGAGGAAGTGTTGCCCGGTCTCGCCTTGCCGGTGCTCTTCATCGCCGTCTTCGTCCTGTCGCTCTTGCTGTCGAAGGGAGTCATGCGGCGCGCGGGCAGCCGGCCCAGGGTCTACGGCATCACCGACCGGCGCGTACTCGTGCTCGTGGACGGGTCGCTGCAGGTCCCTGCACCGGGCGAGCTCGCGGTGCTGCAGGCCGACCGGCAACCGGACGGCAGCGTTGATCTCTTCTGGGGCTGGAAGGAGCCCCCCGATCTGGACAGACGCAACAGCGGGCCCGACGGGGGCGTCCGGATGAAGTTTCACGTGAGGCGCCGGACCGAGCGGGTCGGCTTCATCGGGCTCGCGAGCGAGGAGCCTGCCCGGGCCATGATCCGGGACCTCGTGCTGCGGCATTACGACGCGGCGGCTTCCGCTGCCGCCATGATCCCCGTTGCGGCCACAGACCCCGCCGTTGACATGATCCCCGTGGCGGCCACGGACCCTGTTGCCGCTGCGGTTCCCGCTGCCACCGTGATTCCCGCTGCCGTGCCGGCGCCGGACGCCGGCTGGCACACGGTGCGCGAGCCGGCTTCGGGGCTCGCAATCGACCTGCCGGGAGCCTGGCAGTCACGCGTCGGCCTGCTCGCGCGTCGCCGCGTGCTCGGCGTCCTGATCGAAAGCCCGGAGCCGAAGTGGTTCGATTCGCCGGGCCCCGGCTGGAATCGACTCGAGGTGAATCCTGGAATCGAAGGCGCGGTCCTGCAGGTCGATCTCGATCCCCCGAATCTGCCTGCCGACCTGGCGGCGGTCGAGAACGACAAGTGGGCGAAGGTCGCCAACGTGAGGCTGCTCGACACCCATCCGGAGCTTCGCATCGGGGGCCTGGCCGGGTTCGGCGTCACGCAGGGCCTGAAGGGCGCCGGTATCGGCGTGGGCGGCATCCGGGTCGGCGGGTCGCTCGAGGCCGACCTGGTGCAGACCCAGATGTGGCTGCGAGGGGCCGAGCATTCGGTGCACGTGATCTATGTGACGCCGAGCGAGGCGACGGCTGTGCGCGAGGCGATGCAGAAGGCCGTGGGCAGCCTGCGCATCGAGTGATCGGGATCATCCTGCGAGGTCGGGCATGAGTGTCTCTTCCACCGGAATCGTCCGGGCGTGGCAGCGCGGAAGCGCCCGCCTGCTCACCTGCGTCCTGCTCACGCACGCCATGGCGCCGCTGGGCTTCGCGAACACGCCGCCCTCGCTCGAGGGCCAGGTGAAGGAACTCGAGTCGCTCGCCGCATTCTCGGCGGACGTCCGGCGCACCCTGGATCGCGCGGCCTTCGACGTCGAGACGCTGCTCGATTCGCTCGACTACGACGCCGAGAAGATCGTCGACTACGTGCGAAACGAGATCGCGTTCGAACAGTACCTGGGCCTGCTTCGCGGCCCCGAGGGCACGCTGTCCAGCCGCAGCGGCAATGCGCTCGACCAGGCGGTGCTGCTCGCCAAGCTGCTTCGCGAAGCCGGTCATGACGCGCGGATCGCGCGAGCCACCCTCGACGAGCGGCAGGCGCGGGCCCTGCTCGAACAGATGCAGCGCGAATACCGCAAGCCGCAGCCGATCGGCGATGCGGGGGCGGCTTTCCGCGCCTACGCGAAGCATGGCGCGGTCAAGGAAACGGATTCGGCGGCACTTGCCGCGGTGAAGGAGCTCTTCGAGCCGTTGCCGGTCGTCCCCGAGGCGGCGCGGGCCGAGGCGGGCGCCACGGCCGACTTCATCCGCAAGCAGCTCGGCGCGAAGGGCGTGACGCTCGGCAAGGGCGCGACGCTCGTGCAGGAAGCGCGCGACTACTTCTGGGTGCAGTCTCGCGAGAAGGCCGCGTCGCCGTGGCAGGACCTGCATCCGGCCTTCGGGAACGACCAGATGATGGCCGGCCTGAAGTTCGCCACCACTTTCGGCGAGAAGGTGCCGCCGGAGCTGCTCCATCGCCTGCGGATCCGCCTGTTCGCGGAGCGCTGGAACGGCGGCGCGCTGGAGGCCTTTCCGGTTTCGGATGCCTGGGAACGTCCGGTCGCGAACCTCTGGGACAAACCCATCACGGTGGGCGTCATACCGAACACCCTGCTCAACGTGGCGGGCAGCGCGCCCGACATCGAGCGGATCGTCGGGAAGGCCGAGTTCTTCGTGCCGGTGCTGATGGATGAAGTCGCGCCGGGCGCCGTCTTCTTCGACGCCTACGGCACCCGGATCGACCCGATGGCAGCGACGGCGCCGGGGGCGGGGCTGTTCGCCACGCTGCAGGGCGCATTCGGCCAGGCGATCGGCAAGCTGGATCCCGGCAAACCTTTGCCCTCGGTCTCCGCCCAGTGGACCGAGTTCACGCTGATCGCCCCGGGCGGCGCCGAGCAGACTTATCGCCGCGCGACCTTCGACCGGATCGGGGCCGCCGCCCGCGCCAAGGGCGCGCCGCCCGCCGACCTGAAGCCGGCCACGCCGGCGCAGCTCAGGCCCTTGCTGGAACGCCAGACGGTGATGCTCAACGTGGGCGCCACCTCGCGGGCGCTGGCGGTCGACCGGTCGCTGAAGCACATCGAGGACAGCATGGCCGCGCTCGTCGCGATCACGCGCGCGATCGATCGAAGCGGGCAGTTCACCGCGCCGCCGCCAGACGCGAAGATGTCCGCCGCCTGGCCGGGGCAGATGACGCTGTACGCCAAGCTGGACGAGGCGGCGGCCGTCTCCGCGCAACACCGGATCTATCGCTCGGCGCCAGCGCTGGTGATCCACCGGTCCGCGCTGCTGGCCGGGGAAGGCGTCCTGGAGGGGATAGACATCGTCACCAATCCGCGCCGCGCCGTGCGTCGTGCCGGCGAGCCGGTGCTCGACCCCGGCGTGCTCGTCGACGTGGGGGTCCTGGAAACACAGAGCGAAGGCACGGTGCTGAACCAGGACGGGAAGGTGCTCAACACGGCGCTGGCCTTCGAGCAGGCGCGATCACTGGGGCACGACGCCGTGCTGGTCATGCCGGGCGAAGCGCTGCCGGCCTTGGCTGCTTCCGCCGACAGCCTGCAGCACATGCGCAGCGATCTGGCCAGGGGCCATGCGGTGATCGCCCCGCGCGCCGAGGCCGGCTTGACGCGCCTGGGCTGGTGGCGCGTCGATCCTTCAACGGGCGAAACGCTCGGCATGCTGGCCGACGGGCGGGGTTCGGCGATCACCGAAGCGCTGGTCACCTATTCCAATGCGATTTCGCAGGCCTTCCTTGTGGTTGGCCTGATGGGATGCGTGTCCGACGCGCATCGCACCGGTAGCAAGCCAGGAGGACGCGGCCGTGCCGCCTGCTGCCTCGCCTCGAACTTCCTGTTGTTCGGCGTCGGCTGGCTGGGAGGCGTGGTCGTGCCGATGCACGGCAGTTTCCAGCTTGCCGGGGCCGCCGCCAGGCAGTATCTGGCAAAGGTGAGTGTGCTGTTCGATGCGGCTTCCTCCAGGGTCTCGGTTTGCAACTGAGCGGCGACCGGCCGGGAGCGCGCGCGGATCTCAATCGGAATCGAACGATGCGTGTGCTGGCGCCACTCGGCTTCTGCGCCGCGCTGATCGCGTCGTCCCTGTCGTACGTTGCGGCCCAGCCGGCCTTCCACGAATCCGAGCCCAACGACACCCCGGAGGCGGCCAACGCCGTCGCGGGGGCGGTGAGAATCGTCGGCGCGATGCCCGACGGCGACCAGGACGGTTTTCTCTGGACGGTGTCCGACGTCGACGCGACGATGCCGTGGACCTTCGGCCTTCAGGGCGTGCCCGGCGTCCTGAGCGTGATCGAGGTCATCCGGCTCGAGTACGCGGCCGACGGCACGACGCTGACCGGGCGCAAGACGCTGTTCAGGCTCGGAAGCCGCGACGGAAGCCGTCAGGCGGTGGCGGAGAACCTGCTGTTCGAGCCGGGCGACTACCTCCTCGGCCTGGCTCGCGGCGGCAGCGCAGGGCCCTATCGGCCGCCGGCGGACAGCATCGGTTTCGGCGCACCGGCGAAGGACGGCCAGGCCGGAAAGCCCGGGGCGACAACCGAGGCCGACGAGGCGGGCTACCGTCTTGCGATCGAACGGGGCAAGCCCTACGCGCACAGCGGCACCGCCGCCGACAACGGCCGGAAGGAGCGCGCGACCGCGATGACTCCGGGGCGCCGGATCTCGGCCTACGCGTCGGGCGAGGAGAGCTGGTACCGGTTCACGCTGGACGGCAAGGCTGCCGCGAACCGCTGGGACCTGTCCGCGCAAGTGCCCGTGGGGCGGCGCGCGGTGCTCGAACTGGCGGACGCGAAGGGCGCGAAGCTCGCCGATACGGCGTCGGACAAGCGGGGCGCGATGAAGCTGCCCGATCTGTCGCTGGCGGCGGGCAGCTACCTGGTGAGGCTGAAGGGCGAGGCCGACACCCTGCACGGGCTGGCGCTCGAGCAGGCGGGCCTGCGCGTCGACGGCGAGGAGGCGGAGCCCAACGATCAGTGGGCGCTCGCCAATCGCGCAGGCCTCGATTCGCCCGTGCGAGGGCGCTTCCAGCGACGAGGCGACGACGACCACTTCGCCTTCGAGCTCGACGCGACCGCCGCCGATCGGCGCCTTGCGCTGGCGGTCACCGCCGAGTCGGGCAGCCGCTACGAGGTCTGCCTTCTCGACCATCGCGGCGATGCGCTGCAGTGCCGAACCGGCACCGGCGATCAGCGTCTCGGTTCGCTGGTCCTCGAGCCCGGGGTTCACGGGGTGAGGCTGGGGCGCGGCGTCGAGGGGATGGCATACACGCTGCAGCTGGTCGCAGAGGGCCCGCACGCGCCCGGGCTCGAGGCCGAGCCGAACGACTCCGCGGCCATCGCCACCAGCGTGCCGGCCAAGCTGAGGATCAAGGGTTCGCTGACCGAGGGCGACCAGGATTTCATCCGCTTCGACCTCGCCGGCGAGGCGCAGCTGTGGCGCTTCCAGGTCAACGGCACCGGGATCCACGAGGTCGCCTATCACGACGGTTCGGGGGCGCGCGCCCAGGCCGTCCGCGCCCAGCCCGACCAGCGCCGGGTCGTGCTCGACAAGCTGTTCCTGCTGCCCGGCACCCACTACATCGCGGTCAGCGGCCGTGCCGACGGCGACTACACGCTGCTCGCCCGGCCGCTCGGACCTCCCGACGAGAATGACGAGATCGAGCCGAACGACGACCCCACCCGGATGCAGCCGATACGGATCGGCCAGACGCGCACCGGCCTGCTTCCGGACCTTGCCGATCGCGACAACTACCGTTTCCACCTGGCCGGCCACGATCACGTCCGGCTGAGCGTCAGCCCGCCCCCCGACGGCCAGATCCGCGCGCTGCTCTACTGGGACGGCAAGAGCGTTCGCGAGTCGAGGGGCAACCGCAGCGGTGAGGCGCTGGTTCTCGAAGGGTTGTTTCCGCCGGGCGACTACCGGCTGGAACTGATCGCCGCGAAGCCGAGCGAGGCCGAGTACCGGATGGAATTCGCCAGGCTCGATCGCTTCGCCTGCGCCGGCGATTGCGAGCCCAACGACAACCTGGCGTTCGCGCGGCCGATCCCCCCGGATCGCATCCTGCGCGGCCGGGTCGGCGAGTGGCGCGACGACGACTGGTACGCGCTGCCGGTCTTCGCGGCCGACACCGCGCTGGCGATAGGCATCGAGCAGCGCCAGAACGTCGCGCTGCTCGCCCACGGGGGCGACCGCGACGCACTGGTTCGCGACAAGTCCGGCGAGCTTGCCGGGGTGATACCGGCCGGCGCGCAGCGCTACCTGCGGGTGCGCGGCGACGGCGACTACCTGATGGCGCTGCGCATCGGCGGCGAGCAGTCTTCGCCGCAGCCGGCTCCCGCCTTGCCGGTGGCGCTCGATCTGGAGCTCGCCGGCCGCGAGGTCGCCGCCTATCGTCCCTTCGGGCAGCGCGTCGACGGACGGGTCACGCTGCGCAATACCGGAGCCGAGGCCGTCAGCGTCACGCTCGATGCCACGACCAGCGACGCCCGCTGGCGGGTGGCGGTCGAGCCGCGGACCCTGCAGGTTCCGGGAGCGGGGACCGCTAGCGCGGCGCTGCGCCTGGACGTGCCCGACGATGCCTGGGCGGACAGGCCGGTGCGGGTCAGCGTGGGCGTCCGCGATTCCGCGGGGGCAGGAAGTGAAGGGGGCGCCGCCGCGCAGGCCGGCATCGACGTCGTCGCGCGGCGCGACATCGACCCGGCGCAGCCCGTCGCTCACTGGGAGGTGCCAGACGCCCTGCGCGGTGGCTTCAACCTGGCCTGGCGCGCGCTCGGCGGCCGCTGGCTCGGCAAGCAGGACGACCGCATCGGCAACGGGCTCGGCGACATCTTCGACGGCATGGCCGTCCGCGAACAAGGGCTGCTGCTGCGCGGCAGGAACACGCCGAACGAATACCAGACGATCGTGGAACTCGCCGGCTCGGGCGATGCCGAGATCGCCGGGTTCGCGCTGGACCCGCTCGGCAAGGGTTCGGTCAGCCAGTACCTGCGCCGCTTCCGGATCGCGCTGTCCGAGGACGGCAAGCAGTTCGAGACGGTCGTCGACGGCGTGCTCGAACCCTTGCCGCGCGAGCAGTACTTCGTGCTGGACAAGCCGCGCAAGGCGCGCTTCGCGCGCCTGAGCCTCGTCGACGACCACGCGGGCAACCCGGGCGCCGGACGCGCCCTCGGCGAATGGAAGGTGGTCGCGCGGCCCGGGTACACGCCCTTCGCTCGCGAGCCGGTCAACCTGGCGGCCCCGCGCCTGGGCGGCCACGTGGTGCGCGCGTCGCCGACGGTCTCCTCGAAGTGGGACGATGCGCTGCTCGATGCGGAGTCTGCGCCCGCGCGGATCCGGTTGCGGGCGGGGGAGCGTCTCGACTGGGTGATCGGTTTCCACCACGACCGCGCCGCGATGATCGAGGCCATCGAGTGGGTGGACGCGATCGATGCCGGCAAGCAGGCGCGGATCGAAGAGGTCAGGATCTTCGCCAGCCGCGACAGTCCGCTGGGACCCTGGGAACCGCTCGCGACCTGGAAGCTGACCGGCGGGCAGACCAAGCGCCTCGCGCTGGAGCGCCCGGCCTGGGCGCGCTTCGTGCGTTTCGCGACGGCGCCGGCCGACAAGGCGGTCACGCTCGTCGCGCCCTCGGTGCTGCGGATCTTCGAGCGGCCGGTGGCGGCCGATTACCTGTCGATCCTCGGCGAGTGGGGCTTCAATGGTCACCGTGCCGTCTACGAGGCGCAGCACCCGCCGAAGCCCCCGCCGCCCTACGCGCTCTCCCGGCACGGCAGCCGCGAGCAGGCCGCCGAGCTCGAGCTCGGGAAGGCGGCCGAGGGGCGGGTCTGGCTCGGCCGTCACGAGCACTGGTACAGGGTGCAGGTGCCCGCCGGCCGCAACACGCTGGAGATCGAGCTTGCCGGCGAGCCGACGGTGCGAACCGTGGCGAGCATCGAGACCGCAAGCGGCGAGCGCGTCGACACCCGGCTGATCGAGCGAGGTCCGGCCGCGCAAAGGCTCGAGGCCCGCGTCGAGGCCGGGCAGACGCTGTTCGTCAAGGTGGAGGAGCCGCCCCGCAACCTGGTCTTCGCGTGGGACACGAGCGCCAGCGTCGGCGCCTACCTGCCGGTGATCCACAACTCGATAGCGGCTTATGCGAGGGGTCTCGTTCCGGGCCGCGACGCCGCCAACCTGATGCCCTTCGGCGGCGGGCTCTTGCTGCAGTCGTGGCACGGCGAGCCCTGGCTGCTCCAGAAGATCCTGAACGAGCACCCGCGCAAGGAGAGTTCGAGCGAGGCCGAGACGACGCTCGCGCGCGCCAGCAAGGCCCTGGCCGAACGCGCCGGCGCGAAGGCGATCCTGCTGATCACCGACGCGGCGACCAACCGCGACGCGGCGCTCTGGCGCGTCTTCGACGAGGTCCGTCCTCGCGTGATGGCGCTCGGGCTGGATTCGCATGGCGCATTCGGCCGCAATCCGGTGCTCGAGCAGGACCTGCTGCAGGACTGGACGCGGGTGAACAGCGGCCACTACAGCCACCTGCGCAGTGAAGGCGAGATGGAGGTGGCGTTCGACCGCGCGGCGACCCTGTTGCGCGAACCGGCGCCGTATCGACTGACGATCGACGCGACGTTCGAGGAGCCGCCCAGGCCCGGTACGCTGCAGGTCCTATCCGGTGCGCCGGCCGGCAGCAAGGGCAGGAAGCCCGCCTCGGGCAACGCGGTGGCGCTGATTCTCGACGCTTCCGGATCGATGCTCCAGCGCATGAAGGGCGAGCGGCGGATTGAGGTCGCCCGGCGCGGGCTGGTCGAGGCGGTCACCCGCCACATCGCGCCCGGGACGCCAGTGGCGCTGCGCGTGTTCGGGCATCGCCAGGCGAACGCCTGCCGGACCGATCTCGAGATTCCCCTCGCGCCGCTGGATCCGCCGGCGGCAAGGCGGGTGATCGAACGCGTCGAGGCGCGCAATCTCGCCCGGACCCCGATCGCCGATTCGCTCGCCAGGGTGGAGGGTGACTTGGCCAGGGCCGTCGGCCCCCGGACCATCGTTCTCGTGACCGATGGCGAGGAGACCTGCGGTGGCGATCCCGAAGCTGTCATCCGCAAGATGCAGGAGAAGGGGGTCGATTTCCGCCTCAACATCATCGGGTTCGCGCTTGCCGATGATGCGCTCGAGGCCCGGTTCGCCGAGTGGGCTGAACTCGGCGGTGGGCATTACTTCCGCGCGGCCGATGCGGACGGATTCAGGCTTGCGCTGGGGGCGGCCCTGAGGACGCCGTTCAGCGTATTCGATCGCGATGGCATCGAGGTCGCCAGGGGGCAGGTGGACGGCGATGCGGTGGCGCTTCTGCCCGGCGACTACCGCGTCGTCGTCATGACTGCGCAGGCGCGGCGGTTCGACGGGGTCCGGGTTCCCGCCGGCGGCGAGGCTCGGGTGCGTCTCGAATGACCGGGCCAGCGACCGCTGCGCCTGTGATCGCGAGCGCCTGCGGCGCGCTCACGCGAGCATGAGAGACGAATGGCGGTTCAACGGCATGAGCATGGGCGACCATGCCGCGACAGGCGCAGCCATCCAGCAGTGCTGATTCCGACGAACGAACATCGGAAGACTCGCAGCCGTGATGCGGATCAGCTACGCTTCGATGCGGGCTTGCGCGCCTTCGCGGACGGCTTGCGCGCCGTCTTCGTGGCCTGCCGTGAGCCGATTCGAAGGCGCAGGGCATTGAGCTTGATGAAGCCGTCGGCATCGGCCTGGTTGTATGCGCCGGCGTCGTCGTCGAAGGTGGCGATCCGGCTGTCGAACAGCGACTGCGGCGAACTGCGACCGACCACGATCACGTTGCCCTTGTACAGCTTGACCACCACCTTGCCGTTGACCGGCTGCTGGGTGTAGTCGATCAGGTGCTGCAGGGCAAGGCGCTCGGGCGCCCACCAGTAGCCGTTGTAGATCATGCTCGCATAGCGCGGCATGAGGTCGTCCTTGAGGTGGGCGACCTCCCGGTCCAGGGTGATCGACTCGATCGCACGATGCGCCCGCAGCAGGATCGTCCCGCCGGGGGTTTCATAGCAGCCGCGCGATTTCATGCCGACGTAGCGGTTCTCGACGAGGTCGAGCCGGCCGACGCCATGTCGCCCGCCCAGCCGATTGAGTTCGGCGAGCAGCTCATGCGCCTTCATGCGCTTGCCGTTGATCGCGACGAGGTCACCCGTCTCGAAGTCGAGTTCGACGAGCTCGGGCTTGTTCGGGGCTTTCTCGGGCGAGACGGTCCAACGCCACATGCCCTTCTCGGGGGGCGCCGCGGCGGGATCCTCGAGGACGCCGCCTTCATAGGAAATATGCAGGAGGTTGGCGTCCATCGAGAAGGGCGCTGGACCCTTGCGCTTCTTGAAGTCGACCGGGATGCCGTGCGTATCGGCGTAGGCCACCAGCTTGTCGCGCGAGAGCAGGTCCCATTCGCGCCAGGGTGCGATCACCTTGACCTCGGGCATCAGCGCGTAGGCGCCGAGCTCGAAGCGGACCTGGTCGTTGCCCTTGCCGGTGGCGCCGTGCGAAATTGCGTCCGCCTTCTCGAGCCGCGCGATCTCGACCAGCCGCTTGGCGATCAGGGGACGGGCGATCGAGGTGCCGAGGAGGTACTCGCCCTCGTAGATGGTATTGGCGCGGAACATCGGGAAGACGAAGTCGCGCACGAACTCCTCGCGCAGGTCGTCGATGTAGATGCTGCGCACGCCGGCGGCGGTTGCCTTGGCCCGTGCCGGTTCGAGCTCCTCGCCCTGGCCGATGTCGGCGGTGAAGGTCACCACCTCGCACTGGTAGGTGTCCTGCAGCCATTTCAGGATGACGGAGGTA
>JAMLIN010000001.1 GCA_023954135.1 Burkholderiaceae bacterium | reverse complement strand
CGAGATCCACGGCGCCCACGGATTCCTGATCCACCAGTTCCTCTCCGAGCACGCCAACCAGCGCAGCGACGAGTACGGCGGCAGCCTCGGGAACCGGATGCGCTTCGCGATCGAGGTTGCCGAGCATGTCCGCAGCCAATGGCCGGCGGGAAAGCCGCTCTTCATGCGCCTGTCGGTGGTCGATGCCGCCGGCTGGGAGCTCGAGCACAGCATCGCGCTCGCCCGCGAGCTCGCCCGCGCCGGCGTCGACGTCATCGACTGCAGCGGCGGCGGCATCCAGGCGGGGGCGGGCGCCGGCGCCACGCCGGCCTACGGCTACCAGGTGCCGTACGCGGAAGGGCTCAGGCGCGACACCGGCGTGAAGACGATGGCCGTCGGCATGATCGTCCATGCCCGCCAGGCGGAAGCCGTCCTGCAGGAAGGCCGGGCCGACCTGGTGGCGCTGGGGCGCGAGGCGCTCTACAACCCCAACTGGCCCGTCGATGCCGCCCGCAAGCTGGGCGTGGCGGATCACTTCGGGCTGATGCCACCCAACTCCGGCTGGTGGCTCGGCAAGCGCGAAGGCATCCCCGGTTTCGTTCCGTCGACCTTCGGGGATTCGCAACAAGCCTGATCGTCCGCTGGAGCGGACACCGACTCATCCCGCGACCGGCATCGAGCAGATGGCCGGCACACCATGAACGGAGCACCGCATGCACTTCGACGTCGCCACCCTCGACGGAAGCCTCTGCTACAAGCTGATGACCTCGCTCGTCGTGCCCCGCCCGATCGCCTGGCTGGTCACCAACAACGGCGCCGGCGGCCAGAACGCCGCGCCCTTCTCGTTCTTCAACTGCTTCTCGGGCAATCCGCCGGTGCTGTGCATCGGCATCGGCCGCGCCCCCGAGCGGCGCAAGGATTCGCTCGCCAACATCGAGCGCGATCGCGAGTTCGTGGTCAACATGGTGTCGGAGGAGCTCGCGCAGGCGATGAACCTGACCGCGACCGACTTTCCGCCGGACTGGAACGAGCTTGCGCTGGCCGGCCTCGAGACCGCGCCCTCGGTGAAGATCTCGGTGCCGCGGATCGCCGCGAGCCCGGCCGCCTTCGAATGCCGGCTGCGCGAGATCCTGCCGGTCGGCCAGGGCAGCGGCAACGTGATCGTGGTCGCCGACGTCGTCGCGATCCATGCGCTGGACGAAGCGATCACCAACGTCGAGCGCTGCCACGTCGACGGTACGAAGCTCGGCATCGTCGGCCGGATGCAGAGCCCGGGCCGCTACGTGCATACGCACGATACCTTCGAGATGCGCCAGGCCAGCTTCGGGCAGTGGCAGGCAGCGAATCCGCAGGCCGGCAAGCCGGGCTGAATCAGGCCGACTCGATCGTGTTCGCCACGTTGTCGACCGTCACCGGGACCTCGACGTAGAGGATGTCCGGAGGCGAGCCGTACTTCTCGGCGACGGTGCCCTGCCACTCGGGCGTGTAGCACGCCTGCGCCGCGGCCTTCGACTCCCAGAAGTAGATGCCGCCGGCGCGGTCGCCCGACTCCGACAGGTAGTAGTGCTTGCGCACCAGTCCCGGCTTGCCGAGATACTTCGGCGCCGTCGACCGGAAGACTTCGGCGGCCTGCGCGACGGTCAGGGTTTGCGGCAGGCGGAACGTCACGATCGCAACGATCATCGGGCTCTCCTTCGGGAACGATGGGTCGGAACGGCCGATTATCACCGCCTGCGACGGAAGCGGGCGCGAAGCCCGCGCTCCCCGTCCAGTAGACTCGCCGGCGGACTTCGAACCGGGAGACTTGCATGAAAGGCTGGGGATTCCTCTGCGTCGCCATCGTCGCCGAAGTGGTGGCGACCTCCGCGCTCAAGGCGAGCGACGGCTTCTCGAACTGGCTGCCTTCGGTGATCGTCATCGTCGGCTATGCGATCGCCTTCTACTTCCTGTCGCTGACCCTGCGCACGATACCGGTCGGGGTGGCATACGCCATCTGGTCGGGCCTCGGGGTGGTGCTGATCACGGCGGTCGGCTGGATCGTCTTCGGCCAGAAGCTCGACCTGCCGGCGCTCGCGGGCATGGGCCTGATCGTGGCCGGTGTCCTGGTCATGAACCTGTTCTCGAAGACCGCAACCCATTAAATGGAATAACAATAGTTCTCATTCGCATATACTTGGGGGTGAATGATCAGGAGCTTCGAATGCGAGACAGTCTCAGCCGCTCGAGAGCGGCGCGGCTATGTCTTCGAGAGACCGTCGCTCGGCATCCAGTCCCCAGCGCCACTGGATGGCCGCCGCGAAAAGCATCAACGCCGCACCGAAGGCATAGCCCCATGCGATCGAGGATCGCTCGCCGGTGCCGATCAGCTCGCCGAAGATCCACGGCCCGGCCACCCCGCCGATCGCCGTGCCGAACGCATAGAACAGAGCGATCGACAGCGCCCGGATCTCGAGCGGAAATGATTCGCCGACGGTCAGGTAGGCTGAGCTCGCCGCGGCCGACGCAAAGAAGAACACGACCGACCATGTCGCCGTCTGCCCCGCCACACCGAGCGCACCGGCGGCGAACAGCGCCGCGGTGAGCGCCAGCAGCAGGCCGGACGTCGCGTAGGTGAAGGCGATCATCCGGCGCCGGCCGACGGTGTCGAACAGTCGCCCCAGCAGCAGCGGCCCGAGGAAGTTGCCGGCGGCGAAGGGCAGCAGGTACAGGCCGATGTCCTCGGTCGCGACATCGAAGAAGCGGCCGAGCACCAGCGCGTAGGTGAAGAAGATCGCGTTGTAGAAGAAGGCCTGCGACGCCATCAGCACCAGTCCGACCAGGGTGCGTCGCCGGTAGCGCGACAGCAGCGTGCGGGCCACCTCGATCATCGACACATGGTGCGCCTGCACGGCGAGCCGCAGCGGCGCATGCGGGCGCGCCGCATCGGCCGGCACGCGGCGCGCCTGGGCCTCGATCCCGGCGACGATCGCTTCGGCCTCTCCGACCCGGCCGTGCGTCATCAGCCAGCGCGGACTCTCGGGGATGTACCGGCGCAGGAACAGGATCACGATGCCCAGCGCGGCGCCGATGCCGAACGCTGCGCGCCAGCCCATGTCGAGCGGCAGCCGTCCGGGCTCGAGCAGGATCACCGAGCCGACGGCGCCGAGCGCCGCGCCCACCCAGAAGCTGCCGTTGACGACGAGATCGGTCTGGCCGCGATGCCGCGCCGGGACCAGCTCCTGGATCGCCGAGTTGATCGCCGCATACTCGCCGCCGATCCCCGCACCCGTCAGGAACCGGCAGACGAGGAAGAAGCCGATGTCGGGCGAGAACGCAGTGGCCGCGGTGGCCGCGAGGTAGACGCCGAGCGTGGTCCAGAACAGCCGCTTTCGGCCGAGCAGGTCGGTCAGCCAGCCGAAGAAGATCGCCCCGAGCACCGCGCCGGCGAGGTAGGCGCTTGCCGCCAGCCCGACCTGGGCATCGGTGAGGCGCAGCACCGGACTCGACTGCAGCGCGCCCGAGACCGCACCCGCGAGCGTCACCTCGAGGCCGTCGAGGATCCAGGTGATGCCGAGCGCGACGACCACGCGCGTATGGAACGGACTCCAGGCAAGCGCATCGAGCCGGGCCGGAATGTCCGTTGCCCGCATGGCCTGCGACGATGCGCCTGTCAACATCGCACAGCATCAACGGGCCATGCCGGGCGCGAAGCTCACCGGCCGGTGAACACCGGCGCACGCTTCTCCACGAAGGCCCGCACCGCCTCGGCATGATCGGCGGTGCCGGCCGACTCGACCAGGCGATCGGCCTCGCGATCGAGCGCCGCATCGTAGTCGATCACCAGCGCATCATCGAGGTTGTCCTTCATCAGCCGCAGCGCCTGCCCGGGACCGTTGGCGAGCCGGCGCGCGAAAGCGAAGGCCTCCATCTGCAGTTCGGCATCGGGCACCACCCGGTTGAAGATGCCGATCGTTTCGGCGCGGCGGGCATCGACCCGGTCGCCGCCGAACATCAGCTCGCGGGCGCGGCCGGTACCGACCAGACGGGTGAGCAGCGACGCGATCCCGTAGTCGCCCGACAGGCCGATCCGGGCATAGCCGGTCGCCACGAAAGCCGATTCGGCGGCGATCCGGATGTCGCAGGCGAGCGCGATCGACAGCCCCGCGCCCACCGCCGCACCCGGCAAGGCGGCGATGGTCGGCTTGCGCAGCGCCGCCAGCGCGCCGGTGAGCAGGCGCTGGCGCTCGCGCAGGTCCGCGATCCGCTCGGCCGGGCTCATCGCGCGCTTCGCGCTGCGATCGCCCATGCCCTTGACGTCGCCGCCCGCGCAGAAGGTCGTGCCGGCGGCGGTGAGCAGCACCGCGCCGACCCCGTCATCCCCGGCGCAGTGCCGGATCATCGCCCGCAGCGCCGGACTCAGCCGGTCCGACAGCGCATTGCGCGCCTCCGGCCGGTTCAGGGTGATGACCGCGACCCGCTCGCGCAATTCGCAGAGCAGTTCGTCGGTACCGGTATCGATGCGTTGCGCCTGGTCACTCATGTCTTCCTCCGGGATCGGGTCGTTGCCCGGACTTTAACCCGGCCGCTACGATCTGCCGGACCGGTCGTGCGAAGGATCTCGCGACAGGCCAGAATAGGCACCGCCCGCCGTACAGGCGGTTCCCGCATTCCCAGCACATGCCGGGCCCGTCCTCGCGGCACGAACGCTGCACCACTCGCGGACGTCACCATCCGCGTCGCCATCGCACAGGAACCCCATGCCTTCGAGCAGCAGCGATTCATCCCGACCCAACACCATCGTCCTGCTAGCGGCCGCCTCGCTGACCGCGATGGTGGCGATCGTGTTCGCGCGCCTGGCGTACGGCCTGATCCTGCCGTCCATGCGCGCGGAGCTGGGGCTCACCTACCGCGCGGCCGGCAACCTCGGCACGATCACCGCGCTCGGCTACTTCCTGTTCATCCTGCCGGGCGGCGTGGCGGCCACTCGCTGGGGCTCGCGCAACACGGCCATGGGTGGCCTGCTCCTGGTGATGCTGGGCTTCATCGGCCTGGCCGTCGCCGATTCCTATCTGCCGATCGCGGTACTGATGTTCGCGCTCGGCGTCGGCACCGCCTATTGCTTCGCGCCGATGCTGTCCCTGCTGGTGACCTGGTATCCCGAGAGGCGCGGCCTGATGATCGGCTGCATGACCGCCGGCATCGGCGCGGGACTCTTCCTGGTCGGCCTGTTGATACCGTGGCTGATACGGATCTTCGGTGCCGTCGGCTGGCGGGTGAGCTGGGGCGTCTTCGCCGCCGTCGCGGCCATTGCGGCCCTGCTGGTGCTGCTGGGCGCGAAGGATCCGCCTGTTGCCGGCGACGCCGGCAGGCAGGCGCTGCCGGCCGCGGAGAAGTGGCGCATCTACCGCAACCCCAGGGTGCTCACGATCGCTACCGTGTACGGCATCATCGGCGTGAGCTACATCGCGCAGGCGATCTTCATGGTCAGCTTCGCCGAGGCATCCGGCATCGCCAGCACCACGGCCGGCTGGCTGGTCTCGATGTCCGGCCTGCTGTCGGTGATCTGCGGCCCGCTGTGGGGCTCGCTGTCGGATCGCTGGGGACGCGGCAATACCCTGCTGCTGACCCTGTCGCTGCTCACCGTCGGCATGGCGTTGCCGATGTTCTCCCAGAGTCCGCCGACGTTCTTCTTCCACTTCCTGCTCTTCGGTATTTCCATCAACGGCTCGTTCACGATGGTCCAGGCCGCCAGCACCGACCAGGTCGCGCCGCGCTACATTCCCATCGCCTTCAGCTATGCCACGCTTTTCTTCGCCGGCGGGCAGTTCATCGGCCCGGCGATAGCCGGCTGGCTCATCGAGGCCGGCGGATTCCAGGCGGCGCTCGGCTTCACCTGCGTGGCGCTCCTGCTGGGGATCTACCTCAGCCAGCGGATCCGGGGGTTCTCGAAGGAACTGGCGGTGGCCTGAAGGGATGCCATGGACTCGCCGATCGCGGCCGCAGCGCGTGCGCTTGCAGCGGGTGACCCGCTCGGCGCCCTGAACCGGATCGCGCTGCGCGAAGACGCACCGGCGCTCGCGCTGCGCGGGCTCGCGATGGCGCAGCTCGGCGAGCTTCCCCGGGCGAGGGCCCTCCTGCGAAACGCAGCTCGGGTCTTCGGTCCGAAGGCAGCGGTGGAGCACGCCCGGTGCCTCGTTGCCGAGGCCGAGATCGCGCTCGTCTCGCGCGATCTCGGCTGGCCGGCGAAGCCGCTTCGCGCCGCGCTTGCGACGCTCGAGAAGCACGGCGACCGGGCCAACGCCGCCCATGCCCGGCATCTGGAAATCCGCCATCTCCTGCTGATCGGGCGGCTCGATGAAGCCGAACATGCGATCGGTGAGCTCGACCCCGCGGCCTTGCCGCCCGCATCGGAGGCGGCCCACGAGCTGGCCATCGCGGGCATCGCGATGCGCCGCCTGCGTACCACGGCGGCGCGCGCCGCCATCGCCCGGGCCGGACGCGCCGCTCGCCGGGCGGGCATCGCGGCGCTGCGCACCGAAGTCGAGAGTGCGGCCGCCCTGCTCCAAGCACCGGCGGCGCGCCTGATCGAGAGCGGCAAGGAGCGCTTGCTGCGGCTCGAGGAGGTCGAAGCGGTGCTGGCATCTCAGGCCCTCGTGGTCGATGCCTGCCGGCACGCAGTGTGCCACGGGGGCACCACCATCCCGCTCGCCGGCCGCCCGGTGTTGTTCGCGCTCGTTCGCGCACTGGGCGAAGCCTGGCCCGCCGACGTGTCGCGCGACTCGCTCGCTGCGCGAGCATTTCGCGCAAGACATGCGGATGAATCCCATCGCGCACGCCTGCGGGTCGAGCTCGGGCGACTGCGCAGCGCACTGCGACCCGTCGCCGGCGTGAGTGCGACCCGGCGAGGCTTCACGCTGGTGCCGTATCGCGCCCGCGAAGTCGTCGTGCTGGCGCGGCCGGTCGACGAGCGGCATGCGGCAGTGCTCGCCCTGCTCGGCGACGGCGAGTCCTGGTCCAGCTCGGCACTGGCTCTCGCGCTCGGCACGAGCCAGCGCAGCGTGCAGCGCTCGCTCGATTCGCTTGCGGCCACGGGCAAGGCGCATGCCATCGGGCGTGGCCGCGCCCGTCGCTGGATGGCCCCGCCCGTACCGGGAATCACGACAAGCTTGTTACTCCCCGCTCTGCTGCCGGATGACTAGGATGGATGCATCCATCAGGAGAAAGCCATGCATCCATCCTCCACATCCACCGCGGAGATCCTTCACGAATACGGACCGTTCCCGGGCATCGACGCCATCCACGGCGTGACCTATGACGGCAAGCAGGTGTGGTTCGCCACCGGCGACCGGCTCGACGCCTTCGATCCGGCCAGCGGCAGGACGCTGCGCTCGATCGACGGCACCGCGAACGCCGGAACCGCCTTCGACGGCCGGCACCTGTACCAGATCGCCGGGGACCGCATCCGGAGGATCGACCCCGAAACCGGCCGGGAGCTCGCGACGATCCCGGCACCTTCCGGCGACAACTCGGGGCTCGCCTGGGCCGAAGGCAGCCTCTGGGTGGGGCAGTACCGGGACCGCAGGATCCACCAGGTCGACCCCGGCAGCGGCGCCGTTCTTCGCACCATCGAATCGAACCGCTTCGTCACCGGCATCACCTGGGTCGACGGCGAACTCTGGCACGGCACCTGGGAAGACGACGCAAGCGATATCAGGAGAATCGATCCCGTGACGGCCGAAGTCCTCGACCGGATCGAGATGCCGCCGGACACGGGCGTATCGGGCCTCGAATCCGACGGCGGCGACCGGTTCTACTGCGGCGGCGGCAATAGCGCGAAGCTCAGGGTGGTTCGGCGGCCGACACGGAGCTAACGCCCAGACCGACGTCAATCCCCGAATCTCCGGGGCGCGATCGACGGCAGTGTAGTCGATCCAACCCGGCCGCCTGTCAGAGCTCGTCGTGCTTCAGGCTGCTGCCGCGCGCCTTCCCGACCGGATACCGGACCGCATTCGTCGCGAGCTTGTCCCGTGCCGCTGACACCGGGTCGATCCCAAGCGCGTTCGATAGCTGGATCAGGTAGAGCAGGACGTCCGCTACTTCCAAACGCACCGCCTCCAGCTTGTCCGGCGAAAGATCCCGGCTCTGCGCCTCGGTCAGCCACTGAAAGTGCTCGAGCAGCTCGCCCGCCTCGACGATCAGCGCCGAGGCGAGGTTCTTCGGCGAATGGAATTGCTGCCAGTCCCGCTCGCTGGCGAAGCGATCGAGTTGCTCGGCGAGTTCGTGCAGGGAGTCGGGCATGGCTGGCTCCATCGACCCTGGAGATGGAATCATCTTCCGCGGATCATCCACGACAGAACGATCATCATGCGTGCTCTGGATCGCCCGGCGAGTCTACGCGCCCGCTGCGATGTCGGTCAGCGAAAAATCGTTGCCTTTGAACAGCAGAGGCTCCTGCCGCAGTTTCGCCAGCGCATAGGAAAAGCAATCGCCGTAGTTCAATCCGGCGACATGTCGTCCTTTGCCGTAACGCAGCCAACCTTCATAAGCTGCCTCGACCAGCGCGCGATCGGCGGCAACGATCTCGATGCCCAGTGCATCGGCAAAGCGTGCGAGCTCACGTCCGCCTGCCTCGCCACTGCGCCCGGTCGCGACCATCGCCGCTTCCAGCCACACCGGCGCCGCCATGCACAGTTGGCCGGCCGCACCAAGCGCCTCGGCGTAGACGGCAGCGTCCTGCTCTTGCAGCAATACCGCCATCAGCGCCGAGGTATCCACCACCAGCGCAGCCACTATTTCGGCAACCCGTCGGCGTCGTAGCCGATCAACTCGTCGGCAGAGCGGGGATCCCTCACGGGCAGATCGGCAAAGCGCCGCGCCATCGCCAGAATCTCGTCGGTGCTCAGGCGCGGCCGCGTGCTGGCTTCATGCTTCATGGCGCGTTCGATCAGGGCGATGGTTTCGCGGTTGACCGAGCGATGGTTGGCCTCGGCACGCTGGCGCAGGAAGGCATGCAACTCATCGGGAAGCCCGCGTATGGTCAGGTCGGCCATGATGATCTCCCGTCGGACTCTCATCAGAATGATGCTATTTTAGCATCACTATGATGGCAGAAGGATGTGTCGTTGTCGGCGACCGTCATATGTCTCGATTCTGAAGTGCGGCAGCCACGAACCAGGGCTTTCACTCCTGATCGGCCGCCTGCAGGAACCGATCACCCGAGGGCTCCTTGCGACACTCATCATACTGAGTAAAATTACTCAATATGATGAGTAATATGGAAGCCCTCTTCCAACGCCCCCAGGCCGGAACCCTGGCCAAGCGCCTGGCTGAACCACGTCGGTTCATGCAGGTCGTGACCGGCCCACGGCAGGTGGGCAAGTCCACGCTGGTGCAGCAGGTCACAGAGGGGCTGAGCCTGCCGGTGCGCTATGCCAGCGCGGACGAGCCCACGCTGCGCGCGGCGAACTGGATCGGCCAGCAATGGGAGGCAGCCCGCCTCCAGGCGGGCGAAGCCGGCAAGGGCGGCGCACTGCTGGTGCTCGACGAGATCCAGAAGATTCCGGCGTGGTCGGAAACGGTCAAGCGCCTGTGGGACGAGGATACGCGCGCGAAGCGCCCGCTCAAGGTGGTGTTGCTCGGGTCGGCGCCGTTGCTGATCGCCTCGGGATTGACGGAAAGCCTTGCCGGGCGCTTCGAGACGCGGCACCTGCCGCATTGGCCGTTCGCCGAGATGCGCGAGGCCTTCGGCTGGTCGCTGGACCAATACCTCTTCCATGGCGGCTATCCGGGTGCCGCACCGCTGATCGGCGAGCCGGCGCGCTGGTCGCGCTACGTGGCCGACAGCCTGATCGAGACCTCCATCGCCCGCGACGTCCTGCTGCTCTCAAGGGTGGATAAGCCGGCGCTGCTGCGTCGTTTGTTCGATCTGGCCTGTCACTACTCGGGGCAGGTGCTTTCGTACACCAAGATGCTGGGCCAGTTGCAGGATGCCGGCAATACCACCACGTTGGCGCACTATCTGGATCTGCTCGCGGGCGCGGGGATGGTCCGCGGGCTGCCCAAGTACGCGGGCGACGTGGCGCGACGCCGCGGCTCCAGCCCCAAGCTGCAGGTGCTCAACACCGCGCTGATGACGGCCACATCCGGCCTGTCGCTCGCCGAAGCGCGTGCGGATCGCGAGTTCTGGGGACGGCTGGTGGAATCGGCCGTGGGCGCGCATATGGCCAATGCCGCGGCGGCCGGAGAATGCGAGGTCTACTACTGGCGCGAACGCAACCACGAAGTGGATTTCATCGTGAAGGCAGGCCGGCGACTCACCGCCATCGAGGTCAAGAGCGGCCGCGCGCCTCTGGCCCACGCTGGCACCGCCGCGTTCGCCCAGGCGTTCAAGGTGCATCGCACGCTGCTGGTGGGCGGCGACGGTGTATCGCTGGAGGACTTCCTGTTGCATCCCGTTCGGCATTGGGTAGGGCCTTGACTCGTCCACCCGGCACGGCCCCAGCAGCACCACGGCGCGGCGAAGCTTGGGTTCCTGTAGTCGCTGCCGTATCGGGTCCAGGTAGGCGCGGGAGTGCAGGGTCAGGGTTTCCGGGTCCATGCGGGCGCTACCCCACCACGGATTCAGACGCTTAAGATGCTCTGCAACCTATTGATAAGAAAAATCTTTCATCCGAAGATCGAGTTAAGCACAGCTTTCTGTGCTTAACTTCAGCGCGCTCGCTGCGGATGATGGAAGGTTGCAGCTTGGTCAGGCTCAAGCGCGACGGGCGCGGCGTGGAGCCGCTGGCGCTGACGCTGACGCTGACGCTGACAACCAGCTTCAAAATTCTGATCGACTGAAGGTTCGGACGTGAACAACAACAAAGAAGCCGAGCGGGCGGAACTGCACAAAACCATCTGGCGCATCGCCAACGATCTGCGCGGCAGCGTGGACGGCTGGGACTTCAAGAGCTACGTGCTCGGCATGTTGTTCTACCGCTTCATCTCGGAGAACCTCACCGCCTACCTGAACGATGAAGCCCATCGCGCCGGAGAGAACGACTTCGACTACGCCGTGCTGTCCGACGCCGACGCCGAACAGGGCCGCGCCGAAACGGTGAAGGAAAAAGGCTTCTACATCCTGCCTTCGCACCTGTTCGCCAACGTGCGCGAGCGGGCGCGACACGACGCCAACCTCAATGAAACCCTGTCCCGCGTGTTCAAGGACATCGAGGGTTCGGCCATCGGCGCGGACAGCGAGGACGACTTCAAGGGCCTGTTCGACGACCTGGACGTCAACAGCAGCAAGCTTGGCCCCACGGTCTCCAAGCGCAACGAAAAACTGGTCAAGCTGCTGGACGCCGTCGGCGATCTGAACCTCGGCACCTATTCCGACAACACCATCGACGCATTCGGCGATGCCTACGAGTTCCTCATGACGATGTATGCCTCGTCGGCGGGCAAGTCAGGCGGCGAATTCTTCACACCGCAGGAAGTCTCCGAACTGCTGGCGCGCATCGCCGTCAGCGGCAGGACCGAGGTCAACAAGGTGTACGACCCAGCCTGCGGGTCGGGTTCGCTGCTGCTCAAGTTCGCCAAGGTGCTGGGGCCAGACAAGGTGCGGCAAGGTTTCTACGGGCAGGAAATCAACCTGACCACCTACAACCTGTGCCGCATCAACATGTTCCTGCACGACGTGAACTACGAGAAGTTCGACATCGCGCATGGCGACACACTCACCGACCCGGCGCACTGGGACGACGAGCCGTTCGAGGCCATCGTTTCCAACCCGCCGTATTCCATCAAGTGGGCGGGCGACAGCAATCCGCTGCTCATCAACGACCCGCGCTTCGCACCCGCCGGCGTGCTCGCACCCAAGAGCAAGGCCGACCTTGCCTTCACCATGCACATTCTGTCGTGGCTGGCGACCAGCGGCACGGCGGCCATCGTCGAGTTTCCCGGCGTGCTGTATCGCGGTGGCGCGGAACAGAAGATCCGCCAGTACCTGGTCGATAACAACTACGTCGATACCGTCATCCAGTTGCCGCCCGACCTATTCTTCGGCACCACCATCGCCACCTGCATCATCGTGTTGAAGAAGTCCAAGCGCGACAACAGCACGCTGTTCATCGACGCCAGCGCCGAGTTCATGCGCAGCGGCAACAAGAACAAGCTTACCGACGCCAACCAGCAGAAGGTGCTTGATGCCTTTACCGCCCGCCAGGACGTGGCGCACTTCGCCAGGCTGGTCGAAAACGCCGACATTGCCGCCAACGGCTACAACATAGCGGTGTCCAGCTACGTCGAACAGGCCGATACCAGCGAAACCGTGGACATTCGAGCACTCAATGCAAAGATCGCAGGTATCGTCGCGCGACAAGCAGAGCTGCGTACGCAAATTGATGCCATCGTGGCCAACTTCGAAGGCGAAGAAGCATGAGCCGGATTGACGAACTGATTGCCGAGCTTTGCTCTGATGGCGTGGAGCACAAGCCGCTCGCTGAAGTCGGCGAGTTCATTCGCGGCAACGGACTTCAGAAAATCGATCTCAAAACAACCGGTGTCGGAGCGATTCACTACGGACAGATTCACACGCACTACGGTACTTGGGCGACGGAAACAAAGTCGTTTGTGAGCGAACCACTCGCTGCGAAACTGCGAAAAGCCCGACCCGGCGACCTGGTGATTGCCACAACCAGCGAGGACGACGAAGCGGTGGCGAAAGCTGTTGCTTGGGTCGGCAATACCGAGATTGCCGTCAGCGGTGACGCGTACATCTACCGCCACACACTTGAACCGAAATATGTCGCCTACTTCTTCCAGTCCGAGCAATTTCAAGATCAGAAGAAGAGACACATCACAGGTACGAAAGTTCGTCGTGTATCCGGTGATTCGCTTGCGAAGATTCGCATCCCCGTTCCACCACCCGAAGTGCAGCACGAAATCGTGAAAGTGCTGGACAAGTTTACCAAGCTTGAGGCGGAGCTTGAGGCGGAGCTTGAGGCGCGTCGGCGGCAATACAAGTATTACCGCGACGCGCTTTTGACGTTCGGCGAGCGCACGGACGCTGACGCAAACAAGCAAGCCACGATAAGGTGGATGACCTTGAGTGAAGCTGCCCTCGAATTTGGGCGCGGCAAATCAAAACACCGCCCACGAAACGACCCTCGTCTTTATGGCGGAGATATTCCGTTTATTCAAACTGGCGATATACGAAATGCACCTCACGTCATCACGTCCTACACGCAAACTTACAGCGAGCTTGGACTGACGCAAAGCAAACTATGGCCTAAAGGAACACTCTGCATAACGATTGCCGCAAATATCGCGGAAACAACCATACTTGGATTCGATGCCTGCTTTCCAGACAGCGTTATTGGCTTTGTTGCCAACTCCGAGAAAGTAAATGTTCACTACGTTGAATACCTTTTGACTTCTTTGAAATCAAAACTGCAAGCACAAGGTCAAGGCAGCGCTCAAGACAATATCAATCTCGCAACTTTTGAAAATGAGCGTTTTCCATTTCCGCCGCTAGAAGAACAGGAACGCATCGTCTCCATCCTCGACAAATTTGACGCGCTGGTGAACGACCTGTCTTCTGGCCTGCCCGCCGAGATCAGGGCTCGGCGCCAGCAATACGAACACTACCGCGACCGTCTGCTCACCTTCAGGGAGGCCGCGTGAGCGAAGACCTCAAGCCCTACCGCTACGAGCCGATTGCACTTTCTAACGAAAGCACCGTCGTCGCCGAATTCGTGCGACCTAATGAGGTGCGCGAAGAACGCTACCAGTCCGAAGCGGAGCTTGAGCGCGACTTCATCCAGCGCTTGCAGGTGCAGGCCTACGAATACCTGCGTCTCACCAGCGAGGCCGACCTCGTCGTCAACCTGCGTTGCCAGTTGGAGGCACTGAACAAGATCACGTTCTCCGACCGCGAATGGCAGCAGTTCTTCGGCGAGAAGATCGCCGGAGCCAACGATGGCATCGTCGAGAAAACCGCACGCCTTCAGGAAGACCACATCCAGGTCTTGAAACGCGACGACGGCAGCACCAAGAACATTTATCTGATCGACAAGCAGAGCATCCACAACAACTGCCTGCAGGTCATCAACCAGTACGAAGCCGAAGGCGAAAGTCGGCATGGCGTGAAGCGGGCCACCCGCTTCGACGTGACCGTGCTGGTCAACGGCCTGCCGATGGTTCACATCGAACTGAAGCGCCGTGGTGTGGACATCCGCGAGGCGTTCAACCAGATCGACCGTTACCAGCGCGACAGCTTCTGGGCCGGTTCCGGCCTGTTCGAGTACGTGCAGTTGTTCGTCATCAGTAACGGCACGCTGACCAAGTATTACAGCAACACCACGCGCGACGGCCACTTGGCCGAGCAGCGCAGCAACCGACGTGCACGCGGCAAGACGTCCAACAGCTTTGCCTTCACCAGTTGGTGGGCCGATGCGAAGAACCAGCCGATCACCGAGCTGGCCGACTTCACCAAGACCTTCTTCGCCAAGCACGCGCTGCTGAATATCCTCACCCGCTATTGCGTGTTCGACGTGGATCACAAGCTGCTGGTGATGCGGCCCTACCAGATCGTCGCGGCGGAACGCATCCTGCAACGCATCGCCACGGCGACCAATCACCGGCAACTGGGCACGGCTGCGGCGGGCGGCTACATCTGGCACACCACGGGCAGCGGCAAGACGCTGACCAGCTTCAAGGCCGCACAACTGGCGCGCGGGCTGCCGGAGATCAACAAAGTGCTATTCGTGGTGGATCGCAAGGATCTGGATTACCAGACCATGCGTGAATACGAACGCTTCGAGAAGGGTGCGGCCAATTCCAACACCTCGACCGCGGTGCTGCAAAAGCAACTGGAAGACCCGAACGCGCGCATCATCATCACCACCATCCAGAAGCTAAGCCGCTTCGTCGCCAGGAACAAGAAGCACCCGGTCTATGACGCGCATGTGGTGGTGATCTTTGACGAATGCCATCGCAGCCAGTTCGGCGACATGCACGCGGAGATCACCCTGTCATTCAAGCGCTACCACCTGTTCGGCTTCACCGGCACACCGATCTTCGCCGACAACGCGGGCACAGGCGGCAATCCGAGGCTGCGCACCACGCAGCAGGCGTTCGGCGACAAGCTGCACACCTACACCATCGTCGATGCCATCAATGACAAGAATGTGCTGCCGTTCCGCATCGACTACATCAACACCATCAAGACAGCGGCGGCTATCCGCGACAAGAAGGTTCCGGCCATCGATACCGAACGGGCCTTGCTTGCGCCGGAACGCATCAAGCAGATCGTCGGCTACATCCGCGAGCACTTCGACCAGAAAACCAAGCGCAGCGCCAGCTACCGGCACGGCGGCAAGCGACTGGCCGGGTTCAATTCGCTGTTCGCCACCGCGTCCATCGACGCAGCCAAACGCTACTACACCGAGTTCGCGCAGCAGCAGAAGGATGCGCCACCGGCCCAGCGGCTCAAGATTGGCCTGATCTACAGCTTTGCCGCCAACGAGGGCAGCGAAGACGGTTTGCTGGACGAAGAAGCGTTCGAGACCGACGGACTGGATCAAGGCTCGCGCGATTTCCTCGATGCCGCCATCCGCGACTACAACGGTCTGTTCGCCACCAGCTTCGACACGTCGGACGGCAAGTTCGAGAACTACTACAAGGATTTGTCGCAGCGACTGAAGAACCGCGAACTTGACCTCGTGATTGTGGTCAACATGTTCCTGACCGGCTTCGACGCCACCACGCTCAACACCCTGTGGGCGGACAAGAACCTGCGAGCGCACGGGTTGATCCAGGCGTATTCGCGCACCAACCGCATCCTCAATTCGGTCAAGACCTACGGCAACATCGTTTCCTTCCGCGACCTGGAGCAGGCGACCAACGACGCACTGGCGCTGTTCGGCAACAAGGACGCCAAGGGCATCGTGCTGCTCAAGCCCTACGGGGATTACTACGCGGAATATCAGAAGAAGGTCGCCGAGTTGACGGCACTGTTCCCGCTGGGCCAGGCCATCTCGGGCGAAGCGGCGCAGAAGGCGTTCATCAAGCTGTTCGGTTCGATCCTGCGGCTGAAGAACATCCTCACCGCCTTCGACGACTTCGCGGGCAACGAAATCTTGAGCAACCGCGATTTTCAGGACTATCAGAGCCTGTATCTGAACCTGTACGCCGAGTTCCGCAGCACTTCCGAAGCCGAGAGGGAATCGATCAACGACGACGTGGTGTTCGAGATCGAACTGATCAAGCAGATCGAGATCAACGTCGATTACATCCTGATGCTTGTCGAGCGCTACATCAAGGCCAAGTGCACCGGTCAGGACAAGGAAATCCGCGCGACCATCGAGCGCGCGATCAATTCCAGCCCGTCCCTGCGCAACAAGAAAGACCTCATCGAAGCGTTCGTGGACTCGGTTTCCCCGAAAGCCCAGGTGGATGCGGAATGGCAGGCGTTCGTCGCCAGGAAGAAGTTCGAGGAGCTTGACCGCATCATCGCCGACGAGGGTCTGAACCCGGATGAGACGAAGGCGTTCGTGGACAACGCCTTCCGCGATGGCGGGATTCCGACTACCGGCACAGCCATCACCAAAATACTGCCACCCGTCTCGCGGTTCTCCAAGAACAACAACCATTCGACGAAGAAGCAGACGGTGCTGGAGAAGCTAGCGGCGTTCTTCGAGCGTTATTTCGGGTTAGCCTGAGCTATGGCCAACCACTACCCGAACCTCAATCCGGAGAAGGCACTGATCTGGCGCATTGTCCACCGCGACAATCTACCGTGGATTCTGGATAACGGTCTGCACTGTGGCAATGGTAGCGTGCAGGCTCCGGGCTGGATAAGCATCGGCAACCCCGAACTGATCGACAAGCGCGCCAACCATCCTGTGCCACTGCCGCCAGGTGGCTTCCTGAACGACTACGTGCCGTTTTACTTCACCCCATTCTCGCCGATGCTGCGCAACATCCATACTGGCTGGGGCGGTATCCAAAGGCGGCCCAATGAGGAAATCGTGATCCTCGTTTCCAGCCTGCATCACGTTACGGCACAAGGCCGTCCCTTCGTGTTCACTGACAGCCACGCCTACTACCAGTGGGCGAACTTTTATTCCGATTTGGCCGATCTTGACAGGATCGACTGGCTGCTGCTTCAGGCGCGGGATTTCCGACGCGATCCGGAAGACCCGGCCAAGTTCGAGCGATATCAGGCCGAGGCGCTGGTTCATCGACACTTGCCGATCAATGGCTTGCTCGGCATCGTGTGTTACACGGATAATTTGAAGCAGTCCATCGAACGGCAGCTTCAGACACGAAGCCTGAAGCTGCCGGTCTATGCCCGCACCGGGTGGTATTTCTGATGATCACGTTCACGCAAGGCAATCTACTTGAAGCCCGCGCCGAGGCGCTGGTCAATACCGTCAACACCGTGGGCGTGATGGGTAAGGGCATCGCGTTGATGTTCAAGGAGCGTTTTGCCGACAACTTCCGTCGCTACGCTGCCGCCTGCAAGGCCAAGGAAGTGCGCACAGGCACGATGTTCGTCACCGAGGTGAACGAACTGGACGGTCCGCGCTGGATCGTCAACTTTCCGACCAAGCAGCACTGGCGCGGTAATTCGAAAATCGAATGGATCACCGAGGGGTTGCAAGATCTGCGCCGCTTCCTGATCGAGAACAATGTCAAATCCATTGCTATCCCCCCGCTGGGTGCGGGCAATGGGGGGTTGGAATGGACCGAAGTGCGACCGCACGTCGAGGAGGCGCTGGCCGATCTGGACACCGAAATTCTCGTGTTCGAACCGACCCAGAAGTACCAGAACGTCGCCAAGCGCACTGGCGTGGAGAAGTTGACCCCGGCCCGCGCCTTGATTGCCGAACTGGTGCGTCGCTACTGGGTACTGGGCATGGAGTGCAGCCTGCTGGAAATCCAGAAACTGGCTTGGTTCCTCGAACGGTCCATCGAGCGCACAGGTCAGACACCGTTGGATTTGCGCTTTGTGCCACACAAGTACGGCCCGTATGCCGATCGCCTGCGCCACCTGCTGGAGGGGCTGGATGGTAGCTACCTGCACTGCGACAAGCGCATTGGCGACGCTGACCCGCTAGACGTGATCTGGTTCGACGACGATCGCAAGACAGTCGTCCAGACTTACCTCAAGAGCGAAGCCAAGGACTACGTCTCTGCGCTGGAAGCTACAGCAGCACTCATTGATGGCTTCGAGTCGCCCTACGGTATGGAACTGCTGGCCACGGTGGACTGGCTACTCTCGCGGGAAGGCGTCGCCCCTACAGTGCCCGCCGTGCGCGAAGGGCTGCATCACTGGAGCGGTGGCTCGGATGCAGCGGCCCGCAAGGACCGGCTGTTTGACGATCGCGCACTGAGCATCGCGTTGGAGCGGCTGGCACCAAGTGCGGTGATGGCCTGATCCCGCGACTACCCGAAGCAGTTGTCAACCAATGGTTGATAACTGCCGTCGACGGGATGTAGGGTTCTTGGACATCGATCACTTCCCGATGCAGAAGCGGCTGAAGATCACCCCCAGCAGCTCATCCGCGCTGAATTCCCCGGTGATCGCGCCGAGCGCTTCCTGCGCCAGCCGCAACTCCTCCGCGAAGAGCTCCAGACCCTGCCCCTCGCGCCAGCCCAGGGCCACGGCTTCATCGAGGAGGCCGGACGCCTCGCGCAGCGCGACGAGATGACGCTCGCGGGCGATGAACTGGGATTCGCCCGCGCCCTGCCAGCCGGCGAGCTCGAGCAGGCAATGGCGCAGGCCGTCGATGCCTTCGCCGGTGCGCGCCGACAGCCATACGCCGCGCTCGGTGCCTTCGCCCCGGCTTGCCGCCGGCAGGCCGGCGAGGTCGATCTTGTTCCAGACGTGCACCACCGGCACCCGCGGCCCGGTGCGTTCCAGCACCTCGGCGGCGAGCGGCGGGTCGGCGGGCGCTTCGGGCCCGGGTTCGGCGACACCGAGCAGCAGCACGACGTCGGCCCGGCCGATCTCGTCCCAGGTGCGCGCGATGCCGATGCGCTCGACTTCGTCGGATGATTCGCGCAGGCCCGCGGTATCGATGATGTTGATCGGCACCCCTTCGATCTGGATCGCCTGGGCGACCCGGTCGCGGGTGGTGCCGGCGATCGGGGTGACGATGGCGACTTCGGCACCGGCGAGCGCATTGAGCAGGGATGATTTGCCCACGTTCGGCTCGCCCACCAGCACCACGTTCAAGCCATCACGCAGCAAGGCACCGGTGCGGGCGACCGCGAGGGTGGCGGCGAGCGATTCACGTACCGCGCGCAACTTGCCTTCGGCGTCGGCGCGCTCGAGGAAGTCGATCTCCTCTTCCGGAAAGTCCAGCGTCGCCTCGACCAGCATCCGTAGCTCGATCAGCCCGTCGCGCAGGCCGTGCACCCGCTGCGAGAACTCGCCGCTCATCGAGCGCTGCGCCGAGCGGGCGGCCTGCTCGGTGCTGGCATCGATCAGGTCGGCGACGGCTTCGGCCTGGGCGAGATCGAGCTTGTCGTTCAGGTAGGCCCGCTCGGTGAATTCGCCGGGCGCCGCGAGACGCAGGCCCAGTGGCGCGCCGGCGGCGAGCACCCGGGCGAGCAGCATCTGCATCACCACCGGGCCGCCGTGGCCCTGCAGCTCGAGCACGTCCTCGCCGGTGTAGGAATGCGGCGCCGGAAACCAGATCGCGATGCCCTGGTCGATGGTGCCGCCGTCGGCGTCCAGGAAGGGCAGATAGCTCGCCTGACGTGCCGGCAGCAGCCGGCCGCAGACTGATTCGACCAGCTTCGCGATGCCCTTGCCCGAGGCTCGCACGATGCCGATGCCGCCGCGCCCCGACGGCGTCGCGATCGCGCAGATCGGCCGGGCGTCGTTCATCGGTCCGGCGTCCGGCGGTGGACGATTATTTCTCCGCCATGATCTTGCGGGTGATCACCCATTGCTGCGCGATCGAGTAGATGTTGTTCACCAGCCAGTACAGCACGAGGCCCGACGGGAAGAAGAAGAACATCACCGAGAACACCAGCGGCATGATCGTCATCATCCGCGCCTGCATCGGATCAGGCGGCGTGGGATTGAGCTTGGTCTGCAGGAACATCGTGCCGGCCATCACGATCGGCAGGATGTAGTAGGGATCGGGCGAGGCGAGATCGTGGATCCAGCCCCACCAGGGCGCGTTGCGCATCTCGACCGAGGCGAGCAGCACCCAGTACAGCGCGATGAAGACCGGGATCTGCACGAGGATCGGCAGGCAGCCCCCCAGCGGATTGATCTTCTCCTGCTTGTAGAGCTCCATCATCGCCTGGTTCATCTTCGCGCGATCGTCGCCGTAGCGCTCGCGAATCGCCTGCAGCCGCGGCGTGACCGCCTTCATCCGCGCCATCGACTTGTAGCTCGCCGCCTGCAGCGGGAAGAAGATCGTCTTGATGATGACCGTCAGCGCCACGATGGCCCATCCCCAGTTGCCGATGAAGCCGTGCAGGAAGGTGAGCAACCAGTGGATCGGCTTGGCGAGGATCGTCAGCCAGCCGTAGTCGACCGTCAGCTCCAGGCCCGGCGCAAGCTTCTCGAGCACATCCTGGTCCTGCGGCCCGACATAGAACATGGCTTCGGAAGCCGCGGTGGCGCCGGGCTCGATCGTGCCCAGCGGTGTCTTGATGCCGATCGAGTAGAGGTTGTCGCCCACCTTGGCGGAGTAGTACTCGCGCGGCTGGTCGGGCGGCGGCACCCAGGCCGTCGCGAAGTAGTGCTGGATCAGCCCGACCCAGCCGTCGTTGGCGCTGGGCGTGAACTTGGCCTTGCCGGAGCCGATGTCGTCAAAGCTCACCTTCTGGAACTTGTCGGCGTCGGTGTAGACGACGGGCCCGGTGTAGGTGCTGTAGAACATCACGCCGCCCGGAGCCGGGCCGCCATCGCGCGTGATCTGCCGGTAGATGGTCGGGCTGACCGGCGCGCTGCCGGTGTTGGTGACCTCTTCGCGGACATGCACCACATAGGAGCCGGGCTCGAGGTCGTAGTGGCGCACCAGGGTCAGGCCGCCGCTTTCGGCGGTGAGCGACAGCCGCTTGCTGCCGCCGCCGAGGCTGGTTTCCCCGAGCAGGGCGAACTGCGTCCGGTGCGTGGGATAGCCCACCCCCTGCGGTGCCCCGATCAGGCCGTTCTGGGCAAGATAGACCCGGCTGTCCGACTGCTCGAGCAGCACCACGTTGCGGGTGCGATCTTCGGTTTCCTTGTGCTCGAGCAGCTCGGCATGGACAATGACCCCGCCCGCCGAGCTGATCCGCATCGACAGCACATCGTTGCCGAAACGGAATACCTCACCCCTGGCGACCGCCTCGGCATCGGCGGCGGGCAACTGCGCAGCCGGCGTGGCACGCGCAGCCGGAACGGCGGCATCCACCGCGGCCTGCGGCACGCTGGCATCCCCGTTCCCACCTTCCCCCGGCGTGCCGGCGCCGGCCTGCTGGGTCGCAGGCGGCGGGCCGCCGAGCAGCGATGCCTTGCCGTTGTGGCGCTGCCAGCCATCCCAGAGGAACAGCAGGGACATCGAGAACACGATCCAGAGGATGGTGCGTTGGAGCTGGTTCTGCTGCATGTCTTTCTCAGTCGTCCAGGAGAGTGCCGCGCCGTCCCCCATGGGCATCGCAGGCACAGGTGATTCGGGTCGGGCGGCCAAGGGTGGCGGGAACCTCGTCGATACCGCCCGGATGCCAGCGGTGGCACCGCGACAGTCGCCGCAGGGCGAGCCAGCCGCCGCGCCATGCGCCGTGCCGCTCGATCGCTTCGACGGCGTAGTCCGAGCAGGTCGGCAGGAAGCGGCAACGCGGCGCCATCATCGGGCTGATCGCCAGTCGATAGAAACGCACCGGGAGGATGAGAAGCCTACGCATCGGCATCACGCGCGAGCAGTTCGTCGATCTCTTCGCGCCAGAGGCGCTTGCGGGCACGCTGGGTGAGCGTATCGAAGCCCGCCGGACGCCTGGCCAGCCGCAGCAGCGCGGGGCTTCGGGGCCTGTCGTGCCCCGACGCTGCGCGCCAGGCTTCGCGGGCAACACGGCGCAAGGTATTGCGATCCACCGCCCGCTTGAGCAGACGCTTGGGAACCGCCATCAGGAGGACATCGCCCGTCGGGAGCGCGTTCCCGCCATCGGGCACGGGCATGCGCCGCGACAGCGTGAAGTGCGCACTGGCGACCGGGCCCCGGCCACGCCTGCGGGCGGGACCCGCGTTGCCGCGGCCGGTGCCGGGGCGACGGGTGTCCTGCATCGGGTCGGCCGGCGTCAGGCGCGCCGGATCAGACGGCCAGGCGCTTGCGGCCCTTGGCGCGCCGGGCGCGAATCACGGCGCGGCCACCGCGGGTCTTCATCCTGACCAGAAAACCGTGGGTGCGCTTGCGTCGGGTGACCGACGGCTGGAAAGTGCGTTTCATGTTGGTGTCCGAAACTGAAAGGCGGGCCTCGCTTGCCCTCGTGCCTTGCCCGGGCGAGCGGAAACGAAATGCGGAAAAAGCCTTCGATTACAACTCACTACGCCCTGTTCTGTCAATGGTGGGGTCGTCAGCCGGAGACGGTCGGAGTAGAATGACGAGTTGGCTCCGACAACGCGAAACCCGGCGGTTTCACCACCGACCCGGATCCCAGCAGGGCCCGACCCCGACACCACCATGATGCAAGATCGTTGGCGCGAGTGCGTCGTACGCCTCGAGGCCAGGCTTCCGCCGCAGCAATTCAAGCCCTGGATCAAACCACTGATTTTCATCGGCTACGAAGAAAGTGAGCACTTGCTTAGACTTGGTGTCGCGAATCCTCAGAGGCTCAACTGGGTCCGCAACCAGTTCGAGCCGCTGATCGCGGTCGTTATCCGCGAACTCTTCGACCCCGATACCAGGCTGCAGTTCGAACTGGTCCGCGCCGAGCAGCTCGCCGAGTCGGGCAACGGCCAGGGCAACGGCTCCGCTGAGCCCGCCGAGGATCCCGACCTGTCCGAGCCGTCCGCCGACACAGGCCGTCGAGCTCGCATCGGCGTGCTCGCGGCCAACGGCCTGCGCCCCGACCTGTCCTTCGACACCTTCGTCAACGGCAAGGCCAACCAGATCGCGGTGTCGGCGGCCATGCAGGTCGTCGAACAGCCCGGCACCGCCTACAACCCCCTCTTCATCTACGCCGGCACCGGCTTGGGCAAGACCCACCTGATGCACGCGATCGGCAACGCGCTCGTCCATCTCGATCAGGACATCCGGATGCTGTACGTCAGCGCCCAGGATTACTTCGACGAGATGTTTCGTGCGATCCAGCGCAAGAACACGCAGGAGTTCAAACGCAAGTACCAGCACCTGGACCTGCTGCTGGTCGACGACATCCAGTTCCTCTCCGGCAAGGAACGCACGCAGGAAGAGTTCTTCTTTGCCTTCGACTCGCTCATCACCGCCCGCAAGCAGCTCATCATCACCTGCGACACCTACCCGCGCGATCTCTCGAAGGTCCAGGACAGGCTGCTCTCGCGCCTCGGTTCGGGGCTGATCGTCGAGATCGAGCCGCCCGAGCTCGAGATGCGGGTCGCCATCCTGCTGCGCAAGGCCGAAGCGGTCGGCGTCGCCCTGCCCGACGACGTCGCCTTCCTGATCGCCAAGAACCTGCGCTCGAATGTGCGCGAGCTCGAAGGCGCGCTCAACCGGGTGATCGCCTTCGCCCGCTTTCGCGAGACCCGGGTCGACCTCGAGCTCGCGCGCGAAGCCCTCAAGGATCTCTTCGAGCTCAATCGCCCGCCCGTCTCGATCGACAGGATCCAGCGCTCGGTCGCCGAGCAATTCGGCATCAAGGTCGCCGACATGTTCTCCAAGCGTCGACCGGCCAACATCGCCCGGGCCCGCCAGGTCGCGATGTACTTCGCCAAGGAACTCACCCAGAAGAGCTTCCCCGAGATCGGCGAAGCCTTCGGCGGACGCGACCACACCACCGTGATGCATGCCGTCAAGCGGGTCGCCGAGCTGCGCCAGCACGACACCGAGTTCAATCGCCAGCTCCACCTCGTCGAGCAGGCACTGCGCGCATGAAGCCTGTGGACAATCCGGGGGTGCAAGCTGTGGACACCGGTCGCATGACCGGTGGATCGGCCTGCGGACAAGTCCGCCGGAAATGTGGACAGGAACGTATCGCCCGCGACGCGACCCGATTCATCCCCAGTCGTCCCCAACCGGCGGTACACGATATCCACAGGCGAGAAAGCTTCGCGAAGCCGCGCCCCACTTGCCGCTACGGCCGTTCTCAACAGACTTGGCTCGTCCACAAACAACAGCAGCAATAGGACTCAAAACAAAATGCTATTGATGAAAGCGAACCGCGACGCGATCCTCAAGCCGCTGCAGACCGTGGCGGGCATCGTCGAACGTCGCCACACCCTGCCCATCCTGGCCAACGTCCTCATTCGCAAGAATGCCGACGTGGTTTCGCTGCTCGCTACCGATGTCGAGATCCAGATCAGCACCGAAGCCGAGCTCGGCGGCGATCCCGGCCCGGCCGCGACCACCGTCGCCGCTCGCAAGCTCATCGACATCCTGCGCAGCCTGCCCGAGAGCGCCGAGGTCAGCATCTCCCTGGACAATCGCAAGGCGAGCGTGCGCGCCGGAAAGAGCCGCTTCGCCCTGCAGACGCTGGGTGCCGACGACTATCCGACCGTCACCGTCTCAGAAGACACCACCACGCGCTTCACCCTGCCGCAGGACCGGCTCAAGCACCTGTTCCACATGGTCCACTTCGCAATGGCCCAGCAGGACATCCGCTACTACCTGAACGGCCTGCTGCTGGTCACCGATGGTGATCTCATCCGCGTCGTCGCCACCGATGGCCACCGGCTCGCCTACTGCCAAGCCGAGGTGGAAGGCGCCGGCCTGGCTCGCCAGGAGGTGATCATCCCGCGCAAGACCGTGCTCGAGCTGCAGCGCCTGCTCGCCGACAGCGAGGATCCCGTCGACATCACCGTCGCGCCCAACCAGGTGCGCTTCGCCTTCGGCGGTGTCGAGATGATCTCCAAGCTCGTCGAGGGCAAGTTCCCCGACTACCAGCGGGTCATTCCCCAGGGCTACGGCAAGCGCCTCGTCATCCGCCGCGACGACCTGGCGGCATCGCTCGGCCGTGCCTCGATCCTCACCACCGAGAAGTTCAAGGGGGTACGGCTTGCCGCCTCCGACCAGGGCCTCAAGGTGCAGATCACCAATGCCGAGCAGGAAGAGGCGGTCGACGAGATCGAGGGCGAGTACAACGGCGATCCCATCGAGGTCGGCTTCAACGTCTCGTACCTGCAGGATGTCCTGGGCAACCTGAAGGTCGAGAACGTGTCGATCGAGTTCGGCGATTCCAATACCAGTGCCCTCCTGACGGTCCCCGACGACGAGAGCTTCAAGTACGTCGTCATGCCGATGCGCATCTGAGCGAACAATGACCATCAGTCAAGACGACCACAGCTACGACTCCGCCTCCATCCAGATCCTCGAGGGCCTCGAGGCCGTGCGCAAGCGCCCCGGGATGTACATCGGGGACACTTCCGACGGCACCGGCCTGCATCACCTCGTCTTCGAGGTCGTGGACAACTCGATCGACGAGGCCCTCGCGGGGCATTGCGACGAGATCATCGTCACCATCCACACCGACAATTCCATCTCGGTCATCGACAACGGTCGCGGCATCCCGATCGAGATCAAGATGGACGACAAGCACGAGCCCAAGCGCTCGGCCGCCGAGATCGCCCTGACCGAGCTGCACGCCGGGGGCAAGTTCAACCAGAACAGCTACAAGGTGTCGGGTGGGCTGCATGGCGTCGGGGTGTCCTGCGTCAACGCCCTGTCGCGCTGGCTGCGCCTGGTGGTGCGCCGCGATGGCCGCGCCCATCTCATCGAGTTCGAGCGCGGCGTGCCGATGAACCAGGTGATCGAGATGCGCGACGGCATCGAGGTCGCCCCGATGAAGATCCTGGGGCCGACCGACAAGCGCGGCACCGAGGTGCACTTCCTGCCCGATACCGAGATCTTCACCGACGTCGAGTACCACTACGAGATCCTCTCGAAGCGCCTGCGCGAGCTGTCCTTCCTCAACGACGGGGTGGCGATCAAGCTGGTCGACCAGCGCCAGGGCAAGGAGGAGGATTTCACCGGGACCGGCGGGGTGCGCGGCTTCGTCGAATACATCAACCGGACCAAGCGCACCCTCCATCAGAGCATCCTGCACCTGCGCGGCACCCGTGAGCTCGACAACGGCCTGACCATCGGCGTCGAGGTCGCGATGCAGTGGAACGATTCCTACAACGAGCAGGTGCTCTGCTTCACCAACAACATTCCCCAGCGCGACGGCGGCACCCATCTCACCGGGCTGCGGGCCGCGATGACGCGGATCATCAACAAGTACATCGAGGAGAACGACTTCGCGAAGAAGGCCAAGGTCGCCACGTCCGGCGACGACATGCGCGAAGGCCTGACCGCGGTGCTGTCGGTGAAGGTGCCGGAGCCGAAGTTCTCTTCGCAGACCAAGGACAAGCTGGTCTCGTCGGAGGTGCGCGCCCCGGTCGAGGAAATCGTCGCCGCGGGAATCGAGGAGTTCCTGCTCGAGACGCCGAACGATGCGAAGGTCATCGTCGGCAAGATCATCGATGCGGCGCGTGCCCGCGAGGCCGCACGCAAGGCCCGCGACATGACGCGACGCAAGGGCCTGCTCGACGGCGTCGGCCTGCCGGGCAAGCTGGCGGACTGCCAGGAAAAGGATCCGGCCAAGTCGGAGCTCTTCATCGTCGAGGGTGATTCCGCGGGTGGCTCGGCCAAGCAGGGCCGCGACCGCAAGAACCAGGCGATCCTGCCGCTTCGCGGCAAGGTGCTCAACGTCGAGAAGGCGCGCTTCGAGAAGCTGATCTCCTCGGAGCAGATCGCCACCCTCGTCACCGCGCTCGGCACCAGCATCGGCGACGAGTTCGATGCCGCGAAACTGCGCTACCACCGCATCATCATCATGACCGACGCGGACGTGGACGGCAGCCATATCCGCACGCTCCTGCTGACCCTCTTCTACCGGCAGATGCGCGAGCTCGTCGAGCGCGGCCATATCTACATTGCCCAGCCGCCGCTCTACAAGGTCAAGCACGGCAAGGACGAGCGCTATCTCAAGGACGAGCACGAGATGAACCAGCACATGCTGCGTCTCGCACTCGACAAGGCGCAGTTGATTCCTTCGCGCGGCGCCGATCCGATCACCGGCGATGCCCTGGGCGAGCTGGCGCGCAAGTACCTCGTGGCCGAAGCCGTCATCGACCGGCTTTCGGGCATCATCGCCGTCGGCGCGCTGCGCGCCATCCTCGGCGGCGTGGAGATCGAGCTTTCGGACGAGCAGTCGGCGACGGCCTCGGCGGCCCGCCTCGAAGCCGCAATCGCGGCCCTGGACATCGTGCCGGCGACCTCGCCGCCGACGCGGGTGGCGGCGAGCTTCAACGACAAGCTCGAGCAGTGGCGCCTGAAGATCAGCAAGACCCGCCACGGCAACGTCCGGGTGAGCTACATCGAGCCCGAGTTCCTGCTCTCGGCCGACTATCGCGCCCTGCTCGACAGCGCCCTGACGGTGTCGGGACTCATCGGCGAGGGCGGCGAGATCCGCCGCGGCGAAGGCGACAAGGCGCGCTCCCAGCCGGTACGCGACTTCCATGCCGCGATGCGCTGGCTGCTCGCCGACGCCGAGCGCGGCGTCAGCCGCCAGCGCTACAAGGGCCTGGGCGAGATGAACGCCGAGCAGCTCTGGGAGACCACGATGGACGCTTCGGTGCGCCGGCTCCTGAAGGTCCAGGTCGAGGACCTGATCGCCGCCGACGAGATCTTCACCACCCTGATGGGCGATGACGTCGAGCCGCGGCGCGCCTTCATCGAGCAGAACGCGCTGGGGGCGAGGAACATCGACGTCTAGACCGAGCTGAGCATGAGTATTCCTGGAGTCTGAAGTTCTCAAGTTGAAGAGCGGGCGCAGTAGGCGGTAGCGCAAGCGTTCGACTTTGAGGAGGCCAGTGTTGAAGAGCAGCGATACCGAGCCGCGGACGCCGCAGTTTTCGCTTTTCGATGTCGAGCAAGGCGAACCTGTGGCCGCCGACACCGGTGCGGTCAAGCCGTCCGGTCGCTATAGCAACTTCGTTGTGTACGTGGACGAAAGCGGGGACCACGGCATGCAGACGCTGGACCCGAACTATCCTGTCTTCGTGCTGGCGTTTTGCGTGTTCTACAAAAGGCACTACAGCGAGAAAGTCGCTCCGGCCCTGCACAAATTCAAGTTCAACCACTTCGGTCATGACTTGGTTGTGTTGCATGAACACGAGATACGCAAGGAGAAAGGCGACTTCAAGTTCGCCAATCGTCAGCAGAAACACCAATTTCTGTCTGAACTGACTGACATCATCGAGGCTAGCAACTTCATTCTCATTAGTTGCGTAGTTGACAAAGCGAAACTTCAGGAACGGGGAGAGACGGAAAACAATCCTTACCATCTGGCGTTAGGCTTCTGTCTCGAGACTCTCTACGAGCTTCTTCTGGAGAAGGATCAGGATGACACCCTGACTCATGTCGCAGTCGAGTGCCGCGGCAAGAAAGAAGACAACGCGTTGGAGCTGGAATTCCGTCGTGTCTGTGACGGAGCGAATCGGTTGAACAAGAGACTGCCGTTCGACATCAAATTCGCCGACAAGAAGGTCGATTCTCCTGGTCTGCAACTGGCAGACCTCGTTGCGCGGCCGATAGGGATGCACGTTCTACGTCCGGAGCAGGAAAATCGGGCGTTTGAGGTACTCAAGCGCAAGTTCTTCTGCAGTGGCGGACGAGAGAATCTTGGCGAAGGTTATGAGAACTGGGGTTTGAAGCTGTTTCCGTCCCCAGAAAGCGAAAGGCCCCGATGAAACTCACCGAGGCCATGACGCCGACCGGGAACTCCCAGTCCACTTGTCGTCAGTGTATGCCGACGTTTCGTTCTCTGACAAGCTGAACAAGCGATATCCCGCGGTTCTCCATGTCGTAAACGGCCCGATGTCAGTTGTCCTGGACAACTTGAAGGCTTCCGGCGGCGACATGCTCGCGGGCTTCGACCCGCAGCGATTCCCGCAACCTGTCTCGCCTCCGGGCGCTCGCCTCGTCCATTGCCATCGCGTCGAGCCCGCGCCGCAGCCATTCCTCGGCTGCCGCGCGCTCTGAAGGATGGCTCAGAAGCACCCAGCGCGTGTTCTCCGGCAACCCGGCCAGCCGGGTGACGGGGTCGTCCGACAATCGCCATGAGGGTGCGCTGTGACTGCCCTGGATGCCGGCCATGGCGCCGGTAGCGGTGGTGGCGCCTGCCGCCTTCGCTTTGTCCTTGATCGCAGATGAAGTGGGCGCTTCCTCTCTTGATATCAATGAATTTTCCGTGGTCGATTCGGATGTCCTTGCCTCTGGCGCCGGTGCGGGCTGCGCAGGTGGCGGTGGTGCCATCGCCCGTGCCGGGGCAGCGGCCCTCTTTCGCGCTTCCGCTTCGATGCGCATTCCCGCCGACTCCGACACTGGCGGCGGCTCGAGCATCATCCGCAATCCGACGCCCAGCGCGAGCACCGCTACGAGGCCGCCGCCGGCATAGCGCCACCAGCCGGCCGGCCAGCGGTATCCGCGCCTGCCGTCACGGCCCTGGGCTCGGGTGCCGGTTGGGGTGATGGACGGATGCTCTCCGGCGGGATGATCACCGCCGACGGCTTCCCGCGATCGTTCGCGCAGCCAGGCCCGTGTCGTCGGCGCGAGATCCGCGTCGAGCGCCTGGGCTGGGTCGGCGCCGCGCGCGAGTTCGCCGAGCACCGCATCGCGCCGGGCGGACGAGGCGGCCTGCTGCCTGGCGATCTCGGCCAGCACGTTCGCTTCGAGGCGGGCCGGGGGCTCGAAGGCCACCGCCGTCTCGGGCAGGCTCGCGAGCATGCGATGAAAGTCCGCCACCATGCCCGCGGGAGGTTCGAAGGCCGGCATCTCGCGTAGCGCCGCTGCCAGGGGCCCTTCCCCGGCGATGAATTCCTCGACCGGGTCGCGCCCTCTGTCTCGCCTGTTGCCGTGCTCGCTCATCCGCCGGCCCCGAGTCGCGTCCGCAACGCCTTGTAGCCGTAGCGCAGCCGGCTGCGCACCGTCTCGATGCCGGCGCCCACGGTTCCGGCGACTTCATCGAGCGACAGGTTCGCGAAGTAGCGCAGCACGATCACTTCGCGCTGCGCGACTGGCAGGGCCATGAGCGCCGCATGCAGCAGCTTTCGGGATTCGCCGGCGAGCAGTGCGCCCTCGGGACTGGTTTCCTCCCTGCCCGACCCATGGTCCGATGCCCGGCCCGGTCCTTCGCCCTGCCCGCTTCGTTCGAGCGCTTCGTCGACGTCGACGTCCTCGCGCAGGCGCTCTCCCGCGGCACGGCGCGCATCGAGAAAGCCGTTGCGGGCGATCTGGAACAGATAGGTGCGAAACGCCGCCCCGCCCGGCTCGTAGTCGGCGCAGCGGCTGATGAGCTTGAGCCAGGTCTTTTGGGTCAGGTCCTCGGCCTCGGCGAGGTTGCCTTCGCACAGCCAGGCGAGGAAGTTGTAGAGGGCGCGATTGTGGCGGGCGAAGAGCTCCGTCGCCGGCTCCTGCACGAGGCCGCGCGCCACCAGCAGCATCAGGTCTTCATCGGGAAGTTCGCCGAGCCCGGCAGGCGGGCTCTCGGCCGTGGTCTTCATGGGTGTCGGAAAGCGATGCGGCAAAGCCGAATCATCGCGCGATTCGGCCTGCCGCATCGGCGCTGCGACACGCAGCGGCCCATCCACCGGCTTCAGCCGCCGGCCCTGCCCGTCGGCGGCGTACGGGTCTCGAGCGAAGCCGCGAGGTCGACGAGACGCAGGAACTCGCTGCGATAGCCGAAGGTATCCTCGCCGCGCGCATCCGACGCCAGGCTGCGCACCGCCTGCCAGTTCCAGTCCCCCATGTACTGGCCGCCGCGCAGCAGCTGTCCGAAGCCGGCCACCGCGATCGCGAAGCGGCTGTCGGCATCGGCCGAATCGAGGCGGCGGACATCGTCGTTCGTCACCGGGCGCGTCATCAGGATGCTGTCGCCCTCGCCCGGACGTTTGTAGCGCAGCTTCACGAAGGCGAACTCGCCGGCGACGGCGGCCGCGTTGCTGCTGCCCATCGCCCCGCCCCGCGTGCCGTCCCGTGCCGACCGCTTCGGCTGGCCGCCTGCCGCCATCGCGTTGCCGTCATAGCGCGGCGGATCGATGTAGCCGGGCGCGCCGGCGAGCGTCAGTTCGTAGAGCGCGGTCACCGTGTGGCCGGCGCCGATGTCGCCGGCATCGACCCGGTCGTTGTTGAAGTCCTCGCGGGCGAGCATGCGGTTCTCGTAGCCGATCAGCCGGTACTCGGCAACGCGCGCCGGATTGAACTCGACCTGGATCTTGACGTCGCGCGCGATCGTCTCCAGCGTCGAGCTCGCCTCGTTCACCAACACCTTGTGCGCCTCCATGAGGCTGTCGATGTAGGAGTAGGCGCCGTCGCCGGCATCGGCGAGCTGCTCCATCAGGTGCTCGTTGTAATTGCCGCCGCCGAAGCCCAAGGTCGACAGGGCGATGCCAGACTTGCGCTTTTCCTCCACCATGGCCTTGAGCTGGCCGAAGTCCGTCACGCCGACATTGAAGTCGCCGTCGGTCGCCAGCAGGATCCGGTTGATGCCGCCGGCGATCCAGGCCTGCTGCGCCGTCCGGTAGGCGAGCTCGATGCCGCTCGCGCCGGCGGTGCTGCCGCCCGCCTGTAGCGCGTCGATTGCGTTGACGATGGCGAGCCTGTCGTCGCCGGCGGTGGCGGGCAGCGCGAGCTTCGTGCCCGAGGCATAGGTGACGATCGAGATCCGGTCCTGCGGCCGCAGCCGCTGCGCGAGCAGCTTGAGCGAGGATTTCAGCAACGGCAGCTTGTCGGCGCTGTGCATCGAGCCCGACACATCCACCAGGAACACGAGGTTCGAGGGCGGCAGGCTCTCGCGCGCCCGGTCCTCGCCCTTGATCCCGATGCGCAGCAGCCGGGCACCCTCGCGCCACGGGCTGTCGACCATCTCGGCATGGACCGCGAAAGGCTCGCCTTTGCGTGGCCCGGCATAGGCATAGGGGAAATAGTTGATCATCTCCTCGACCCGCACCGCATCCTTCGGCGGCAGGCGCCCGGCGACGAGCATGCGGCGCACATTGCTGTAGCTGCCGGTATCGACGTCGATGCTGAAGGTCGAGACGGGCGCTTCGGCGACGAGCCGCAGCGGGTTGGATTCGAGCGCCTGGTAGCGCTCGCGGTCGGCGGCCGGCGGCATCGGCGCCGGAAAGTGGCGCACGACGGGAGGCATGATGCCGGGCATCGGCGCGGCGTAGCTCTGTACGCCCGCTGCGTGCTCGCGCGCGCCGCTGGCCTGCTTGCCGAGCGTCGTCGACCGCTCCGCGCCTTGCGCGGTGGCGGCGCCCGTGATGCCTGCTCCGGTCGATGCGCCGGGGTCCGGGGCGTGCTGCGATTCGATGGTGCAGGCGCTGGCGAGCAGCGCGATCAGGGACAGGGACACCACGGTGCGTTTCATGTCGTTCCTCGGGGGTGGTTTCCGATGGAACGATCGAGCGGCGCATACCGGGTCGAAGCGGGGTCGAACCGAATTGCAACAGAAGGTAAGCTGGGGCCCTTGCCGTTGCCGAAATCCGCTTCTCCCATGACAGGACCACGCATCTGGGTGGACGCCGACGCCTGTCCCGGCGTCATCAAGGACATCCTCTTCCGGGCGAGTCGTCGCACCGGCACGCCGCTCACCCTGGTGGCGAACCAGCCGCTCGCGGTTCCTCCGTCCCCGCACATCGCCTTTCTGCAGGTCCGGCGCGGCTTCGATGTCGCCGACCGGGAGATCGTCGCCCGGATGAGCGCCGGCGACCTGGTGGTGACCCAGGACATTCCGCTGGCCGCCGACGCGATCGCGAAAGGCGGGCTTGCGATCAGCCCGCGCGGCGAGGTCTATTCGAACGAGACCATCGGCGAGCGGCTGGCGATGCGCGACTTCATGGACTCGCTGCGCTCGACCGGTGTGGACACCGGTGGCCCGGCGGCCCTCGGTCCACGGGACAGCCAGGCCTTCGCCCGGCAGCTCGACACCTGGCTCAGCCGAAATCCTCGGTGACGCCGTAGGGCTTGCCGCGTTCGTCGATCCCGGTATCGCCGACCATCGGGGTGCCGTCGACGTTCAGGGTGGGGCCGCAACCGAGCAGGCGCCGGATTCCGGTATCGGAACGTGCTTCGAACATGCGGTATTTGCCGTCTTCGGTTCCGAACGCCATGTTTTTCGCGGCCATCTTCGCGAGAGAGCGGCGCGCGCCGATGCGCTGCGGGTTCGGTCGCCGCAGCGGTCGGGGAATGACGGTCGCCGTCAGGTCGGCAGCCTCAGCCTGCCCGCCGAATAGCTTCTCGACGAAGAGCCTCTCGAAGAATCCCGCCATGGAACACCCCCTTCCCCAGGTCGACCCGCATCGGGGCGGGTCACCTCGTGTATCGAACCGACCGGGGAATTCTTGAGTCCGGAATCCGGATCCGGTCGGCGGGAAAGACCGGGGAAACCCGGCGTCTTGTGCTGGATCAAGCCATCCCGGCGCCCGAAACGGGAACATCGACCAGGGAGGGCAGTCCATGGATTTCACCCATTCCGAGCGCTCGCTCGAACTGCAACGCCGGGTCGCCGACCTGATCGACCGCTGGGTGCTGCCGGTCAATCCGGACTGGTACCGCGCGGTTGCCGCCGGCGATTATCCGCCGGCCTTTCTCGCCGATCTCAAGGCCTACGCCAAGTCGGAGGATCTCTGGAACTTCTTCCTGCCGAGCCTCGGCGAGGACGAGCCGGGGATCGGCCTCTCGCACGTCGAGTACGCCCCGCTTGCGGAGCTGATGGGGCGGGTGCCGTGGTCGGCCGAGGTCTTCAACTGCAGTGCCCCGGATACCGGCAACATGGAGTTGCTCAAGCTCTTCGCCAGCCCCGCGCAGTACCAGCGCTGGCTGCGGCCCCTGCTCGAGGGCGAGATCCGGTCCGCCTTCGCGATGAGCGAACCCGACGTCGCCTCGTCGGATGCGACCAACATCCGCACCACGATCCGCCGTGACGGCGGCGACTACGTGGTCGATGGCCGCAAGTGGTTCATCACCGGCGCGGCCCATCCCGATTGCCGCTTCGTGATCGTGCTGGGCGTTTCCGATCCCGACGAGGATGCTCCGCAGCATTCGCGCCACAGCATGATCATCGTGCCGATGGACGCGCCGGGCCTGTCCGTGGTGCGCAATATCCCGGTCCTCGACCACGTCGCGCCCGAGGGGCACTGCGAGCTGGTGTTCCGCGATGTGCGGGTGCCGGCCGACCACCTGCTCGGCAGCGAGGGGCAGGGCTTCGCGATGGCGCAGGCGCGCCTCGGGCCGGGCCGCATCCACCACTGCATGCGCACGATCGGGCAGTGCGAGGTGGCGCTCGAACTGATGTGCGACCGGGCGCTCGAGCGACGGGCCTTCGGCCACTATCTGCACGGCTATGCGAACGTCCAGCAATGGATCGCGCAGTCGCGGCTGGAGATCGACCAGGCGCGCCTGCTCGTCCTGCGCGCGGCCTGGCGGATCGACGCCGAAGGCAACAAGGGCGCGCGCGCCGATGTGGCCGGCATCAAGGTGGTGGCTGCCCGCCTGCAGACCCGGGTGCTGGACCGGGCGATCCAGCTCTTCGGGGCGATGGGCCTGACGCCCGACACGCCGCTCGCGGAATTCTTCCGCTGGGGCAGAGCGCTGCGCCTGCTCGACGGGCCCGACGAAGTCCACCTGCGCACCGTCGCCCGGATCGAGCTCGACCGGGCGCGTGAGAACCCGGGCCGCTCCAGCGCCTATTTCACGATGCCGGAAAGACTGTAGGCGCCGGGCGGCGGGATCGATGCGCCGCCCGGGTTTCCGGCGCCCCCGCAAGGCTCCTGTGGGAGCTCCCCGCGAGGCGCCGGGACACCCGCTCAGTGGCGGTGTCCGTGCCCGTGGCCCGATGAGCTGCCGTGAGCCGGGGTCGTGAGCGGCTTGACCGGCACCTGGATGTCGAGCGATGTGCGCTGGCCGGCGGCATCCTCGAAGGTGAGCGACACCGGAATCTCGGTGCCGGCCTCCAGAGGTTGCGGCAACTGCATCAGCATCAGGTGGTAGCCGCCCGGGCGCAACTCGACCGCCTTGCCGGCGGGCAGGGCAAGCGCGTCGATCGGGTTCATCCTCATGATGTTGCCGTCCATCTTCATCTCGTGGATCTCGGCGACGCCGGCGGCGGGCGAGCTGACCCCGATCAGACGGGTGTCGGTGCTGGCGGTCAGGGTCATGAAGGCCCCGCTCGCCTTCTGCTGGGGGACGGTCGCGCGCGCCCAGGCGTCGGCGACCGTGACTTCGGCATATGCGGCGGCACCGGCCAGCGACAGGAGCAGGGCGGCGAAAGCGGAAAACAGGGCGCGCGGCGACGGCGCGAACGCGGTGATTCTCGGCTGCATGGAATCCTCGTGTGGAAATGTTTGCCCACCCGGAAAAGGCGGGCGGTGCAACGGATGGGTCGGGGCAGGCGGAATTCCGGCTCCCGCCCGGTTCGAACCTGTGGCTGGTTCGTTCGCAGGTTCTCTAGACGAGGGAAGGGGGGCCGCGTGCCTTGATGAATTCCTTGCCGGCGGGGTGGCCGGGCGCAGCGGCGCCGGCGGGATCGAAGCGCGCGATCGCGGCTGGATCGGCTGGTTTCGGCGCGGCCGGTGCGGGAGGGGTGTCGAAATGGCCGACGATGAGGCAGCAGCAGTCGCCGGGATGGCCATGGCCGGCGGGATGGGCCGGTGCGCCGGTTTCTCCGGGCGCACACAGGACACCGGCGGCCATCATCAGCGCCCGCGATTGCGCCGACGCGGCGCGCAGCGAGACAGAGCCGGCCGCGATGGCGACCAGCGCAGCAACGAGAAGCGCTACCAGGGCGACGACGAGCAGCCTGGCGGTGCGCAAGCGGGTGGGCCCGATCATGCCGCGATTCTAGCGGGCCGCGGGTGCCTGTGCGGAAAGCCGGGAGCCGTGATGACGCCGTTCACGGTTCCTACGCGAGCCTGGCGAGCACGCTCCGGTCGTAGGCGCCGAGTTCGGCGAAACGGCCTTCGCGTACCTTGCGGGCCCAGTCGGCATCGGCGATCAGGGCTCGCCCGACGGCGACGAGGTCGAACTCCTCGCGATCCAGGCGACGCAGCAGTTCATCGAGCGAGGCCGGTTCGGATCTCTCGCCGCCGAAGGAGGCGACGAATTCCCCCGAGAGGCCGACCGAGCCCACGGTGATCGTCGGCAGGCCGGTGAGCTTCTTCGCCCAGCCGGCGAAGTTCAGCTCCGATCCCTCGAATTCCGGCTCCCAGAACCGCCGTGTCGAGCAGTGCAGCACATCGACCCCGGCATCGACCATCGGTTCGAGCCAGCTCGCCATCTCTTCGGGAGAGTGCGCGAGCCGGGCAGGGAAATCCTGCTGCTTCCATTGCGACAGGCGGATGCAGATCGGGAAGCCCGGGCCGGTGGCGCGGCGCACCGCGCGGATCGCCTCGCAGGCGAAGCGGGTCCGCTCGGCCAGCGTGGCGCCGCCGAAGCGGTCGGTGCGCTGGTTGCTGCCTTCCCAGAAGAACTGGTCGATCAGATAGCCGTGCGCACCGTGCAGCTCGACGCCGTCGAACCCGAGCCGCTTCGCATCGGCGGCGGCGCGGGCGAAGGCGGCGATCGTCGCCTCGACATCGGCTTCGGTCATCGCGACGCCGGATTCACGCCCCGGGCGCGAGATCCCCGAGGGGCTCTCGAAGGGCTGCGGCGGTCGCCAGCTGCCCGAGCCGCTGCGCAGCGCGCCGACGTGCCAGAGCTGCGGCCAGATCCTCCCGCCCACGGCATGCACCGACGCCACCACCTGCTCCCAGCCTGCAAGCGCGGCCTCGCCATGGAAGTGCGGCACGCCCGGATCATTGGCCGCCGCCGGCCGGTCGACCGCCGTGCCTTCGGTGATGATGAGGCCGACATCCTGCTCGGCGCGGCGGCGGTAGTAGGCCGCGACATCGGGGCCCGGAACGCCGCCTGGCGAGAAGGATCGTGTCATCGGGGCCATCACCACCCGGTTGGCGAGACGAAGTCCGGCGATCTCGACCGGCTCGAAGAGGCGGGCGGCGCCGGACGGCTTGCGGTTGCTGCTGTCGTTCATCCATCGATCCTTCGGAGCGGATTCGCGCGGCCCGCGGCGGGCTGGATTCGTGATTCGTCACCGGCGCGCGAGCGCTGCAAGTCCATAAGTAGTTTCTCGATTGTGCATCGAGGCATCGATGAATATAAACTGCCCCACCACACTGCCATGGCCTGGCAGTCGAACGGGATCCGCAAGACGCATCTTCATCACCCACTGTCCGAACATCGAACTGGCCAGCGAGCGTCGATCCGCTGTGAAGGCCAGGCGCTTTCCTGCCCACCTGTCGTGGGCGCGCCGGCCGGGCTACCTGAAGGAGACACCACGGAGTGAGCAGCGATCCGCTTCTCAGCGTGCGGGGAGTGACAGTCCGCTTCGGCGGCATCACCGCACTCGACGCAGTCAGTTTCGATGTCCCCAAGGGCGGCGTGTGCGGCCTGATCGGGCCCAACGGCGCTGGCAAGACGACGCTCTTCAACTGCCTGTCGCGGCTCTATTCCTACGAGTCCGGCGACATCCTGTTCGAAGGCAAGTCGATCACCAACGTCCCGGTCCACGACATGGCCGGCCTGGGCATCGGCCGGACCTTCCAGAATCTCGCGATGTTCGGCACCATGTCGGTGCGCCAGAACATCATGGTCGGTGCCCATTGCCGCTCGGGCGCCGGCTTCCTGGGCAGTTTTCTCAACCTGCCGGCGGTGCGCTCCGAGGAGCGCCGCCTGATGCAGCGGGCCGACGAGCTGATCACCGCCTTCGATCTCGGCCGCCACGCCGACCATCCGGTGGGGGCCCTGCCGTTCGGCATCCAGAAGCGGGTCGAGTTCGCGCGCGCGCTTGCCGCCGAGCCGAAGCTGCTGCTGCTCGACGAGCCGGCCGCGGGGCTCAACCACGAAGAGCTCTCCGGCCTTGCCGACATGATCCGGATGGTGACCAACCAGTTCGGCATCACGGTGCTGCTGGTGGAGCACCACATGAGCCTGGTGATGGAAGTCTCCGATCACATCGTCGTGCTGAACTTCGGCGCCAAGATCGCCGAGGGCACCCCGGCGCACATCCAGTCGCATCCCGACGTGATCGCGGCCTATCTCGGCGCGCCTGCCGCGGCGGAGGCGTCATGAGCCGTCTGCTCGAAGTCAGCAAGCTCGACGCTTCCTACGGCGCGACCAAGGTCCTGTTCGACATCGCGTTCAGCCTCGAGGAAGGCGGCATCACCGCGATCCTCGGGGCCAACGGCGCCGGCAAGACCACCACCCTGCGCGCCCTCTGCCAGGTCTGCCGGACGAGCGGCTCGATCCGGTTCGGCGGCAAGGAGCTCGTCGGCATGGCCACCGAGGACGTCGTGCGTCTCGGCATCGCGCATGTGCCCGACGGTCGCGGCACCTTCACCGGCGTATCGGTCGAGGACAACCTGCGCCTGGGCGCCTATGTCCGTCGCGACAAGCGCGGGGTCGCCGAGGACATCGAGCGCATGTACGAGCGTTTCCCGCGCCTGCGCGAGCGGCGTCACCAGCAGGCCGGCACCCTTTCGGGCGGCGAGCAGCAGATGCTGGCGATCAGCCGCGCCCTGATGCTGCGTCCGCGCCTGCTGCTGCTCGACGAACCATCCTTCGGCCTCGCGCCCCTGATCGTCGCCGAGATCTTCGAGATCATGCGGCGCATCAACACCGAGGATCGCGTCAGCATGCTGCTGGTCGAGCAGAACGCGTCTCTCGCGCTCGATCTCGCCGACAACGCCTATCTGCTCGAGACGGGCAGGGTGGTGATCTCCGGCACGAGCGAGAAGATCAAGAACGACGAGACGGTACGCAAGGCCTATCTCGGCTTCTGAGCCGGGATCGGAAACATCAGGGGATCGGGAGTACTCATGGAGGCATTCATTCAGCAGCTGGTTGCCGGTCTCGCCACCGGCGGCATCTACGCTGCGCTCGCCCTGTCGCTGGTGATGATCTACCAGTCGACCCACCTGATCAATTTCGCCCAGGGCGAAATGGCGATGTTCAGCACCTACGTCGGGTGGCAGCTGCTGCAGTACGGGCTGTCCTACTGGAGCGCCTTCCTGCTGGCGATCCTGATCTCCTTCGTCGCCGGCATGACGATCCAGCGGGTGATCCTGCGACCGGTCGAACGGGCGCCGATCCTGACCAACGTGATCGTCTTCATCGGCCTGCTGGTGATCTTCAACGCGGTCGCCGGCTGGATCTGGGAGCACACGGTCAAGGCCTTCCCCTCGCCGTTCCCGGCCGACGCCTGGTATGCGACGAGCTACTTCTCGGCCCACAACATCGGCTCGGTGGCGGTCACGCTCCTGATGCTGCTCGCGCTCTTCGCGTTCTTCCGCTTCACCCCGATGGGGCTGGCGATGCGCGCCGCGGCCCAGAACCCCGATTCGGCGCGGCTGGTCGGCATCCGGGTGTCCTGGATGCTCGCGCTGGGCTGGGGGCTGGCCGCCGCCATCGGCGCCGTCGCGGGCATGATGATCGCGCCGGTGGTGTTCCTCGACCCGAACATGATGGCCGGGATCCTGCTCTACGGGTTCGCCGCCGCACTGCTGGGCGGCATCGACAATCCGTGGGGTGCGGTGATCGGCGGCTTCATCGTCGGGGTCGTCGAGAACCTGCTCGGCGCCTATGTGATCGGCACCGAGCTCAAGCTCACCGTCGCGCTGATCCTGATCGTCGGGATCCTGACCGTCAAGCCGGCCGGCCTGTTCGGCAAGCACCTGGTGACACGCGTATGAGGCCGCTCTTCATGGGATCCCCGAATTCGTCGCGCGGCCTGTCCAGGCCGGAGCTGCTGACCTGGATCGTCGGTCTGGTCGCGGTCGTGCTCCTGCCGTTCCTGGTCAAGAACTACGTGGTGTTCCAGTTCACCCTGGTCTGGGTCTACGCGATCGCGATCCTCGGGCTGAACATCCTCACCGGCTACAACGGCCAGATCTCGCTCGGCCATGGCGCCTTCTACGCGGTCGGGGCGTATACCGCCGCGATCCTCATGGAGCTCGCCAGCGTGCCCTACTGGCTGACCCTGCCGCTGGCCGCCGTCATCTGTTTCGCGGTCGGTTTCCTGATGGGCTTTCCGGCCCTGCGCCTCGAGGGTCACTACCTCGCGCTTGCCACTTTCGCGCTGGCCGTCGCGATGCCGCAGCTGCTGAAGTGGAAGATGATCGAGGGCTGGACCGGCGGCGTGCAGGGGATCGTGCTGATGAAGCCCGAGCCGCTGTTCACCTTCAGCCTGTTCGGGCAGAAGATGAACGACGATCGCTGGCTGTACTTCGTCTGCCTGCTCGTCATGCTGCTGATGTTCTGGCTTGCCCGCAATCTCCTGCAGGGGCGGGTCGGCAGGGCGCTGATCGCGATCCGCGACCATCCGACCGCGGCTGCGGCCATGGGGATCAACCTGCCGGTGTTCAAGTCGCTGACCTTCGGTGTCTCGGCGGCGTTCACCGGGGTGGCCGGCGCGCTGGGGGCGATCGTGGTGGCCTTCGTGGCGCCCGACAGCTTCATCGCGCTGCTGTCGATCACCTTCCTGGTCGGCTGCGTGGTCGGCGGGCTGGCGTCGATCCACGGGGCGATCTTCGGGGCGCTGTTCATCCAGTTCATCCCCAACGTGGCGGACCAGATCTCGAAGTCGGCGCCCTGGGCGGTCTACGGGATCTTCCTGATCGTGTTCATGTACGTGATGCCGTTCGGTGTGGCCGGCCTGTTGCAGAAGCTGTCGTATCGATGGAAGACGCGCAACGTCGGTCGCTAGCGTCGTTCGCGGCGCGACCAGCGGCGGATTGATCGGGTTCACAAGAAAAGAGAGACCTATCGGAGACAGTCGGATCCATTTGGCCGTATCGGATTTCCGCAGGGCATGCGCGGCATGTCGGCGTCGTTCGATCCGGAAGCGTTCAGCAGTTCCGGAAACCCGGCTGTGGAACGTCGTATCATCTTTCGCAGGGGATGCGGGAATGCCGGGCCGGCCGCATCCCGCGTCCAATCGGCCTGCACTCTCCCAGAGGAGACCTGTCCGCATGCTTTCCATTTCCAGGAAGTTACTGGTGGGCGCCTCGCTCGCCATGCTCGCGCTTTCGTCCCAGGCCAAGGAGTACGGCCCCGGCGTGACCGATACCGAGATCAAGATCGGCAACACCATGCCGTACTCCGGCCCGGCGTCGGCCTACGGCACCATCGGCAAGGCCCATGCCGCGTACTTCAAGTACATCAACGACCAGGGCGGCATCAACGGCCGCAAGATCAACTACATCACCTATGACGACGGCTACAGCCCGCCGCGGACGGTCGAGCAGACCCGCAAGCTCGTCGAGCAGGACGAGGTGCTGCTGCTCATGGCGCAGCTCGGGACGCCGTCCAACACGGCGATCCACAAGTACGTCAACAGCAAGAAGGTGCCGCACCTGTTCCTGTCCACGGGCGCTTCCAAGTGGAACGACCCGAAGCACTTCCCCTGGACGATGGGCTGGCAGCCCAACTACCCCAACGAGACGAAGAACTACGCCAGGCACATCCTGAAGACCAACCCGAACGCGAAGGTCGCCGTCCTCTACCAGAACGACGACTACGGCAAGGACTACCTCAACGGCCTGAAGGAGGGCCTCGGCGACCAGTACGGCAAGATGGTGGTGGCCGAGGTGTCGTACGAGGTGACCGATCCGACCATCGACAGCCAGATGGTCAGCCTGAAGGGCTCGGGGGCGGACACCTTCGTCAACATCACGACGCCGAAGTTCGCGGCGCAGGCGATCAAGAAGGCGGCCGAGATCGGCTGGAAGCCGACGCACTACCTCAACAGCGTGTCCAACTCGGTGGGCGCCGTGCTCAATCCGGCCGGGACGGACAACGCCAAGGGCATCTACTCGGCCTTCTACCTGAAGGACCCGGTCGATCCGCAGTGGAAGGACGACAAGGACTTCAAGGAGTGGACCGCCTGGATGGACAAGTACCTGCCCGACGGCGACAAGCTGAGCTCGTTCAACGTCATCGGCTATGCGCATGCCTACAACATGGTGGAGCTGCTCAAGGCCTGCGGCGACAATCTCACCCGCGAGAACGTCATGAAGCAGGCGGCGAACATGGACTTCGAGATCCCGATGCTGCTGCCCGGGATCAAGGTGAAGACCTCCGCGGACGACTTCGCCCCGGTCGAGGACGAGTACATCGGCCAGTTCAACGGCAAGAGCTGGGAGCTGCAGGAGAAGATGTAACAGGCGCCGCCCGGCGCTACGCGTCAGCCACTACGTGAAAGCGGCGGGTCCCGGACCCGCCGCTTTCGCGCGCTTGCGTCGTATCATCGTTGCCAGGGGATGCGGAGATGCCGGCCGGTCCGCTCCCTGTGTCCAACCGGCCTGCAATCCACGAGACAGAGAGACCCAATCCGCATGCTTTCGATTCACAAGAAGCTTCTTGTGGGCGCTTCGCTCGCCCTGCTCGCGCTCTCGACCCAGGCCAAGGAGTACGGGCCCGGAGTGACCGACACGGAGATCAAGATCGGCAACATGATGCCGTACTCCGGTCCGGCATCGGCCTACGGCACGATCGGCAAGGCCAGCGCCGCCTATTTCGACATGGTCAACGACAAGGGCGGGATCAACGGTCGCAAGATCAACTTCATCACCTACGACGACGGCTACAGCCCGCCGCGCGCCGTCGAGCAGGCCCGCAAGCTCGTGGAACAGGACGAGGTCCTGCTGATCATGGAGCCGCTCGGCACGCCGTCCAACTCCGCCATCCACAAGTACATGAACAGCCGCAAGGTGCCGCAGCTGTTCGTGGCGACCGGCGCATCGAAGTGGAACGATCCGAAGAAGTTCCACTGGACGATGGGCTGGCAGCCGAACTACCACGACGAGGGCGCGATCTACGCCCGTCACATCCTCCAGACGAAGCCCGACGCCAAGATCGGCATCCTTTACCAGAACGACGACTACGGCAAGGACTACCTCGGCGGCTTCAAGGAAGGCCTGGGCGACAAGGCCAAGAGCATGATCGTCATGGAGGTCTCCTACGAGGTCACCGACCCGACCATCGACAGCCAGATGGTGTCGCTCAAGGGCTCGGGCGCCGACACCTTCTTCAACATCACCACGCCGAAGTTCGCGGCGCAGGCGATCAAGAAGGCGGCCGAGATCGGCTGGAAGCCGGTGCACTACCTCAACAACGTGTCGAACTCGGTGGGCGCCGTGCTCAAGCCCGCGGGCCTCGAGAACGCCAAGGGCATCCTGAGCGGCTTCTACCACATCGACCCGACCGATCCGCAGTGGAAGGACAACGCGGCGTTCAAGGAGTGGGAGGCCTGGATGGACAAGTACTATCCGTCCGGCGACAAGGCCAGCACCTTCAACGTGTACGGCTACCTGGTCGCGCAGACCATGGAGCAGGTGCTCAAGCAGGCCGGAGACGACCTCACCCGCGAGAACGTCATGAAGCAGGCGGCGAACCTCGACCTCGCGCTGCCGATGCTGCTGCCCGGCGTGAAGATCCAGACGTCGGCCGACGACTACGCGCCGCTCGAGGCCATGTGGCTCGGCGTGTTCAACGGATCGACCTGGGAGCTCCAGGGCGAGGTGATCGAGAAGTAGGGACCGTCCCGGGACTGGCCGCCGTCGCCGGCGACCGTCCCGCGAGACGCGCAGGACCGCGGCCGGCGCACCATGCGCCGGCCGTTTTCAGTCGCCTTTCGGCCCGGCGTCGAGCTCGGCCAGCAGGCGCTCGCGCAGCAGGCGCTTGAGCACCTTGCCGTTGGGGTTGCGCGGCAGCGGCTCGGCCGAGAAGCGGACCGTCTCGGGAACCTTGTAGTCGGCGAGCGACTCGGCGCACCAGGCGCGCAGCGCGGCCCCGTCGAGCGCGGGATCGGCGCAGACCACGAAGGCGTGCACCCGCTCGCCCAGCACGGGGCAGGGCGCGCCGATCACGGCCGCCTCCACCACCCCGGGGCGGGCCAGCAGGCGGTTCTCGACCTCGACGGAGAAGATCTTGTAGCCGCCGCGGTTGATCATGTCCTTCTTGCGGTCGAACACGCGCACGAAGCCCTCGGCATCGACGGAGCCGAGGTCGCCCGAGTGCCACCAGCCGCCGGAGAACTCGCGGGCGTCGGCCTCGGGGTTCTCCCAGTAGCCGCGCACCACCATCGGGCCGGCGATCCAGAGCTCGCCGGTCTCGCCGGGTGCGACCTCCCGGCCTTCGTCGTCGAGGACCGCCACCGCGCCATTGGGCACGACCCGGCCGACGCTGTCGGAATGCCCGCGCGTCGCCTCGGGCGGCATGATCGTGGTCGGCGACGTGGTTTCGGTGGCGCCATAGGCATTGGCCAGGCGCAGGCCCGGCAGCCGTCGGGCGAGCTCGTCGATGGTGGCCACCGCCATCGGCGCGCCGCCGTAGGCGCCGATGCGCCAGCTCGAGAGATCGTGGCGATCGAGGTCCGGCTGCATCAGGCACAGGGTGTACATCGCCGGCACCAGCACCGTGTAAGTGACCCGCTCGCGGGCGGCGAGCTCGAGGAAGGCGCCCGCCTTGAACTCCGGCATCATCACCACGGTTCCGCCGCAGTGGACCGTCGCGACGATGATCGCGATCAGGCCGGTGACGTGGCTGGCCGGCACGGCAAGCATCGAACGCACTTCGGCGTCGAGCTCGAGGCAGGCGCACAGGTTCATCGCCGAGTGGATGATCCCGAGGTGGGTGAGCATCGCGCCCTTGGGCTTGCCGGTCGTGCCCGAGGTGTAGAGCAGGGTGGCGGTGTCCTCCTCGTCGACTTCTGCTGGCGCGGGCGCCGTGGCGGAGCCTGTCGAGAGCGCCCCGATGGGGATCGTACCTGCGGCCGGCGCCGTGCCCGGGCTCGGGCAGCCGACGCGCAGGACGCCGGGACGCACGGGTACCTGCGCCGCAAGGGCATCATCGTGGATGATCGCGGCGGCATCGCACTGGCCGAGCACATAGTCGACGCCGGCCCGCTGCTCGCGGGTGCCGATCGGCACCGCGATCGCGCCGAGGCGCTGGCAGGCGAACCAGGCGAAATAGAACTCGGCCCGGTTCGACAGCAGCAGGGCGACGCGATCACCGGAGCCGATGCCGCGTCCGGCGAGGCCGGCGGCGACGGCGCCGATCCGCTGCGCGGCCTCGGCGTAGGTCCAGCGCGAATCGCCCGCGACGAGTGCCTGCGCCTGGGGTCGGCTGGCCAGCGCCGCCGCGAACATCGCCCAGACGCTCGCCGGGCGTTCGGCGAAGCAGCGCACCACGCGATCGCCATGGTGCGATTCGAGACGAGTGGCCGGCAAGCGCCGGCCGGCCCAGTATCCGGCCATGTCGGCTTCGATCCGGCCGATGGCCGGATCAGTCGGGTTTCTCTCCACCTCGATCCTCAATCGGCCGCGAACTCGAGCCAGATCTCCGGATAGTCGATCTTCACGACGCCTTCCGTGACCAGCTGCCGCGATGACTTGCCGGTGTCCGGATGCACGGTGTCGGCGTCGGCCCCGAAGCGCTTGAGCATGCGCGCCCACTGGGCGCTGACGCGCGGATTGCGATTCTCCCAGTAGGTCGAGACGGTGATCAGCATCGAGCCGTAGCGCCCGCCGAGGGACGGATCGGCGTTGCGCTCCTCGATCAGGTGCAGGGCGAGACGCTGGCAGTTCTTGAGGAAGGCGCCGAACAGCGGCGTCCACTTGATGTTGTCCTCGTAGCGGCCGTCATGAGGCGGGACGCCTTCGAGCGCCGCGGAAAGCTCGGCGCAGCTCGCGCAGTTGCGCATCTCCTGGAAACTGCAGGCCCCGGTATCGGCATTGGCCGCGGCGGCCGTGCCGGGCAGGGCGATCGCCGCGGCCACCAGGGCGGGCAGCAGCAGGCGGCCGAGCAGCGACCGAAGGGCCGGGGGAGAGGAATGGCGGCGGGAACGTGGGTTCATCGGGCGGGGCCTCGTCAGGAGCATCGGCGGGACATGGTCTCGTCCTGCGCATTATGCGGATTCGAGCGTTCTGGCGATCCGGGCAACCGCCTGCCAGGCGCAGTCGACATCCTCGCGGGTGGTGTCGAAGGGGCCGATCTGGAAGCGGATCACCAGCCTGCCGTCGAGGCGGGTCGTGGTCAGGTAGGTGGTGCCTTCATCGTTGACCGCGTCGAGCAGCTGCTGGTTCAACGCATCGAGTGCCTCCGGCGAGGACAAGTCCGGCGGCCGGTACCGGAAGCTGAACAGCGACAGCACCGGCGCGCTCGCGAGCTCGAAGTCGGGTTCGGCGGCGATCGTGTCGGCGAGCTCCGCGGCCCAGGCGACATGATCCCGGATGCGCGCGCGCAGGCCGTCGAGCCCGTAGGCGCGGATGAGGAACCACAGCTTGAGTGCCCGGAAGCGCCGCCCGAGCTGCACCGACCACTCGCTGAAGTTGACGATGCCGTCGCGGCCATGGGTCTTGAGATACTCCGGCTGGATCGCGAGCGTCCGGACGAGGGTAGCGGGGTCGCGAACGAAATGCGCCGAGCATTCCATCGGCACCCCGAGCCACTTGTGGGGATTGAAGACGATGCTGTCGGCCGTCTCGATGCCTTCCCAGAGTTCGCGGAACTCGGGGCAGATCATGGCCGAGCCCGCCCAGGCGGCATCGACGTGCAGGTAGAGATCCTGGCGCCGCGCGATCTCGCCGAGCTCGCGCAGGGGGTCGCTCGCCCCGACCGACGTGGCGCCGACGCAGCCCACGATGCCGGCCGGCAGCAGGCCGGCGCGGCGATCGGTCGCGATCGCGGCTTCGAGGGCCTGCGGGTCGATGCCCATCCGGGGATCGCCGGCCCGCGTCGGGATCCTCACGAGGTTGTCGGCGCCGATGCCGGCGATCCAGCATGCCTTCTCCACCGAGCTGTGCGCATGCGTCGAGGTGTAGATCCGCACCTGGGGATGAGCGACGAGACCGTCACGGTTGCCGCTCCAGGCAAGGGCCGTCTCGCGCATCGTCAACACCGCGCAGAGTGTGGTGGTCGAGGCGGTGTCCTGGAGCACGCCGCTGAAATCCGCCGGCAAGCCGACCGCCTGGCGCAGCCAGTCGACCATGCACTGCTCGAGCTCGGTCATGGCGGGCGATGTCTGCCAGAGCATGCCCTGGGCCGACATCGCCGCCGCGAGCTGCTCCGCGATCACCGCCGGCGGCGCGGCATTCGACGGGAAGTAGGCGAAGAAGCGCGGATGCTGCCAGTGGGTCATTCCCGGCGGTACGATGGCCTCGAAGTCCGCGAAGATCCGCTCGAAGGGCTCGCCCTGCTCCGGCGGGACCTGTGCGATCCGGGCCGCGATCTCGCCCGGGCGCAGGGGGGAACGCACCGGCCGCTCGCGAAGCCCGGCCCGGTAGTCCGCCGCCCAGTCGGCGGCACGGTGCGACCATTGCCTGAAACCCTCAGTGTCCATTGCCCGTTCCTTTCGGGGAAATATCCGGCGGCCTGCCGGCCTGGCGCCGGCCCTGGTCGGCGAAGAAGTCGAGGATAAGCGCAGTCGCCTCGGGCAGCGCTGCATCGAAGTAGTCGTGGGCCGCATCGCCGCCGCTCCAGGCGTGGCCGAGCCCGTCGATGCGCAGGCAGCGGGCCGCGAGCCGGCCCTCGACGAGCCAGTCCGCTTCGTGCACGGTGCGCGATTCGAAGCGGTGCCGGCGTTCGGCGTCGGGCTTCGGCGGCGTCGCCCCGGTGGCGGCCGCGCCGTTGACGGCGAGCGCCTGCGCGACCAGCGCATCGGCGTTGGCGGGGGCCACCGTGGCGTCGTCCATGCCCTGGATCACCAGCATCGGCAGGTGGACTTCACCGGCGCGGGCACGGGCAGCCGCCCCGATCGCGGCGACGTCGCGGCGCGTGCCCTCGGCCATCGCCTTGCGCGCCTCGCGCACATTGCGCGCGGCGCCGGCGGGCAGGCCCGAATGACAGGCGAGCGCCCCGAATCGCTGCGGCGAATGGATCGCGACGGCGGCGGCCAGGGCCGCACCGGACGACAGGCCGGCGATCCAGATCCGGCGCGGGTCGATCGCCTGCAGCGCGCGGACCTGCTCGACCTGGGCGAGCACGATCGCGGCTTCGCCACGACCGTCGGCGGTGGCCGGGTCGAACCAGTTCCAGCAGCGCATCGGGTTGGCCAGCCGCGTCTGGTCGGGCATCAGCACCGCGATCCCGCGCTCATCGGCATGCCTGCGGATCCGGGTGCCGGCGGCGAAGCCGACGGCGTCCTGCCGGCAGCCGTGGATCCAGACGAGCAGGGGTATCGCGGTGTCGGCAGCGGCGCCCGCGGGAAGGTAGAGCTCGAAGGAGCGACGTGGCGGCAGCAGCGGCCAGGCGCTCAGCCGGCCGCCGAAGGCCGAAGCATCGAGCCGCAGGGTCCGGCCCGGCTGCAGAATCCGGTCGCGCCCTCGCCAGCGACGCCACCAGCGCGCCGCGCGCTCGCCGACGCCGCGCAGCGCCTCGCGGCATCGTTGCGCGAGGCGGGCCAGTTGCTCCTTCATGGCGGGTACGCCCTATCGGGCCAGCAGGACCGCGCAGCCGGACAGGGCGGGCTGCGCGATCGCGGCCGGCTCGGCGAGGCCGGGCCCGATTACGAGCAGCGCCCTGCCGCCGTCGGCAAGGCGGGCCAGGATCGCCGCGGGCGCTCCGTCGGACGCCCGCCCGAACTCGGGGGCGAGACCCTCGCCGACGATCGTCCTCGCCCGTTCCCGCAAGGCCGGAAAGCGGGCGGGGTCCTGCGCAAGCAGGAGCACGCGCAGGGGCTTGCGGCCGTCGCGCGCGATGGCCGCGGCGGCGGCGAGGGCTCGGTCGGCCGCCGGCGAACCATCGAATGCGGCGGCGATGCGCCGGTAGCCGTTGGGCTCTGTATTCCCGGCACCGCCGCGATCGAGCACCAGCCAGTCGGCGGCGCTCGCCGATTCGATCGCCCGTCGCGGGTAGGTGCCGCGCTCGACGGTGACCGTGAAGCGCGTCTGGCGCTCGGCGCAGACCCGGGCGAGCATCGACTCGGCGCGGCGCATCTGCTCCCGGAACAGCCGTTCGACGCCGCCGGCATCGAACGGCTGCCATTGCCCCGAGGCAAGCTGGAGCTCGCGCGCGAAGGGCAGGGCGGCGACGCGCAGCCAGGACTGCTCCTCGATGAGGATCGCCGTGAGCTCCATGTCGAGCTCGCGCGCGAGCAGCGCCGCCGCGGCGATCGGCGCGGCGCGCACCCGCGCCGGATCGATCGCGACGAGGATGCGTCTTCGCCCGGGCGAAGCGACGCCGTGCGATTCAGTCATTCCTGCCTCCCGCGGGGTGGCGATGCCGCATCGGCATTCCGGGGCGCATTCCCCGACGCAGTGCCGACATGGCGTGCAGTCGCGCGACCACCCGCGCGTTGAAGTGGCGTTCGGCCATGCCGGCGATCGGCTCGCCCGCCGGCATGCCCGAGAGCAGCTCGATCGCTTCATCGACATGCGATATCGCATGGACCGCGAATCTGCCGGCGGCGACCGCCGCGACGACCTCGTCGTTGAGCATCAGGTGGCGCACGTTCGCCTGCGGGATGATCACGCCCTGCGTGCCGTCCAGGCCGCGATCGCGGCAGACCTCGAAGAAGCCCTCGATCTTCTCGTTGACCCCCCCGATGGCCTGCACGTCACCGAACTGGTTCATCGATCCGGTGATCGCCAGCGACTGGCGCAGCGGCACATCGGCGATCGCCGAGAGCAACGCGCAGGTCTCGGCGATCGTGGCGCTGTCGCCGTCGACCGGACCATAGCTCTGCTCGAAGACGATGCTCGCCGACAGTGCCATCAGGTCGCGCGCCGAATAGCGGGCATTGAGGAAGGAGCCGAGGATCAGCATGCCCTTGCTGTGGATGGAGCCGCCGAGATCGGTCTCGCGCTGGATGTCGAGGAGACGCCCTTCGCCGAGCGCGGCCGTCGCGGTGATCCGGCTCGGGTGCCCGAAGAACTGGCCGCCGAGGTCGTAGACCGCAAGCCCGTTGACCTGGCCGACTCGTTCGCCCGAAGTCGCGATCGCGAGCGTGCCCTCCATGATCGAGCGCCGGTAGGCCTCGGCAGAACGCGCGGCGCGATCGCGTCGGCTCGCGATCGCCTGCACGATGTCGGTGCCGTCGACGAGTGTCCGGCCGGCGGCCCGCGCATAGACATCGGCCTCGACAGCGACTTCGCCGAGGTGGCGCAGCTCGGCGCTGATCCGGTTGGCGTCCTCGGCCTGCCGCGCGCCTTCGTCGATGAGGCGGGCGAGCGCGCCGCGCGTCAGCGGCAGCAGGCCGCGCTCGCGCGCATCCGCTGCGAGGGAGTCGGCGATCGCCCGCTGGTGGGCATCGTCGCGCGGCAGGTCGTCGTCGAAATCGGCGACGATCCTGAAGAGGCGCCGGAAGTCCGGATCGTAGGCATCGAGCAGGTAGTACAGGTGGCGATCACCGAACAGCACCACCTTGACATCGAGCGGGATCGGTTCGGGCTCGACCTGCGAAGCGGAGATCACGCCGGCGACTTCCATGGGCGATTCGATGCGCACGCTGCGCCGCTCGAGCGCCCGCTTGAGCGCAGGCCAGGCGAAGGGTTCGGCGATCAGCTTCTGCGCATCGAGCAGGACATAGCCGCCATTGGCCCGATGCAGATCGCCGGGACGGATCAGGCGGAAGTCGCTCACGAGGGTGCCGAACATCGCGCGATGCTCGATGCGTCCGATCAGGTTGGAGAGGGTCGGATGCTGGGTGCGCACCAGCGGTGTTGTCGCCCCGCCGTCATCGCAGGTGCGCAGCAGGTTGACTTCATAGCGGCCGAGATCGGGCAGTGCCGCCAGCGGCGATTGCGCCGCGGCATCGGCCCCGGGTCTTTCGGTCCGCAGGAAGTCGTCGGCATTCTCGAGGATGTCGTCGCGGACCGACTCGAGCCATTCGCGCGCCTTCGGCACGTCCCGATGGCGCCCGATCAGCTCCTCGATCGCGCCGCCCACCGCCATCACGGTGGTGTCGCGATTGAGCTTGCGAATCCGCTCGATCTGCTCCTTGCGCATCCGTATGCCGTCGCGCACGATCTTCTGCAGCCGCTCCTGGAGCGCGGCGAGCTTCTCCTGGAGCTCCTGCTGGCGTTCCTTGGGCAGCTTCGCGAATTCCTCGGTGGTGAGCACCTCGCCGTCGTGGACCGGCGCGAGGGTGAAGCCGTTCGGCGTCTGGATGAGGCCGATGCCGTCGCGCTGCGCTTCCTCGTTCAGATCGGTCAGCGCCCTGGCATGCCGCTCGGCGAACTCCGACTGGATGCGCTCGACTTCGTTCGCGTAGCTCTCGGCCTCGAAGGCCGCCGGAATCGTCGCCTTCAGTTCCTCGACGAGCTGGCGCATGTCGTCGTGCAACACCGCGCCCCGGCAGGGCGGCAGCCCGATCGCGAGCGGGCGGGCTGGAGCCGCGAAGTTGTTGACGTAGACCCAGTCGAGCGGATCGCTGCGCTTGCCGCGCTGCCTGATCGCATCCTCGACGAAGCGCCGCCGGCCGCTGCCGGCCGGGCCGGTGACGAACAGGTTGTAGCCGTCGGCATCGATCGCGAGCGCGAGGTCGATGGCGCGGCGCGCCCGATCGTGGCCGACGAGCGCCCGTCCGGGGCCCGCATCCGCGACTTCGGGCGCGGTGCCCACGTCCTGCGGGGCGTCGGCGCCGGGCAGCTTGTCGGGATCGGCGCGGTGGGTCAGTTGTGAGGGGGAAAGGGAGGCCATGTTGCTGTGGTCTGGTTCCGGGATGAGCGTGTCGCCGTTGATGATACGCGTGCCGTTTCCCGGGCCCCGGGACCGCGGCCCCCCGGGGGGGGCTCCGTGATCCGGGCCGGGGCGACATCGCCCCTGCCGCTGCCGGACTTGTGGAATAGTCGGGAAAGCGGCTTAAATCCCAGAACCTGTGAACGCACCTGGATGAGATGCCCATGATCCACATGCTGCTCGCCGGGCTTGCCACGGCCCTGCTCGTCGCCGGGACCGCGCATGCCGGCCCCACACTCGACGCCGTCAAGGCGCGCGGCAGCCTGCGCTGCGCGGTCAACTCCGGGCTGCAGGGCTTTGCGGCCCCCGACAGCCAGGGGCGCTGGAGCGGCATCGATGCCGATTTCTGCCGCGCGCTCGCCGCCGTCATCCTCGGCGATCGGGACAAGGTCGACTTCCGCCCGTCGAACACCCAGAACCGCTTCACCATGCTGCAATCGGGCGAGGTCGACATCCTGTCGCGCAACACCACCTGGACGGCATCGCGCGATTCGGCCCTCGGGCTGGTGTTCCCGGGCACGCTCTTCTACGATGGCCAGGGCTTCATGGTGCCGAAGTCGATCGGGGTGACGAGTGCGCGCGAGCTCGACGGGGCGACGGTCTGCGTATTGCCGGGCACCACCACCGAGCTGAATCTCACCGACTGGTTCCGCAGCCAGTCGATGCAGTTCAAGCCGGTGGTCATCAGCGAGCTCTCGCAGATCCAGCAGGCCTTCTTCGCCGGCCGCTGCGACGTCTTCACCACCGACATCTCGGGGCTCGCCTCCACCCGCCAGAGTGCCGACAAGCCCGACGACTACGTGATCCTTCCCGAGGCGATCTCCAAGGAGCCGCTCGGGCCGGTCGTGCGGCGCGACGACTGGGAGTTCTTCACGATCGTGCGCTGGACCCTGTTCGGGCTGATCGAGGCCGAGGAATACGGCATCACGAGCGCCAACGCCGCGCAGCAGCGCGCCGAGAACAAGTCGCCGTCGGTGCAACGCATGCTCGGGGCGAGCGGCGAGATCGGCAAGGGCCTCGGCCTCGAGCCGGACTGGCTGGTGCGCGCGGTCGAAGCGGTCGGCAACTACGGCGAGATGTACGAGCGCCACATCGCGCCGCTGGGCATTCCGCGCGGCCAGAACGCGCTATGGACGAACGGCGGGCTGATGTACCCTCCGCCGATTCGCTGAGGGTGCCGGCACGGGCTCGCCGGGGCCGCGGATGAACCTGCGCAGCGAACGCCTGCGCGGCTGGATCTGGCAGGCCGCCCTGCTCGCGGCGGTCGCCTGCGCGGTCGCCTGGCTCGTCGGCAATACCCTCGACAACCTCGCGGCGCGCGGCATCCAGGTCGGCTTCGGCTTCCTCGGCCAGGAGGCCGGCTTCGCGATCGCCCAGACCCCGGTGCCGTATTCGCCGGGCGACACCTATGCGCGGGCGCTCGTCACTGGCCTTGCCAACACCCTGATCGTCTCGGTGATCGGCATCATCGCGGCGACCCTGCTCGGCACCGCGATCGGGGTGGCCCGGCTCGCCGGCAACCGCCTGCTCGCCGGCCTGGCAGGCGCCTACGTCGAAGCGGTGCGCAACGTGCCGCTGCTGCTGCAGCTCTTCGTCTGGTACGGAATCCTCACCGAATGGCTGCCGCCGGTGCGCCAGGCGATCTCGCTCGGCGGGGTGGTGGTGATGAGCCAGCGCGGGCTGCGCTTCGCCTGGCCGCAGGCGCACGCCGGCTGGCTCGCCGCCGGGCTCGCGCTGCTCCTCGCGATCGTCCTCGCCTTCGCCTGGCGCCGCCACGCCGAGCGGCGTCGGCGTGACACCGGCAGCGCGCCGCCGGTGCTCGCCGTCGCCACAGGCCTGATCGTCGGCTTGCCGGTGGTGGCATGGGGCCTGGCCGGGGCGCCGCTCGCGATCGAGTACCCGATGCTGCGCGGCTTCGACTACCGCGGCGGCATCGCGGTGTCGCCGGAGTTCGCCGCGCTCGTGATCGGCCTGTCCACCTATACGGCGGGCTTCATCGCCGAAGTGGTGCGTGCGGGGCTGCAGTCGGTCGACCGGGGCCAGGTCGATGCCGCCAAGGCGCTCGGCCTGTCGGCCGGCCAGCGGCTGCGCCTCGTGGTGATGCCGCAGGCGCTGCGCGTGATCGTCCCGCCGCTGACGAACCAGTATCTCAACCTGACGAAGAACTCCTCGCTCGCCGTGGCGATCGGCTATCCGGATCTCGTCTCGGTCGCCAACACCACGATGAACCAGACCGGGCAGGCGATCGAGGCGATGGTGATCGTGATGGCGGTATACCTCACCATCAGCCTCGCGATCGCGTTCGCGATGAACCTGTTCGAGGCGCGGACCCGCCTCGTCGAGCGATGAGCCCGCCCCTGTCTCCCGCGCCTTCCCGAACCGCATCCACCGCGGATCCGGCGCCGCGCGCGGCGCGATCGTCCCGGCCACCGCAGGCCGGCGCGCTGGCGCGGATCCGTCAGGCTTTCTTCGCCAATCGCCGCGATGCCGTGCTGACGCTCGCGCTCGTCGCGGCGATCGCCGTCGTGGCGCCCCGCCTGCTGGACTGGCTTGTCCTCGATGCCGTCTGGGGGCCGCAACCGGCGGCCGCCTGCGAGGCGGTGCGCGGGCAGGGTGCCTGCTGGGCGGTGGTCTGGGAGAAGTTCCGGGTGATGATGTTCGCCACCTATCCGTACGGGGAGCAGTGGCGTCCGGGGCTCGCGATCGGGGTTCTCATCGCGCTGCCGGTGCTCTCGGCCTGGCCGAGGATGTGGAACGCGGCGCTGCCGGCGATCTGGGTCGCCGGCAGCCTGCTCGCGTTCTGGCTGATGGGCGGCGGCCTCGGCCTGGCCACCGTGCCCGCGAGCCAGTGGGGCGGGCTGCCGGTGACGCTCATGCTCACCATCTACGGCATCGGTTTCGCGTTTCCGCTCGCGCTCCTGCTCGCGCTCGGCAGGCGCTCCGGCCTGCCGGTGCTGCGGGCGCTGTCGATCACCTGGATCGAGGTGGTGCGCGGGGTTCCGCTGATCACGGTGCTCTTCATGGCGAGCGTGATGTTCGCGCTGTTCATGCCGGCCGGCTTCGCCGTCGACCAGCTGCTGCGGGCGCAGGTCGCGATCATCGTGTTCGTGGCCGCCTACCTGGCCGAGGTGATCCGCGGCGGGCTGCAGGCGGTCCCGAAGGGCCAGTACGAGGCGGCGCGGGCGCTCGGCCTGCCCTACTGGCGGATGATGGGCCTGGTGATCCTGCCGCAGGCCCTGCGCATCGCGATCCCGCCGATCGTCAACAGCTTCATCGCCCTTTTCAAGGACACTTCGCTGGTGATGGTGATCGCCATCTTCGATTTCACCTATGCGGTCAAGAAGTCGGTCGAGACCGATGTCGCATGGAAGAAGTACTTCATGGAGGCGCTGTTGTTCTCGATGCTGGTCTACTGGATCGGTTGCTACGCGATGTCACGCTACAGCCGCTGGCTGGAGCAACGTTCGACGCAGGCCCGCTGATGGATGCGCCGGCGGTTTCCATCCGGGGGCTGGAAAAGTGGTTCGGCGACTTCCAGGCGCTGCGCTCGGTCGATCTCGAGGTGGCTCGCGGCGAGCGGATCGTGGTCTGCGGCCCCTCGGGCTCGGGCAAGTCGACGCTGATCCGCTGCATCAACCGGCTCGAGGTGCATGAACGCGGTCGTATCCTCGTCGAGGGCGTCGAGCTCGACGACGACCTGCGCAACATCGATACGATCCGTGCGCGCGTCGGCATGGTCTTCCAGCAGTTCAACCTGTTCCCGCACCTCACGGTGCTGGAGAACTGCACCCTGGCGCCGGTCTGGGTCCGGCACCTGCCGCGACGCGACGCCGATGCGCGGGCCATGACGCTGCTCGAGCGGGTGCGCATCGCGGACCAGGCCGGCAAGTATCCCGGCCAGCTCTCCGGCGGCCAGCAGCAGCGCGCCGCCATCGCCCGTGCCCTGTGCATGGAGCCGTCGATCATGCTCTTCGACGAACCGACCTCGGCGCTGGACCCCGAGATGGTCAAGGAAGTGCTCGACACCATGGTGACGCTCGCCGACGACGGGATGACCATGATCGTCGTCACCCACGAAATGGGCTTCGCCCGCGCCGTCGCCGATCGCGTCGTCTTCATGGACGAGGGCGAGATCGTCGAGGTCGCTCCGCCGTCACGGTTCTTCTCGGCGCCGGAGCACGAGCGCACCCGGCGCTTCCTCGGCCAGATCCTCGCGCATTGAGGAAAGAGAGGAAACGGGGCCGGACCCCGTTTCGGCAGAGGCCTAAAAGGGCCGGACCCCGATCAGGGGCACATGCAGCCACATCGCGAAGACGCCGGTCGCCACGATGCCGGCCACGATCGCGATGGCATCGCGGCTCCAGCCCGCCGCCGGACGGACCCGGCCCTCGGTCCGGTCGCGTCGCCGCGATACCGCGAAGTGGGCTATGGCCCACACCAGGAAGACGCCGAACAGGATGAGGTCGGCCAGGGTGCCGTTCGACAGGAGGTGACCCAGCGCCCAGGCCTTGACCCCGGCGAGCATCGGGTGGCCGAGCCGCTCGCGGATATGGGTGCCGGGCACGTAGGCGGCCGCCACCAGCACGAAGGCGACCAGGCTCAACAGGGCGGTGGCATGCCTGCCCCAGGCCGGCGGCGTCCAGAGCAGCGTCGGATCGGCACGGGCGATGCCGTAGCCATGGACGATCAGCACCAGGCCGATGATGGAGACCAGCGTGTAGATGCCCTTCCATGCCGGCACGCCGATCCGCCCGATCATCGCGCTGCGCCAGTCGTCGGCGAAGATCCGCACGGAATGCGGGCCGAAGAACAGCACCAGTCCCAGTATCAGCCAGCCCATGGATCGCTCTCCTGCGTCGTTCTGGCAAAGTATGGGACCGAGGCGTCCCAAGAGCAAAGCATGAAGACCCTGTCCCCCGTCGCACTCGTCACGGGCTCGACTTCCGGCGTCGGCGCCGCCATCGCGCGGCGACTCTCGCGCGAAGGATTCGCGATCGTCCTGCACTCGCGCAGTTCGGTGGAAGCGGGGCACGCGCTCGCCGCCGATCTCGGAACGGCAAGTTACGTCCAGGCCGACCTCGCCGATGACGCGGACAGAGTGAGACTCATTCGCGAAGCCGTGGGTGCATGGGGCCGCCTCGACGTGCTGGTCAACAACGCGGGGATCAGCCGGGTCATACCCCATGCGGATCTTGCGGCGGCAACGCCGGCGATCTGGCGGGAGCTGCACGAGGTCAACGTCGTGGCGCCGTTTCGCCTCGTCGCGGAAGCCGAGTCCGCACTGCGCGAGGTGGCGCGACGACGCCGACCCGGGTGCGTCGTCAACATCAGCTCCCATGCCGGCATCCGTCCCAAGGGCGCATCGATTCCCTACGCCGCGACCAAGGCGGCACTGAACCACGTCACCCGGTTGCTGGCGCTCTCGCTCGCGCCGGACATCCGGGTCAATGCCGTGGCGCCGGGCCTGGTGGATACGCCCATGACGGCGGACTGGACCGAGGCCCAGCGGCTCTGGAGGGAACATGCCCCGATGCGGCGGGCGGCCAGTCCGGACGACATCGCCCAGGCCGTCATGACGCTGGTCGCATCGGACTACCTCACGGGCGAGGTGCTGCTCTGCGACGGGGGCCTGAACCTGACCTGACGCATGCCATCATCGGCATGTGCACCGCCATCCCCGGGCGCGAGGGCCGGGTGGGAATCACGAAGGAGACGCGATGTCCGCTGGCCAGACCATGTTTCCGAGGATGTTGTCACCCATGCGGGTCGGAACGCATACGCTTCGCAACCGCATCATCATGGGGTCGATGCATACGCGCCTGGAGCACGAAGACCGTGCCGATCAGCGGCAACGCGCTTTCTATGGCGCGCGCGCGGCGGGGGGCACCGCGCTCATCATCACCGGCGGCTTCTCGCCGAACGCGGCCGGGATGATCGAGCCCGGCGGACCGGTGATGGACGCGAATTCCGACCTGGCTCCGCATCGCGCCGTCGTGGACGAAATCCATCGGCACGGCGGCAAGATCCTCATGCAGATACTGCATTCCGGACGCTATGCCAAGCATGACGATGTCGTCGGCGTATCGAACATCCGCTCGCCCATCAACCCGAGAACACCGCGCCCGCTGACCGATGCGGAAATCGAGCAGACCATCGACGACTACGTCACCGCGGCATTGCAGGCAAGGAAGGCGGGCTACGACGGGGTCGAGATCATGGGCTCCGAGGGGTACCTGATCAACCAGTTCACCGCGGCTCGCACCAACAACCGGACCGACCAGTGGGGCGGCAGCGCGGAGAACAGGCAACGCTTCCCGGTCGAGATCGTGCGGCGGGTGCGGGGGGCGGCGGGCCCCGACCTGCTGCTGATGTATCGCATCTCGGCGCTCGATCTCGTCGAAGGCGGGTCGACGGCCGCGGAGATCGATCGGCTCGCGGCGGCCGTCGAGGCGGCCGGGGCGGACATTCTCAATACGGGCATCGGCTGGCACGAGGCGCGCGTTCCGACGATCGCGTTCAGCGTTCCGCGCGCGGCATTCGCCTTTGCCGTCAAGCGGCTGAAGAACGCGATCTCGATTCCGGTGGTCGCCTCCAACCGGGTGAACATGCCGGAACTGGCCGAGCAGCTGTTGGCCGAGGGTTCCTGCGACTTCGTGTCGATGGCCCGGCCGATGCTTGCCGATCCCGATTTCGTCAGAAAGGCCGCGCAAGGCCGGCCCGACGACATCAATACCTGCATAGCGTGCAACCAGGCCTGCCTCGATTTCATCTTCTCGGACCGCACGGCGACGTGTCTCGTCAATCCTCTGGCCGGCAGGGAGATCGAGTTCGATCCGGCGCTGCCCGCGAATCCGAAGCGGATCGCCGTGGTCGGTTCGGGTCCGGCCGGCATGGCGACGGCGGCAACCGCCGCGGCAAGGGGTCACGAGGTCACGCTGTTCGAAGAGCAAACCGAGCTCGGGGGCCAGATCCACCTCGCCCGGCGCGTGCCCGGCAAGACCGAGTTCAACGAGATGTTGCGGTACTTCTCCCGGCAGATCGAACGCAACGAGGTCGACGTGCGCCTCGGAACCCGCGCGACCGCCGATTTGCTGGCCGCGGAAGGCTTCGACCATATCGTCATCGCGACCGGCATCCTTCCGCGACACCCCGACATCGAGGGCATCGATCACCCGAGTGTCCTGCGATACATCGATGTCCTGCTCGACCGGGTGAGCGTCGGCAGGAGAGTGGCGATCATCGGTGCCGGGGGTATCGGATACGACGTCGCGGAGTTCCTGACGCACGATCATTCGACGGAGGATCCGGTCGAGCATTTCCTGAAGGAATACGGCGTCGACCCCACGATCGCCACGCCAGGGGGCTTGCGGGAGCCGCAGCCGTCGCGCTCGCCGAGGGAGGTCACGCTCTTCCAGCGCCGGCCGTCCCGGCCCGGCAAGGGCCTTGGCGTCTCGACGGGATGGATCCTGCGCAATCGCCTGCTCGGGCGCGGGGCCGGCGCCGTTGCCGGCGTCACGTACGAGAAGATCGACGATGAAGGGCTGCACTACTCGGTGGACGGAGAGCGCAAGGTATTCGCCGCCGACAACGTGGTGATCTGCGCCGGCCAGCTGCCCGACAAGGCCCTGGAACAGGAGCTGCGTTCCCGCGGCATCGCGGCGACCACCATCGGTGGCGCCGACCATGCCGAGGAGCTCGATGCCCTGCGAGCCATCCAGCAGGGAGTCCGGCTCGCCTACGACCTCTGATACGGGTTCGCATTCAATCGCATAACCGCGTTGGGGCGCCTTGCCGTGCAACCGCACTGTCTGCGGCGCCCCGCCTTGTTCTGCAATCGAATGCGAACCCGTTTGAGCACCGGAAAAAAAGGGGCGCCCGAAGGCGCCCGAGGGGGAGGGATTCTGCTGAACCTGGTACTGCGCTATAGCCTCTGGCTCTAGCTACGTGCTTCGTCGCCGCTGCCGCGCAAACCTTTCTCACCGCGCTTGCGCATTTCGGCGCGCTTGGCGAGTTTCTCGCGCTGCTCGGGCGTCAGGATCCTGAAGGTCTCGTTCTGTAGCTGGGCGCGCAGCAGCGCGAGGCCGGCGCCGGCCTGCGAGGCGGTGTCCGCGAGCTGCTTCGCCTTCGCCTCGTCGAACGAATCCGACATCGACAGCTGGCGCAGTTCACGCTGGGAGCTGCGCAGCGTCTTGCCGAGCTCGCGCATCTTCGGCGCCTGGGCGTGGCGCAGCTCGAAGAGCTTGTCGCGCTGCGCTTCGGTCAGGTCGAGGCCGCGCAGCATGTGGCCGCTGTGCATGCCGCCACCGTGGAAGTGACCGTGATGGCCCTTGTGGAAGTGGCCCTTGTGGGCGCCGGGACCGCGGTCGCGGGGACCGTCGCCACTGGCCGGCTGGGCCATGACGGCAAGCGGGGCGGCGATGGCGACGGCGCTGACCAGGGCGAGGCGGCGAATCGATTTGCGTTGCATGTGTTTGCTCCTTCGGGCAATGAGAGAGGTCTCTCGTTCGGTCGCGCCCTGCATCGAGCGCTCGGGAGCAATGGTCGATTCCCCGCGGGTAAAGTGCCGACGCGGCGTCGTAAGGATTTGTAAGCGGCGCCGAGCCCGTCCTTCGGCCGCGGGGAGGCGCCTCAGTGCGCGAGGCGCAGCCCGGGACGCGTCCACGGCGCTTCCGCCAGCTGGCCTCGGCTCGAGAGCGTGATCCAGGCCGTGCGCATGTCGGTGCCGCCGAAGCAGATGTTGGTGGTGTAGGGATCGTCGCAGGGAACGAACTCGACGAGGCCGCCCTGCGGGCTGCAGACCGAGATTCCGCCGCTCATCAGGGTCGCGACGCAGATGTTGCCGCCGGCCTCGACCGCGAGCGAATCGAAGAGACGGTAGCTGTCCGTCGAGTAGAGCAGGCGGCCGCCATGCGGGCTCGGGAAGGGCTCGAGGGCGAGCTCGCCCGGGGCGGTGATGCGCCAGGCCCAGAGCCGGCCGGTCTCGGTTTCCGCGACATAGAGGGTGCCGCCGTCGGGCGACAGGCCGATGCCGTTGGGCCGCGAGACCGGATGGACGACTTCGGTTATCGAGGAACCGTCGGCGCGCGCGTAGTAGATGCCGCCCCGGTCGACGTCGCGGCGGCGGGTCTTGCCGAGGTCGGTGAACCAGAAGCCGCCGTGGGCATCGAAGACGATGTCGTTCGGCCCGCGCAGCCGGTGCTCGCCGACCCGGTCGTAGAGCACGTCCACGCGGCCCGTCTCCAGGTCGATGCGCTCGATGCGGCCGCCGCCGTAGTCGGCGGGCTCCAGGGCCGGCATCAGGATGCCGGCATGGCTGCGCCATTCGAAGCCGCCGTTGTTGCAGACATAGCAGGCGCCGTCCGGGCCGATCGCCGCGCCATTGGGGCCGCCGCCGGGGCGGGCGACGATCGTTGCCTTGCCCGTCCGGGCGTCGATCCGGGTCAGGGTGCCGCGCCGGATCTCGACGACCAGTAGCGATCCGTCGGGTGCGAGCACCGGGCCTTCGGGGAATTCCAGTCCTTCGGCGAGGATCTTCATCGACATGTCTCCTGTGTTTTCCGGTTGATTATCCATGGTCGGGAAAGCCGTGATCCCGATGCGCGGCAGTCTAGAATGGACCGATGTCGAAACGCCCGTATCCGCCGTGTGCGGCCCGACGCTTCGCATCGATCGGCCTTGTCGCGCTTGCGCTCGCGTTGCTCGTGCCCGACGCGACACTGTCCGCCGCGCCGGCTGCCTCGGGCTCGAGCGCCAAGGTTCCGACCGGTGCGGCGGCCGTCCAGGACGATCGCCCACCCGCCGATCCGGCGCAGTTCGCGCGTTGCCTCGGCCGGCTCGAGTCCACCGCGCGTTCGCGCGGCATCAGCGACGCTACCTGGGCCGCGCAGCTCGGCGGTATCGAGCCCGATCGGGGGGTGCTCGCCTCGCTCGACTTCCAGCCCGAGTTCCGCACGCCCATCTGGGACTATCTCGCCGCACTGGTCGACACCGACCGGATCGAGGACGGCCGGGCGATGCTGGCCGAGCACGCGACGACGCTGGCGGCCGTCGAGCGCCGTTTCGGCGTCGACCCGGCGACCGTCGTCGCGGTCTGGGGGGTCGAGAGCAACTACGGGCGCAACTTCGGCAAACTGTCGCTGGTCCGTTCGCTGGCAACCCTGTCCTGCTTCGGCCGGCGACAGTCGTATTTCCAGGAAGAGTTCCTGACCCTGCTGCGGATCGCCCAGGAAGGTCATGTCGAGCCGGGCCAGCTGGTAGGCTCCTGGGCGGGCGCCTTCGGCCAGACCCAGTTCATGCCGAGCACCTTCATGAGCACGGCCATCGATTTCGATGGTGATGGCCGCCGCGACATCGTCGGCTCGGTGCCCGATGCGCTCGCCTCGACCGCGAACTTCCTGCGGCGAGCCGGCTGGCGCCGCGGAGAGTCCTGGGGCTTCGAGGTGGGCTTGCCGGATGATTTCAATACCAGCGTGACCGGGCGCAGGAGCAAGCGCCCACTATCAGAGTGGATCTCTCGTGGCGTCACGCTTCCGGACGGACAAGCCATCGATCCGGCTGCGCTGAAGCTCTCCGCGCAGACCCGGGCCGGACTGATCGTGCCGGCGCAGCGCGATGTGCGCTCCGCGCTGGCCCCGGCGTTCCTGGTGCTGCCCAATTTCGATGCGATCTATTCGTACAACGCCGCCGAGAGCTATGCGCTAGCGATCGCGCATCTCGCGGACCGGTTGCGCGGTGGCCCGGCCTTCCATGCCGACTGGCCCACCGACGACCCCGGCATCGGCCGGGCGGAACGGCGCGAGCTGCAGAAGCTGTTGATCGAGCGCGGCCACGACATCGGCGAGGTGGACGGCCTGATCGGCAGCCGCAGCCGCGCCGCCATCGCCGCGGAGGAAGAGCGGCTCGGCTGGCCCCGCAGCGGCCGCGCCGGGCGCAGGATTCTCGAAGCCCTGCGCCGCTGAAGTGCTAGATTGGGCCAGCTCGATTGCCACCCGATGCCGCGCACCGCCAAGCCTTCCCCCTCCCGCCATGACGGACACCCCAGGCGCCCGCTCAGCGAGGAGGCGCACGAGCGTCTCGAGGAGATGATCGTGGAGCTCGAGCTGCTGCCGGGGGCGCCGGTCTCGGAGGCCATGCTCGCGGCTCGGCTCGGGCTCGGCCGCACGCCGATCCGGGAAGCGCTGCAGCGGCTCGCCCGCGAGCATCTCATCGAAGTCCTGCCGCATCGTGGCTACCGGGTGAGCGAGATCGACCCGGCGCAGCAGTTGCGGATGCTCGAGGTGCGGCGCGAGATCGAGCGCCTGGTCGTCCGGCAGGCGGCCCGGCTCGCCGATGCCACCGAACGCGACGACTTCGCGCGGCTTGCCGATGCCTTCGACGACGCGGCGTATTCCGGCGACTGGCAGCTCTTCCGGCGCGCGAACCGGCGCTTCATCGTCCTGTGCCGCGAGACTGCCCGCAATGAGTTCTCCGCTGGCGCGATGGCCGCCATGCGCGGCCTGGTGCGCCGCTTCTGGGTGCTGAACTACCGTAGTGCCGCCGAGCAGCCCGATATCGCGCGCTCCTATGCGCGGACCGCACGACAGATCGCACGCGGCGACGAGGCTCGGGCCGCCGCCGAGTTCGATGTCCTGATGGACCATGTCGAAGCCTTCACCCGGGGCCACGGCCGTCCGTCGCGATCGGGCTCGGTCGACCCGGTGCTAGAGTAGGAAACGGCGCCGCGCCTGCTGCGCCAGCCGGGGAGGAGACCGATGATCGGCATGGAATGGTTCGAACGCTGGCGCGCGCTGGCCGACACCCGCCCGGCGCTCGCATGGCTCGGCCGCGATGTCACGCTCGACGTCTGCCTGCGGATCGATGCGACGCCGTGGTTCATGCGCATCGCGGCCGGGCGGATCGTCGCGATCGATGCGGGACCTTTCCACATGCGACGCTCCCATCTCGGCTTCGCCGCGCCGGAGCAGAACTGGATGAAGTTCTGGCGCGCGATTCCGCCCCGCGGCTTTCATGATCTCTTCGCGATGTCGAGCTACGGGCACGTCGAGATCAGCGGCGACGTGGATCGCCTGCGCGGCGCCTTGCCCTTCCTCAAGGCATTGTTCGAGCTGCCTCGCGAGTTCGATCCGGATCCGGCGAAGCCGGACCCCGATCCGGCCGCCGACGCTCCGGCCGGGGTGCGCTTCGAGCCGATTCGCGGCGGCTATGTGCATTACCCGATCGAAGGCCGGCCCCACCGGGTCTACTTCGAGGAGGCCGGCAGCGGCATTCCCCTGCTGTGCCTGCATACCGCCGGCGCCCATTCGAACCAGTTTCGCCACCTGATGTGCGATCCCGCGATCACGGACCGCTTCCGGGTGATCGCGTTCGACCTGCCCTGGCATGGCAAGTCGAACCCGCCCGATGACTGGATGACGCAGCGCTACCAGCTCACGCCGTCGTTCTATGTCGGCGCGATCGTCGGCTTCGCCGACGCGCTCGGGCTCGACCGTCCGGTGGTGATGGGCTGCTCGATGGGCGGGCGGGTGGTGTTCCCGCTCGCGGCCGACCATGGCGACCGCTTCCGGGCGGTGATCGGCCTGGAGGCGACCGACGAGCCCTCGCCCTGGTGGGACGACAGCTGGCTCGGCGCCCGGGATTTCGCGAGCGGCGAGTTCTGCGCGGCGCTGGTGTCGGGCCTGTGCGCCCCGCAGAGCCCGCCCGCGGCCCGCGCCGAGACCCTGTGGCACTACCAGCAGGGCGGTTCCTACGTGTTCGAGGGCGACATGCACTTCTTTCGTGCCGATAGCCGCTTTCGCGAGCATGCCGGGCGGATCGACACCGGCCGATGCGCGGTCTGGCTGCTCACCGGCGAGTACGACTACTCGTGCCGGGCCGAGAACAGCGCCGCGACGGCGGCCCGGATCCCCGGCGCGGCCGCCGCCATGATGCCCGGCCTCGGGCACTTCCCAATGGTCGAGAACCCGGCGCGCTTCCGCGGCCACCTTCTGCCGGTCCTCGACGAGATCCATCGCCGGAGCACCTCATGAGGCTCGCGGCAGGGCGCGACCGGAGGGTTCGCCTATCCGGCGAGTGATTCATCGGCGCGGGTTGCCGTCGGCGCAGGGCCCGACGGCCCGCGGCTCGCGGCATCGAGCAGCCCGGCGATGAGCGCGTCCTTCTCGGCCCAGAGCTGGAGTTGCCAGCGATGCACCGCCTTGCGCAGGCGCGAATCGGTGATCGGATCCCCGCCGCGCAGCGCCTCGGGCACCTCGAGGCGGCGCACCCGCACGATGATCCGCGGAACCCGGCCGCAGAGAAACTGCCAGAAGCTCGGGGCGCCGTCCGGATAGACGATCGTCACGTCGAGGAAGGAGCGGAACTGCTCGCCGAGGACCGCGAGCGACAGGGCGAGCGCTCCCGCCTTGGGCCGCAGGAGGTGGGCGTAGGGCGAGCGCTGGGCGGCGTGCTTGTGCGCGGTGAAGCGGGTGCCCTCGGGGAAGTTCATGACGCTGGTCGGCACCAGGGCGAACTTCTCGCAGGCGCGCTTCGAGGTTTCCAGGTCCTCGAAACGCTTCTCGGGATGCTCGCGCAGGTAGGCGTCCGAATGCCGGCGCATGAACGGGAAGTCGAGCGCCCACCAGGCCAGGCCCATCACCGGGACCCAGATCAGCTCGTGCTTGAGGAAGAACTTCAGCAGCGGGATGCGCCGGTTGAGGACATGCTGAAGGACGAAGATGTCGACCCAGGTCTGGTGATTGGCGCTCACCATGTACCAGCCCCGGGGATCGAGCCCCTCGATGCCGTCGACATCCCAGTCGGTGCGCTGGGTGAGCCGCATCCAGGCGCTGTTGCCGGAGATCCAGGCGGTCGCGACGCGGTTGAGCCAGGGATCGAGTCGGCGCCGTACCGGCTGGAATGGCAGCACGAGGCGCACCAGCGCCAGGGCGAAGAGCGCCAGGGTCCAGGCAAGGATGTTGAGGACGAGCAGGATGGCGGCGATGCCGCCGCGCGCTGTCGGTGGTAGGAAGCTGAGCATATGGCGCCTGACAGTCCTTGCGACGGCCCCGGGACGGCCGTGCAAGGATGTTAACCCGTCCCGGATGCCGGCTCGAAATACGCAATGGGTTGCCTATGTGGGCCTCGAGGTCGCCCCGGCTGCTCATGCTTGCTCCTGCACTGCAATACGCGATATCCCTTCATGAAAAGACCCGGTTCCGGCCTGTGTCCGGGCTTGCCGTTGCAGGAAGCTTTGAATACGATGAAACAACATGATTACCTATCGTCGTCGCGTGGGCGTGCATGACGAAGGGTTCCCTCATGATCCTGCCGGCGGCATGCCGGTTGCCATGACGGAGGAGACGATTTGAGTGGCGTGCCCGCCGGCGACAGCCGGACCGGACCTGTGCTCGAGTGTCGCGGCATCGAGCGTCGCTTCGGCGGCCTCGTCGCGGTGACCGGCGTCGACATGCACATCGAGCGCGGCGAGATCTTCGGGCTGGTGGGCCCGAACGGCAGCGGCAAGACCACCATGACCAATGCCATCACCGGCTTCTTCCCGCCCCAGAAGGGCAAGGTGTTGCTCGAGGGGCAGGACATCACCGGCCTTGCGCCGCATCGCGTCGCCCAGCTCGGCGTGGCGCGCACGTTCCAGAACCTGGCCCTGTTCAACGGGATGTCGGTGCTCGACAACATTCTGCTCGGGCGCCATGTCCACATGCGCCCGCGGGTCTGGCGTACCGCGCTCTACCCCTGGGCGGCGCGGCCCGACGAGATCCGCCATCGCGCGGTGGTCGAGGAGATCATCGACTTCATGCAGCTCCAGAGCGTGCGCGAAGAGCCCGTCGATGCCATACCGCTGGGGCTCAAGAAGCGGGTCGAGCTCGCCCGGGCGCTGGTGGCCGAGCCCAGCTTCCTGATTCTCGACGAGCCGATGGCCGGGATGAACCAGGAAGAGAAGGAGTACATGGCGCGCTTCGTGCTCGATGCGCGCGACGAGCGCGGTGTCACGGTGATGCTGATCGAGCACCACATGGACATCATCACCGGCATCTGCGACCGGATGATGGTCCTGAGCTATGGCGAGGTCATCGATACCGGCATCCCGCGCGATGTGATCGTCGATCCCCGGGTCGTCGCGGCCTACCTCGGAGTCGGAGGCGCCGGTGAAGCTGCATGAGCGCCGGCCGGCGCCGCGCGAGCTGCGCACGGACACCACGCTGCCGCGCCTGCTCGAAGCCAATGCCCGGGCCTATGGTGACCGGATCGCGATCCGCGAGAAGGATGCCGGCATCTGGCAGCAGACGACCTGGAGTGAGCTCCTCGAGATGAGCCTGCAGTGCGCCGCCGCGTTGCAGGCCCGCGGGCTGGGCCGCGACGAAGCGCTGCTCGTGATGGGCGACAACCGGCCGCGGCTCTATGTCGGGATGCTCGCCGCCGGCATGCTCGGCGCCTGCGCGATGCCGGTGTATCCGGACGCCACGCTCGACGAGATCATGCACGTGGTGCAGAACGTGCGCGTGCGCTTCGTCCTCGCCGAGGACCAGGAGCAGGTCGACAAGGGGCTGGACCTGCGCGAGCGCGGCGCCACCCTCGAGCATCTCGTCTACGACGATCCCCGCGGGCTGGCCGCCTACGAGGCGCCGGGCCTGCTGTCGTGGACGGCCCTGGCCGAGGAAGGCGCCGCCCGGCTCGCGGCCGAGCCGGGCCTGCGCGAAGCCCTGCTCGCGATCGCCGGGCCGGACGACCCGGCGGTCTTCATCCATTCGTCGGGAACCACCGGCCGCCCCAAGGGGATCATCCTCTCGCATCGCAACGTGCTTGCCGGGGTGCGCAATGCCCATGCGGCGCAGTCCTTCGACTTCGGCGAGCAGATCCTCTCCTACCTGCCGATGGCCTGGGTGGGCGACTTCGCGATTACCATGGGCGCGGGGATATCGCTGGTGTTCACGATCAACATCCCCGAACGCCAGGAGACCGTGCTGCAGAACCTGCGCGAGATCGCCCCGACCTACTATCTCGCGGCGCCGCGCAGCTGGGACAACATGCTGACCACGGTGCAGGTCCGCATGGAGGACTCCACGCCCCTGAAGAAGTGGCTCTACGACTTCTTCATGGCCAACGCGATCGCGGCCGAGCGCCGCAAGCTCGAAGGCCTGCCGCCCACCGCTGCCCAGCGCCTGCTGCGTCCGGTCGGCGAATGGCTGGTCGCCGGGCCGATCAAGGACCAGATGGGCCTTACCGGGCTGCGCAACGCCTTCACCGGGGGCGAGGCGATCGGCGAGGACACCTTCGTCTTCTACCGGGCGCTCGGGGTGCGGCTGCGCCAGCTCTACGGCCAGACCGAGGCCAGCGCCTTCAACGCCATGCATGCGCCCGACGAGGTCAGGCTCCATACCGTCGGCCGGCCGCTGCCGGGGGTAGAGGCCCGCATCGCCGATTCCGGCGAGATCATGCTGCGCTCGGAAAGCGTCTTCGGCGGCTACTACCACAACGAGGAAGCGACCCGCGAGACCCTGGAGGACGGCTGGCTGCACACGGGCGATGCCGGCTACATCGAGCCCGACGGTCAGCTGGTGGTGCTCGGGCGCCTGTCCGAGGTGGTGCATACCGCGGCCGGCGAGCGCTACATCCCGAACTACATCGAGAACCGGCTCAAGTTCAGCCCGTTCATCCGCGACGTGGCCGTGCTCGGCAAGGGGCGGGAGATGCTGGGCGCCATCGTCTGCATCGATCGCGAACCGGTGGGCCACTGGGCCGAGGTGCGCGGCATCTCCTACGTATCGTATGCCGACCTGTCGCAGAAGCCGGAAGTGCTCGAGCTGATCGCCCAGGCCATCCGGCACGTCAACGCGACCCTTGCCGAACCCCTGCGGCTGCGACGCTTCGCCAGCCTGCACAAGGAATTCGACGCCGACGACGGCGAGATCACCCGGACCCGCAAGCTGCGGCGCAACGTCGTCGAGGAGCGCTATGCGCCGATCATCGACGCGATCTACGCCGGGGCCGACTCGGTCGCCATGCGGGCGCAGATCGTCTACGAGAACGGCGAAGTCGGCGTCACCGAGCGCCTGCTCGCGATCAGGGAGCCCTGAGGCATGGATGCACTCTACCTGCTCGAACTCGCCATCAACGGCGCGATGGCCGGGCTGATGTACGCCCTGGTCGCGATGGGCGTGGTGCTCATCTACAAGTCGTCCTCGGTACCCAACCTTGCCCAGGGCGCCCTGACCATGGTCGGCGCCTACATGGTGCTCGCCTTCGCCAACGGGCTCGGCGCGCCCATGTGGCTCGCGATACCGCTGGCCATGGTGGCGATGTTCTTCCTCGGCGCCGGCATCGAGCGGGTGGCGCTGCGCCGGCTTGCCGGCCGGCCGGTGGTGATGATCCTCATGATGACGCTCGGGGTCGCCATCTTCCTAGAGGCGACCGCGCTGTCGATCGGCGGCGGCAGCGGCCGGCCGCTGGACATCGGCATCAGCGACGATCCGCTCTTCCTCGGCCCGCTGCTGCTGAACCGATCCTACGCGACCGGCGCGGCGGTCTCGCTGGTGCTGTTCGTCGTCTTCATGCTGTTCTTCCGTACCCGTCGCGGGGTGGTGCTGCGGGCGATCGCCGACGACTACACCGCCTCCTGGTCGGTCGGCATCTCGGTCGAGCGCGGCGTCGCGCTCTCCTGGGCGCTGTCCTCGGTGGTCGCGACGACCGCCGGCGTGCTGTGGGGCTCGGTCCAGACGGTCGACCAGGGCCTGGCGCTGCTGCTGCTCAAGGGCATCACCGTCGGGGTGCTCGGCGGGCTCGACAGCATCGGTGGCGCGATCCTCGCGGGGCTGCTCCTCGGCATCCTCGAGAGCGTCGCCTCGGGCATCCTCGATCCGATGCTCGGTGGCGGCACCCGGGAGCTCGTGATCGCCACGGTGCTGATCCTCACCATCATGGTCCGGCCACACGGCTTCTTCGGCCGTGAGGACATCGAGAGAATCTGAGCCATGCTCTATCGCCAGGCCGGCATCTTCCATACCGACTACGCCGGCGACCGGGCGCTGTTCCCGATCCCGTTCGAGCGGCGCGCGATGTTCGTGCTGTTCGCCTTCGCGCTAGCGGCGCCCATGCTGCTGAGTTCGCTCGTCCTCACCAGCTACGTCCTGCCCTGGCTGGTCTGGACTTCGGCGGTGCTGGGGCTGAACCTGATCATCGGCTGGGCCGGGCAATTCCACTTCGGCTACGCCGCGGTGATGGGAATCGGCGCCTACGCCTCGGTGCACGCGACGCGTCACGGAGTGCCCTGGGAGATCGCGATCGTCCTCGGCGGGCTGATGGCGGCCGTGGTCGGAGTGGTGTTCGCCTTCGCCGCGCTGCGGGTCAAGGGCCTGTACCTCGCGCTCTCGACCCTCGCGATGCAGTTCGTGATGGACTGGGTGATCTCCCATGTGCCGGCCATCAGCGGGGGGGTATCGGCGACCCTGCAGGCCTCGGCGCCGCGGCTGCTGGGTCAGCCCGTCACCTCCGAGTACGGCACCTACCTGATCGTGCTCGCCTGGTGCGCGCTGGTCACCAGCTTCATGCTCAACCTGCGCCGCACCGCGCTCGGCCGGGCGCTGGTGGCGGTGCGCGAGAAGGACTACGCCGCGGCGGTGATCGGGGTGCGCAGCTTCTACTACAAGCTGGTCGCCTTCGCCGCATCGGCCTTCATCGGCGGCGTGAGCGGCGCGATCCTCATCTTCTGCTACTACCAGGCGGTGACACCCGAGCAGTTCTCGGTCAACGTGTCGATCCAGCTGCTCGCCATGGTGATCGTGGGCGGGCTGGGCAGCATCATCGGCAGCTACATGGGCACCGCCTTCATCCTGCTGCTGCCCGGCCAGATGAATGCCCTGGTCGCATGGATCGCGCATCTCTTCGGCCTGGACATCGGGGTCGAGACCCTCGCGCACGTGCCGCACATGGTTTACGGCGCATCGATCATCGCGGTCCTGCTGATCGAGCCGATGGGGTTGGGCAAGCTCTACGGCAACATCCGCAACTACCTGATGGTCTGGCCCTTCGGCTATCAGCGCAAATGAGGCAGTCCGCCATGGACGATACCGCCGCCGCTGCCGTCCCGACCCTCGAGGTCAACAACGTCGAGGTCATCTACGACCGCGTCGCACTCGCGATCAAGGGGGTGTCCCTGACCCTGCCGCAAGGCGGCATGGTCGCCCTGCTCGGCGCCAACGGCGCCGGCAAGAGCACCACCCTCAAGTCGATCAGCGGCCTGCTCCAGCCCGAGCGCGGCGAGGTCACCCGCGGCGAAGTCCGCTTCATGGGCCGCGACATCGACCGGCTCACGCCGCAGGCGCGGGTTCGCCTGGGCATCGTCCAGGTGCTCGAGGGGCGCCGCGTCTTCGAGCACCTGACGCCGGACGAGAACCTCGTGGCCGCCTCCGTGGTGACCGGTCGCAAGGGCGACTTCGCCCGCAACCGCGACATGGTCTACCACTACTTCCCGCGGCTGGGCGAGCGGCGCGACGCGCAGGCCGGCTTCCTGTCGGGCGGCGAGCAGCAGATGCTGGCGATCGGGCGCGCCCTCATGACCCAGCCCAGGCTGCTGATGCTCGACGAGCCCAGCCTCGGGCTCGCGCCCTTCCTCGTCGCCGAGATCTTCGACATCGTGCGCCGGATCAATCGCGAGGAAGGGCTGTCGGTGCTGCTGGTGGAGCAGAACGCGATCGCCGCGCTCGAGGTCGTCTCGCACGGCTACCTGATGGAAAACGGCCGGATCGTCATGCACGACAGCGCCGAAGCGATGAAGAAGAACCCCGACATCCAGGAGTTCTACCTGGGTGGGGCAGAAGGCCGGAATTTCCGCGACGTCAAGCACTACAGCCGCCGCAAGCGATGGCTGAGCTGACGTGATGCCGCGGTATCCGGCGCCACCAGATCCACGTTCCGGGCATGAGCGTACTCGGTGCCCCATGAACGCCGTTCCATCCGTACGCGCGGGAGACATTGCATGAAACGCACTTTGCTATCGGCCCTGGCGGGCCTGACGATGCTCGCGGGCGCATCCTCGGCCGCGGCGCAGGGGCAGCCGGTCAAGGTCGGCGTGTGCTACGACCTGAGCAAGGCATACACCTTCGTCAGCCCGCAGGTGGTGCAGGCGGCCAAGGACCTCGCGACCCTCATCAACTCCAAGGGCGGGCTGGAGGGGACGCCGATCGAAGTCGTCGTGCAGGACCATGGCAACGAGCCGCAACGCGGGATCGAGTGCTACGAGAAGCTCAAGCGCGAAGGCGTGATGGTCTTCGACTTCCTCTCGACGCCGGTGTCGCGCGCGGTGCTGCCGCGGGCGATGGCTGACGGCAACGTGATGGGCCAGTCCTTCGTCGGCCGCGGCGATGCGATCGACGGCAACGTCTTCAAGTGGATCTTCCCGATCGGGCCGACCTACTGGGGGCAGATGGCCAACAACGTCCACTACATCAAGACCCAGAGCAACGGCAGCCTGAAGGACGTGAAGATCGCCTTCATCTATCCCGACTATGCCTTCGGCCAGGAGCCGATCGCGGTGCTCAGGACGATCACCGACAAGGAAGGCGCCGAGCTCGGCCTGTTCCCGAACCCGCTGCCGGGTCGTGACCAGGCCGCTGTCTGGACGCAGATCCGGCGCTTCAATCCCGACTGGGTGATCACCTGGAACCTGTCGGCGATGCATGTGGTGGCCGCCCGCGAGATGAAGCGCAACGGCATCCCGATGGACAAGCTGATCAGCGTCAACTGGCTGAACGAGGTCGACCTCGCCAACATCGGCCTGGCCGAGGCCAAGGGGATCAAGCGCGGCACGAACGTCCAGGGCGGACAGGACCATCCGCTGATCAAGGAGATCCTTGCCGAGCTCTACGAGAAGGGCAAGGGCAGCGGCGACCGCAAGCTGACCGAGGACGTCTACTACAACACCGGGCTGGCGATGTACTCGGTGCTGTACGAAGGCATCCGGCAGGCGGTCAAGAACGAGGGCCTGCCGCTCACGCCCGCCAAGATCAAGGCCGGCCTCGAGAGCCTGAAGGATTTCGACGCCAACGGCCTGATCGCGCCCGTCACCGTGACGGCGCAGGACCATGGTGGCGGCGGCAAGACCCGCATCGAGATGTGGGACGGCGAGAAGTGGGTGCCGCAATCCGACTGGTTCGCCGCCTACACCGACGTGGTCATGGAAGTCGTCAGGAAGGAATCGGCCGAGTTCGCCAGGCAGGCGCAGTAAGGCTGCGGCGCCGGGGGTCCTTGCGAAGCCGTATCAGTGGCGCCCGGCCGCGCCTGTGGGCGCGGCCGAAGCGAGCGACGGCGAGAGCGTGGGGGCGGGTTCACTTCAGGGCTCCCCGGCGTCGTCGCTGGCCGTATCGAGCCGGCGCATGTTCTCGAGGATCCGCAGCAGGTAGTGCACCGTGTGGACCATGTCGTTGACGCCGAAGCCCTCGAGGGCGGCTTCGTAGTACTCGGCGATGAGCGGCACGGCGTGCACCAGCCAGACCTCGCGGCCACTCGCCGTCATGTGGATCAGGCGCGAGCGCCGGTCGTTCGGGTCGGGGATGCTCGTGACGTGGCCGTCACGCTCGAGCCGGCCGACGACGCCCGAGAGGTTCTGGCGACTGACCATCAGGTAGCGCGCCAGGTCGCCGAGCTTCATGCCGTCGTCGACCTGGGGCCGGGAGAGGGCGCCGAGCACCGCCCATTGCTGGGTGGTCAGGCCGTGCGCCTCGATCGCGCGCGTCCCGGTTTTATGCAGCATATTGGCACATTGATACAGGCGAAAGAACAGCCGGTTCGCCAGGGCCAGTCGCGTTGCCTCGTTGTCAGACAAGGTCTTTTTCATGATGCCCCCTTTCGTTGCCGGTCTTGTCAGTTGCTGGTCGGCTACGTAAACTAGGCAAATATATTGACATATATCCCCCTGTGCGAAAAGGCATTCCGGGATACCTTCAAACCGTTCACGGAGACACGACATGGCCGACAGCGAGTACGAAGACATCCTCTACGAGGTGCGCAACGGGGTGGCGTGGATCACGATCAACCGTCCCGAGAAGATGAACGCCTTCCGGGGCGTCACCTGCGACGAGCTCATACGGGCTTTCAACCGCGCCGGCTACGACCGTGGCGTCGGCGCGATCGTGCTGGCGGGCGCCGGCGACAGGGCGTTCTGCACTGGCGGCGACCAGTCGGCGCATGAAGGCAACTACGATGGCCGCGGCACCGTCGGTCTGCCGATGGAAGAGCTGCATACCGTGATCCGCGACGTGCCCAAGCCGGTCATCGCCCGTGTGCAGGGCTATGCGATCGGTGGTGGCAATGTGCTCGCCACCATCTGCGACCTCACCATCTGTTCGGAGAAGGCGATCTTCGGTCAGGTTGGGCCTACCATGGGCTCGGTCGATCCGGGTTACGGTACCGCCTTCCTCGCGCGAGTCGTCGGCGAGAAGAAGGCCCGCGAGATCTGGTACATGTGCCGCCGCTACTCGGGGCCGGAGGCGGTCGAGATGGGCCTGGCCAACAAGTGCGTGCCGCACGACGAGCTCGATGCCGAAGTCCAGAGGTGGGGCGAGGAACTCTGCATGCGCAGCCCGACTGCGATCGCGATCGCCAAGCGCAGCTTCAACATGGATACGGCCCACCAGGCGGGGATCGCGGGACTCGGCATGTACGCGCTGAAGCTCTACTACGACACCGAGGAGTCGCGCGAGGGCGTCAATGCACTGAAGGAGAAGCGCAAGCCGGATTTCCGCCGCTTCGCGAAGTAACGCAACACCGGAGGCAGGCATGCGCAATCCCTACATCGACGAAGACCTCCAGTCGCTCGCCGGACAGGTCCGCCGCTTCGCCGGCGAACGGATCGCTCCCGGCTTCCAGGAGCGCGATCGCACCCGCGTCCTCGATCGCGGACTGATGCGCGAGATGGGCGAGATGGGCTTCATCGCGCCGGAGTTGCCCGAGCGTTTCGGTGGCCAGGGCATCAGCCGGGTCGCCTCCGGGCTGATCCAGGAGGAGATCGCTCGCGCCGACCTGTCGATGGGCTACATCAACCTGCTGGGCTCGCTCAACAGCCAGATCCTGTCCGAGCATGGCGATCCGGAGGTCGTCGAGCCGTTGCTGGCGCGACTGGTCGCCGGCGAGGCGCTGGTGGCGATCGCGCTGACCGAGCCGCGGGGCGGCTCGGACGCGGCGAACCTGCGCCTGAGGATCACCCGCGATGGTGGCGACTACGTCATCGACGGCGAGAAGACCTCCATCTCCGCCGCCGACCAGGCCGATGCGATCATCGTCTTCGGCCGCAGCGGCAGCATCGAATCCGGCGCGCACGGCATCACTGCCCTGGTGGTGCCGGGCGATGCGCCGGGCCTCACCAAGAGCCGCTTCGACTGCCATGGCCAGCGGGCCATCGGGCGCGGCTCGCTCTTCTTCGACAAGGTCCGGGTGCCCGGGAACCATCGGCTCGGCGAGGAAGGCAAGGGCTTCGTGCAGGTCATGCAGGGTTTCGACTTCTCGCGCGCCCTGATCGGCCTGCAGGTCCTCGCGGTGGCACGGGTCGCGCTGGAGGAGACCTGGCAATACGTGACCCAGCGCGAGGCGTTCGGCGCCCCGCTGTCGGCTTTCCAGGGCGTGTCGCATCCGCTCGCCGAGCTCGACACCCAGGTCGTGGCTGCCCGCCTGCTCTGCCTGCAGGCGCTCTGGCTCAAGGACCGGGGCTTGCCTCATTCCGCCGAAGCGGCGATGTGCAAGTGGTGGGGGCCGAAGCTCGCCCACGAGGTGGTGCACCAGTGCCTGCTGATGCACGGCCACGGGGGTTACGACCGCGGCCTGATGGAGCAGCGGCTGCGCGATGTGCTCGGCTACCAGCTCGGTGATGGCACGGCCCAGATCATGAAGACGATCATCGCGCGCGACCGGGCGGGCCGGCGAGCGGTGCCGAACTAGACATCGGGGCGCCGCCGCAGCGCTGATCGAGGGCGGGCCGGGACGGCAGGTACTGGGCCGCCAGCTCGCGGAATGCGGCTGCCGATGCGTCGGCGTCGAATGCGTCGCCGAGCTCTTCGCGCAGGATCGTGGCAACCGTGTCGGCGATCGCGGCCGCGGCGCGGGCGTCGATGAACAGCAGCCGGCTGCGCCGCGCGAGCACGTCCTCGACGCTCAGGGCGTATTCATGTCGCGCGGCGAACCGCACCATCGCTTCGGTCAGGCCGGGCGCGAGCTCGCGTTGCGCTCCCGGCAGTCGGGCGAGCATCGCGGCCTCCAGGCCGTACAGATGGGCGCCTGGCATCGCGGTCACCGGTATCGTGTTCGCCTGAGGCTGCGGCGCTCCGGCCAGCCGCAGGTGCGTCGTTGCGCCGGCCGGCTTCGCGGGCAGCAGCTTCGCCTCGAAACACTGCTCGAGGACGTCCTCGGCCATCGCGCGGTAGGTGGTCCACTTGCCGCCGGTGACGGTGACCAGGCCGCTGTCGGCGACCAGCACCGTGTGCTCGCGCGATACCCGCTTGGTATTGCCGGTATCGCCGTCGGCCGGGCGCACGAGGGGACGCAGGCCCACCCACATCGACAGGATGTCGGATCGCCGCGGCGGGCGGGCGAGGTACCTGGCGCTTTCGGCGAGGATGAAGTCGATCTCCTCCTCGAAAGGCAGGGGCTCGATGGCGAGGTCCTCACGCGGCGTGTCGGTGGTGCCGAGGATGGTGCGCCCCATCCAGGGCACCACGAAGAGCACCCGGCCGTCGGCGGTGGCAGGTACCAGGATCGCCCGGTCGCTCGGCTGGAAGGACCGGTCGACCACCAGGTGCACGCCCTGGCTCGGGGCGACGATGTCCCGGCCCGAGGGCCGGTCCATGCGGCGCACCTCGTCGACCCAGACGCCGGTGGCATTGATCACGCAGCGTGCCCGCAGGCGATGGCGGATACCCGTTCCGGCGTCGAGGAACTCGAAACCGTCGATCCGTCCGCCGCTGCGCGACAGGGTCTCGACCCGGCAGTGGTTGAGGATGCAGGCGCCCTGCGCGATTGCGGTTCTGGCGAGAGTGAGCGCAAGCCTCGCATCGTCGAAGATGCCGTCCCAGTAGGCGACGGCGCCGGCCAGGCCCTGGGCGCGCACGCCCGGGACTTCGGCGATCGCGGCGTCCCGGCCGAGAAAGCGTGTCCGGCCGAGGCCGGCACGGCCGGCCAGCAGGTCGTAGGTCACCAGACCGGCACCGTAGAACCATTTGTCGAACCAGCGGCCCCGCCGGCCGTAGACCGGCATCACGAACTGCAGGGGCTGGGCGAGATGGGAGGCATTGTCGAGCAGGTTGCGGCGCTCGGCGAGCGCTTCCCGGACGAGGCCGAGGTTGCCCTGGGCGAGGTAGCGCACGCCACCGTGGACCAGCTTGGTCGCCCGTGACGAGGTGCCCTTGGCGAAGTCCTCGGCCTCGAGCAGGACGACCGAGAAGCCGCGGGCGGCGGCGTCGAGCGCGACGCCGAGCCCGGTCGCTCCGCCGCCGATCACGGCGACGTCCCACACCGGGGTCGAGGCGAGACGCGCGAGCATGCCGGCCCGGTCCGGCTGCTGCAGGATGGCGCCGGCTGCTGCGCTCGCCGCGCCGGCCACGGCAGGATTCATCGCATCGTTGCCTCGATAGTCCGGGGCAGAGAATAGCGCGATTCCCCGGTGACCATCGACGGTGCGTGGCCGCGACGCGAGGCGGCGGGCTGCACCCGGCGGCTGCCGCAATCTCGACCCACCAGAGCGCGCGCGGTAGGATGCACGCTTCTCTCGATCGGCCGACAGCGGGGCGAAGACCCGCGCGGCGATGTTCCCGGATGGTGATTGGCGATGGCCGGCTTTCCCGACGGTATGCACCTGCGCTTCGATGATCCGGCGGAAGAGACGGCGTTTCGCAACTTCTACTGCCTGCGCTTTCGCCACCATACCGGCATCGCACTGCTCGCCGGCGCCCTGCTGGTCGCGCTCTTCGCCCTCTCGGACTGGCTGTTCGATCCGGCGGTCGCCTCCACGACGGTCGTCCTGCGGCTGTTCGTGATCGTGCCGGTGATGCTGGTGTTCGCATGGGCCGTGCGCTATCCCTGGGTGGACGGTGTCTACGAGCTGGCGGCCACCCTGGTCGCCTGCCTGGTCGCGACGATGCTCGCCCTCGTCTACATGCGCAGCGATGTCGGCGTGGCCCGCGCCGGGCTCGGGATCGTGTTGCTGATGCTCTCGACGATCTTCATCATCCGCCTGCGGTTCCGGCACTTCGCGGTGTTCTCGCTGGTGGCCTGGGCCGCGTTCCTGGCGGTGGCCGCCGCGGCGAGCCGGTCCGAACCGGGTCTGTCCGTCGCCGGCACGATCGCGGTCAGCGCGGCGCTGGTCCTCGGCCTGTACGGCGCCTGGACGCGCGAGAGCGAGAACCGGCGCGAGTTCCGGCTGTTCAACGAAGTCACGGCCGCCAAGGCCCGGATCGAGGACCTGCTGCACAGCATGCTGCCGGGCGAGATCGTCGACCGGATCCAGAGCGGCGAATCGCCGATCGCCGACGCGCACCGCGAGGTGAGCATCGTCTTCGCGGATCTCGTCGGCTTCACCGCGCTCTCGAACCGGTTGCCGGCGCCCGAGGTGGTGCAGCTGCTCGATCGGCTCTTCTCGGATTTCGATCGCCTCGCCGCTGCCCACGGCGTCGAGCGGATCAAGACGATCGGCGATGCCTACATGGCGGTGTGCGGGATCGTGCCGACCGGGCACGGGGTGGCACCTGCCCGCGCGGCATCCGATGGCGATCATGCGGAGCGCGCGGCGCATTTCGCGCTCGCGCTCCAGGCGCGCGTCGCCGAGGTGTCGCGCGAGACCGGCCTGCCGCTCAACGTGCGCATCGGCCTGCATGTGGGGCCGGTGATCGCGGGAGTCATCGGCACCCGCAAGCCGGCCTTCGACTGCTGGGGCGAATCGGTCAATCTCGCGAGCCGCCTCGAGTCGAGCGGCAGCCCGTCGGGAGTGCACATCTCCGAGGCGGCCTGGCAGCGATTGCGCGACCGCTTCCGGACGCGCGAGTTGCCGCCGGTGCCGATGAAGGGGTTGGGCGAAGTGAGAACTTACCTGCTGGAAGCGACAACCGAGGGCGCGCACATCGCCTGAGGCGCCCAGCAACCGGCCATGGCCTCGGTGCCGAACAGCCGCTCGCCGATGTGCTCGCCGAGCCGGCGATAGCTTTCCCACTGCGCTTCGTCGAAGGACTGGTCGGCGGTGCTCTGCTGCGGGAAGTCCGGGTGCCGCGCGGCATACTCCCGCAGGTCGAGCGGCTCGTCGCCCAGCAGCGCTGGCCGCAGGACGAGCAGCAGCGAGCGCGCCCGCGGATCATCGCCGTACTGCGCCCAGGCGAGGGCGGCATGACGTTCGGCGTGTCCGGTGTCGCCGGGTTTCAGCTGCGCCGGGGTGCCGATGCTGGCGAGCAGGGGCGAGCCGGCGCCGACGAGCTCGGTGATCTCGGCCGTCGACAGGAACCGGATCTCGGCGCCCCAGTCGATGCGCGCCTTGCGGACGAGGTTGCCGAGGTCCTCGAAGGCGCCGCCGGGGTCCTGGCCGTCGTCGCAGACGATCATGAAGGGAACCCGGCGGCGCAGCAGCTCGTAGACGCCGGTGTTCTCGAAGTGCCCACCGTCGGAGAGATGCCAGCGCCGCCGCCGCGCGCCGTGGAAGCGGGCGAAGGTTTCGTTGGCCAGGCACATCTGGACCGGCGCGAGCGCGGCGAGCCATGCGAACGCGCGCTCCGTCGATTGCCGCATGCCCGATGCCGAGCTCCCGCGAGGCATGACACCGCTGTCCCACCAGTAGCCGAGCCGCGCGTTCGACAGCGCCAGCAGCATCGACAGGCCCATCCGGGTCCGCGCGCCCAGCCCGGTGCTGAAGGCCGCGCCCGATACCGCGATCCACTGGCCGAGTCCGAGCGGTTCGACCGCGCGGCCTGCGCCCGCGGCGGCCGCAGTCGCGGCATGAGGCTCGGCCCGGCGCGCGGCCGCGTCGAGCGGGACGATGCGCGCGTCGGAGCCGTCCCAGCGGGCATGATCGTGACGTCCGACGCTCAGGCCGAACGGGCCGACCGTCATCGGCAGGCCCTTGCGGTCGCGCTGGGCGAGCTGCGCCGCGCCGATGACGGTCTCGTTGACGGTGACGTTGACGAAATGCAGCGGGCCGCCATGCAGGTCGGGCCGATAGGCGCGCCACCGGATCTCGTCGCCCGGCGCGGCCTGGCTCACGTCGGCGCATGGCCGTGCGGCGGTCACGTTGCCGGACATCGACGCGGCGGTTGCGGCGCCGCGGTAGCCGGTGCGGCCCGGATGGCTCGCACCGAGATAGGCGCGGGTGAGCCGCGCCGAGTAGAACTGGGCGAGCGTCGAGAGGTTCAGGAAGGGCAGCGTGCGGCCGGTGAGCAAGGCGATCACGACGAGCACCGCGAGCAGGGCGGCGCTGACGTCCATGCGCGGCGCCGCGGGTGCCGTGCCGCAGTCCATGCAGGCACCGGTCCAGAGCAGTGCGTGGCCGACCGCCGACCAGCCGACCAGGACGATCGCGAGCAGCAGGAAGCCGAGCAGCGACAGCAGTGCGGAAGCCGGCACCCGCAGGCCGCCTCCGGGGCCGGCGAGGCGTTCGATCGCCGGCGCGAAGCGCTGCACCAGCAGGGCGATGGCCGAGGCGAGCGGGACGAGGGTGGTCCAGCCGAAGGCGTCGCCGGTGCGGGCCAGCCGGAACAGCGTCTGGCCGAGGCTGTCGACCATCGCCCAGGCGGCGAGCAGCAGGACGGTCGCGAGGCCCGCCGCGAGCCAGCGCGACAGCCGGTTGCGCGCGACACCCTGGCCGCTCCTGCCTGCGCAGGCGGCAAGCCATGCGACGGTGGCGGCGGCCGGCGCATGGACCAGCCAGCCCGCGGCGAGGGTTGCGGCGCCGGCTTCGTCCGGCAGTCGATGCAGCGCGACGGCTGCGCAGAGCGCGACGAAGCCCGTGGCCGCGAGCGCCGGATTCCGGAGCGCCGACCCCTGCCGGGTCTGCGTGAGCCAGTAGGCCCATCCGAGCGGCACCAGCACGAGGATGAAGCCGGCCAGCGGCAGCGCGAACCAGGGGCTCCACCAGAAGCCGGCGTCGGCCTCGAAGAGCCATGCTTCCAGACCGCGCAGTTCGGGTACCCGGGTGCCGAGCCAGGCGCGCAGGAGGTTGGCGGCGAGGAACAGGGCGAGCACGGTCACCGCGAGCACATAGTGCAGGGAGATCCAGTTGCGCAGGTAGATCGCGGCGGCGTAGAGGATGTCGCCGGCACCGCGCGGCGTGATGTAGCGGCCATGCTCGCGCAGCCAGCGCAGGGGTGGCGAGTCGCCGTCGGCGAGGATGTCCTCCACCTGCTGCACGGTCGCGGCGAGCATCGGCGCAGCCGTCGGCGACGCCGCGGCTTCGCCGTCGGTGTCGCGCGCCTCGGCGGGCAGGTACAGGCTGCCGAGAAAGGCGCCGATGTAGCCGCCTCCCGACACGGTGGACAGGTAGTCGACGTGTCGCAAGCGGCGGTGCCGCGCCAGCGCCTGGAGGACGCCGAGGGCGAAGGTCGCGCTGCGGATGCCGCCGCCCGAGATCGCGAGGCCGACCCGGCCGGTGGGCTCGGTGTCGGCCAGCGGGATGCCGAGGGCGGCGCGGCGCGCCCGCACCGAGGCGAGCTCGCGCTGCGCGAACTCGGGCGGGAGACCTGGCGACGTGACGGTGGCACTACTCATGCGCCCGTCGGGAAGCGGTCCCTGGCGAGTCGATTCGGGCATGGTCATGATCAGTCCTTGCTGTCCCCGGCCCGGGCCGCGCCGGCTGCTGCATCCTCTGGATAGCGGCAGCGCGCCGGCCGGTCAATAGCGAAGGGATGGACGGGGGTATCGCCGGCGGGGCGCGAAGGATGTGTCGCCGGGGCGCCGAAGCTGAGACACTTGCCAGCTTAAGGTGAAACAGCCCCCACGCTCGCAGTCGCTCGCTGCCCCCCGAGGGGGCTATCAGTGGCTTCGGGCGGCCGGGCGCCACTGATACGAAGAACGAGCGCGCGGAGGGCGACATGGCGGGACAGTCTTTCATTCTGGCGATCGACCAGGGCACGACGAGCACGCGTGCGATCGTGTTCGACGAGGGATTGCGCAGCGTGGGTGTGGGCCAGCAGGAGTTCGCCCAGCATTTCCCGGACTCGGGCTGGGTCGAGCACGAGCCCGAGGACCTGTGGAGCACCACGCTCGAGACGGTCCGCCATGCGCTGATGTCGGCCCGGATCGAGGCGAGGCAGCTCGCCGGCATCGGCATCACCAATCAGCGCGAGACCACCGTCGTGTGGGAGCGGGGCAGCGGCCGCGCGATCCACCGCGCCATCGTCTGGCAGGACCGCCGTACCGCCGGGCTGTGCCGGCAGCTCAAGGCCGAGGGCCTGGAGCCGATGTTCGCCGAGCGCACCGGGCTGATCCTCGATCCGTACTTCTCGGGCACCAAGGTGGCCTGGATCCTCGATGCCGTGCCCGGCGCGCGCGAGGCGGCCGAGCGCGGCGAGCTGGCCTTCGGGACCGTGGACAGCTTCCTGCTGTGGCGGCTCACCGGCGGGCGGGTGCATGCGACCGATGCCACCAACGCCTCGCGCACGCTGGCCTACGACATCGAGCGCAACGAATGGGACGACGAGCTGCTGGGCGCGCTGCGCATTCCGCGCGCGATGCTGCCCGAGGTGAAGGATTCGGCGGCGGATTTCGGTGCCACCGACCCGGCGCTGTTCGGTGCCGCCGTGCCGATCCTGGGCATTGCCGGGGACCAGCAGGCGGCGACCCTGGGCAACGCCTGCTTCGAGCCGGGGATGATCAAGGCCACCTACGGCACGGGCTGCTTCGCGGTGCTCAACACCGGAGCGGACCGGGTGCGCTCGAAGAACCGGCTGCTCTCGACGATCGCCTACCGGCTGCGGGGGCGGACGACGTACGCGCTCGAGGGTTCGATCTTCGTGGCCGGCGCCGCGGTGCAGTGGCTGCGCGACGGGCTGGGCATCATCAAGAACGCCGCCGAGTCGGGCGAGCTGGCGGCGCAGGCCGACCCGAACCAGGCGGTGTACCTGGTGCCGGCGTTCACGGGGATGGGCGCGCCGCACTGGGATGCGGAGGCGCGCGGGGCGATCTTCGGGATCACGCGGGCCACGGGGCCGAAGGAGCTGTGCCGGGCGGCGCTGGAGTCGGTGTGCTTCCAGACGCGGGACCTGCTCGAGGCGATGCACGGGGACTGGGCGCACGGTGGCGAGACGGTGCTGCGGGTCGACGGCGGTATGGTGGCGAGCGACTGGACGATGCAGCGGCTCGCCGACCTGCTCGATGCGCCGGTGGACCGGCCGGTGGTGCTCGAGACGACGGCGCTGGGCGCGGCCTGGCTGGCGGGGATGCAGGCCGGGGTGTGGCCGGACGAGGAGGGGTTCGCCAGGGCGTGGCGGCGCGAGAGGAGGTTCGAGGCCGGGATGGACGGCGCCGAGAGGGAACGGCTGCTCGGCGGCTGGCAGCGGGCGGTGGGGAGAACTCTGGGCGGGGGGGATAGCCCCGGCCGGAAGGCTTGACGTCACGCCCGACGTGGCAGAAGCTTACTCACGCGTCAACTGATCGTCAGTGGCGTAGGACAGCCGCCGCGAGGTGCACCCGGACGGCATGAGGAGACACCGCCATGAACGCAGCGACCACCGTCGCCTCCGAGGCCGAAGCCGGCTCGGGTTTCGAGTTCCTGACCGAAAGGCAGCGGATGGTCCGCGACGCCGTGCTGCGGATCGCCCGCGAGGTCATCGCCCCGACTGCGGCGGCCCGGGACCGCGAGGCCCGCTGGCCCACGGCGGAGCTGCGGGTGCTCGCCGAGCAGGGCTTCATGGGGATGCTGATCCCCGAGGAGTACGGCGGCAGCGACTCGAGCTTCACCGAGTACTGCCTCGCCCTGGAGGCGATCGCGGGGGCCGACTGTGGCCTCGGCACGATCTTCCATGTCCACAACATGTCGCACTATCCGGTCGCGCGCTTCGGTACCGAGGAGCAGAAGCGGCATTACCTGCCGCCCGGCGCCCGGGGCGAGCGGATCGGCGCCTGGCTGCTGACCGAGCCGCAGGCGGGCTCTGACACCGCGGCGCTGCGCACGACGGCGCGACGCGACGGGGATCACTACATCCTCGAGGGGAGCAAGCAGTTCATCTCCAACGGCAGCGAGGCTGGCACCGCGATGACGCTGGCGGTGACCGATCCGGCTGCCGGGCGGCGCGGCGTGACGGCATTCGTGGTGGACACGGACAGCCCGGGCTTCCAGATCGCGCGCGTCGAGGACAAGATGGGGCAGCGCACCGCGCACGTCGCCCAGATCCGTCTCGAGGGCGTCCGTGTTCCCGCCGCGAACATCCTCGGCGAGCTCGGCGGCGGCTACCGGATCGCGATGTCCGGCCTCGCCGATGGCCGCATCGCGATCGCCGCGCAGGCGGTGGGCGCCGCCCAGGCCGCGCTCGAGGCGGCCACCCGCTACGCGAAGGAGCGCACCGCCTACGGCAAGCCGATCTTCGAGCTGCAGGCGGTGTCCTTCCGGCTGGCGGAGATGGCTGCGCAGGTCGCGGTCGCCCGCCAGTACTACCTGCATGCCGCCCGGCTGCTCGAGGCGGGGCTGCCCTGCGCGAAGGAGGCTGCCATCGCCAAGCTGCATGCCAGCGAGATGGCCGAGCGCGTCTGCTCGTCGGCGCTGCAGACCTTCGGAGGCTACGGCTACCTTCAGGACTTTCCGGTGGAACGTTACTGCCGGGATGTCCGGGTCTGTACCATCTACGAAGGCACGAGCGACATCCAGAAGCTGATCATTTCGCGCAATCTCTGAACCCCGTGAACAAGCTTCGCCCTCAGAACACCACCGGCGCAGGCGTGGCCAGCGCCGTTTCGCCGCGCCGCACGAAGAACGGCCAGCGCGGCAAGCGCGCCCAGGCCTGGTCCGCCATCGTCCAGAGCCCCGACGAGCAGTACCAGCTCAAGCGCCGGGCCCTCATTCATGCGGCGGCGCGCGCCTTCAATGCGCGCGGCTACCACAACACCTCGCTCGATGACGTGGCCGCCGAGCTGGGCGTGACGAGGGCCGCGCTCTACCACTACATCCGGAGCAAGCAGGAGATCCTGTTCGAGTGTCACATGCTGACCTACGACCTCGGTGACCAGGCGATCGCATACGCCAACCTGCATGCGCAGAACGGGCTGGAGCGGGCATGCCTGATCATCCGGCGCTTCATCGAGCTCTTCAACGGCGAAATGGGACGGGTCGCCGTGATGTCCGAGCACGAATCCCTCGAGCCCAAGATGCGGGCGCTGATCCAGAAGCGTCGCGACGACTTCGACCATGAATTCCGGTCCATCGTCGAATCCGGCATTCGCGACGGCAGCATCCGGGCGATCGATGCCAAGCTGGCGGTCTTCTTCGCGATGGGCGCGGTCAACTGGATGGGCACCCGCTGGTACCGGCCCGACGGTCCGCTGAGCGTCGAGCAGATCGCCGCCAGCTTCGAGGACATGTTCCGCGCGGCGGTGAGCGCCGATCGCTGACCGCAGTCAGCTGCCGCTTCCACCGATCGCCGATTGCTGACCCGACGCCGTGTGGCGCCGGTTGCATCCCTCGCTCTCGCCGGCCGGCGGCGCCGGCGGGGACCATTGTGGCTGACCCCTACTTGCGCAATTTCTACGCGTGCGTCAACATGGCTACGTCAGCATCAGCTACAGAACGCAGACAGCGACCAGCGCGGACCCCCGCGCCGTGTCAGCCGTTGCCGAGGAGACCATGATGCACGCCGACATGCAGCTTCGAGGGTGCCGATGACGGGTCTCGCGACAACGGGATCCGCGGAGCATGTGGCATCGTCGGCGCAGCGCGCGGACGTGCTGACGGCCGACGGCATCCGCATGAGCTTCGGCGGTGTCGTGGCGCTCGACAATGTCTCGGTGGCGGTCCGCGAGGACGAGCTGCTCGCGGTGATCGGCCCGAACGGCGCCGGCAAGACCTCCCTGATGAACTGCCTGAGCGGCTTCTACCGGCCGCAGCAGGGGCGCATCTCGTTCCTTGGTCGCGACATCGCCGACATGCCGGTGCATGCGATCGCCAGGGCGGGTCTCGCGCGGACCTTCCAGGGCACGCACATCTTCTCGGGGATGAGCGTGATCGAGAACATCATGGTCGGCCGCCATATCCACATGCGCAGCTCGATCCCCCAGGCGTTCCTCTACTTCCACTGGACCCAGCGCGAGGAGACGCGGCATCGCGAGGTCGTGGAGGAGATCATCGAGTTCCTCGAGATCGAGACGATCCGGCACCAGCCCGTCGGCAGTCTCGGCTACGGCCTGCGCAAGCGTGTCGACCTCGGGCGGGCCCTCGCGCAGGAGCCGCGCATCCTGCTGATGGACGAGCCGATGGCCGGAATGAACGCCGAGGAGAAGGAGGATCTCGCCCGCTTCATCCTCGATGTGCGCGAGGCGAGGCACCTGCCGGTGGTCCTCGTCGAGCACGACATGGGCGTGGTGATGGATCTCGCGGACCGGGTCGCGGTGCTCGATTTCGGTCGGCGCATCGCGGTCGGCACGCCGGCCGAGATCCAGGCCGATCCCGCCGTCATCGCCGCCTACCTGGGCGATGAGCACGCGGGCAAGGGGCGATCCTGATGCTCCGGATGATGACCCTGCCCCAGCACCTGCTGGCCCGGGCACAGGCCGAGCCCGGGCGGGTGGCGCAGCGCCACAAGTACCGCGGCATCTGGCGCGAGTTCAGCTTCGCCGATGTTCTCGCGAACGTCCGCGACTTCGCGCTCGGCATGCGCGCCGCGGGCGTCGGCCCCGGCGACACGGTCGCGATCATCGGCGAGAACGAGCCGGAACACTTCTGGGTGGAATACGCGGCCCAGGCGCTCGGCGCGAAGGTGGTCTCGATGTACCCTGACCTGACCGCCGACGAGGCCCAGTACCTGCTCGAGGACAGCGAAGCCGTCTACCTCGTGGCGCAGGACCAGGAGCAGGTCGACAAGGGTCTCGCGATCCGCGACCGCGTTGCCGGGCTGAGGGCGATCGTCTTCTGGGACGACACCGGGATGTGGTCGTACCGGCAGGAGGGCCTGATGCCCTTCGAGGCGGTCCAGCGCGAGGGGCGCGCGATCCACGAGCAGGATCCGCAGCTCTTCGAGCGACTGGTGCAGGCGGGCAGCCCGGACGACATCGCCGTGCTCTCGTATACCTCGGGCACCACCGGCAAGCCCAAGGGCGTGATCCTCACCCACCGCTACCTGATCGACAACGCCCAGCGCGTGATCGCCGCCGTCGACCTCCCGCCCGGGCTGGAGTACCTCACCTACATCGCGCCGGCATGGGCGACCGAGCAGTTCTTCGGGCTGACCATCGGGCTGACCTCTCCCATGGTCGTCAATTTCCCCGAAGGGCCCGAGCAGGTGCTCGAGAACATCCGCGAGCTCGCCGTCGAGGCGATGGTCTTCGCGCCCCGGCAATGGGAGAGCCTTGCCGCCGGCATCCAGGCCCGGATGCTCGATGCCGGCCGCTGGCGACGCCGGATCTTCGACTGGGGGCTGCGCATCGGCCACGATGTGCACGTCAACCGGCTCGACGGCAAGCCGATTCCCGCGCTCTCGCGCATGCTGCTGCCGCTCGCCGACGCGCTGGTGCTCAGGCCGCTGCGCGATCAGCTCGGCCTGGTCCGGATGAAGGTCGCGATGTGCGGCGGCTCGACGATGGCGCCGGATGTCTTCCGGCTCTTTCACGCGATCGGCGTGCCCCTGCGCAATGTCTACGGATCGACCGAGATCGGTCTCCTGACGATGCACCAGGGCGAGCGCTACGATCTCGAGACCGTCGGCCACTGGCTGGTCGCGCATCCCGAGTCGGGGCCGGCGCTCGAATGGAAGGTGTCCGAAGCCGGCGAGCTGCTCATTCGCGGGGGATCGTTCTTCGCCGGTTACTGGCGCCAGGAGGCCAAGTCGGCCGAGCGGGTGGCCGAGGGCTGGTACCTCACGGGTGACGCCGTCTCCAGCACCGAACAGGGCGAGCTGGTCTTCCTCGAGCGGGTCGACGACATGCGCGAGCTCTCGACCGGCGAGCGATTCCCGCCGCAGTTCATCGAGACTCGCCTGCGCTTCAGCCCGTTCATCAAGGACATCATGACACTGGGCGACGCGACGCGCCCCTACATCGGCGCGCTGATCAACATCGACATGAACGTCGTGTCGCGCTGGGCCGAGGAGCGCAAGCTCGCCTTCTCCACGTTCACCGACCTGTCACAGAAGCCCGAGGTCGGCGAACTGGTGCGCGAGGAGATCGAGCGGGTCAACCGCTTCCTGCCGGAAGGATCGAGGATCCGCCGCTTCGCCAATTTCCCCAAGGAGCTCGATCCGGACGAGGGAGAGCTCACCCGGACCCGCAAGCTGCGGCGCGAGTTCCTCGAGGAGCGCTATGCCCGCCTGGTGGATGCGCTGTACGCGGGCGAGCACGAGGTCGCGCTGGAGATTCCGGTCACCTACCAGGACGGGCGCAAGGGGGTCCTCCATGCGCGCGTCGCCGTCCATGACGTCGGCAAGGCCACTCTGCCGGCGGCCGACCGAAAGCTGGAGCGAGCCTGAGCGATGAGCGATTTCCTCAACTACGTCATCAACGGCGCGCTGATCGGGCTGCTCTACTCGCTCGTCGGCATGGGCTTCGTGGTGATCTACCGCGCATCCAAGGTGTTCAACTTCGCCCAGGGCGAGCTGGTGGTCTTCGGCGGGTTCCTCGTGTGGTGGCTGGTGATGCATATGGGCCTGCCGCTGGCGATCGGCATCCCGCTCGCATTCGTCGGGGCAGCCCTCTTCGGGCTGCTGATCGAGCGGGTGTTCTTTTCCCGGCTCGTGGGCGAATCGGTCTTCGCGATGGTGATGGTGACGATCGGCCTGCTCATCCTGATCCGCGGCCTGATCCTGCTGATCTTCGGCCCGCAGGTCCGCCCCTTCCCGATCATATTTCCCCTGCAGCCGTTCATCATCGGCGACATCCTGATCCCGCGCTCGCTGCTCTACGGCGGCATCCTGACCGTCATCACCGGCCTGGGGCTTTCCTGGTTCTTCAACCGCACCCGTCCGGGCCTGAAGATGACCGCGGTCGCCGAGGACCACCAGGTGGCGCTGTCGCTCGGCATCTCGGTGCGCGCCTCGATCGCGTTCGCCTGGATGCTCGGCGCCGTGCTCTCGACCCTGGGGGCGGTGATCTACCTGAGCGGAAAGTCGCTCAACTTCCTCGCGTCGGACATCGGGCTGATCGCCCTGCCGGTGGTGCTGCTGGCCGGCCTCGAGTCGATCGGCGGCCTGCTCATCGCGGGCATCATCGTCGGGGTGATCCAGGGCCTCGCCGTGGCCTACCTCGATCCGCTGGTGGGCGGCGCGGTCGGTTCGGTGCTGCCGTTCGTGATCATGCTCGCCATCCTGTTCATCCGCCCGACCGGCATGTTCGGCTGGCGCACCATCGAGAGGGTCTGAACGATGGATCCGGCAGGGGTATTCGCAACACGCTACGAGCGCGACCAGGCGCTGGTTCGCACACGCAAGCAGCTCGTGGCGCTGGCTGTCTTCGTCGTGCTGCTCGTGGCATTGCCCTGGCTGGTCGGCCCGCGCATGGTGGCCGCCGCGACCGTGATGCTCATCACCGCGGTGGTGGTCGTCGGGTTGCAGATCAACACCGGCCATGCCGGCCAGGTGAACCTCGGCCAGGCGGCCTTCATGGGCGTCGGCGCCTATACCGCTGCCGTGCTGGCGATCAAGCTCGGTCTGCCGTTCTGGTTGTCGGTACCCCTGGGCGGGGTGTCCGCGGCAGCCTTCGGCTTCATCTTCGGCCTGTCGGCCGTGCGCATCAAGGGCTTCTACCTGGCGCTGACGACGATCGCCGCCCAGTTCCTGTTCCATTTCATGGTTCTGAACCTGCCCAGCTCGTGGCTCGGCGGCTCCAATGGCCTGTCGGTGCCGCCGGCGGAGTTCTTCGGCCATCGCATGGTCGATGGGCCCTCCCTCTACTGGATGTGCCTCGCCTTCGCCGTCGTGATGGTCTTCGGCGCCTACGGCATCACGCGCAGCCGGCACGGCCGCGCTTTCGTCGCGGTGCGCGACGATGACGTCGCATCGGGCATGATGGGCATCAACGTGGTGCGCACCAAGGCGATCGCCTTCCTCGTGGGCGCGTTCTACGCCGGCATCGGCGGCGCGCTCTGGGCGTACTACGTGCGCTTCGTCGCCGTCGACCAGTTCACACTGCTGAACTCGATCTGGTTCATCGCGATGATCATCGTCGGCGGCATGGGCTCGGTGACGGGGGCGCTGATCGGCGTCTTCGTGATCAAGCTCGTCCAGGAATCCATCACCAGCCTGGGCCCGACGATCGTCGAGCAGCTCCCGTTCCTGGGCGGGGATATCGTCTTCGCCACGATGAACGTGTTCCTCGGCGGGATCATCGCCGCGTTCCTGCTGTTCGAGCCGCGCGGGCTGATGCACCGGTGGAACATTCTCAAGCGTTCGTATCGCCTGTGGCCTTTCCCTTACTGAGAGCCTCAACCTGATGTCAATCGAGGAGACCAAGATGCCGACACGCAGAAAGATCCTATCCGCAGCTTTGCTTGCAGCGGGGTGCGCGACGATGGGGGTCACGGTCCCCGCGGCTGCGCAGACGACCTACAGCATCGCGTCGCTGGCCGATTTCACCGGACCCTACGCCGACGTCATGAAGGACATGGTCGGCCCGCGCTGGGGAGCCATCGACTGGTGGAACAACGAGGTCGGCAAGGGCCTGGGTGTCCGGCTGGTCCTGAAGGACTACGACACCCGCTACGACGTGGCGCAGACCGCCAGTCTGTGGCCGGGGATCCTCTCGGAGCTGCGCCCGATCGCCGCACTCGGCGTCGGCGGGCCGGACGTGGCCGCACTGCAGAATCGCCTGCCCGACGACAAGGTTCCGCTCATCATGGCAACCGCCGCCTACGGCTATGCCTGGATGCCGAATCCCTGGATCTTCAACTCGCGGCCGACGTACGGGCATGAAGCCTCGGCCTTCTACGACTGGTATCGCCAGCAGAAAGGCATCACCGGACCGCTGAAGATCGGCGTCATCTCGTCGGAAGCCGCGCCCGCCTACGTCGACATCGCCAAGGGCACCCAGAAGTACGCCGCCGACAACCCGGACAAGCTGATCGTGGTCGAGACGGTGTTCACCGAGGTGCAGCCGAGCGACCTCACCACGCAGATCAACCGGATGGCGCGCGCCGGTGTGCAGGTGATCAACATCCAGACCAACACCGCCGCCGTCGTGGCGACCAAGCGCGCGCTGCAGGCGATCGGACGCAAGGACATCCCGATCGTGATGAGCTCGCACAACGGCCTGCCCGCCTCGGGCAAGGCGGCCGGCGGGCTGGCCCAGCTCGAGGGCGACTTCGAGGTCTACGGGATGGCGATCGCGAGTCCCGACAAGACGTCGTCGCACGACTTCTTCGACATGCTGCGCGACAAGCACAAGGTGCAGGCCAACTGGAACTCCCTGAGCGTCATGGGCCTTGCGCCGACCCTGCTGCTCGTGCGCGCGATCGAGGCCGCCGCCAAGCAGGTCGGGCCGGACAAGATCACCGGAGAAGCGGTCCGCAAGGCATTGCTGTCGACGCAGATCTCAAGCGAGCAGATGTTCGAGGTGCTGCCGAACCTCGCGTTCAGCAACGACGCGCCGTTCCCGCTCTCGGGCCTGACGGTGAACATCGGGACCGTGAAGGACGGCAAATACACGATCGCCGCCGAGCGGGTTCCGGTGCCGGTCGTGAACAAGTGGTGAGCTGAGCGAGGCGAATCGTCATGCTGGTGCTCAATGGCGTCGAGGCTGTCTACAGCGACGTGATCCTGGCGGTCAAGGGCATCTCGCTCCAGGTGCCCGCCGGCAAGTGCGTTGTCCTGTTGGGCGGCAATGGCGCCGGCAAGAGCACGACCCTGAAGTCGATATCGAACGTCATCCGCACCGAGGACGGGCGGGTGACGTCCGGTTCGATCGAGTTCGAGGGCGAGCGGATCGACAATGCCGAACCGGCGAGCATCGTCCGACGGGGCCTGCTGCACATCATGGAGGGCCGTCGGGTGCTGCGGCACCTGACGGTCGACCAGAACCTGCTGGTCGGCGGCCACATGCTGTCATCGGGGACCGAGCTGCGCAGCCGCCTCGACGAGGTCTACGAGCGCATCCCCCGGCTCGCGCAGCTCAAGACGCGCACCGCCGGCTATCTCTCGGGCGGCGAGCAGCAGATGCTCGTCATCGGCCGCGCCATGATGGCCAAGCCGAAGCTGATCATGATCGACGAGCCGTCCCTCGGGCTGGCGCCGCTGATCGTCGACGAGGTGTTCACCCTTCTCGATTCGCTCAAGCGCGGCGGGACGACCCTGCTGATCGTCGAGCAGAACACCCGGGTGGCGCTCGACATCGCCGACTTCGGCTACGTGATGGAGAACGGGCGGATCGTGCTGGAAGGGCCTGCCGCCGATCTCAGGAACAACGAGGACGTGCGCGAGTTCTACCTCGGCCTGAATCTCGAGGGCGAGCGCAAGAGCTACCGGGACGTGAAGCACTACAGGCGCCGCAAGCGCTGGCTCGGCTGAGGCGGGTCGTCGCCCGCCTGTGAAGCCGTCAGTGGCCGGTGAAGTTGGGTTTGCGCTTCTCCTCGAACGCAGCCAGGCCTTCCTTCATGTCGTGACTGTGCGAATGGACCTCGCTCGCGAGGAGCTCGAGCCGCAGGGCGGTCTCGATCGGCTGCTCGAGGCCGTCGTCGACGAGCGCCTTCATGCGGCGCAGCACGAGCGGGCTCTTGTCGCGCAGGCGGGCGACGATCCGGCCGGCACCCGCCAGCAGGTCGGCGTCCTCGAGCACCTCGTTGACCAGCCCCGCCGACACGAACTCCTCGGCGGGAACGAATTCACCGGTGAACAGGAGGTACTTCGCGCGGGTCGGGCCGATCTTGCGCGGCAGGCGGACCGAGCCCCCGCCGCCGGGCAGCAGGCCGAAGTTGGCATGCGCATCGCCCAGCCGGGCCGAACGGGCGGCGATCACCAGATCGCAGCACAGCACCAGCTCGAGGCCACCCGCAAGCGCCAGGCCGTTGACCGCGGCGATCGTGGGTTTGGGGAATCTCTCGAGCCGGCCCATGACGCCCAGGACCGAGTCGAGGAAGCGGGCGACGGCGTTCTCGTCGCCCTGCGTGGTCTGCCTGACGTATTTCAGGTCGGCGCCGGCGCAGAAGGCCCGGCCGCGGCCGGTGAGCACCACCGCATGCACCGCGGGATCGTGCTCGGCCGAGGCCAGGGCCGATTCCAGGCCCTCGACCACCTGGGGGGTGATCGCATTGAGCGCCGTCTCCCGGTTCAGCGTAAGCCAGAGGGCGCCGTCGCGAGTCTCGGACAGCACGGATGTGTTCTCGGACATTGGCAGTGTCTCCCGGGATTCTCGCCCGAAGGGCATGGTGATTCGACGCATGCGTCAGTCGATCAAGTGTAGAGTAAGCACTGCAACTTTGGGGTCGAATCCGGCCGCGAGTGCAGAGGAGGCAGACATGAATGAAACTTCCGCGGCCGACGCCGGACTCGACGCCGATCCGATCCTGAAAAGATCCCTCGAGGGCCACGTCCTGACCCTGACCCTGAACCGGCCCCAGGCGGGCAACTCGCTGTCGCTCGACATGATCGCGGCCCTGCAGGCGGCCCTGGACGAATCGGCCGACGATGCGCAGGTGCACGTGCTCGTCATCGAGGGCATGGGCGATCGGGTGTTCTGCGCGGGGCACGACCTGCGCGAGGTGCTGTCGAAGAACAGCCCCGCCTTCAGCAAGGAGATGGCGAGCCGCTGCAGCCGGATGATGCAGTCCATCGTGGCCCATCCCCGGCCGGTGATCGCCAAGGTGCGTGGCGTGGCCACGGCCGCCGGGTTGCAGATAGTGGCCAGCGCGGATCTGGCCTACGCGGCGCGCAGCGCGCGCTTCGCCACGCCGGGTGTCAATATCGGCCTGTGGTGCCTGACGCCGATGGTCGCCCTCGGCCGGGCCGTGTCGCGCAAGCATGCGATGCAGATGCTGCTGTCCGGGCGGCTCTTCGATGCCGAGCATGCGTTCCGGATCGGGCTGGTCAACGAGATCGCCGATGACGAGCGCCTCGACGAGGCCGTCGCCGCCGCGGCTGCCGAGATCGCCGACAAGTCGCCGTTCACGGTTGCGCTGGGCAAACAGGGCTTCTACCGCCAGCTCGACATGAGCCTTCCCGATGCCTACGAGTACGCCGGCGAGCTCGTGGTGCGCAACATGCTGGCCGAGGATGCGGCCGAGGGCATCGGCGCCTTCGTCGAGAAGCGCAAGCCGGTCTGGCGCGGACGATGAGCGGGGATGGCGCAATGAACGTACGCGATGATGCGGGCAAGGGGCTGCCGCTCCATGGTCTGAGGGTCGTCAGCCTGGCCGAGCAGTATCCGGGCCCCTACGCCACCCTGCTGATGGCCGATCTCGGCGCACAGGTGATCCTGGTCGAGCGACCGGGACAGGGGGATCCGGCGCGGGGCTTTCCCGGCTTTCATGCGGCGCTCAACCGCAACAAGCGGGCGGTGGCCGTCGACCTCAAGAGCGACGAAGGACGCAGCGCGCTGCGCGGCCTGCTCGCCGACGCCGACGTGGTGCTCGAGGGCTTTCGGCCGGGCACGATGGCCCGCCTCGGCTTCGGCTACGAGGACGTGGCGCGGATCAATCCGCGCCTGGTCTACGTCTCGATCTCCGGTTTCGGGCAGGACGGCCCTTACCGGGACCGGCCGGCACACGATCTTTCCTACCAGGCCATCGCCGGGCTGCTCTTTCGCCAGGCGCGATCCGGGAAGGTGGAGCCGCCGGGGGATCTCGCGGTCGGCGATCTCGCATCGGCGATGTTCGCGGTCGTCGGCACGCTGGCCGCGCTGCACCAGCGCGAGCGCACCGGTCGCGGCGAGTACGTCGATGTCTCGATGACCGACGGGCTCGTGTCGTGGATGTCGGTATTCCTCGGGCCTCAGATGAACCGCGAGGAACTCGCCGACATCGCCGCCGAGCCCGCCTATGGCACCTTCCGCTGCGGCGACGGCAAGTTGCTGACCCTTTCGATCGCCCACGAGGACTGGTTCTGGAGCCCGCTGTGCGGTTTGCTCGACATGCCGGATGCCGCAGCCCTGCGCCGGCCCGAGCGGGTGGCGCGATTCGATCCATTGCGCGATCGCATCGCCCGGGCGCTGGCCAGGGCGCCCCGGGCGACATGGGCGCAGCGCCTGGACGAAGCGGCGATTCCCTGGGGGCCGGTAAACGACCTGCACGACGTCGTGGAGGATCCGCATTTCCGCGCCCGCGGCCTGTTTCGCGATGTGCCGGAGGGCGGCGGCACACGGCGCGCGGTGGCGCAGCCGCTGCGGTTCGGCGATTCGCATCCGGGGCCGGTTCGCGGTACGCCGGCGGTAGGCGAAGGCAACGCCGATCTGATCGGCACGAGGAGCAGATGATGGAAGACGTATACGTGGTGGGCGTGGGCATGACGCCGTTCGGGCGTCTGCCCGATGTCAGCATCAAGGACATGACGCGCCAGGCGGTGGAGACGGCGCTCGCCGATGCGGGCGTGTCGGCCGACGCCTTGCAGGGGGCCTATTTCGCCAACGCGTCGCAGGGTCACATGGAAGGCCAGCAGATGATCCGCGGCCAGGTCGCGCTGCGATCGATGGGGATCCAGGGCATTCCGGTGGTCAATGTGGAGAACGCCTGCGCGAGCGGCAGCAGCGCGTTCTCGCTGGCGGTGAACTTCCTGCGCGCAGGCGAGGGCGACGTCGCCCTCGCGGTCGGGGCCGAGAAGATGTACTCGTCCGATCGGGACCTGATGTTCTCGGTCTTCGACAGCGCCTGGGATGTCCACGAGGCCGAGGCGATCCGCGAGCGCCTGCTGCAACTCGGCGAGGGCATCGAGCCGCCGCCGGGCAGCACCTCGCCCAAGCCCTACAGCGTCTTCATGGACGTGTACGCGGCGTTCTCGCGCTTTCATATGAAGCGCTTCGGCACCACGCAGCGCCAGCTCGCTGCGGTGGCGGCGAAGAACCATCGGCATTCCGTGCACAACCCGCTGTCGCAGTACCGGGATCCCTACACCATCGAGGAGATTCTCGCGGCCCCGCCGATCACGTATCCGCTGACCCTGCCGATGTGCTCGCCGATCTCCGACGGTGCCGCGGCGGCGGTGCTGTGCACCGGCGCGGGCCTGCGCCGACTAGGCCTCGATGCCGGTCGCGCGATCCGGGTGCTGGCCTGCGTGGTGGGCACCGGCACCGATCGCGATCCGTCCCAGGTGGAGCAGCACTGCACCGCCGTTGCCGCGCGCCGCGCCTACGAGCGCGCCGGGGTGGGGCCGCAGGACGTCTCGGTCGCCGAGGTTCACGACGCGACCGCCATGGGCGAGATCATCCAGATCGAGAACCTCGGCTTCTGCGAGTTCGGCGAGGGCGGGCCGATGAGCGAGCGGGGCGAGACGGAGATCGGCGGCCGGATTCCGGTCAATCCTTCGGGCGGGCTGGAGTCCAAGGGCCACCCGGTCGGGGCCACCGGCATCGGGCAGGTCCACGAGCTCGTGACCCAGTTGCGCGGCGAGGCCGGTGCTCGCCAGGTCGAGGGGGCGCGCATCGCGCTGGCGGAGAACGGCGGTGGGTTGCAGGGCATCGAGGAAGCGGTGGCCTGCGTGACGATCCTCGGCCGCTGAACGCAGCGGCGACAACCGCGCCCGCGCCGGGCGCAGCATCGGGAGAACGACCTTGAAGATCGAATCCACCGTGGCCCTCGTGACCGGGGCCGGCTCCGGGCTCGGACGGGCGAGCGCGCTGCGCCTCGCGCAGGCGGGCGCATCCGTCGTTGCCGTCGATCGCGACGCCGCCGGGCTCGCGGCGCTCGGAGAGACGATCTCGGCCGACCGGCTCGCGACGCTGACGGTCGATGTCACCGACGCCGCCCAGGTCCAGGCCGGCGTGGACGCCGCGCTCGCGAAGTTCGGCGCCCTGCACGTTGCGGTCAACTGCGCCGGCGTCGCCGATGCGGCCAAGACGCTCAACAGCAAGGGCGAGCCCTTTCCGCTGGCGACCTGGGACAAGGTGATCGCGATCAACCTGACCGGCACCTTCAACGTGATCCGGCTGGCGGCGGCGGCAATGGCGCGCAACACGCCGAACGCCGACGGCGAGCGCGGCGTGATCGTCAACACCGCCTCCGGCGCGGCCTGGCAGGGCCAGATGGGCCAGGCCGCCTATAGCGCGAGCAAGGCCGCGGTGATCGGCCTGACCCTGCCGGTGGCGCGCGATCTCGCCGAGCACGGCATCCGGATCGTGAGCATCGCCCCCGGCCTGTTCGACACCGGCATGGTGGCGGGCATGCCCGAGAAGGTCTCGCGCTCGATCATCGATCGCATGGTGCTGTTCCCGTCCCGCATGGGGCAGCCGGAGGAGTTCGCCCACCTGGTCGGCTCGATCGTCGAGAATCCCTACTTCAATGCGACGACGATCAGCCTCGATGCGGGGGCGAGGATGACGGCCCGATGAGGGAATCCGCTCGCATGCGCGTCGGCGACGACGCGGCGTTGCGCCAGGTTGGTGGTGCGCGGCGCTTCCCCGGGCCGGCCGGCACCGAGCTCGTCGCCGATGTCCATGGGCCGGTGGGCGCGCCCACCGTCCTGCTGCTGCACGGCGGCGGGCAGACGCGCCACGCCTGGGGGGCGTCGGCGCGCCGGCTCGGCGAGGCCGGCTGGCAGGCGGTCGCGCTCGACATGCCCGGCCACGGCGACAGCGGCTGGCCCGAGGACGGCGACTACTCGACGCCGGTGCTTGCCCGGGCGGTCGCCGGCGTCCTGGGTGAGCTGCCTCGCCCGGTCGCGGTCGTCGGTGCGTCGCTGGGCGGACTGTCCGCGATCGGGGCGATCGGGCTCGATGATCCGCCGCCGATCGATGTGCTCGTCCTCGTCGATGTGGCGCCACGCATAGAGGCCGAGGGGGTGCAGCGCATCGTCGACTTCATGACCGCGTATCCGGAGGGCTTCGCCAGCCTCGAGGACGCCGCGCTGCACGTCGCCCGCTACAAGGGGTACGAGCGCTCCGGGCCGTCCCGGCTCGACGGCCTGAAGAAGAACCTGCGCCTGAACGCCGCCGGGCGCTGGATCTGGCACTGGGATCCCCGGCTGATGCATGCGCGCAACCACGAGGGGCGACGCGATTCGCAGGCCCTCGAGCGGGCGTTGCGCGACTGGCGCCGGCCCACCCTGCTGGTACGCGGCGGGCGCAGCGACGTGGTGAGCCTGGAAGGGGCCCGTGCGTTGCAGGACCTGGTCCCGGGCGCGCGATTCGTCGACCTGGCCGATGCGGGGCACATGGTCGCCGGCGACGCGAACGATGAATTCACGCAGACGATAGTCGACTTCCTGCGCGAAGCGATGCCATCATCGGCGATCCGCTGACTCCAGCCCGTTTCCGGAGAGGACCTCATGAGCCTCAGATCATTCACACTGGACGACCTCGTGCGCCGCAATGCCCTGCTGCATGGCGGGCGCGCCGCATTCATCCACGAGGACCGCAGGATCACCCACGGGCAGTACGCGCAGCGGGTGGCGCAGCTCGCGGCCGGCCTGGCCGGGCTCGGCGTCGGCACCGGCGACCGGATAGCGGTGCTGGCGCCGAATTCGCTCGAGTTCTGCGACCTGTTCGGCGCGGCGGCGCGCCTCGGCGCGATCCTGGTGCCGGTCAACGCGCGGCTGTCGCCCGAGGAGATCGCCCACGTCGTCGAGGACGTTGCTCCGGCCGTGGTGATCGCCGCTCCCGGCATGCGGGCGCAGCTCGAGCAGGCGGCCATCGGCGACGCCCGACGGGTGGTGCTGGGCGAGGCGGTTGACGGCTGGGTCGCCTTCGAGGGCCTCTACGCGAACGGTACCCGCGAGACGACCGCGGAGATCGACAGCGAAGCGGGGCTGCTCATCATCCATACCGCCGCCGTGGCGGGGCGGGCGCGCGGCGCGCTGCTCTCGCACGCCGGCCTGCTCGCGGCGGCCCAGCAGGCCAGCGCATGCTGGGAGCTCGGGCCGGACGACGTCTGCACCGGCGTGCTGCCCCTGTTTCACGTCGCCGGCATCGGCCTGATGCTGGCGGCGCAGTACGCCGGGGGCGCCACGCTGGTGCTGTCGCGCTTCGATCCGGATGCGCTCGTCGCGGCGATCGACGAGCATCGCGGCAGCCTGCTGGCGACCTTCCCGCCGATGCTCGGCGAGACGATCGCGGCGGCCGACCGCAATGGCGCGAGCCTCGCCAGCCTGCGGGCCGTCACCGGGCTCGACGTGCCCGACACGATCGCCCGCTTCGAGGCGCGTTGCCCGGGCGCGCGGTTCTGGGTCGGCTACGGACAGACCGAGACCTCCGGCATGGCGACCATGTCGCCGTTCCGGGAGCGGCCCGGTAGCGCCGGGCGCCCGACGCCGCTCAACACGGTGGCGATCGTCGACGATGCGGACCAGCCGGTGGCACCCGGGCAGTCCGGCGAGATCGTGGTGCGTGGCCCGATGGTCTTCGAAGGCTACTGGCGCCGCGAGACCGACAATGCCGAGACCTTCCGCGGTGGCTGGCATCACACCGGCGATCTCGGGCGCTACGACGACGAAGGCTACCTCTGGTACCAGGGTCGTTCGCCCGCCAAGGAGCTGATCAAGCCGGGCGGCGAGAACGTCTATCCGGCCGAGGTCGAGCGGACCCTGTGCGAGCATCCGGACATCGTCGAAGCCGTCGTCTTCGGCGTGCCGGATCCTCGCTGGGGCGAAGCGGTCGAGGCGGCCTGCGTCTGCCGTCCCGGCGCGAACCCCGATGCGCAACAGGTGATCGAGTTCGTCGGCGGCCGGATCGCGCGCTACAAGAAGCCGGCGCGGGTGCACCTCCTCGCCGATCCGCCGCGTACCGAGGCGGGTACGCTGGACCGCGCCGCGATCAAGCGGATGCACGGCGCCTCGTGACCTTCGCGGTAAGCTCGGAGGTTTCGACAAGTACAGCGGAGACAGCAAATGCAGGGATTGGGATCGCTCGAGGGCAAGGTCATCGTCGTCACCGGCGCGGCGCAGGGGATCGGCGCCGCGCTGACCGACCAGTGCGTCTCGCTGGGTGCGCAGGTGGTGGCGGTCGACCTCAACGGTGACGGGCTCGCCGAGCTCGGCAAGCGACACGGCAAGTCCGTCCTCACCCGGACCGGCAACGTGGCCGACCAGGCTTTCGTGCTCTCGAGCGTCACCGAGGCCATCGACCACTTCGGCGCGATCCATGGCCTGGCGAACAATGCCGGCATCACCCGGCCGGCGATGATCGAGAAGATGGCGCTCGAGCAGTGGAACCAGGTCCTCGAGGTTCACCTGACCGCCGCCTTCCTCTGGACCCAGGCCGTCGGCAAGCACATGATCCAGCGCTTCAAGGACGGTGATCAGCGTCCCGGCGCGATCGTCAACCACTCATCGATCGCGGGCCTGCGGGGTTCGATCGGCCAGCTCAACTACGCCGCGGCCAAGAGCGGCCAGCTCGGCATGAGCATGTCCATCGCCCGCGAGTGGTCGCGCTACGGCATCCGGGCCAACTCCGTGTGCTTCGGCGTGGTCGAGACCCCGATGACCGAAACCATCCGGGGCGACAAGTTCCGCGACGGGATGCTCGCCGGGATCCCTCTGGGCCGCTGGTCGCAGCCCTCCGAGGTGACCCCGATGATCTGCTTCCTGCTGTCGGACGACGCCAGCTACATCACCGGCCAGTTCATCGCCATCGACGGCGGGGTGCACACCTCGCTTTAGACATCTCCGCTGAATCGCGGCGCCCGCTTTTCGATGAACGCCCGAATGCCTTCGCGGGCGGCCGCGCTGCCGGCCCGCTCGACGAGCAGGCGATGCTCGAGATCGAGGTGATCGGCAAGGGCTCGCCCCGGCAGCCCCGCGCAGAGCGTCTTGATGGCCGCCAGCGAGCCGGGCGCGCCGCGCGCCAGCCGCGCGGCCAGCGCCTCGGCGGCATCGCGCAGCGCATCGTCCGCGTGCAGGGCGTCCACCGCGCCATGCTGCAGGCAGGTCTGCGCATCGATTGCGTCGCTCAGCATCAGCCACTGCTGCGCGCGCACCGGGCCGACGCGTCGTGCCAGATAGAACGCGGTGCCCGCGTCCGGACTCAGGCCGATTGCGGCATAGCCGGTGCGCAGCTTCATCGAGGTCGCGGCGAGCACGAAGTCGGCGCACAGCGCCAGGCCCACGCCGGCGCCTCCTATCGGGCCGTTGACGGCCGACACCACCGGTACCGGAGATTCGTGGAGCCTGAGCATCGCCGGATGCAGGGGCGCCACCGTGGCATCGACGAGCGCGCCGAGATCGTCGGCGCCCGCGATGAACTCGTCGATGTCGCCGCCGGCACAGAACATCCGGCCCTCGGCCATCAGCAGGATCGCCCGCGGCCGGGCGTTGAGCACCGCGTCGACCGCCAGGGCGAAGGCCTTCGTCATCGCCCTGGTAAGGGTATTGCCGCGCTCGGGGGCTTGCAGGATGATCCGGGCTACGTCGTCGGTCGTCTCGAAGGCGATGCCGTCACTGGGCGTCATGGCCGCTCCTGAAGGGTTTCGGCGTGGGCCGGCAGCCGTTCGACTCCCGGATCCGGGGGATTCGATGATAGCAAGCATGATCCGTGCGAAGCCATGCCGTACGGCGATGGCGATCGGATCGGCTCAGCGATCGCCGGACCCTTCGGCGGGAGCGAGCAGGATCGCGAGGCGTTCGCACGCCAGGGTCGCACGCCGCCGGCAGATGGTCGCGCTCGGTCGCGCCTCGCGGCCGATGACGCAGCGGATCTGCAGATCGCCGACGAGCAGGTCGAGGTAGAGACCGACGGCGTCGGAGATATCGCGGAAGGCGAGCTGCCTGCGCTGCCTGGCCGCCTTCATCACTTCGCCGATCAGCGGCGCGATCGACTCGCGGCCGGCCTGCGCGATGGCCGCGCCGAGCTCGTTGCTCGGATCGGCGGCGGCCGCGCGGTTCAGGGCGACCGGGCCCGGGCCGGTCAGGAGCTCGAGCAGCTTCGGCCCCAGCAACTTCAGCGTCTCGAGCGGATCGCCCTGCCCGGAGATGCGTTCCTCGAGCAGGCCCCTGACTTCCTCCGCGTTGTGCGCGACGAGCGAGCGGAACAGGCCCTGCTTGTCGCCGTACCAGTTGTAGAGGGTTTCGTTCGATGCCCTGGCCGCGCGCGCGATGGCCAGCATCGACGTGCCGGCGTAGCCGCGTTCCTCGAGCACCGCGTACGCCGCCCGCTCGATCTCCCGCTGCCGACGGGCCCTGGTTTCCTCGCGCATGAACCTCCCTCGATGTGATTGACAGAAAGCGTACATAGAATTACGCTCCATCGCAACCGTACACGTCATTACGCTTATGCGAGGATATTCGATGACCGAACGCAGTCGTGCCACCGCAGCCGCCCTGGCTGCCCTCCTGATCCTGCAGTCGGTGATGCTCACCGCCCTCTATGCGGGCGTGGCGCCGCATCCGCCCGCCACGACACCTTTGTTCGGCATCGCCCCGTTCATTGGCGCCGCCCTGTCGGCCGCGGCGGGGAGCCTCATCCTCGGGCCCGATCGGAACCGGGCCGGACGTACCCTCGGCCTGCTGGCCGCGATCATGGCGCTGGTGTCCTTCGGGCCGCAGAAGTACCTCGACCCCCAGCTGCCCCTGATCTGGCCGGCGCTGATTTGCGGCCAGCTTGCCGCCGCGGTGGTGATCCGCAATGCTTTGCGCAGACCCTGACCGATCTCTGGTCGCGAAGCAGGCACGAACGATCCGGACCGCGTACTCTTCGGACTTTGCCCCGACCCTGGAGCCAAGCCACCGATGAACCCGGTCCTGCCCGGCCCCGATGGCCAGCACCGCTGCCGCTGGTGCCTCGCCACACCCGACTACCTGCGCTACCACGACACCGAGTGGGGCTTTCCGGTTGCCGACGACCGGCGCCTCTTCGAGAAGATCTGCCTCGAAGGCTTCCAGTCGGGGCTGAGCTGGCGAACCATCCTCGACAAGCGCGAGAACTTCCGGGTAGCGTTCGACGGCTTCGACTACCGGAAGGTGGCGCGCTACGACGAGCGCGACGTTGGAAGGCTCCTCGCCGACGCCGGCATCGTGCGTCACCGCGGCAAGATCGAGGCGGCCATCGGCAATGCGCGTTGCGCCTGCGAAATGGTGGACAGGCACGGCTCGCTCGCCGCCTGGTTCTGGCGCTTCGAGCCGGCCGCGACGGGCGTGGCGCCCGAGCCGGTCTCGACCACGGCCGAATCGATCGCGATCTCGAAGGAACTGAAGAGGCTCGGCTGGCGCTTCGTCGGCCCGACGACGGTGTACGCCTTCATGCAGGCGATGGGGCTGGTGAACGATCACGCCGACGGGTGCATTACCCGCGCCGAGGTCGACCGGGCGCGGCGGGGGTTCGCGCCGCCGCGGATCGCGGACGCCTGAACGCCGCGAGCCGAAGCACCCGGGGCAATTACGACCACCGCATGCAGGCAACGAGCATGAACTTCCACCCGCCTACACCGATCCTGCGCATCTTCGACGAAGCGAAGGCGTGCGAATTCTATGTCGGCTTCCTCGGTTTTCGCATCGACTGGGAGCATCGCTTCGCGGACGACCTGCCGCTCTATGCGCAGATCTCGCTCGGCGACTGCGTGCTCCATCTCAGCGAGCACTATGGAGACTGCTGCCCCGGCGCCGCGCTGCGGATCCGGACAGACGCGCTGGCGGAGCTCCACAGCCGGCTGACGGCCGCGCAGTATCGACATGCGCGCCCTGGGCTGGAGGACACGCCCTGGGGTACGCGGGAGCTGCGGGTGAGCGATCCGTTCGGAAACCGGCTGGTGTTCTTCGAGGAGCGGGAGGGGTGAGACGGCCCGGCGGCCACACCTGATTGGGGTGGGTGTCGAGCCCTCGGTCTGGTGGAACGGGTCGATGGGTCGCTTTCAGCTTGACTCGCCGCTTTCGCCACGCGAAGCTCGGATCCGCCTCGACTTTTGCATCCTATGGACATGAAAACTCTGAGAGTCGCTCTGCTCGCAGCGGGTGCCTTGCTCGCCGCCGGCTGTGCTTCCTACCAGGCGGTTCCGGATGACTACGCCGGGCCTACCGCTACGCTGGTCGACAGCGCCTTCCAGGATGTCGGCAACAAGGGACGGATCTTCGCGGTGACGGCGATCGACGGCAACCCCATCTACGATGCGTTCGACGATTCCAGCAACAAGAGCTCCGGCAGGGGCTTCATGCTGACGCTTGGCCACGCCTATCGCAAGGTGCCGATCCGTCCGATGAAGCTGACCCTGACAGGTAGCCATTACACCGCCGCGCCGATTCAGACGATCTTCAACCAGTTGAAGGGCGCTCATCACTCCGTCGAGGGCACGATCGACTTCACGCCCGAGCCCGATCGGCGATACGTCGTCCGCGGTGAACTCGGACCTGAGGGCTCGAGTGTCTGGCTGGTGGACGAGCGCACCTTGGAGGTGGTCAGCGAGAAGATTACCTCGAACAAGAACTGACGGTCTGCATCGACAGACAGACAAGAGTGGCGGACTGAACGCGATATCCCTGACGACGCCTGAAGGGCAACCGGCTCGATCACGCCGGATATGCGAGCATGGCAGATCGATGGCTTGGCTGCCATTGCGCGCTTGACCATCGCCGCAAGTCATCCGTTCGCCCGACCCCATGCTCCTCTCCATCACCCTCCTCCTCCTCGTCTGCATCGGCCTGCCGCTCGCGCAGGCATGGCGGCTGCTGCGGCTTCGTGAGCCAGCCCGGTCCGCCTGGCTGCTGGTCGCGGCCGATGCGGCGGTGTTCGTCGCGCTGCTCATGCTGGTGGGCCGGTGGGACATCGCCGGCTACTGGCTGCGCCTGCTGCTGGCGGCGGCGTTCGTGGCTGCGCTGCTCTGGTCGTGGCGCAATCACCGGGGTCGGCCGTGGCGGGCCGGCGGCGGCAAGCCGTTCTGGCGGCGGCACTGGGGCACGATCGCATCGCTGGCGTTCTTCGGTTCGGTGCTCGTCCATGTCCTGTCCGGCCTCGCGCCATCGGCGCCGGCGCGTGACATGGCCTTTCCGCTCGAGGGCGGCCGTTTCATGGTCGGGCAGGGCGGCGGGATCAAGCTGCTCAACCAGCATGCGAGCCATCGGCAGCAGCGCCATGCCGCCGACATCGTGGCGCTCAACGCGCTCGGCTTCCGGGCGAGCGGCATCCTGCCCGTCCGGCTCGATGCCTATGCGATTCTCGGCGCTGCTGTGGTCAGCCCCTGCGCCGGCACCGTGGTCGAGGCGCGCGACGGCCTGCCTGACCTGACGCCGGGCGAGATGGATCCGGAACACCCGGCGGGCAACCATGCGCTGCTCGACTGCGACGGGCTGCGCGTGTTGCTGGCGCATCTGCAGCACGGCAGCGTCGCGGTTGCGACGGGCGATCCGGTCACGGTCGGCGACCCGATCGGCCGGGTCGGCAATTCGGGCAATACGACCGAGCCGCACCTGCACATCCACGCGTTCGATCCGCGGACCGGCGACGGCGTCCCTATCCGCTTCGACGGGCGGGCGCCGCTGCGCAACCGGGTTTTCCGGAACTGAGGAACGAGCCGGTTGGCTGTGCTTACCTTGGCTTGACGGCAGGCGCGTACAGACTATCTTCGTTACGGGCTTCCGCTGGCCAAGGTTCGGACGGCACGTCCATGATGTCGCCGACGATCTCTCCCGTGCCTTCCATGTAGCCGAACAGGCTGGGGAACGGCGCTTCGTCCTCGATGGGCAGGATTCGCGCGACCGGCTTGCCGTGTTTGGTGATCACCAGCGGCCGATGTGTGGTGGCGACTTCGTCGATGAGCTTCAGGCATTTCGCCTTGAACTCAGTGGCATTGATGTTCATGGCACCCTCTCGTGACCAGTCTTGATTGTCACCCGATCGCAAAGGCGAGGCGTCGAGTTCAGCCGTGCAATCTGCCCTTGCGCGGCGTTCGCAGCAATGCCAACGCGCCGAAGGCGACCAGGCTCAGCGCCGTCGAGAGCAGCAGCGCGGAGGCGGCCCAGCGCTCGAGCGCGATGCCGAAGAGGAAGGGCGCGAGGGCCTGCAGGATGCGTGCCGGCAGCATCAGCCAGCCCTGGCGCGCGCCATAGCCCTGTGATCCGAACAGCGCCAGCGGCAGCGTCGCCATCGCGATGGTCAGGATCCCGTTGCCCATCCCGTGCAGGATGCCGAAGACCGGTGCGAGCGCCGGCCCGCCGATCAGCAGCGCCGCGACTCCGAGCGGATGCGCGAGGGTGGCGAGCCGCGCCGACAGCAAGGGGTGCATCCGGCGCAGCAGGCCGAACTCGAGCAGCCGGCCGGCGACCTGGGCCGGGCCGATCATAGCGCCGACGGCGACGGCAACCGCGAGGCTCGCGCCCGCGGCCTGGATCACCCGCGGGAAATGCGCCGCCATCGAGGTGCTGACGAACCAGCCGGCGGCGAAGACCGTGGCGAGCACCGCGCCGATCAGCACGGGGCTCGTCGGCGGGCTTGCGGATGACCCCGCATCCGGCGGCGCTGCCGAAGGTGCGGCGTGGCTCTTTGCCTGCGCCGGGTCCGCCCGCCGGCTCGCGCGCGGCAGCCAGGCGTTGAGCGGCAGTCCGAGCATGAGGTGCAACGCCACCCAGCCGAAGCAGGCGCCGCGCCATCCGTAGCGCGCTTCCATCCAGGCGGTCAGCGGCCAGCCGACGGTGCTCGCCAGGCCGCCGAGCAGCGTGACGCCGGTGATCGCATTGCGCGACTGCTGGCCGTAGAGGCGCACCAGGGTCGCGAAGGCGGCTTCGTACAGGCCGCTGCCCATCGCGATGCCCATCACCAGCCAGGCGGCGATCAGCGTGGGCAGGTCGCGGGCCATGCCGATGGCGGCCAGCGCCAGGGCGAACAGCAGGTTGGTGCCGATCAGCACCGGGCGGCCGCCGTGGCGGTCGATCAGGCGTCCCGACCAGGGTCCGACCAGGGCGGAGGCGGCCAGAGCGCCGGAGAATGCGGCGAACACCGTGGACGTGGCGAGCCCCAGTTCCTTCGCCATCGGCGCGGCGAGGATCGCGGCGAGATAGTACGAGGATGCCCAGGCCAGGGTCTGCGTGGTGCCGAGCGCCACGGTGACCGCGCGACGGTCAGCAAGCGCCATGGGTCGTGGTCCGGGTGTGACGGGCGGACGCGGATGGGGACGACAGGTCCACGGTTTCGTTCTCAGGCCTTGCGCCAGCTGCTCGCGAGCCAGGGCCGCTGCTCGATCGGCACACCGTCGGGCCGGAAGTAGTGGTTCAGCTCGGTGAAGCCGGCTTCGAGCAGGTAGCGCCGCCATCCGTCGAGGTCGTGGTAGACGCCGTAGCGACTACCGTTCCAGCCTTCCTGGTTGTCACCCCGGGGGTTCGAGCTGAACAGCACGCCGCGGGGTTTGAGCGCCGCATGCAGCTGTGCGAGCACCCGCGGCAGCTCGGCGCTCGGGACATGGAAGAGCGATGCATTGGCGAACACCCCGTCGAAGCGTTCCTGCGGAAGGTCGAGCCGCAGGAAGTCCTGCTCGAGCACTTCGCAACCGCTGTATTCGCGTGCCATCCGCGCGAAGCTCGGCGCGCCGTCCAGTCCGACGGCGACATGGCCGAGGGCGGTGAAGGTCGCGAGGTCGCGCCCCGGTCCGCAGCCGAGGTCGAGGATCGTGAACGGCGGCCCGCCCTCGAGATGGCGCAGCAGCTCCGCGATGTTCTGGCTGACGTCGTGGTCGCGCGTGCCCTGCCAGAACGCGTCGGCCTGGCGATCGTAATGGGCGAGCGTGGCGGCGCTGACCGGATCGGGTGCGGGGGGTGCCATGGATGGAATGCCGGCGGCGTCGGGGGCGCGAAGGCACGCCATTATGGCCCCATGTCGCGTTGCTCGCGTGCGGCGCCGCCCGGGAGGCGGGCGCGGACACCCGCCGGCCCCGCGCCGGTCTAAACTGCTGCCTCCATCGTTTCGAACCCCTCGAGGGCCCGATGCGCGAGCAGCTTCCCCTCTGGATCCAGCAATGGCTGGGCGTGATCATCCCGGCCGGCCAGGTCCTGCTGGTCCTGCTCGTCGCCTTCGTTCTCAAGCGGCTGTCCCGCCTGCTGATCGATGGCCTGACGACGAGCTATGGCCTGCCGCCGGCGTTCGGGTTCGCCGCCCGGCGCCTGGCGGGCTTCATCATCTTCGGCGCGGCGCTCCTCCTGATCCTCGAGCGGCTCGGGGTCTCGGGCACGGTGCTCTGGACCGCGTTCACCGGCTTCGCCACGGTCGCGGCGGTGGCGTTCTTCGCCGCCTGGAGCGTGCTGAGCAACATCTTCTGCTCGCTGCTGATCTTCATGATGCGGCCGTTCCGGCTCTACGACCACATCGAGCTGATCGAGGCCGGCGACAAGCCTGGCCTGCGGGGCCGGGTGATCGACGTGAATCTCGTCTACACGACGCTCGAGGAAATTGACGAGGAAGGTCGGCCGACGGTGCTGCAGGTGCCGAACAATCTTTTCTTCCAGCGCACGACGCGTCGCTGGCGGCCGGGCTCGGTTCCGCCGCCGCGCTCACCAGGCGTCGACAAAGGGCCGCTTGCGCCCGGATAGCGGCGCTCGCAGCTTCACCGAGCGGATGCCGCTCATGATCCAGGCGCGCGTCTCGACCGGGTCGATCACCGCATCGATCTCGCTCGTCGACGAAGTGGAGATCGCCTTGCCCTGCTCGTAGTACTCGGCCAGCAGCTTGTCGTAGAGCGCCTTCTTCTCGACCGGGTCCTGGACGGCGTCCAGCTCGCGCCGGAAGCCGAGCGTGACCGCGCCCTCGAGCCCCATCGGCCCGAACTCGCCGGTCGGCCAGGAGACGGTATAGAAGTTGTCGGCGGCGCCGCCGCCCAGCATCGCCTGCGCGCCGAGCCCGTAGCACTTGCGCAGCACCACCGCGAACAGCGGGACGCTGATCGAGCGGGCGGTCACGAACATCCGGCACACATGGCGCACCAGCCCGGTCTTCTCGGCCTCGGGCCCGACCATGAATCCCGGGGTGTCGCACAGGGACAGGATCGGCAGGTCGAAGGCGTCGCACAGCTGCATGAAGCGCGAGGCCTTGTCGGCGGCCAGCCCGTCGATCGCGCCGCCGAGATGGCCCGGGTTGTTCGCGATCAGGCCGAAGGGCCGGCCCTCGATGCGCACCAGGCAGGTGACGATGCCGACGCCGAACTCGCGCCGCAGCTCGAGGACCGAGCCTTCGTCGGCCATCGCGTCGATCGCCTCGCGCACGTCGTACACCCGCAGGCGGTTCTCCGGCACCACATGGCGCAGGCGCCGCTGGTCCGGCGCCGACCAGTCCGCCACTGGGCCCTGGAAGTAGGCGATGTACTGCTTGACCACCCGGCAGGCTTCGGCCTCGTCGCGCACCCGGACGTCGACCACGCCGTTGCGCGACTGCACGTCGATGGGTCCGATGGCTTCGGGCGGATAGACGCCGAGCCCGCCGCCTTCGATCATGGCCGGCCCGGCCATGCCGATGTTGCTGCTTTCGTCGGCGATGATGACGTCGCAGCAGCCGAGCAGCGCGGCGTTGCCCGCGAAGCAGCGCCCGGAGACCACGCCCACCAGCGGAACCTGGCCGCTCAGCTCGGCGAACTTCGTGAAGGTGCCGTTCGAGATGCCTGCATAGGTCATGCGCTCGGTGTCCCCGGGCCGACCGCCGCCGCCCTCGGCGAACAGCACGAGCGGCAGGTTCCATTCGCCGGCGATGCTCAGGACCCGGTCGAGCTTGCGATGATGGCGCTGCCCCTGTGTGCCGGCGAGCACCATGTAGTCGCCGATCGCGAAGGCGCAGCGGGCGGTCTCGGGTGGGAAGCGATCCCCGTTGATGCTGCCGATACCGGTGAGGATGCCGTCGCCGCTGGTGTTGCGGATCAGGTCGTCGATCGACCGGCGGTGGCGTTGCGCAGCGATCGTGAACTCGCCGTACTCCCGGAAGCTGCCTTCGTCGCAGAGCTGCGCAAGGTTCTCGCGCGCGGTCTGATGGCCGCGGGCATGCCGTTTCGCGACCGCCTCGGGCCGGTTCTCGTCCAGGCCGTAGGCACGGCGCTCGGCGACCTGGGCGAGATCGGGACGTATGCGATCGAGGTCGATCGCCGCATCCGACTGCGCGGGGCCGTCGGCATGCTCCCGGGCCTCGATCGCGAACAGGGCTTCGCCTTCCATCAGGGTGCGCCCGGACTCGGCGAGCACCGCCCGCAGCACGCCGCTGCACGGGGCGGTGACCAGGTGCTCCATCTTCATCGCCTCGAGCACCGCGAGTTGCTGGCCGGCACGCACGAAGTCTCCCACCGCGGCGTCGAGCTCCAGCACCGTGCACTGCATCGGCGCCGTGACGGCGGTGGTGCCGGGCGGCAGCGCGGCCGTGGTCTCCGGAGCGGTCGATGCGCTCGCTTCGGTGGCATCGGCGTCCGTCGGAGCGCGGCCCGGCTCGGCGGCCGCGAGCGCGAGCGCCGCATGCGCGAGTCCGGCAGCCTCGTGCTCGATGAAGCGGGTGGTGACCGCGTTCGCCTCCACCTCGGGGCGCGCGAGCAGAGCGCGCAGCCAGGGCAGGTTGGTCGCGATCCCTTCGATGCGAAATTCGGCGAGAGCACGCTGCGCCTTGTGCAGCGCGACCGCAAAGCGCGGCGAGCGCGAATGGACGATCAGCTTGGCGAGCAGGCTGTCGAAGCTGGCGGAGTTCCGGTAGCCGGCGTAGGCGGCGCCGTCGACGCGGATGCCGGCGCCGGTGGGCGGCTCCCATGTCCGCAGCTCGCCGCTCGAGGGCTTGATGCTGCCGTCCTCGGTGATCCGCTCCGTGTTGATCCGCAGCTGGATCGCATGGCCGCGCGGCGCGGCGCCGGTATCCGGGCCGAGGCCTAGCTGCGCGAGGGTGCGTCCCTGGGCGATCTCGAGCTGCAGCTGCACCAGGTCGAGCCCGAAGACTTCCTCGGTCACGGTGTGCTCGACCTGGATGCGGGGATTCGCTTCGATGAAGAAGAGTTCCTCGCCTTCGCGCGCGTCGGCATCGAGCAGGAACTCGAAGGTGCCCAGCGACCGGTAGCAGGCATCGCGGGCGAGCTCGAGGGCATGGCCGAGCAGGCGCTCGCGCCGGGAGGCCGTGAGGGTGGGGCTGGGCGCGATCTCGACCACCTTCTGGTGGCGGCGCTGCAGGGTGCATTCGCGCTCGCCGAGATGGATGCATTCGCCCGTGCCGTCGCCGAGGATCTGCACCTCGAGATGCCGTGCCGCCGGCAGGAAACGCTCGACATAGACGTCCGGATTTCCGAAGGCCGCTTCGGCTTCCGAACGGCAGCGCTGCCAGGCGGTGGCGATCTCGTCGGCTTTCGTGACGATCCGCATGCCCCGTCCGCCGCCGCCGGCGACGGCCTTGATCAGCATCGCGGCGCCGGCAGGCAGGCCGGCGAAGAAGGCGGCGGCTTCCTCCAGGTCGGTCGGTTGCGAAGTGCCCGGCAGGATCGGCACCCCGAGCTCGCGTGCCCGCTGGCGGGCGCTGGTCTTGTCGCCCAGGAGCGTCAGCGCTTCGGGCGTCGGACCGACGAAGACCAGGCCCGCGTCCTCCACGCGACGGGCGAAGCCGGGATTCTCCGACAGGAATCCGTAGCCGGGATGGATCGCGTCGGCGCCACTCGCCCGCGCCGCTTCGAGCAGCGCGTCGATGTCGAGATAGGCTCGCGCGCCGCGCCCCGGCAGGACATGCGCCTGCTGCGCGCGTCGGACATGGAGGCTGGCCTCGTCATCGGCGGGATGAACGGCGACCGTGGCGATGTCCATCTCGGCGGCGGTGCGGGCGATGCGCAGGGCGATCTCGCCGCGGTTGGCGATCAGCACTTTGCGAAGCGGGCGTGCGGAGGCAGCCGCGGAGGCTGGCACAGTTTTCATCGGGGGTTTCCGGTGGATTCCTGATCGCCGCCGCCACGACGGGGTGGCTGGCGACGCGCTACGATGGCAGACTGACGTTTGTCAGGATAGAAGGCGGCCGGGAGCCGGTCAAGAATACAGACGCGGCGCCAGGCCGTTTCCGCTTTCGCGCATCCGTGCAGGAGACAATCGGATCATGACGACAGAGGGCCCGCTGGCCGGCATCCGCGTGGTCGAGATCGGTGGCGGCGTGGCTGCCGCCTGGTGCGGCCGGATGCTCGCGGCGCTCGGCGCATCGGTACGCCGGCTCGAACCCGAGGGCGGCGATCCCCTGCGGCGCCGGCGCGAAGTACCCGACGATCCGCGCACCGAAGGCTTGCTGTTCGCCTGGCTCGACCAGGGCAAGCAGGACCTGGCTCCGGTGGCGCTGGAATCCGCCATTGCCGAGAGCGAGCTGCTGCTGCTCGGCGAGGAAGCGCCGCGGCAGGCGCTGGCGGCAAGGCCGTTGCGCGCGACCGTCGACGTGAGCTGGTTCGGCCTGGACGGCCCGCTCGCGCACTGGCGCGGCGCCGACAGCGTCGTGCAGGCGCTCACCGGCATGATCTTTCCCTGCGGCTCGACCGAGGGGCCGCCGCAGCAGCTCGGCGACATCCAGTCGTCGGTCGTCGGCGGCGTCACCGCCACGATCGCCGCGCTGGCGGCCCTGCTCGACGATGGCGGGCATCGCCATGCCGAGGTGAGCATCCTCGAAGCCTGCATGGTGCTCGGCGAGCTGCAGGTGGCCGATGCCCGGATGTATGACCGCCCGGTGCCGAGGACCGGCGTCAATCGCTTCGCGCCTACCTGCCCGATCAGCATCCATCGCTGCCGGGAAGGCTGGATCGGCACCACCGTCATCACGCCGGCTCAATGGGCCGCCTTCTGCGAGATCCTCGGGCGGCCCGACCTCGCCGCCGACCCCGGTCTCGCGACCATCCACCTGCGCGCAGAGCGGGCCTACGAGCTCGAGGCCATCCTCGACGACAGGTTCCGCGAGAGGACCGCGCATGAATGGGCCGCGATCGCGCGCGAGAAGAAGGTTCCGCTGGTGGTGGTGCCCGATGCGGGCGATCTCGCGGCGCACCCCGTCTTCAGGGCGCGCGGCAGCATCACACCGCTTGCGAAGTGGCCCGACATCGTCGCACCCGGCTCGCCGCTGAAGGTGGCGGCACCCGCGGCGAGCACCGGCCGCGCGAGTGCCGGGGAAGGTGAAGGCGCTCGCCACGGCGCGGCCGATGCGCCGCTCGCCGGCCTGCGGGTCGCCGACTTCTCGATGGGCTGGGCCGGGCCGATCTCGACGCGGGTCCTGGCGGACCTCGGCGCCGATGTGATCAAGATCGAGGCCGGGCGTTATCCCGACTGGTGGCGTGCGACGCAATGGACGCCGGAAGCGATCGCGGCTCGCCAGCACGAGAAGAGCTGGCGCTTCGCCGCGGTCAACCGCGGCAAGCGCAGCGTGAGCTTCGACCTGACGACGGCGCAAGGGCGTGAGCTCGCCCGCCGCCTCGTCGCCGCCAGTGACGTCGCGGTGGAGAACCACGCTGCCGGCGTGATCGATCGCCTCGGCATGGGCTGGAGGGATCTCTCGCAAGGCCGCAGCGACCTGGTGATGCTCTCGATGTCCGCCTTCGGCTCGGGCAACGAGCTCTCGGACACCCGCGCCTACGGCTCGACCCTCGAGCAGGCCTCGGGCATGCCGAGCTTTCGCGGCAGCGATCCGCTGCCGCCGATGATGGGCCACATCGCGTATGGCGATCCGATCGGCGGGCTCTACGGCGCCGCCGCGATGCTCGCCGCCCTCGTGCACCGGCGCCGCACGGGCCGGGGCCAGTGGCTCAACATCAGCCAGGTCGAGTGCCTGCTGCCCTTCACCGCGCCGGCCCTGCTCGCGCGCTCGGCCACCGGGCGGGAGCCGCCCCGGCTCGGCAATCGCCATGTCACGATGGCGCCGCACGGCGTCTATCCGGCCGCCGGCCGGGACCGCTGGATCGTGATCGCGGTCGATTCGCCGCAGGCCTGGCTGGCGCTGGCCAGGATGATCGGCCGGGAGGACTGGTGCGACGGTACGCTCGACGATATCGATGCGCGGCGGGCGCGCGAGGACGAGATCGACGCGACGCTGGCCGTATGGACGCGCGGCCGCGATGCGCAAGAGACGAGCCGGCAGTTGCAGACGCTCGGCGTGATCGCCGCGCCGGTCCTCACGCCCGAGGAGACGATGCGGCAGTCCCATCACGCCGGGCGGAGCTTCTACTTCGATACCCGGCGCGAGCACATCGGCGAACAGCGCCAGATCGCGCTCGCATTGCGAATCGATGGCCGGCGCCCGCCGCTGCGCGGCGTCGCGCCCTGCCTCGGCGCCGATACGCTCGAGGTGATGCGCGACGTGCTGGGCGAGAGTCGCGAACGCTACGAGGCGCTGTCCGCCGCCGGGGTGATCAGCCTCGAGCCGACGACGCTGCGCGGCGGCCCGGGCTGAGAACCTGTTCACAGGTTCCAGCGCTTCGCGGCTCCGGGAAAGCCTTTCGGCTCACGTCGCCGCGAGCTCCTCGCAGAGATCGGGTAGCGAGACCGCGTCAACGTCCTCCGCGAGCGGAAAGCGTTCCGCGCCGCCGTACACCACGCGTCGGCGCTGCGGCCTGACCGTGTCGCAGGCCGCATGAAAGCCGCGTCCCAGCTTCGGTGCAAGCCCGCGCTTGACCTCGATCGCCCAGGGTTTGCGCTCGCCAGGACGTTTCAGCAGCAGATCGATCTCCGCGCCGGCCGCGGTTCGGAAAAAGTACGCTTCCGTGCCGGGAGGGGCGGCACCGATCGCCGATTCGATCGCGAGCCCTTCCCAGCTTGCCCCGGCCACCGGATGCGACAGCAAGGCTTCGTGATCGCCGATGCCGAGCAGGGCATGCACCAGTCCGCTATCGCGGACATAGACCTTGGGCGACTTGACCAGGCGCTTGCCGACGTTGCCGTGCCAGGGCGAAAGCCGGCGCACGAGCAGCAGGTCCACCAGCAGGTCGAGGTAGGCCGCTACCGTCTTGCCATCGACCGCAAGCGCGCGGGCGAGGGACGCGGCATTGAGCAGCCCGCCTTGCTGGTGCGACAGCATGGTCCAGAACCGTCGCAGGGTCTCCGCCGGAATGCGCGGTCCGAGCTGCGGAATGTCCCGTTCGAGGTAGCTGCGGATGAAGTCGCCGCGCCAGCGCAGGCTCGCCGCATCGGAGTCGGCCAGCAGGCTTTCCGGAAAGCCGCCTCGCAGCCAGAGGGCATCGAGATGGTCGCGATCGACCTCGCCGGCGTCGAGCGGTGACAGTTCCATATACCGGATGCGCCCGGCAAGGGTTTCGCTGGATTGCTTGAGCAGGTCGATCGACGCGGAACCCAGCACGAGGAATCGCCCCCTGCCTTGCCCGCGTCGCCGGCCGGCGTCGATCAGCCCGCGCAGGCTCTGGAAGAGTTGCGGGGTGCGCTGGATTTCGTCGAGGATCACGAGCTTGTCCGCGTGCTGCGACAGGTAAAGCTCGGGCTCGGTCAGCCTGGCGCGATCCGCTTCCGATTCGAGATCGAGATAGATGGCCGGCCGGGATTCGGCGAGCTCGAGCGCAAGCGTGGTCTTGCCGACCTGGCGTGGACCGAGCAGCGCCACGGCGGGGGCTTCGGCGAGTGCGGCGAGGAGGTCAGGGAATAGTCGGCGCGGAATCATCCTTGCAATTATGGAGTCAGACTCCAGAATTGCAAGGATGATTTGCAGCCAGCCGTTCAGGTTGTGCGTTCAGCTCGAGCGGATCGGTGGCTCGTGGCGGAGCCGGGCCACCGACGGGCGGATCCTCAGTCCGCGTATCCCGGCAGTTCCCGATCGAGCACCCGCATCATCGCCTCGAAATAGAGGCGATCGCGCTCGCCGCGCGGATGGGTGTCGTCCGGGTTCGGCCGCTGCACCCGCTCGACGATCTCCGGCGGCAGCACTGCCAGCGGCTGGCCGGCGCCCATCGCCAGCAGCTGCGTGCGGCAGACGCGCTCGAGCCGGTAGAGCCGGCGGTAGGCCTGGGCGACGTTGTCGCCGACCACCAGCACGCCATGGTTCTTCATGAACACGACCTGCTTGTCGCCGAGCAGCCGGGCGAGGCGCTCGCCCTCCTGCAGCGTGTCGGCCAGGCCGTTGTAGCCGTCGTCATAGGCGATCTGCCCGCCGAAGAAGGCGCTCGTCTGGCTCGTGGGCAGCAGCCGGTTGTCGGCGAGCATGTTGAGCGCCAGCGCCCAGGTCTGGTGGGTGTGCAGCACGACGTTCACGCCGGCGACCCGGTGGATCGGGGCGTGGATGCACTTGGCCGAGATCTCGACGATGCCCTTGCCCTCGATCGTCTCCCCGGCCTCGTTGAAGACGATCATGTCGCTGGCGCGGGCTTCCGACCAGTGCAGGCCGAAGGGCAGGATCAGGTAGCGATCGGGCTGGCCGGGCACCGCCACCGTGAAATGGTTGTCGATGCCTTCCTCGAGCTCGTGCAGGACGGCCATGCGCAATGCGGCGGCGAGATGGACTTTCGCCTGGTGAACCGGATCCTGGATGGGGGCCTTGGCCAGCGAATGGACGGACATGGGAGCTCCTTCGAACGGGAATCGGGGCCGGTTGCCCGGCGCGAGCCTCCGATTGTGCCTGCACTGCGTCCGGGGCGTTCCGCACGAACGGCGCGACAGTGGCAACATCGGGGGTTCACGTCGACGATCGGAGCCCATGCCGATGAGCGACGACCCGACAGGAGACAGGAGGAATCCCGATGGACTACACCCGACTCGGCCGCAGCGGCCTGAAGGTTTCCCGGCTCTGCCTCGGCTGCATGAGCTATGGGGAGTCGGCCCGCGGCAACCATGCCTGGACGCTGCCCGAGGACCAGAGCAAGCCCTTCTTCAAGCGGGCGCTCGACCTCGGCTTCAACTTCTTCGACACCGCGAACGTGTATTCGGACGGCACCAGCGAGGAGTTCCTCGGCCGGGCCCTGGCCGAGTACGTTCCGCGCGAGGAAGTGGTGATCGCGACCAAGCTCAACGGCCGGATGCGGCCCGGCCCCAATGGCAAGGGGTTGTCGCGCAAGGCGGTGCTGGCCGAGATCGATGCGAGCCTGAAGCGCCTCGGCACCGACTACGTCGATCTCTACCAGATCCACCGCTGGGACTACGAGACGCCGATCGAGGAAACCATGGAGGCCCTGAACGACATCGTGCGCGCCGGCAAGGCGCGCTACATCGGGGCGTCGTCGATGTACGCCTGGCAGTTCGCCAAGTCCTTGCGCGTTTCCGAACGCCATGGCTGGGCGCGCTTCGTGTCGATGCAGAACTACGTCAACCTGCTCTACCGCGAGGAAGAGCGCGAGATGCTGCCGCTGTGCCGGGACGAAGGCATTGGCGTGATTCCCTGGAGCCCGATGGCGCGCGGGCGCCTGACCCGGGACTGGGATCAGTCGAGCGCCCGCCAGGAGACCGACGAGTTCGGCCGCAGCCTCTATGCGAAGACGGAAGACGCCGATCGCAAGGTGGTCGAGGCGGTCGCGAAGCTCGCCCTGGACCGTGGCGTGCCGCGGGCGCAGGTCGCGCTCGCCTGGGTCCTGCAGAAACCCGGCATCACCGCGCCCATCGTCGGCGCCACGCGACTCGAGCAGCTCGACGATGCGGTCGCTGCGATGTCGCTTGCGCTCACCAATGAGGAGATCGCCGCGCTCGAGGCGCCGTACGTCCCGCATGCGGTGGCCGGGCATGCCTGAAGCCGGGCTCAACCCCCACCTCGAGACGACGACGCCGGCCGCCATCCTGCTCGGGCGGCGCCTGCTCGGGGTCGATGCCGGCACGGGCGAAGTCCGCATGGGCTTCACCGCGCGCGACGAGTTCACCAACCGCCACGGCACCGTCCATGGCGGCTTCCTGTCGGCGATGCTCGATTCGGCGGCCGCCAATGCGGTGCATGCGACCCTCGGGCCCGGCATGCAGGCGCTGACCATGCGCCTGGACACCCACTTCCACAAGCCGGCTCCGCTTGGCGAGTTTCATTCGGCTGCACGCGTCATCGAGCGCGACGAGCGCAGCGTGCTGGTCGAGGCCGATCTCTTCGCCGCCGACGGCACCCGTGTCGCGAGCGCGCAGGTCCGCTTTCGGGTCAGGCCGAAGCGTTGATCGGAAGCTCGTGCTTCAAAGGGCACTCTCGACGTCGGTCCGCGAGAAATCCTCGCCGACATAGAGCAATCGGCATTCGTGCTCCTTCGCCACGTCATAGGCGAAGCAGTCCCCGAAATTCAGGCCGGCCGGGTGAATACCCTTTCCCCATCTTGCGTAGGTCTGCGCGATGCGTCGTGCCGATCCGGGTGTCACGCCGACGATCTCGAAGCCCAGCCCTTCGACCAGCCGATCCACTTCCTCGCCGACGTTGCGCCGCCCGGCGACGATCAGCGCCTCGGCCAGCGTGCCGGCCGAGATCAGTAGCCGATCCTCGGTTTCGAGCGCAGCGGCGCAGGCATCCGCCCCGGGTTCGTTCAGCACGATCGCCATCAGCGCGGACGTATCGACCGCGATCATGTGGAAAGGCCGTCCTCGTCATAGAGGAAGTCCTGGCTGCGCTCGGCGCTGGGTCCGCTGAGCGCCTTGCCTGCGGCGGAGGCGCGAATCGCATCGAGAACCGCCTTGCGGGATTTCGCATCGACCACGGGCCTGACCGGCACCAGGCGCACGGCAGCATGGCCGTGGCGGGTCAGGACGACTTCGTCCCCCGCTTCGGCGCGCCGGACCAGCTCGGTCAGTTGGCCTTTGGCTTCGGTGACGGAGATCTTCATGACAGTGTCTTCGAGTTGGCCCGTTTGCCGATTTTAGACTATTTGGCGGTCCATCCAAAGGATTCCGGACGAAAGTGCTTCGGGTCATCGACGCCGGCCCATGCCGGCTGCTTCCGAAGTGCGTGTCGGTAGAATGAGCGCTCGCCGAAGGCAGCGGTTGCGAACTGTCGGCAACCACGGATCCAAGGAGGGAGGCAGATATGGAATGGTTCATGAAGGCCTTGCGCCAGTACGCGGTGTTCACCGGCCGGGCGCGGCGCAAGGAGTACTGGTTCTTCGTGCTCTTCTACATCCTGATCGCGATCGGCCTGGGCTTCATCGATAGCATGCTGGGCCTGGGCAGCGAGGAATACGGCCTGCTCTCCGGCCTGTTCGGCCTCGCGATGCTGCTGCCGGCGCTCGGGGTCGCGGTGCGTCGCATGCACGATACCGGCCGCTCGGGCTGGTGGGTGCTGGTGAGTCTCATCCCGTTCATCGGCTGGCTGATCTTCATCTGGTTCGCCACCCGCGACGGCGAGCCCGGCCCGAACGCCTACGGCCCCGATCCCAAGACGGAAGCTGCGTTGTCATGACCCCTCTCAAGAACATCAAGGTCCTCGACTTCTCCAAGGTTCTCGCCGGCCCGCTCTGCGCCCAGCATCTCGGCGAGCTGGGCGCCGACGTCATCAAGGTCGAGCCGCCCGGGGTGGGCGACGATACCCGCAGCTGGCTGCCGCAGGACAAGGGCGAATCGGCGATCTTCCTGTCGATCAACCACAACAAGCGCAGCCTCGCGCTCGACCTGAAGTCGCCCGAGGGCCGCGCGCTCGCGCACCGGCTCGCGCGCGAGGCCGACGTCGTGCTGCAGGGTTTCGGCAGCGGCACCGCGAAGAAGCTCGGCATCGACTACGAGACGCTGGCCGCGCTCAATCCGCGGCTCATCTACCTCGAGGTGTCGGGCTACGGCCGCGACGGGCCGCTCGGCAAGGAGCCCGGCTACGACGTGATGCTGCAGGCCTTCAGCGGCATGATCAGCACCATGGGCGAGCCCGGCGGCCCGATGGCGCGGGCGAGCTTCTCGCCAGTCGACATATCCACCGGCATGAACGGGGTGATCGGCGTCCTCGCCGCGATCCTCGAGCGCGAGCGGACCGGCAAGGGCGTCTACGTCGAGGTGTCGCTGCTCGATTCCTCGGTGGCGCTCATGACCTATCTCGCGCAGAGCTACTGGCGCACCGGCGTGCCGCCGCGGCGCATGGGCACCGGGCATCCGGCACTCTCGCCCTACCAGGCCTTCGCGGTCGCCGACGGCCAGATCATGCTCGGCGTGGGCAACGATGCCCAGTGGCGCCGATTCTGCGCCGTGGCGGGCCTGGAGCACATCGTCGACGATCCCCGCTTCGCCACCAATGCGCAGCGAGTGGCGAACTTCGACCAGACGGTGGCGCTGGTCGGCGAGGTGATGGTGACGCGACCGCTGGCCTGGTGGCTCGACGAGCTGCGCAAGGCGGGGGTGCCCTGCTCGCCGATCCATACGCTCGACGAAGCGCTCGCCCATCCCCAGCTCGAGGCCCGCAAGCTGGTGGTGCGAAGCCAGCATCCGCTGCTCGGCGAGGTGCGCAACATCGCGATGCCGGTGCGCTTCAACGGTGAGCCGCGCGAAGCCCGGGCCACGCCGCCGCTGCTCGGCGAGCATACGGTCGAGGTGCTGCGCGAGGCCGGGCTTGCCGATGCCGAGATCGAACGCCTGGCCGCGGCCGGTGTGCTCGGCCTGGCCGGCGTATCGAAGCCGGCATCATGAGCGGTGTCGGCTACCGGGTGCGCGAGGGCATCGCCGAGATCACCCTCGACGATCCCCCGGCCAATGCGCTGACCCGCTCGACGGTCACCGAGCTGATCGCGGCGCTCGACCGGGCGGCGGCCGACGATGCCGTGGCGGTCGTGCTGGTGCGCAGCGCGGTGGCGCGACGCTTCTGCGCCGGGCTGGACCTGACCCAGCTCGACGGTACCTCGCCCGCCGAGGTCCGCTCGCTGCTCGAGACGCTGTACATCGGGTTGCATCAGGCGCAGCGCCGGCTCGGCAAGCCGAGCATCGCGGTGGTCAATGGCGCCGCGCGCGGCGGCGGCGTGACGCTGGCGGTGTCCTGCGATCTGCTGGTCGCCGGCGAATCGGCATCCTTCGGTTATCCCGAGATCGACGTCGGCGTGATGCCGGCGATCCACTTCACCCTGCTGCCGCGCATCGTCGGTCGCCATCGGGCCTTCGACCTGCTCTTCACCGGCCGGACCTTCGGCGCGGCGACGGCCGAGGCACTCGGCCTGGTGAGTCGGGTGATACCCGACGACGAGCTCGACGAGGCCGCGCGCTCGCTTGCCCGGGTGCTGGCGGCCAAGCCGCGGCAGGCGATGAGGATCGCGCGTGCATCCTTCCACCGCGCGCTCGACCTCGGCATGAGCGAGGGAATCGACGCGGCGGTGGAGGATTTCTGCGTGGTGGCCGCTACCGATGATGCCCGCGAAGGCATCGGCGGCTTCGCGAAGCGCAGGGCAGCCGCCCGCGGTAGCCCGACACCGCAACAACAGGAGGAACCGGACCGATGACGATCAAGGGAAGCGCCTGTGTGGTGGGCGCATTCGAGCACCCGACCCGGCTCGCGCCGGACAAGTCGGTCGCCCAGCTGCACGCCGAGTGCGCGCTCGGCGCGCTGGCCGATGCCGGCCTCTCGCTCGCCGACGTCGACGGCTACTTCTGCGCCGGCGATGCGCCGGGCCTGGCGCCGATGTTCATGGCCGACTACCTCGACCTGAAGCTGTCCTGGCTCGACGGCACCGAGGCGGGCGGCTGCTCCTACCTCGCGCACATCGAGCATGCGGCTGCCGCGATCGCCGCCGGCAAGTGCTCGGTGGCGCTGATCACGCTGGCGGGCAAGCCGCGAAGCAGCGGCCAGGCGACCGGCACCGCGCCGCGGGCGCTGGGCCCCGACCGCCCCGAAGTGCCCTGGGAGTCGTCCTTCCGCTGGACCATCGCCGGCATCTACGGAATGATGGCCCAGCGCCACATGCACGAGTACGGCACCACCCTCGAGCAGCTCGCCTGGATCAAGGTGGCGGCTTCGCAGCATGCGCAGCACAACCCGAACGCCCTGCTGAAGAAGCCGGTCACCGTCGAGGACGTGATGAGCTCGCCCGTGATCTCCGACCCGATCCGGCGGCTCGACTGCTGCGTGATCACCGACGGCGGCGGTGCGCTCGTGCTCGCGAAGCCCGAGATCGCGCGCCGGCTGAACCGCCCGGTGGTGAAGATCATCGGCTGCGGCGAGACCGTCGCGACCAACCGCGGCGGCTACATCGATCTCACCCGCAGCGGCGCCGAGCGCTCCGGCGCCGCCGCCTTCGCCGAGGCCGGCGTCCGGCCCGCCGACATCGACTACGCCTCGGTCTACGACAACTTCACGATCATGGTGCTGATGCAGCTCGAGGATCTCGGCTTCTGCGCCAAGGGCGAGGGTGGGCGCTTCGTCGCCGACGGCAATCTCATCTCAGGCGTCGGCCGCCTGCCGTGGAATACCGACGGCGGCGGCCTGTGCAACAACCATCCGATGAACCGCGGCGGGATCACCAAGGCGATCGAGGCGGTGCGCCAGCTGCGCGGCGAAGCCCATCCGGCAGTCCAGGTGCGCGACTGCCGCCTGGCGCTCGCCAGCGGCCCCGGCATGGTCGTCGGCAGCGGCCACAACCATGCCACCGTCATCTTCGAGCGGGAGTAGGACCATGGCCGACAACGACACCGAGCAGTCCACCGCCTGGCAACAGGATCCGTTCGCGGCGGCCTATCCCGAAACGGGGGAGTTCTGGGCGGCGGCGGCGCAGGGCCGGTTCCTGCTCAGGACCTGCACCGATTGCGGCAAGGCGCACTGGCATCCCCGCGTCGTCTGCCCCTTGTGCGGCAGCCAGCGGCTGGAATGGAAACAGGCGAGCGGGCGCGGCACCTTGTACGCCTTCAGCCCGGCAAGGCGGGCCGATCCGCCCTACCTCCTCGCCTACGTCACCCTCGAGGAGGGGCCGACCCTGATGACCAACATCGTCGACGCCCGCTACGAGGACCTGCGCATCGGCCAGGCGGTCGGCGTGCAGTTCCGGCCCGCGGCCGAGGGGCGGATGATGCCCTTCTTCGCGCTCGCGTAGGTCCAGGCCCGGTCTGCCCGCCGCGCCGGTCGCCATGGGGTGATCGGCGCGCGACGGCCCGCTTCGCCGCGCGGCCTATTTGTGCAGGGTCCGCCGAAAGAGCGCGAACAGCCGCTCCCAGTGTCGTTCGGCCGCCGCCTTGTGGTAGACGGGCCGGTTCGGGAAGGCGAAGCCGTGATGGGTATCGGGATAGACCTCGATGCCGCCGTTGATGCCCGTCTCCTCGATCACGCCGCGCAGCTTCTCGAGCACTTCGGGCGGCGCGTAGGCGTCGGTCTCGGCACAGGCGAAGTACATCTCGCCCTTGATGCCGCCGGCGGACAGGTGCGGCGAATCGTCGCGGGGGGTGACGAGCCCGGCGCCGTATATCGAGGCCGAGGCCGCGACCCGGTCGGGATGCGCACCGGCCGCGCGGAACACGAAGCGTCCGCTCATGCAGTAGCCGACCATGCCGAGCGGGCCCTTGCGCGCCGCATCCTCGGTATCGAGGAACTTCAGCATCGCTTCCGTGTCGCGATCGACCATGGCGTTGGTCAGTGCCCGGTTGTACTTCCACATCAGGGCGACCGTCTCCGCATAGGCCGGATCCTGCATGCGCCTGCCGTCGACGTCGATCGAGCGGGCCGAACGGTAGTAGAGGTTGGGCATCAGGACGTAGTAGCCGACCGCGGCGATGCGCCGGCTCATGTCCGAGAGCTCCTCGCGCAGGCCCAGGGCATCCATGTAGAGGATCACCACCGGGTGCGGGCCGTCGCGCTCGGGGTGGAAGATGTAGGCGTTCATCGCGCCATCGGCCGTGGGGATATCCACGCTCATCTCGATCATGTCCGTCTCCTCGCTGCGCGTCGCCGCGGGCCGGCGAAACCGGGGCTCAGGATGCCATGATCGGGCGCATCGGCAAACGAAACCGTCCGCCGCGGCCGGATTTCCGTCCGGCGCGCCGCGGCGCCGGCCCTAGAGGATCATGTCGCGTGCGGCGCGCACCCGTCGCGAGACGGGCGCCCCATCGAGGCTGCGCGCGATCGCCTCGCGCATGAAGGTCACGGCGGCGGTGGCGCCCATCATGCTGAAACGCGTCACATGGAAGTGGTCGCTCTCGGTCGGGATGACGATGCCCATGCGGCTCGCCTTCTTCGCGAGCGCGTCGATGTCGGCGAAGGGAGCGATGGCGAAGACATGATCGCCGCGATCGCCGGCGCTGCGGCAGATCAGGCTCACGCTCGCCGCGCCATGCTCGGTCGTCACGAGCCCGGGATAGACGGCATTGGGCTCACAGGCGGTCGCGGTCAACAGGCGATACTCGCAGTTGCCGTTGAACGAGCAGGCCTGGCCGAAGATCGAACCGCTCTCGTTCGACGTGACGGCGTACACGCCGGATCCGTCGCTCGCGGCGCCGACGCTCCAGTCCATGTAGCTCGGCAGCTCGGCGTGGGCGCCGGCGCAGAAGGCCAGTGCGCCGGCAAGCAGGGCCCCATGCAGCTTGCGTTTCATCGCCAACCCCCGTGAGTTTGCTCCTGGTGCGGATTCTGGATCGGCGCACGGGTGTCGTCTGCCGTGCCGAGGGCTGCCGCGTGACGTATTGCCGACGTGCGCCGGAATTTTCGCGCGCTCTGCGTCCTTCTTCACATCCCGCGCGGTGGTGGCGGGGCCGCGCCCGCCGCGTGCTCATGCTCGTCGGAACGTCGTCTCGTCGAAGGCCCACTGACTGTCGGCCGTCCGGAACCAGCGGCGCATCGGCACGCCCGTCACCCGCTTGAAGGTATTGCACAGCGTCGACGCGTCCGCGAAGCCGGCGGCGACCGCCGCCTCGTAGACGCTGGCGCCCTTGGCGACCTCGGTCAGGGCGAGCAGAACCCGCGCACGGCGCACCCAGGCCGCGAGAGTCATCCCGGTCTCCCGCTCGAAATGGCGACTCAGGGTTCGTGGCGACAGGCCCGCGCTGGCCGCCGCCTGCGGCAGTCGCGGCGCCTGGGCGGGATCGCGCCACAACGCATCGCACAGCGCGCGCAGTCGGGGCGTCTGCGGCCACGGCAGGTCGATGCCCGGAAGCGGCAGCAGCCGCAGCTCGTCGAGCCACAGCCGGGCGATGCGCCTGCTGCGAGGCTCGGCGGCCCGGGCGATCGGCACTTCGGCCAGCGATTGCGCGAGCGCGAACATCAACGCGCCGGGCGATACCCGTTCCGGCTGGACGCTGCGTTGCGCCATGCGCGCCGGATTGACGAACAGCACGATCAGCCGGCAACGCCCGCGCGCCTCCAGCCGTGCTTCGGCCCCGGCCGGGATGAACAGGCCGCCATCGCGACCCAGCAGCCAGTACCGCTGCCCGATGGCGGACTGCAAGGTGCCGGACTGTACGAGCACCACCCGGGCGCGAGCGCAGCGACACAGGCTTCGCTCGCTGCCGTCGGCCAGCTGCAGCGCGACCGCGGCGACGGCGGCATCGACTGCTTGATAGTCCTCGAAGCGTTCGCTCTTGCCGTACATGTATGACTAATAGCACAAATCAATTGACCATTTTCACAAATTCCATGAAAGCGGCCGCGCCTAGCATCGCCTCATCGTCACAGGAGACAACGATGCAGCATCGACCCTCGCGCCGCCTGGCGCTGATCGCCGGCCTGGCCGGGCTGGCAATGTTCGCGGCGGCCGCGCCGGCGCAGGAGGCGCGCTCGCTGAAGATCGGCGTGCTCGCCGACATGAGCGGTGTCTACTCGGACGTGAGCGGCAAGGGCATCGAGGTCGGGGCGCGGCTGGCGATCGAGGATTTCCTGAAGCGCTCGCCGGGTTGGTCCGTCGAGCTGCTGGTGGCCGATCACCAGAACAAGGCCGACATCGCCAGCACGCTCACGCGGCAATGGATCGACGTCGATGGCATCGACATGGTGATGAACGGCGCGAACTCGGCCGCCGGCCTCGCGGTCGCCAAGGTGGCCGCCGAGAAGCGGCGCGTGAACTTCGACGTCGGCGCCGCCACCACCCGGCTCACCAACGAGGAGTGCACCGCCTACACCGTGCAGTATGTCTACGACACCTATATGCTCTCGATCGAGACCGCGCGCACGCTGGTGGCCGGCGGAGGAGACAGCTGGTTCTTCCTGACCGCCGACTACGCCTTCGGCCACGCGCTGGAGGCCGATACCGGCAAGGCGGTGATCGACAGCGGCGGCACGGTCAAGGGTTCGGTGCGCCATCCGATCAACACCGCGGACTTCTCGTCGTTCCTGCTGCAGGCCCAGAGCTCCGGCGCCTCGGTGATCGGCCTGGCCAATGCCGGCGGCGACGCGACCAACGCGATCAGGAGCGCGCAGGAGTTCGGGTTGACGCCGAAGCAGACCCTGGTCGGTCTTCTGATGTTCGACAACGACGTGCACAGCCTGACCCTGCCGGTGGCCCAGGGCATGTACCTGACGACCGCCTGGTACTGGGATCTGAACGATCGCACGCGCGCCTTCGGGCGGCGCTTCTTCGAGCAGATGAAGCGCATGCCGAACATGGCGCAGGCCGGCGCCTATTCGGCGGTGTCGACCTATCTGAACGCGGTCAGGGAGGCGGAAACCAGGGATGCGGACCGGGTGATGGCGCAGCTTCGGCGTACCCGGATCGATGATGTGTTCACCGACAGCGGATTCATCCGGGAGGACGGGCGCATGGTTCACGAAGCCTATCTGGTGCAGGTCAAGACACCTGCCGAATCTAAGCAGCCCTGGGACTACTACAAGGTGGTCAAGCGGCTCGATGGCGACAAGGTCGCGCTGCCGCTGTCGCAATCGCGCTGCCCACTGGTGCGCAAGGGATCATGAGCACCGATCCGAGCCCCTACCTGGATCCGGCGCTGCGCAGCTGGCGCGACCAGGTGCGTGAACTGGTCCAGTCCGAGCTGGTGCCGTTGTCGGCGCAGATCGAACGCGAAGGCCGCATTCCCGAACGCAGCCTGGCGCTGCTGCGCTCGGCCGGGCTCTTCGGCACCCACACTCCGGCCGAATGGGGCGGCCTCGGCTTGTCGATGCTCGGCAGCTGCCTGGCGATCGAGGAGCTGGCGGCCGCCCACATCGCCTTCTACTACACCTGCGGTGTCAACGTGCACATCGGCAGCAAGGCGGTCGAGCATGCCGGCAGCGAGGAACTGAAGCGCCGCTTTCTCCCGCCGCTGGCGCGCGGGGAGATGATCGCGTCGCTGGCGATGACCGAGCCCGGTGCCGGCTCGGATGCGGCCGGCATCGCCACTTCCGCCCGCCGCGAAGCCGACCGCTATGTGCTGAACGGCCGCAAGATCTTCATCACCAATGCCCAGATCGCCGGCTGCTTCACCGTCATCGCCCGGACCGATGCCGACGACCGCCGGGGCGGCCTGTCGGCGTTCGTCGTGGAGCGCGACCGGCCGGGCCTCGCCGTCGGGCCGGCGATGGACATGCTGGCCGGCAGCGGCTCGTTCCACAACGAGCTGCTGTTCGAGGACTGCGCGATTCCGCTGGGCAATCGCATCGGCCGGGAGGGGCAGGGCTTCGAGCTGGCGCTGCTGTGCCTCGACCATGGTCGCACCCACTGGGCCGCCTGGTGCAGCGGGCTGGCCAGCGAGATGCTGGCGCTCGCGCAGGCGCGTGTCGCGAGCCGTCGCCAGTTCGGCGCCGCCCTGGCGGAGAACCAGGCGGTGCAGTGGAAGCTGGCCGATCTCGCGACGGAAGTCCACCGGGGCCGGCTGGTGGCCCATGATGCCGCCTGGCGATTCGACCATGATCCGGCCCGTCGTCGTCACTGGGCCGCGATGGCCAAGCTCGCCAACGCGGACATGGTGTTCCGCGTCGCGGACGAGGTGCTGCAGTTGTTCGGCGGCTATGGCTACTGCCGCGACCATCCGATCGAGCGCATGTGGCGTGAATCGCGGGTGGTGCGGATCCTCGACGGCACCTCCGAGATGATGCGTCAGGTGGTCGGCCGGGAGGCGGTACGCCCGCCCCGCGATGCGGGAGCCGCCTGATGATCCGCCGCGGGCTGATGCAGCCGTATCCGCTGAACGTGGCCATGCTGTGCCGGCGGGTCGAGTCGCAGTTTCCGGACAAGACCGTCACCACGCGGCGCCAGGGTCGCGACACGACCATCACCTGTCGCCGCCTGATGCAGCGCAGCCGCCAGCTGGCCGACGCGCTGCGCCGTGCCGGCGTGCGCCCGGGCGACTGCGTCTCCACGCTGATGTGGAACAGCCAGGAGCACCTGGAGGCCTATTTCGCCGTCCCGGGCATCGGCGCCGTGCTGCATACGGTCAATGCGCGGCTGCCGGCCGACACGATCGGCGCGCTGCTCGACGACACCCGGCCGGTGGCGATGCTGGCCGATGCATCGCTGCTGTCGACGCTGCGCCAGGTCAGGCTTCCCTCGTCGCTGAAACTCATCGTCCGCGTGGCCGACGGCGACCCCGGCAATGACGAGCGCGCGGCCGCCATCGACTACGAGGGACTGCTCGCGGGCGGCTCCCGCGCCTATGAATGGCCCGAGATCGATGAGCAGGCGGCCTGCGGCATCTGCCATACCTCGGGCACGACGGGCCGTTCGAAGGGAGTGGTCTACAGCCACCGGTCGACCGTGCTGCATGCCATGTCGATGCTGTTCGCGGACGGCATCGCGCTATCCGAGCATGATGTCTGCCTGACCGTGGTGCCGATGTTCCACGCGGTCGGCTGGGGCTTTCCGTATGCTTGCGCGCTCGCCGGTGCCAGCCAGGCGCTGAGCTGGCGCCAGTCCGATCCGCAGACGCTCGCCGGGTTGATCGAGCAGACGGGCGCGACGCTGGCCACCGCCGTGCCGACCGTGTGGATCAACCTGCTCGAGCAGCTGCGCAGCGGCGAGATCGATGCGGCGCGCCTGCGCAGCCTTACCAGGCTGCCGATCGGCGGCGCCACGGTGTCGTCGGACCTGATCGACGGCTACGCGCAGTTCGGCATCCGGGTGCAGCACTGCTGGGGCATGACCGAGGTGTCGCCGCTCGGGCTGGTGTCGACGCGGCGTTCCTGGCTGTCCGACGAGAGCTGGAGCCAGCGGCGGCTGACGCCGGGCGTCCCGCTGCCCGGCTGCGAGCTGCGCGTGATGACCCCCCAGGGCACGGCCGCTCCGGCCGGCAGCGGCGCCGCGGGCGAGCTGCAGATCCGCGGCCCCTGGGTGGCCGATGCCTACCTCGATCCTTCCGCCGAGGACGGACGCGGCGGCGGCGACCGTTTCGACACCGATTCGGACGGACGCCGCTGGCTGAAGACCGGGGACATCGCGCAGATCGACTCCGACGGCTATGTGCGCATCGTCGATCGCGCGAAGGACCTGATCAAGTCTGGCGGCGAATGGATTTCCAGCCTGGAGCTGGAATCGGCGCTGGTGCAGCACCCCGGGGTGCGCGAAGCGGCGGTGGTCGGCGTGCCCGATTCGGTATGGCAGGAGCGGCCGGTCGCGTTCGTGTCGCTGGTGGAGGATCGCGACGAAGCCCAGCTCGACCTGGCGGGATATCTCGCTTCGCGCCTGCCGCGCTGGCAGATTCCCGAACGCTTCATCGTGCTGCAGGAGCTGCCCAGGAACAACACCGGCAAGCTCGACAAGGCCCGGCTGAGGGAACTGACGCGCGGGGATGGCCGGCACGGCGGCTGAATGCCGCACCGCCCCGCGGCGGTCCGCATCCATCGCGCGCTTGCCGCCATGCCGGCGCTATGGCGCGTTCGCATCGAGCCATGCCCTCCAGATCCGCCGTGCCGCACGCTGGTAGTCGCGGATCGCGGCGACGAGCTCCTCGCGCGCCGCGACCGGCGCCAGCTCGGGCGGCAGCATCGGATCGCGCATGAAGCGGGCGATCGCCGCCCGGCCGATCAGCAGCGAATCGCGGGCGGCTTCATCGAGCGGCAGCCGGGGCAGTGCGCGGGCGTGCTTCGCGAGGCTCGCGCGCTGACTCCGGTAGCCGCGCAGCAGCTCGCCGCGATCCCACAGGCGGCAGGCCCGGGCATGGCGTGGCTCATCGAGCGATTCGATGCCGAAGACGATGGCCTGTGGGGCGAGCCCGAGGTCGAGCAGCGTGGTGCGCATGCCCTCGACGCCGCCGGCGAGATTGTCGGGCCGCACATGCAGGCGCGGCGCAAGGGTGGCGAAGCCGCGCAGCGACATCGCCAGCACATGGTGCCGCCAGACGACCTTGTCCGAGCGCGGCACGCCGGTGTCGTGTATGCCTATCCACCGGTGATTCCAGGCCCGGGGCCGCTCGAAGTGCCGGGACCAGTCCTCGAGGCGCCGCGACAGTGCGGAGGCCCCGGGGGCGAAGGCATAGTGGGCACGACCGGTGCTGGCGATCTTCCCCTGGCGCTGCAGGCGGGTGAGCGCGACGCGGATCGTGCCGTCGCGGATGCCGAAGAGCCGGCCTGCCCGGCACAGGGCGTGCACCGACAGGGGGCCGCCGCGCCCGAGGAGCAGGTTCAGGACGAGATCGGCTGCCGTGATCGGCGCGGATGGCGCGAGAACCGCGGCGGGATTGTTACCGGACATGGCTGGTGTTGTGTCATCTGGAAACGATTCCTAGACTGCACCACGAGCCATGCCACAGGCAACCGGCCATTTCGATACGAAACCGCGCGTTGCCGCCGAGGAGACCTCCCATGCAATCCGTCCTGTTCGAGACCGATGGTCCGGTCTGCATCATCACCATCAACCAGCCGGCGAAGCGCAATGCGGTCGACGGCATCACCGCCGCCGGGCTGCGCGATGCCTTCCGGCGCTTCGAGGCCGACGATGCCTTGCGCGTCGCCGTCCTTACCGGTGCCCAGGGCACGTTCTGCGCCGGCGCCGACCTCTCCGCGGTCGGCGATCCCGAACGGGTCCATGAGCTCGATCCGCAGGGCGGCGGAACCGGACCCATGGGGCCGAGCCGGATGGCGCTGTCCAAGCCGCTGGTCGCAGCGGTCGAGGGGCATGCGGTCGCCGGCGGGCTGGAGCTGGCGCTGCTCGCCGACATGCGAGTGGCGGCCGAGAACGCCGTGTTCGGCGTGTTCTGCCGGCGCTGGGGCGTGCCGCTGATCGATGGCGGGACGGTGCGCCTGCCGCGCGTCGTCGGCATGGGCCGCGCGCTCGACATGATCCTGACCGGCCGGCCGGTCGATGCGCACGAGGCCCTGCAGATGGGTCTCGCCAACCGGGTGGTGCCGACCGGCCAGGCGCTCGCCGAGGCGCGCGACATCGCGCGACGGCTCGCCGCCTTCCCGCAGCAGTGCATGCTCGCCGACCGGGCCTCGGCCTATGCCCAGTGGGATCTTCCCCTGGCCGAAGCCCTGCGCCAGGAAGGGCGGCTCGGCGCGCCGATCGTCGCCGCCGAGGGCAAGGCCGGCGCGCAACGTTTCGTCGCCGGCGAAGGCCGGCATGGCCGCTTCGAACCGTAACGAATTCCCGGGTCGGAACTGCTTTCGCGACGCGACCGCGGCGAGCCAGCGCGGTGTCAATCACGGTCGCATGCAGTAGGGGCGCGAAGGCGCCTGCCTACGGATCTACGCCTGTTCGTGCCTGCGCGACGCATGTGAGGCAAACTAGGTATCAGTTGCTCCTCAAGCGGGATTGCAACTGGCGCTTTCTCAATGGAAGGGACGACTTTGGAGTTATTCCCGGTTCTCATTCTGCTGTCCGTCCTGCCGAGCGCATTCGTGTCGACGCTGGTGATGCTCCATCGCGGGCAAACCTGTGCATCGATGTTCTTCGGCTTGCTCGCGATCTGGGCAATCTGCTGCATCGCGTACTCGGTCTTCCTGGGGCTGTTACTGGCAGTTTTCGCATTCGGGCTGCCTGCTTGGTTCACCATCCTCCAGGAACACATCCTGATCGTCTTCTATGTTGTGCAGAGCGTACCTATCTGGGCCGGCTTCTGGGTATTCCAGCACCACAACGGCGGCCTTGGTTCGTTCAGATACGGGATCGTGGCGCTGTTGATTCTTGGCGAGATTGCTGTGCTGACCTCGGCCTTCGACTTGCTTCATCCGTATGCTGGACTCTTCTTCCGGCTGCTGCTTTACATCGCGGCAGCAACCGTGATCCGAGTCACCAGGGCGTCGTCATCGATCGCGACGCCAGTCTGAAGGTGAGAAACGCATTGTTCGGCTACCGGGGACATGTCCCGGTCGATGACGAGGCCACCTAGCCGACGCCTCGATCCGGGCCGGCCCAGTAGCCGGCCCGGATCACCTTCTTGTCGGCGAAGACCGGCATGGCCGCTTCGAACCGTAACGAATCCCAGGGGGACCTGGTCGGCGCGCTCGATCCCGATGGGATTCATCGCAGCGCGGGCGGCACGCGAATGGCCCTGCTTCGACAATAGCCGGCATAGCACGCCGGCGCGGCGCCGCCCGCGTGAACGGGCGGTGTTGCCGCTCCTGCGTCAGAGGCTCTTCCCGCTGCCGTCGAGCGCCTGGTACACCGCCGGGTCGGCGTCCCCGCTCACGTCGAGCGACGCGGCGAGCCCCTTGCCGACGCGCGACAGCGCATGGTCGACCAGCAGGTAGTTGCCCGGGTACTCGAGCTTCATGTCGACGATCGTCGCGCCTCCCGGCGCGACCAGCGTGGTCTGCACGTCGCGCATCGGGCTCGAGATCGAGCCGTCGCGATAGACCGTGTCGAAGATCTCGCCGATCACGTGGAAGGACGAGACCTTGTTCGGGCCGCCGACGCCGAAGTAGATCCGGACCGTCTCGCCGACCCTGGCGGTCAGCGCGTTCGTCTTCGTGAGCGCGCCCACCGCGCCGTTGAAGGTGTAGTAGGTCGGCCGCTCGTCCTCGGCGCGGTCATGGTCGTATCCCTGGTGGCCCGCGGCGCCTTTCGCGTGCGTCGTGTAGAGGTCGGCCTGCATCACGTAGAACTCGCGATCGACCTTCGGCAGGCCTTCGGGCGGCTCCACCAGGATCATCCCGTACATGCCCGCCGAGATATGGTGCGGGATCGACGGCGTCGCGCAGTGATAGACGTAAAGCCCGGGGCGCAGCGCCTTGAAGCGGATCGTCTTCGCCTGTCCCGGCGCCACCTGCGTATCGGCGCCGCCGCCGTGGCCGCCGGTCACCGCGTGCAGGTCGATCGAATGGATCGCCTTGCTGTTCGCGGCGTTCGCGAGCGTCAGCTCGACGGTGTCGCCCTGCTTCACCCGCAGCATGGGCCCCGGCACCCTGGCGCCGAAAGTCCAGTAGGTGAAGGTGGTGCCGTCATCGAGCCGGCCGTCGAGCTCGACCGTGTCGATCCGGTACTTGACGAGCTTTGGCGCGCGTTCGCCGATCGCCGCCGGGACGTCGGTCGCGCTGCGCACGATGTCGACCGCCTGCGTCGACGCGGCAGGCAGGCTGCCCGGGGCGACATCGTCGCGGGCGGATGCGCGGGTCCCGACCTTCATCGGGGCGCCCTCGGCGATCGCCGCCGCCGCGGCCTGGGCTGCGGTGCCGGTCACGACGAGCTGGCCTTCCATGCCGATCTGGCGGTGGCCGGGGACGGTGCAGATGTAGGCGAAGGTGCCGGGGCGGGTGACTTCGAAGCGGACCGTGACCGGGCCGCTGGATGCGTCGAAATGCTTCGAATGCACGTCGAGATCGGGGAATACGATGTCGTGCTGGGCGCCTTCGCCGGAGTCGATCGTGATCTCGATCGTGTCGCCGACGCGCGCCTCCAGGCGCGGATTCGGCTTGCCCTGGGCGTCGAGGAAGATCATCTTGCCGGCGACCATGCCGGTCGAGAGCCTGTATTCGCGCACGACCTTCTCGGTCGGCGCGGCACTGGCGACCGGACCGTGTTGCGCCGCCTGCACGAGCGGGGCGTCCAGCGATGCGCCGAGCATCAGCGCGATGGCGAGGGCTGCGGGGGTAAGAACGCGGGAGGACATGATTTCCTGCTTCCTTTGAGGAGTTACGAGACCAGGCCCCTGGGGGGTCGAGGTACCGTCCGGTATCTCGTCTCGTATAAGAAGTATCTTCCGTACATCTTTTGTTGCAAGACTCCCGGCAGCCGGAAACTCGCGAAAACTTGAAGTAAATCAAACGATCGTGCGTTTTTCCCGCGGCGCAACAACATGCCGGGCCGACAAAGAGTCGCGTCGCATAGGTCAAGGAGGATCGGCATGGTCAGCTGGGCGTGCAGCGCACCATGAACGCCTCGTTAGGGCCGCCATGCCGGACGACATGCGGCGACCGGGCCAGCCGCCTGGTGCCGGCGGCCCGGGGCGACCTTCCTTCAGGACGGCTGGGTTCGTACCCGCGACAGGGCGCGTCGATACCGTGGAACCACGCCCATGGAATGCCCGTTTCGATAACATCGGGAAAACCACGCAAGGAGACGACCGATGGCGGGTGTATTGGAGGAACGAGACGGGGCAGTGGGCATCCTGACCCTGGACGAGCCCGCGACGCTGAACGCGATGACGCCCGCTCTGCTCGAAGGCTTGACGGGTGCGATCGGCAGGATGACGGACGACCCGTCGATCCGGGCGCTGATCCTGACCGGGGCGGGCCGCGGTTTCTGCTCGGGACAGAACCTGAAGGTCCCCGGCCTGTTCCAGGACGACCTCGTCGACGGCGTGATGACCTACTACTGGCCCGCGTTCAAGGCGCTGCGCGAATGCCGCGTCCCGGTCGTGGTCGCCGTCAACGGCGTTGCCGCGGGCGGCGGCTTCAGCCTCGCGATGGCCGGCGACTTCGTGCTGGCCGCCCGGTCGGCCTCGTTCATCCAGGTGTTCAGCCGGATCGGCCTCGTCCCCGACCTGGGATCGACGTGGATGCTGCCCCGCCTGATCGGCCGCCAGCGCGCGCTGGAATTGATGATGCTGAACGAACCGTGTCCGGCCGAGCGGGCCAGGACGCTGGGCATCGTCCGCGACGTCTTCGACGACGGCGAGCTGATGGCGCAGGCCCGCGCGCTCGCGCAGCGCCTGGCCGACGGGCCGACCCGCGCGCTGGTCGCCACGCGGCAGCTGCTCGAACAGGGCGAGCGCGCGACCTTCGACGAGCAGTTCCTGCGCGAACTACAGGTACAGAGCGGCCTGCGCCAGGGGCCCGACGCGCTGGAGGGGCGCGCCGCGTTCGCCGAGAAGCGCAAGGCGCGGTTCATCGGGCAGTGAGGCGCGCTTCGACGAGGCTCCAGGGCCTGTTCACGCTCCGATCGTCCCCGCGCCGGGGTCTGACGGGCCGCCAGACGAGGCGCTGGCGACGCGCGTGGCGGTGCCACGCAAGGAGCCGGCAACGAAGTATGGGGGTCCGTCAGGCCCCGGCCCGCAGGGTGAGCGCGAGAAAGGCGCGTACTCGGCGTTGCAAATGCTCGCCGTGGCCCCGCCACGGCTGCGCTTTGCGCCTTGATTGCGCGCCTTTCTCGGGCTCACGCGGGGACGATCGGAGCGTGAACAGGCCCTAGCCGACGCCCCGCTCCCGCCCCGCCCAGTAGCCGGCCCGGATCGCCTTCTTGTCGACCTTGCCCAGCGGCGTGAGCGGCAGGGCATCGACGAACTCGATGCGCTTGGGTGCGAGCAGGCTGCCCTTGCGCTCGCGCACATGGGCGATCAGCTCCTCGGCCGAGGGCGTCGCGCCCTCGCGCGGGATCACCAGGGCGAGGACGGTCTCGCCCCATTTCTCGTCGGGCACGCCGACCACCGTGGCCATGCCGACAGCCGGATGGCTGGCGAGCGTGTCCTCGATCTCGCGCGGATAGACGTTGAAGCCGCCGCTCACGATCATGTCCTTCTTGCGATCGACTATGTAGAGGCGGCCGACTTCGTCGGCGCGCGCGATGTCGCCGGTGTGCAGCCAGCCGTCGGCGAAGGCGGCGGCGGTCTGTTCGGGCTGGCGCCAGTACTCCTGCATCACCACCGGGCCGCGCACGCAGATCTCGCCCGGCTCGCCGCTGGCCACCGGTTGGCCGGCGTCGTCGAGCAGGCGCACCTCGACTCCCGAGGTCGGGAAGCCGCAGGCGGAAAAACGCTCCGGATGCGTCGGATCGTGGTCGGCGCGGGGCATCACCGCGATCGGATAGCACTCGGTCTGGCCGTAGAGCTGGGAGAACACCGGGCCGATCCGCTCGATGCCCTCGAGCAGGCGGGTGGGCGCCATCGCCGATGCGCCGTAGAGCAGCAGCTCGAGGGAGCCGAGATCATGGCGGCCGAGCGCGGGATGATCGAGCAGGCCGTAGATCATGGTGGGCACCATGAGCATGAAGTTGATGCGCTCGGCGGCGACCGTCTCGAGGATGCGCTCGGGGTCGAAACGTGGCAGCAGATGGACGGTGCCGCCGCGCAGCAGGACCGGCAGGACGTTGGTGCCCGTGACGTGGCTGATCGGCGCGATCGCGAGATAGCGCGGCGCGTTCGGGATCTCGAAATCGGCGAGGATGTCGATCGCCATCCGGGTGAGACCGAGGCTGCTGCGGGCCACGCCCTTGGAGCGGCCGGTCGTGCCGCCGGTGTAGTTCAGGGTCGCGATCAGATCGGGCGCGCTGCGGTCGACCGGTGTCTGCGCACCCGCCGCCGCTGCGGCCGCGAGGAGATCGGCGCCGTAGTCGGCGCTCCCGAGGCGGAAGACCCGCAGGCCGGGCATCGACACGGCCAGCTCGCCGCCGCGCTCGCCGAAGTGATCGGCGTCGACGATCAGGGCGACCGCTTCGCTGTCCTCGAGCTGGAAGCGCTGCGATTCGAGCGAGCCGAGGGGATGGAGCCAGGTGATCATGAGCCCGAGCCCCTGGGCGGCGACGCCCGCGCACCAGGTCTCTGCCCGGTTGGCGGTCAGCAGTGCGAGGCACTGGCCGGGCGCGAGCCCGGCATCGTCGAAGACCTTCTGGAAGCCGGCGATCATCGCGGTCGTCGCCGCATAGCCGAGCTGCCCGCCGTCCCACCGGAAGGCGATGCGCTGCGGATGGCGCGCGAGCGCCCGCATGGTCAGGGCATGGTGGGAGATCGACCGGGCCGTCTGCTGCATGAACTGTCTCCTCGTCCGGCGGCCCGGCCTGCCGGCCGCCTGTCCGTCATGGGGCCGGCCCGGCTGCCGGCTGCCTCCGCTCAGGCTATCGCGATCAGGACGCTGCAGGGCGCCACGCCCAGCAGCGATGCGCCGGTCGAGCCGGTCCACCAGCGCGCGAAGGTACTCTGCTCGCGGTGGCCGACCACGATGAGGTTGGCGCCCACTTCGCGGGCGACCCGCCCGATCTCTTCGGCCGGCTTGCCGATGCCGAGGCGGGTTTCGACCTCCAGTCCGGCCTCGCGCAGGAGATCCGCCCCTTCCGCGAGCGCTTCCTCGACGTCGGTCTGGATGCGGTCGGTCATGACCGAGCCGCCGGCCGACTCGGCCAGCAGGACGCCGAGATCGGTGGCGAGCACCGCCAGCAGATAGACCTTCGCCTTGCACATGCGGGCGAGCTCGGCGCCCTGCCTGAGCGCATCGCGCCCGGCTTGCGAGCCGTCATAGGCCAGTACGATCGTTTGGTACATGTCGGGCCCTCCATGAGGTTTCCGGCGAGGCGGTTCGATTCATAGCAGGCTATTTGGTTTCGTGCTAACTTGCTTGGCAAAACGAGGAGACAGGTCGACCGATTATGACCGAACGCAGCCTGCGCGAACGATTCGGTATCGGGTTGGGGCAGCTGTCGCGACTCTGGCGCAAGGAGCTCGACCGGCGCCTGTCGCCCTACGGCCTGACGGAGGCGCGCTGGCTGGCCTTGCTTCTGCTGTCGCGCATGCCGCAGCCGGTAACCCAGAAGGATCTCGCCGCCCGCATCCGCGTCCAGGGCCCGACGCTCGTACGCACCCTCGACTGGCTCGAGAGCGAGGGCCTGATCGAACGCCGTCCGATCGCGGGCGATCGCCGTGCCAAGGCGCTGCGGCTGACCGACAGGGCGAGGCCCAGCCTGGCCCGCATCGAGGAAGTGGCCGAGGGTCTGCGCAACGAGCTCTTCGCCGATGTCGACGAAGCCGAGATCCTGACCTGCCTCGCGGTCTTCGAACGCCTGAGCGAGCGACTCGGCACGGCCGGGCTGCAGGACTGCCCGCCGAACCCGGTGTCCGCCCCCCGCCCTTCCGATGAGTGAAGCCGAAGCGCCGCGGCCTCATCGCGCCCGGCTCGCGCTGGGCATCGCGGTGGCGCTGGCCGCGCTCGCGCTCGGCGGCTGGTGGCTGTACCGGCAGTTCACCCATGTCTTCGTCGACGATGCCCGGATCGCGGCCGACATGGTGGTGTTGAGCAGCCGCGTTCCCGGTTGGGTCACCACGATCGGCGTCACCGAGGGCGACGATGTCCGGACCGGCGCTCTGCTGATCGCCATCGACGATCGGGACGCGGTCCTGCATCTCGAGGAGCTCGATGCCCGGCTTGCGGGCATCGAGGCACAGCGCGCCGGCATCGAGGCGCAGATCCGCCTGACCGACCGTCAGACGGCGAGCCGGATCGAGGCGCAGGAAGCCGCGATGCGCGCTTCGCAGGCGAGCCTCACGGCCGCGATCGCAAGGCGCACGCTCGCCGCGCGCGAGAGCGAGCGGGCCGAGGCGCTCGCGCCCAGCGGGGTGCTGACCCGCTCGAGCCTCGACCAGTCGCGGGCGGCGCTCGAGGATGCCCGCCAGCAGGCCCAGCAGGCGCAGGCTGGGCTCGAGAACGCCCGTGCCGCCATCGCCCAGGCGCGCGCCGATCGCGAGGAGATCACTGTGCTCGAGCGGCGCTTCGCCACGCTCGATGCGCAAGCCCGCCAGCTGCGCGCCGAACGGGCCCGGGCCGAGATCGACCTGGCCGATCGCCGGCTATCGATGCCCTTCGACGGCGTGATCGACCGGGTGTTCGTCGACGTCGGCGAGTACGTCGCTCCGGGCCAGCGCCTGCTCATGATCCACGACCCGGCCCGGGTGCGGGTCGAGGCCAATGTCCGCGAAACCGACATCCGCCATTTCGCGCCGGGCCTGCCGGTGTCGATCCGGGTCGACGCGCTGCCCGGCGAGCGCTTCGAGGGACGGGTCACGCAGGTCGGCCACGCCGCGACCAGCGAGTTCGCGCTGCTGCCCAATCCGAACCCGAGCGGCAACTTCACCAAGATCAGCCAGCGCCTGCCGGTTCGCATCGCGATCGACCAGCGCGACGGCCTGCTCAAGCCGGGGATGATGGTGGAGGTCGAGGCGCGCACCGGTGACTGACAGCACCAAGAACACGGCTGCGCATTCAGGCGCAGGGCAAGGCGGGGCGCCGAAGACAGTGCGGGCTGCACGGCGAGGCGCTCCAACGCGGCCATGCGCCTGAATGCGCAGCCGTCGCCGGACGACATCGCCGGCCTGTTCGCCCGTTACGGTCCCGCGTACCGCTGGCTGGTCACCGTCACCGTGATGCTCGGCACCTTCTCGACGGTGCTGACCGCGACCAGCGTCAACGTCGCGTTGCCCGACATCATGGGCGCGTTCGGCATGGGCCTGGACAAGGTCCAGCTGCTGTCGACCGGCTTTCTTGCCGCCATGACCGGCACGATGCTGCTCAACGCCTGGGCGGTCGAGTCCTTCGGACAGCGCAGCACCTACATCGCCGCGGTGTCGGTCTTCATCATCGGTTCGGTGCTGGGCGGATTCGCGCCGACCGAGCCGATCCTGGTGCTCGGCCGCGTCCTGCAGGGCGCCGCGGCGGGGCTGCTCCAGCCGCTCGCGATGCAGGTGATCTTCCAGGTCTTCCCGGCGAACCGGCGGGGCCGGGCGATGGGCATCTACGGGGTCGGGGTGGTGCTCGCGCCGGCGATCGGCCCGACCCTGGGCGGCATGGCCGTCGACCTCGCGAGCTGGCGCTACGTGTTCTTCATGTCGGTGCCGGTCTGCGCGCTCGGCATCTTCATGGGGCTGATCTTCCTGCCGGGGCGAACCGCCAGCGGGCCGGCGCGCCGCTTCGACTGGATCGGCTTCTTCCTGCTGTCGATCTTCCTGCTGACGCTGCTCGACGGCCTGTCGCACGGCCAGCGCGACGGCTGGCGGTCACACACGATCGTCGGGGACCTGGCGATCGCCGCCGTGACCGGAATCGCCTTCGTGGTGTGGGAGCTCGTCACCCCGGCGCCGATGCTGAATCTCAAGCTCTATGCGAACCGGACCTTCGCGGCGGCCTCGGCGGTGGCGCTGATCTTCGGCGCCGGGATCTTCGCGTCGACCTATCTCGTGCCGCTCTTCGTCCAGACGATCCAGGGCTATACGGCCACCCGCGCCGGCCTGCTGCTGATGCCGGCGGGCCTGGTCCTGACCATCTTCTTCCCGATCGCCGGACGCCTGACCGACCGCTTCGCGGCCTGGCAGATGATCTGCATCGGCTGCGTGATCTTCGCCCTGTCATCCTTCCTGCAGACGGGTTTCGATGTCGACACCGGCTTCTGGACGGCGGCCTGGTGGATGGTGCTCGGCCGGATCGGGCTCGCGATGATCATGCCGGCGCTCAATACCGGCGCCTTGCAGGCCTTGCCGGCGGCCCTGGTCGCACAGGGCTCGGGCGCGGTGAACTTCATGCGCCAGCTCGGCGGAGCGCTCGGCATCAACGGCCTGTCGGTGATGCTCGAGCGGCGTACCCGGTTCCATGTCGAATCCTTCGTCGCCACCCAGGATGCCGCCAACAGCACCACCATCGAGCTGCTGCGCGGGCTCGATGGCCTGTACGCCCAGCTCGGCGTGCCGCCGGGCCTGCGCGAGGCCGGCGCGCTCGACTATCTCGGCCGGACGATCGTCGCCCAGGCCAGCATGATGGGCTACCGCGAATGTTTCCTCGCCTGCGCGCTGCTGTTCATCCTGCTGGTGCTGCCGGCGCTGATGATGCGTCAGCCGCGCCCGGGGATGCCGGCGGCGGTGCCCGCGGCCGGCCGCAGCACGAGGTAGATCGCCATGCCCGAGAGCAGCATCGCGGCGATGGCCCAGAAGGCCGCCGCGACCGGGCTGGTGCCGAAGCGGTCGGCGGCGGCCGCGGCCGCCCCGCTTCCCCACTGCATCAGCGCGACCCCGAACAGCATCGCCGAGTTGAAGATCGCCAGCGCCCGCCCCGACATCTCGGGCGGCCAGGCCTCGCGTACCTCCGAGTACTGGAGGAGCATGTAGCCGCTGGCGATGGCCAGCACCAGGGTCAGGCCGGCGTCGCCCAGGGGCGTGGTTCCGGTCGCGAGCAGCGCGAACATCGCGACGTAGGCGAGCGCGCAGCCGGTTATGAGCAGGCGGCGGGCCGGTCCCCCCGGATCGAGGCGACCGGCGATCAGCGGACTGACCAGCGCCATGCTCGAGACGAGCAGGGCGACGTGCCCGCTCTCGACCAGGCTGAAGCCGTGCCGGCCCGACATCAGCGGCACCAGCCAGAGTCCGCGCAGGCTGATGAACGATGCATAGGTGACCGAACCGAGGGCGATCATGCCGAGCATGTGGCGGTTGGCCAGGATGCGGCCGAAGTCGCGCAGGGCCGTCGCATGCTTGTGCTGCTCGCGCCTGCCTTCGGTGGACTCTCCCGGCACCATCGCCCAGCACCAGGCCCAGGCGATCGCCGAGACCGCCGCGAGCAGCCAGAAGGCGGCTCGCCATGAGGCATGCTCCACCACCCAGGCAAGCGGCGTGCCGGTCATCAGCATGCCGGTGCTGCCGATGGCGAGCACGATGCTCGAGAGGCGGGAGAACTCGGCGGGCGGACGTGAGCGACTGATGACGACGAGGGGCACGAGCATGCAGGGCGCGCAGCCGACGCCGATCAGCGACTGCCCGAGGATCAGCGCGGGCGCCCCGTCGGCCATCGCGGTGATCGCCGCACCGATGACGGTCGCCGGGAAGACGGCGAGGATCGTGTGCCGCGGCCCGTAGCGGTCGAGCATGACGCCGACCGGCAGCTGCATGATCCCGAAGGCGAGGTGGAACGCGGCGCCGGCCATGCCGATCACGTCGTCGCCCAGGCCGAGCTCATCGCGCAGCGGCAGCGCGACCAGGGTGAGCACCGTGCGATACGCATGGCTCAGGGCGAACGCCGCCACCAGGGCGGCAAGCACTGCCCGGATCGGCGGAGTCGATCGGTTCGCGGTCATCGGTCGGGGTGTACCTCGGGAAGGATCGTACGAGACAATGAAATTCCGCGCCCGGCCGGTTCCGCCCGCGGATCGCTCCGGTGCGGGATCGTGTCGCATGTTTTCCGGGATCCCGCCCATGACTTCGATCGTCCTCGCCACCGCCGTCGTCCTCGCGCTCGTCGCCATCGTGGTGGCCAACGTCAAGACGGCCGAGAAGCGGATCGAGCGGCGCATCCCGCATCGTCATCCGCTTGCCGATCCGCAGTTCCGCCGCGAGATGTCGGTGATGCTGGGCCCGGGCATCGCGCCGGACAACCGGATCGACGATCTGCAGAACGGCCGCGAGATCTTTCCCGCGATGCTCGAGGCCATCGAGTCGGCGCACCGCACGATCACTTTCGAGACCTACATCTACTGGTCGGGCGACATCGGCGCGCGCTTCTCGTCGGCGCTCTCCGAGCGCGCCGGTGCCGGCGTCGAGGTCAAGGTCCTGCTCGACTGGGTCGGCTGCATGAAGATGGACCCGGAGCAGATCGAGCGCATGCGAGCGTCGGGCGTCGAAGTCCGGTACTTCCGGCCGCTGCGCTGGTACAACGTCGGGCGCATGAACAACCGCACCCATCGCAAGCTGCTCGTCGTCGACGGCCGGGTCGGCTTCACCGGCGGGGTCGGCATCGCCGACCAGTGGGACGGCGACGCGGGCGATCCGGAGCACTGGCGCGACATGCATTTCCGCGCCGATGGGCCGGTGGTCGCCCAGTTCCAGGCCGCCTTCAACGACAACTGGATCCGCACGACCGGGACCGTGCTCGATGGCGAGGGATACTTCCCGGCGCTCGAGCCGGCCGGCGAGATGCCGGCGCAGATGTTCATCGCCTCGCCCGCCGGCGGCAGCGAGAGCATGCGTCTGATGTACCTGATGGCGATCGCCGCGGCCGTCGAGTCGATCGACATGCAGGCCGCGTACTTCGTGCCCGATGCGATGATCATCCGGGCCCTGCTCGAGGCCCGCCGGCGCGGGGTGAGGATCCGGGTCACGGTGCCGGGCCCGCACATCGATTCGGAGGCGGTGCGGCTCGCCTCGCGGGCGCAGTGGGGCGACCTGCTCGAGGCCGGGATCGAGATCGCCGAATACCGGCCCACGATGATGCACAACAAGCTGCTGGTGGTCGACGGGGAGCTGGTCTCGGTCGGCTCGACCAACTTCGACGTCCGCTCCTTCGAGCTCAACGAGGAGGCGAGCCTGAACGTCTACTCGCGCCCGTTCGCGGCCCGCATGACCGCGGTCTTCGAGGCCGACCTCGCCCTCGCCAGGCCCTACACCCTGGCCGACTGGCGTGCCCGGCCGCTGCGCGAGCGGATCAAGGAGGCCGTCGTCAGGCCGCTGCGCTCCCAGCTCTGAGACTACAATCGCCCACGCCGAGCGTGCCTGCCCCGGGGCGCCTCCCCGGGGCACGCCGGCGCCAACGGTAAGCGGGATCCAAAGTGGTCAGATGGAAGAATGCGGTGGCCGACCAGGCCGAGCAGCGCGAACTGCGGCAGGATGTGCTGTATCGCGAGGCCGCGCGCGCCTTTCGCGAGAACGGCTACCACGCGACCTCGCTCGAGAACATCGCCCGGGCGCTGGGCATCAGCAAGCCCACCCTGTATCACTACGTGAAGACCAAGGGCGATCTGCTCTTCCAGATCCACATGGCTGCATCGGCCCAGGCACTCGCTTCCCTGTGTCGCGAGCCGGGCCTGTCCGGGCTCGAGCGGCTGCGCCGCACGGTGCGCGACTACACCTGCTCGACCGTCGGCGAGGACAGCTACAGCGTCGTGATCCTCGAGGAGAAGTCCCTGCGTCCCGACCAGCTGGCGATCGTCGTGCGCGAGCGCGACAAGTTCGAGGCCGGCCTGCGGGGGATGATCGAGGCCGGCATGCGCGATGGCTCGATCGCCCCCGGCGAGCCCCGCTTCGTGGTCTTCAACGTGCTCGGCACGATGAACTGGGTCACCAAGTGGTACCGGCGCGGCAGGGACTGGACGATCGACGAGATCGGCGAGGGCGTGGCCGCTTTCGTGTGCCGGGCGCTCACTCCGGACGACCAGCCGCGCCCGGTCGGCAATCGCCTCTTCGCTCCCGGCGCGCACCCGAAGTCCTGAGCGCCGTCCCGCGCGGCCGTCTCTGCCGGCTTTCCCCGGCTTGTTCGCCCTTCGCCCGCCCTGGCGCGGCGGTCCCGCAGGCCCTTGCCCGACGTCGCGGCGCCCCTTTCGCTTTCCGTTTCCGCCGGCTCCGCAGCCCCGGCGTGGCCCCGGTTCGCGAAGTGTTTCGACTTTCGGGTCGAACGCTCAACCTGAGAGTTGACACCAGGGAGGCCGCATAGCAGAATCGCGCCGTCTCACCGGAGGAGTGATGGTCGAGGAGCATCCCGCGGTCCGCCCGGCGGGCAACGACGCGGCGCACGCGCCCCTGCTGCGGGCCGAGGCCATCTCGCGCCGCTTCGGCGGCGTCCAGGCACTGCGCGACGTCTCCTTCGATGTCGATGCCGGCGAGATCGTCGGCCTGATCGGCCCGAACGGCTCGGGCAAGTCGACCTGCGTGAACCTGCTCTCGGGCACCATCGCGCCGACCGGCGGCCGGGTGCTGATGTCCGGTGCCGCGCTCGGCGGCGCCCGCATCGAACGGGCGGTCGGCCACGGGATCGTGCGCACCTTCCAGGCGACCCAGGTCTTCGCGGAGTTCACCGCGCTCGACAACGTGCTGGTCGGTTGCCACATCCTGTATCGCAGCGGGCCGGCCGCGGCGGCGCTGCGCAGCGCCGGCTCGCGGCGCGAGGAAGGCGAGCTGCGCGCCCATGCGCTCGACTGCCTCGCCTTCGTCGGCATCGCGGACCGGGCGCAGTCGGTCGCCGGCTCGATGTCGGCCGCAGAGCAGCGCCTGCTGATGATCGCGGTCGCGCTGGCAGCCCGGCCGAAGGTGCTGCTGCTCGACGAGCCCGCCGCCGGCATGGTCGCGGCCGAGCGTCGCGCGCTGGCCGACGTGATCCGGGCGATGCCCGCGCGCGGCACCGCCGTGCTGCTCATCGAGCATCACATGGGCCTGATCATGCAGGTCTGCGATCGCATCGTCGTCCTGAACTTCGGCCAGAAGATCGCCGAAGGCACACCCGCCGAGATCCGCGCCAACGAAGCCGTCGTCGAAGCCTACCTGGGGACCCGCCACGATGATGCTTGAGGTCGCCGCCCTGCGTGTCGGCTACGGCAAGGCCGAGGTCGTTCACGGCGTCGACTTCGGTCTCGACGCGGGCGAATGCGTTGCCCTCATCGGCCCCAACGGTGCCGGGAAGTCGACCATCCTCAAGTCGATCTGCGGCCTGGTGCCGCCGATCTCCGGATCGATCCGCTTCCTCGGCCATTCCCTCGTCGGCATGGCTGGCCACCACATCGCCGAGCTCGGCATCGCGATGTGCCCCGAGGGCCGGCAGATGTTCCCCGAGATGACGGTCCTCGAGAACCTGCGGATGGGCGCCTATACACGTCGGCGCGACGACCTCGACGAGAGCCTCGACGAGGTCATGGCGCTGTTTCCACGCCTGCGCGAGCGGGCCCGCCAGGATGCCGGGACACTCTCGGGCGGCGAGCAGGAGATGGTCGCGATCGCGCGGGTCCTGATGGCGCGCCCGAAGCTGTGCATCTTCGACGAGCCCTCGCTCGGGATCGCCCCGCGTGTCGTCGACGAGATCGAGGAGACCCTGCACAAGATCAAGGCGAGCGGGGTCACGATCCTGCTCGTCGAGCAGGCGGTCTCGATGGCGCTGAGGGTGGCCGACCGGGCGTACGTGCTCGAGGCGGGCAACCTGGTCCTGGAAGGCCCTTCGGCAGAGCTTGCGCAGGCCGACAGCGTGCGCAACGCCTATCTCGGTTTCTAGTGTAGCGAGCAAGCCCGACGCCAGCCCGGGCCGATGGGCCGGCAGACACGAATCTGGAGACGATGCGATGAAGAAACTCTGGTCCACGATGGCGCTGGCCGGCGCCCTGGCCGCCTTCGCCGGCACCGGCATGGCCGCCGAGAAGACCCTGGTCCTCGGGGTGAGCGATGCGCTCTCCGGCGGCGGCGCCGTCTACGGCGTGCCGCAGAAGCGTGCGATCGATCTCGCGATCGAGGAGATCAACGCCGCCGGCGGCGCCAAGGTCGGCGGCGACACCGTCAGGTTCAAGACGATCGAGTACGACGACAAGGCCGACCCGACCGAGGCGACCAACGTCGCGCGCAAGCTGATCGACCGCGACGGCGTCCGGTTCCTGCTCGGCTACTGCTGCTCGGCCTCGACCGGCGCGGTGGCGTCCTTCATCGGTCGCGAGGACGTGATCATGCTGGTCGGCACCGCCGGCGCGCGCGCGATCACCGCCGCCGGCAACAGGAACGTGTTCCGCACCCGGCCGCCGGGCGACTACACCGGCGCGGCCGCCGGCAACTTCATCGCGTCGCAGGGCGTGAAGAAGCTCGGCGTGCTGGCGGTGCGCGACAACACGCTCTTCATCCAGTATCGCGACGAGATGCTCAAGGCCTTCAAGGCCGCCGGCGGCGAGGTCGTCGCCGTCGAGACCTTCGGCGGCCAGGATCGGGACATGACCGCCCAGCTGACCAAGCTGCGCGGCCTGAACCCGGATGCGCTGTTCATCTCGGGCTACGTCGAGCAGGTCGCCTTCGCCTATCGCCAGTCGCACGAGCTCGGCATCAAGGTTCCGCGCTACGGCTTCTCGGGGGGAAGCCCCGAGCAGTTCCTGAAGGTCGCCACCAACGAGCAGATGGAAGGCGTCTGGGACCTCCTGTCGATCGAGTTCAACGCCGAGGTGCTGGGCCCTGTCGCCGAGGCCTTCGAGAAGAACTTCAAGGCGAAGTACGGCGATGCGCCCTCGCCGAACAGCGCCTTCGCGTACGACCAGGTCTACGTGCTGCGCGACGCTCTCCAGGCGGCCGGCACCACCACGGACCTGAAGAAGATCCGCGAGGCGATCGCCAACCTGCCGGTGCCGAAGGAAGCGTTGCTCAAGTACCTGCCGATCGACGGGAAGATGTTCGACGGCAAGGGCCAGGCCTACATCGCCAACGGCGCGTTCCAGTGGGAGAAGGGCCGCTGGCAGTTCCGCACCGAGCTGCCTTCCGATCCCAAGGGCTATTCCGAGTACCTGAAGACGATCCGCAACTAGGCGTCGTCGAGGCCATCGCGAGCGGGCGTGGCCCGCTCGCCGCCCGCGGCCGTATCGCCGCGGGCAGGCCGTCCATTCAACCGATCCGGGGTTCGCGTGGTCGATTTCTTCCAGCAGGTCTTCAACGGACTGGTGACGGGCAGCATCTACACGCTGATCGCCCTGGGCCTGACGACCATCTTCGGCATCCTGGGCATCGCGCACTTCGCCCACGGCAGCGTCGCGATGTTCGGCGGCTACCTGACCTTCTTCCTGATGTCGTCGCTGGGGCTGCCGCTCATCCCGGCGATGATCCTCGCGATGATCGTCGGCGCCGTGCTCGGCGTCGTCATCGAACGCCTCGCCTACTATCCGGTGCGGATGGCGCCGCCGATCAACGCCTTCATCATCGCGCTCGGTCTGACCCTGGTGATCGAGAAGGCGAACATGCTGATGTTCGGCGTCGACCAGATCATCATCCCGACCCCGTACTCGCGCGTGTTCGAGGTCGGCGGGGTGACCTTCCCCGAGCTGCGCGTCTATGTGCTGGCGATCGCCGCGGTGCTGGTGATCGGCATGACGTGGCTGGTGCAGCGTACCTGGATGGGCATGGCGATCCGGGCGGTCGCCCAGAACCGCGCCACCGCGGTGCTGATGGGCGTCGACGTCAACCGCGTCTCGATGTTCGTGTTCGCGCTGTCCTCGGCGCTGGGCGTGGCCGCCGGCGTCCTGGTGGGCGCGCTGTTCGCGGTGGCCCCGGGCGTGAGCGGCGGGCTCGTGATCAAGGGCTTCGCGGTGCTGATCCTAGGCGGGCTCGGCTCGATCCCGGGCGCGATCATCGGCGGAATCGTCCTCGGCGTCACCGAGTCCTTCTCGTCGGCGTTCATCTCGTCGGGATACAAGGACGTGATCTCGTTCCTGCTCATGATCGCGGTGCTGCTGGTTCGCCCGGAGGGGCTGATGCGAAGGGGGGGCCGCTGATGCTGCGCAACGTGATCCTGGCCGCCGTCATCGCCGCCGCCGTTTTCTTCCCGATGTGGGTGACGGTGAACTACTTCGTGCATCTCGCGGTCCTGGCGATGGTGTTCATGATCGTCGCCCAGAGCGCGAACCTGATCCAGGGCTACACTGGCTATGTCTCGATCGCGCAAGGGGGGTTCATGGGCGTCGGCGCCTATGCCTCGGCCCTGCTCTCGGTGGACGCCGGCTGGCCGGTCTGGCTGTCGATCGCCGTCGCCCCGCTCGTCACCGGGATCACCGCCCTGATCGCCGGCTATCCGTCGCTGCGGGTGAAGGGCCACTATTTCGCGATCGTCACCATGGCGCTGAACATGGTGGTGTTCATCGTGCTGGTCAACTGGATGCAGGTCACCGGCGGCGAGGGCGGCTATCCGGGCATTCCGATGCCCGAGCCGATCGGCTTCGGCGATTGGGCGATCGCGGTCGACTCGCGCATCGCGATGTACTACATCGTGCTCGCAGCCCTGCTGCTGGTGATGGCGGCGATGGCCGCGGTCGTCCGCTCGCGGGTCGGCCGGGTGCTGATGGCGATCCGCCAGAACGAGACCTTCGCGGAAAGCGCCGGCATCGCCACCTGGAAGTACAAGCTGTTCGCCTTCACGGCCAGCGGCATGCTGGCCGGCTTCGCCGGCGCCCTCTATGCGCACTACATGGGCTTCCTCAGCCCGAACCCCTTCTCGGTCGATGCGTCGCTCAACGCCATCCTCGCCGTCATTCTCGGCGGCAGCGGTACCCTGTCGGGACCGCTGGTCGGCGCCCTGCTGACCGTCCTGCTGCCGGAGGTGCTGCGTGTCGCCGAGATCTTCCGACTGATCGTCTACGGCCTGCTGCTGGTGATCGTGATGATCTTCCTGCCCCACGGCCTGGTGCCGGCGCTGGTCGATCGCCTCTCGAGGCTGCGTCGCGTCCGGACTGCGGAGGTGCCGGCCATGAAGGAGGGCGGATGACGAGCTTCAACCTCGGCCACTTCCTGCGGCACCATGCCCGGCGCGCGCCCGATGCGCCCGCGATCGCCGATCCCCGGGGCGCGCTCACCTACGGGCAGCTCGACCGCCGTGCCGCCGCCTGCGCCTTGCGGCTGCGCGAGGCCGGGGTCGGGCAGGGCGGGCGCGTCGTCTTCGTGATTCCGAACTCGCTCGCCTGGGCGATCGTCTACCAGGGCGCCCTGCAGGCGGGTGCGATACCGGTGCCGATCAACTCGCGGCTCGTGCCGGCCGAGCTTGCCGCCATCGTCGGCGACTGCGAACCGGCCGCGGTGATCGCCCCCGCGGACGTGCTGGCCGCGGTGCGCGCCGCGGCCCCGGCCGGATGCGCGCCGACATGGCTCGCGCTCGAGCGGGGGCTCGCCGACGGCGAGGCCGATCCCCTGCCGATCCCGCCGGCCGACCCGTCCACGACCGCGCTGATCCTCTATTCGTCGGGCTCGACCGGACTGCCCAAGGGCATCGAGCTCAGCCATTCCAACATCTTCTGGAACGCGCAGGCCTTCGCCTTCGACCTGCTGCGGCTGACTCCGGACGATGTCGGCTACACGGCGCTGCCCCTGTCGCACGTCTTCGGCCATACGTGCCTCTTCTCGAGCTTCCTCTTCGCTGGCGCATCGTTCTTCATCACCGACGGCTTCGACGCGGGGGAGGTGTTCGCCGGGCTGTCGGCGACCCGCGCGACGGTGTTCATGGGCGTGCCGACGATGTACTGGACGATGGCGCGCGCCGAGCTGCCCGAGGGGATCGACCTGTCGCGCTGGCGGGCCTGCGTCTCGGGCGGCCAGGCCCTGCCGATCGATGTCCACGAGCGCTTCGAGCGCCGCTTCGGGGTGCTCATCTCGGAAGGCTACGGCATGACGGAGGCAAGCCCCTCGGTCACCGGCAACCGCTTCCAGGGCATGCGCAAGCCCGGCTCGGCGGGCCAGCCCTACCTGGGCGTCGAGATGCGCATCGTCGACGATGCGGACCGGAACCTGCCGGCCGGCGAGACGGGCGAGCTGCTGCTGCGCGGCCCCGGCATCGCCCGCGGCTACTTCCGCAAGCCGGAGCTCACCGCGCAGACCTTCGCCGGGGGCTGGCTGCGCACCGGGGACATCGGCCGCATCGACGAGGACGGGTTCCTCTTCATCGTCGACCGCAAGAAGGAGATGATCATCACCGGGGGCTACAACGTCTACCCGCGTGAGATCGAGGAGCTCGTCCACCGCTTCGAGGGCGTTCTCGAGGTAGCCGCGATCGGCGCCCCCGACGAGCGTCTCGGCGAGCGGATCATCGCCTTCGTCGTCGCGGCCGACGCGAGCGCGCCTGTGGATTCCGCCGCGCTGCTGGCTCACTGCAACGAGAACCTGGCGCGTTACAAGGTGCCCCGCGAGATCCGCCTCGTCGAGGCCCTGCCTCGCAACGCCACCGGCAAGGTCGACCGCCTGAGCTTGCGCGCCATCGCCGCCGCGACCGTCACTTCACCCGATCAGGAGTCCCGCACATGACCCAGGACGACTTCGTCCGGCTGCTCGACGAATTCACCGCCGCGGCCGAGTCCGGCGACGGCGAGCGCTTCTCGCGCTGCTTCGTCGAGGACGGCATCTACTACGACTACATCTACGGCGCCCATGTCGGCCGGGCCGACATCGCCGACATGATGTCGAACCTCTTTCATCGCGATGCCGGCGACGACTATCGCTGGGAGATGTTCGATCCGGTCTGCAACGGCCGCATCGCCTATGCCTGGTCGCTGTCGAGCTTCACCTCGCGCATCGAGCAGTTCCAGGGCCGCTTCGTCGTGATCGACGGCATGAGCCGCTTCGTGCTGCGCGACGGGCTCATCGCCGAATACCACGAGTCGGTCAACGGCGGGGTCGCGATGCACCAGCTCGGCGTCGAGCCGGCCCGGATGGACAAGGTCTTCGGGCGCTGGACCGAGAGGCTGCGCGATCGTCCCGAGACGCAGGCCTATCTCGCGCGGCCCAAGCGCGGCTGAAGGCGCGGCACCGCCAGGCGCGCAGCCATTTCCCCGGGCAATCCAACGGAAGCCACCATGGACTACCAGCACATCCTCTACGGCGTCGACGACGGCGTCGCCACGATCACGCTCAACCGCCCCGAGCGGCTCAACGCCTGGACGATGACGATGGAGCGCGAGGTCCGGACCGCGATGGAGGCGGCCGACGCCGACGACGGCGCGCGGGTCATCGTGCTCACCGGCGCCGGGCGCGCCTTCTGCGCCGGCGCCGACATGGAGGAGCTGAAGGATCTGGATCCGGACGACATCGCCGACACGACCTGGACCCGGCCCTTCGACATGAACCGTCGCGCCGACTGGCAGACCCGGTACTCGTTCTACCCGGCGATCGGCAAACCGGTGATCGGCATGGTCAACGGCGCGGCGGCCGGCATCGGCCTGGTCCACCTGCTCTACTGCGACCTGCGCTTCTCGGCCGACAATGCGGTCTTCACGACTTCGTTCTCGCGGCGCGGCCTGATCGCCGAGCACGGCCTGAGCTGGATGCTGCCGCTGATCGTCGGCCATGCCAATGCCTGCGACCTGCTGCTGTCGGCGCGCCGGGTGACGGCCGTCGAGGCGAAGGAGATGGGCCTGGTGAACCGGCTGCTGCCGGCCGCCGAGCTCGCCGGCTTCACCTACGACTACGCCCGCGATCTCGCCCACAACGTCTCGCCGCGCTCGATGCGGGTGATCAAGCGCCAGCTCTACGAGGTGCCGTTCCAGTCGCTCGCCGATGCCACCATCGATGCCAACCGGGAGATGGCGATGAGCGTTCGCAGCGAGGACTTCCGCGAGGGAGTCGCCCACTTCATCGAGAAGCGCCCGGCGCGCTTCACCGGGCGATGAACGAGCTGCTCGCGCCGGACCTGGCGATGGAGTCGCTCCATACCCCGGCCGAGCGCGCGTTCGCCGACGAGGTGCGCGAGTTCGTCGCCGCGAAGCTGCCGGCGGCGATCCGGGATCGATTGCTCGCCGGCGAGCGCGAGACCCGCGAGGACGTCGTCACCTGGACCCGCATCCTCCATGCGCGCGGCTGGAGCGCGTATCGCTGGCCGGTCGAGCACGGCGGCGCGGGCTTCACGCCGGTGCAGTGCCTGCTGTTCGACGATATCTGCGCGAGCATGGGCGCGCCGGAATTGGTGCCCTTCGGCCACCGGATGGTTGCGCCGGTGCTGATGCGCTATGGCACCGGGGAGCAGAAGGCGCGCTTCCTGCCGCCGATCGCCTCGGGCGATGCCTGGTGGGCGCAGGGCTACTCCGAGCCCGGGGCGGGCTCCGACCTCGCCGCCCTGCGTACGCGGGCGCGACGCGATGGGGATCACTACGTCATCGAAGGCCAGAAGACCTGGACGACCTCGGCGCATCTCGCCGACTGGATCTTCTGCCTCGTGCGCACTTCCGACGGGCCGCGCAAGCAGGACGGCATCAGCTTCCTGCTCGTCGACCTGCGCAGCCCGGGTATCGAGATCCGCCCGATCATCACCTTCGACGGCCATCACGAGATCAACGAGGTCTGGTTCGACCAGGTCCGGGTGCCGGCCGGCAATCTCGTCGGTCCGGAGGGCGGCGGCTGGGCCTGCGCGAAGTACCTGCTCGAGCACGAGCGGCTCAACTTCGGCGGCATGGGTTTCTGCAAGCGCGAGCTCGCGCTGGCGCGCCGGCTCGCGGCCACGGCGGCGCGTGGCGGTCGGCCGGTTCTCGAGGACCCGGCGCTTCGCCGCCGGTTGGCGGCTCTCGAGGCGCGTCTGGCCGGTGTCGAGCTGATGAACCTGCAGGTCTTCCGGCGGCTCGAGCAGGGCATCCGCGACGACCTCGATCCGCCGCTGCTCAAGATCGTCAGCTCGCACCTGCAGCAGGACATCGCCGAGCTGCAGACACGCATCCTCGGGGTGCACGGCCTGCGCCCCGATGGCGTCGCCGCCACCTACTGCAACCTGCGCAAGACCACGATCTACGCCGGCTCCAACGAGATCCAGCGCAACATCGCCGCCCGGCGCCTGCTCGGCTAGCACGATGACCACCGCCACCACCGCCCTGGCCTTCGTCGCGCCCGACGAGCATCCGATGATCCGGGAGGCGGCCGGTCGCCTGCTCGACGACCATGCCGGCCCGAGCGCCGCGCGCTGGGCCGAGACTCATGCGGCGCTGGCCGCGGCCGGCCTGCTCGCCGCTCCGATGCGGGATGTCGAAGGCGCGATGGACGACGCCCGCGTCGCCGCCCTCATCGCCGAGGCGATCGGCGAGCGCAACATCGTGTCCCCCTTCGCCGTCTCGGCGGCGGTGGCCGCGCGCGGCCTCGAGCGCGCCGGCTGGCCGGCCGCCGCTGCCGGCATCGGCCGCCGGCTCGCCGGTGGCGAGCTGGTCGCGACGATCGCCTGGTACGAGGATGACGGCCTGCTGCTCGGGACCATGGCGGGTACGCGGCTCGATCCGGCCGCCGGCGGTCTCGTGCTCACCGGGCGCAAGCGCGCGGTTCCCTTCGGGGCCGAGGCCGGCCTGCTGCTCGTGCCGGCGATGGCGGACGGCGAGCAGGTGCTGCTCGGCATCGGGAACGGGGCCGAAGCAGCGGGCGCCGCGACGGGTGCGACCGGCATCGAGGTGGCGTCCTGCGGGACGATCGACGGCCAGCCCGCCGCCGACATCCGGTTCGACGGGTTTCCTGTCACGGCCGCGGCGATCATCGCGCGCGGCGCCCAGGCCGATGCGCTCCTCGCCTGGATGCGCGATGCCTGGCTCGCGGTGAACTTCGCCGATGCGCTCGGCGCGATGCGCCGCCTGGTGGACATGACCGGCGCATACCTCGGAGTGCGCCAGCAGTTCGGCGCCGCCATCGGGCAGAACCAGGCGCTGCGCCATCGTTTCGTCGACCTGCATCTGGCGATCCGGGAGGTCGAGGCGACCTGCGAATACGCGGCCGTCGCCATCGACCGGGCCGATGCGGCCGAGCGCGCGCGTGCGGTGGGCATCGCTCACTATGCGACGGTGCGCGCCGCGTGGCGCATCGCGCAGGAGTGCGTGCAGATGCATGGCGGCATCGGCATGGCCGCCGAGACGCCGGTGGGCGGTTATTTCAAGCGCCTGCTCGGGCTGACCCTGCGCTGCGGCGACGAGGATGCGGCGCTCGCGCGCCTTGCCGCACCCGGCGGGGTTCCCGTTTCCTGAGATCCGCCGATCCGTCCGGCCCATCGGGCCGGACGATCGGTCGTCGACCCTGGCTTCAGCGCAGAGTCTTGCCGGCCATCCGCATGATGTCGTCGAGCGGATTGCCGTTGCCGTCGAGGTCGAGCATCTGGGCCAGGCCGCCAAGGCCCCCGCCTCCGGCATTGCCGCCACCGCCGAGCAGGCCGCCCAGCAGTCCGCCGAGCCCGCCGCCCGCGGCACCACCGCCGCCGCCGAGCATGCCACCGAGGCCGCCGCCACCCGGCGCCGCCTGGGCCTGGCCGGCCGAGCCCTGCTTCGCCATGAAGCCGGCAACCAGCATCGCGATCATCGGCAGCATCTTCTTCAGCAGCGCCGGGTCGAGCCCGGAGCTCGAAGCCGCGTTCTGGGCGACGGTGCGGCTGACGTCCTTCGAGCCGAAGATCTGGCCGAGGACGTCGTTGCCCCGTTCGACGTGGGTCGGCTGCGGCGACAGGACGTCATCGAGCAGCCCGCCTCCGCCCAGCTGGCCGAGCAGCCCGCCAAGGCCTTCCACCCCGCCGGGCTGCGTCTGCGCCTGCTTCTTGAGGCCACCGAGGATCGCCGGCAGGAGGGCTTCCACTCCGGAAGCCGCCTGTCGCCGGTCGACGCCGAGCTCGCGCGACATCGAGTCGAGCCCGCCCAGCTGGGCGAGGAGATCCGTGATCTGCATGTGTCTTCTCCCTGGCCGGCGGGGCTTGCCCGCCGGGCCGTGGAACCCGCTGCTACGGGCTCGTCAGTCGAGCAGGTCGGCGGGCACGTTGCCGCCGTTGGCCGCGATGCGCTCGAGCACCTTCTTGTGCAGCCACATGTTCATCTGCGCCGAGTCGGACATCAGGTTGGCCGGGCAGCCGAGCTCGGTGGCGAGTTCCTTGCGCGCGGCGAGGCTGCTGTCGATGTCGAGCAGCTTGAGCAGGTCGACGATGGAGGTGCGCCAGTTGAGCTTCTGCGGATTGGCGGCGGCGCGCTGCTCGAGCTGGGCGACGACGTCGACCACTGGAATTGCCTGCGGCTGCGCCGGCGCATCGGCGGCCGGGGCGGCCGTCTGGGCGGGGGTTTCCGCAGCTTGTGCGCTGCGGATGCCGAGCTTGTCGAGGATCTTGCTGAAGAAACCCATGGTCGTTCTCCGGAGATTGGCGAAGCCGCCGCGCTCCGACATTGAGCGGGGGCGCGGCGACGCGGTACAGCGGGTCGAGTCTACATCGTCGTCCGCCGGGCGGTGCGCCGATTTCTTCATGGCGGGCGTCCCGGCGGCGACCGGGCTGCGACGAGCAAGTATCAGGCCCGTGACAGGTGCGATCAGAAAGAGTATGGGCTTACTTCGTATACCCTGGCGCCGTGTCGGCTGACGCCTCGATCGAGCCGACATACGCGCCGAGCGCCCGGGCGAGCGCATCGAACACGACCCGGCAACGCGGGCTGTGGCGCAGGTCCTCGTGCATCGTCAGCCAGACTTCGAGACGCAGCGAGAACGCCTCGGGCAGCACCCGCACCAGCGGCTCGCCGCGACCGGCAAGCGCGACCTGGCACATGCCGATGCCGGCGCCGGCCCGGATCATCGCGAGCTGCGCGGCGTTGCTGTCGCAGCGAAGCGCGAAGGTCTCGCGGCCGATGCCGCCCAGGCGCCGGGCCGCATCGCGCAGGAAGGGCGTCTCGCGATCGAATCCGACCAGCGAATGGTCTAGGGCCTGTTCACCCTGCGATGGTCCCCGCGTGAGCGCGAGAAAAGCGCACAATCAAGGCGCAAAGCACAGCCGTGGCGGGGCCACGGCGAGCATTTGCAACGCCGAGTGTGTGCTTTTCTCGCGCTCACCCTTCGGGCCGGGGTCTGGCGGGCTGCCATACTTCGTTGCCGACTCCTTGCGTGGCACCGCCACGCGCGTCGCCGGCGCCTCGTCTGGCGACCCGTCAGACCCCGGCGCGGGGACCATCGCAGGGTGAACAGGCCCTAGCAGCTCCTGTACGTCCCCCGGTGCGCCGTGCCGCGCGATGTAGCCCCGGCTCGCATGCATGCCGAGCTCCACCTCGCCGATGCGGCGGGCGATCAGTCGTTCCTGGCCGGGCCGGACCATCCGGACCGCGATGTCGGCTTCACCATGGAGGAGATCCTCGACCCGGTCGGTCAGCGCGAGCTCCAGCACGAGCGCCCGATGGCGCTCGCGCAGCCGGGCCAGGACCGGCGGCAGCACCTCGAGGCCGATGACGTCGCTGGCGGTGATGCGCACCACGCCGCGCAGCGCGTCGTCGCCACCCTCGCCGCGGGCGCTCGCCGCCCGCTCGAGCGCCGCCGCGGTGTCCGCCATGGCCTTGACGAGCGGCTGCAGGGCGAGGGCCGCTTCGGTCGGCTGCAGCCCGCTCGGCGAGCGGGTGAACAGCACCACCCGCAGCGCCCGCTCGAGCGCGGCGACATGCCGGCCCGCCGTCGGCTGGGTGATGCCCAGGGTCCGCGCGGCGCCCGAGAGGGAGCCCTCGCGCAGGACGCCGAGGAAGGTCCGGTAGAGGGTCCAGTCGATCGGGTTGGCCATGCATGAATGTATGGCCGATCCATCTTCTTCGGCAATTTCTTTGCTGTCGATCCGCGGCCAGACTCCTTCCATCGCAACGATTCGAGGAGATCGGTCATGACGAAGAAAGACCGGACCGCACTGGTCCTCGGGGCCGGCGGCGGCATCGGCGGCGAGCTGGCCAGGCAGCTGCGTGATCGCGGCTGGTCGGTCCGCGCCATGAATCGCAGCGCCCGACCGGGTCGGCGCGAAGGCATCGACTGGATCGCCGGCGATGCGCTCGACCGGTCGGCGGTCGCGGCGGCGGCACGCGGCTGCGACGTGATCGCCCATGCAATCAATCCGCCGGGCTACCGACGCTGGTCGCAACTCGTGCTGCCGATGCTCGACAGCAGCCTGGCGGCCGCCGGCGCCGAGGGTGCCATCGTGGTGTTGCCCGGCACGATCTACAACTACGGGCCCGGCGTCGCCCTGCCGGTCACCGAGGAAGCGCCCCAGCATCCGGCCGGGTCCAAGGGCGCGATCCGGGTCGAGATGGAGGCCAGGCTGCGCGCCTTCGCCGAATCGGGCCGGGGCCGCGCGCTCGTCGTTAGAGCGGGCGATTACTTCGGCCCCCGGGCCGGCGGCAGCTGGTTCTCGCAGGCGATGATCAGGCCTGGCCGGCCGGTGCGCAACCTCCGCTACCCCGGTCGGCCGGGTACGGGGCACCAATGGGGCTACCTGCCCGATGTCGCGCGCACCATGGTGGAGCTGCTCGATCGGGCCGACGCGCTCGAGCCCTTCGCGCGCTTCCATATGGCGGGCCACTGGGATCCCGACGGCACGGCCATGACGGCGGCGATCCGGCGCATCGTTGCCCGCCACGGCGGCGGCGAGCCACGCGTGCAGGCCTTCCCCTGGTGGCTGCTGCCCCTGCTCGCGCCCTTCAACGAGAGCCTGCGGGAGATGCGCGAGGTGCGCCGCTTCTGGCAGGAGCCCTTGCCTTTCGACAACGCCCGCCTGCTGGGGGTGCTGGGCGCCGAGCCGCACACCCCACTCGACGAGGCGGTCGAAACGACCCTCGTCGGGCTGGGCTGCCTCCTTAGCCGCCCGGATTCAGCTTGTCCTGCGTCTTCGTATCGAAGTCGCTGGCGTCATGCCGCTCGTGCAGCTGGCTCGCCGGATCGCCGACCAGGCGGTTGACCATCCGGCCGCGCTTGACCGGCGTGCGCTGCGCGATCTGGTCGGTCCAGCGCTGGACGTTCTTGTACTCGTGCACCGACAGGAACTCGCCCGCCTCGTAGACCAGCCCCTTGGCCAGCGCGCCGTACCAGGGCCAGACGGCCATGTCGGCGATCGTGTATTCGTCGCCGGCCAGGTACTCGACCTCGGCGAGCCGCCGGTCGAGCACGTCGAGCTGGCGCTTGGCCTCCATCGCGAAGCGGTCGATCGCGTACTCGATCTTCACCGGGGCATAGGCATAGAAGTGGCCGAAGCCGCCGCCGAGATAGGGGGCGCTGCCCATCTGCCAGAACAGCCACGACAGGCATTCGGCCCGCTTCGCCGGCTCGGTGGGCAGGAAGGCACCGAACTTCTCCGCGAGATGGACGAGGATCGAGCCGGATTCGAACACCCGGATCGGCTCGGGGCCGCTGCGATCGAGCAACGCCGGGATCTTCGAGTTCGGATTGATCGCGACGAAGCCGCTGCCGAACTGGTCGCCCTCGCCGATGCGGATCGGCCAGGCATCGTATTCGGCGCCGGCATGGCCGGCGGCGAGCAGCTCCTCGAGCATCACAGTGACCTTCACCCCGTTGGGCGTGGCGAGCGAGTAGAGCTGCAGCGGATGCCGGCCGACAGGCAGTTCCCTGTCGTGGGTCGGCCCGGCGATCGGCCGGTTGATGTTGGCGAAACGGCCGCCGCTCGCCTTGTTCCAGGTCCAGACCTTGGGCGGGACGTACTCGGTATCGTTGGACATGCTGGGGATCTCCGTGGTTCGGGGGTGTCGGTGGATGCCGGCCGGGCTCTCGATGGATCGATCAGATCCTGTAGACCCGGCGCGCCGTCTGCTGAAAGAGCGCCGCCTTCTCGTCGGCCGAGGCGTCGGCGGCTATGCGCTTGAATGCGTTCCATAGCACGCCGTAGCCGCATGAGCAGCCGTCGACCGGGAAATTGCTCTCGAACATCGCCCGCTCGGCGCCGAAGGCTTCGATGCAGGTATCGATCCAGGGTTTCCAGGCCGCGGCCAGGGTCGCCGAATCCGGCGGGGTGGCGCCTTCCTCGAAGCCGAAGCCGGTCAGTCGCATGCCGAGGCCGCCGAGCTTGACGACGACGTTCCGGCAGGCAGCCAGCGCCGTGATCGACGCGCGCCATTGCGCGAACACCTCGTCGCGCCGGCCGGCATAGCGACCCAGGCCCAGCGGGCCGCCGACGTGGTCGAGCACGATCGTCGTATCGGGGAATGTCCGGGCGAGCTCGACCAGCTCGGGGATCTGCGGGTGATAGAGCCAGGCGTCGAAGGACAGGCCGTGCGGCGCCAGCCGGGCGAAGCCCTCGCGGAACGCCGGCTCGGCCATCAGGCCCGGCGGCGGGCGGGGACCGACGCGGGCGAATGCGGGATCGGGATCGGTCGACAGCCCGTGGCGGATGCCCCGGAACCGGGAAGGTGCCGCATGCAGGTGGGCTTCGAGCACCTCGTCGACCGCGGCGCCGAGGGTGAGGTCGGCGAAGCCGACGATGGCGGCGCAGGCATGCACCGCGCCTTCGGTCATGTGCAGGCTGCGCCGGGCGGCGGCGTCGACGAAGCGGGTCTCGCCGGTCGGCCGCAGTGCCTGCGGGCCTTCGGCGAGGTAATGCTCGCCGCACTGGACGTAGACCGAGGCGCTGATGCGATGGCCGCCGGCGAAGTCGCCGAGCAGGTCCTCGAGCCGGTAGGGCCAGCTCGGCCGATCGAAGAGATGGTGGTGCGCATCGACGATCTCGAGCGTCGGCTCGAGCGCCGGTTCCGGATGCAGCGCCTGCCAGCGCGGGTCGGACGGCGGATGGAACGGTTTCCCGGGGGTGCTCGCCATGTCATTCTCCTGTTGCGCATTGTGCGATGTTCCGCGCCGGGGTGCAGGCAGCACCGGCGGTCCGTTATCCTTCGGCTGCATGAGCCGCCGGTACGAAGCGGCGCCACGCGAGGGAATCCGTCGATGGAATCGAATGCGCGCGCCGCAGCGGCGCCGGGAAAGGGCGCCGCGCCGCTGCAGCGACCCTCGCGCGAAGCGATCGCGCAGATGCCGGAGTTCGTCGGGCTGCCGCTCGAGCGGATCCATGTCGTGCGCGACGAGGCTGAAGGCGAGCATGCCGGCCGGGCCCTCGCCCGGGCAGGCCATGTCGGTTTCGACACCGAGTCGAAACCGGTCTTCGTGCGCGGCCAGCCGAACGAAGGCCCGCACGTGGTGCAGCTCGCGACGCTCGAGGAAGCCTTCATCGTCCAGGTCGGGCCGGAGATGCCGCGCGAGTTCCTGCGCATGGTGCTCGAGTCCGACGACATCGTGAAGGTCGGCTTCGGCCTGCGCTCGGATCGCGAGCCGCTCTTCGCCAGGACCGGCATCCGGCTCGGTGCCTCGATCGACCTCGCGCGGCGCCTGCGCGAGACCGGCTACCGGCACGACGTCGGGCTCAAGGCCGCCGTCGCGATCGTTCTCGGCCAGCGCCTGCGCAAGCCGAAATCCGCCACCACCTCGAACTGGGCACAGCCGCGGCTGCGCCCGGCGCAGCTGCTCTACGCGGCGAACGACGCCCATGCGTCGCTCGCGGTGTTCCACGGCCTCGAGGGCCGCGTGCGCGAGGGACTCGCATGAGCAGGACGACGCCCGCCGGCGATGCTGCCGCGCGCCTGGGCATGGTGGCCGGACTCTGGCGCTATCCGGTGAAGTCGGTCGGCGGCGAATCGCGCGAATCCCTGCGGCTGGAGGCGCGCGGGGTGCGCGGCGATCGCGCCTGGGCCCTGCGCGATGCGCAGGGCAAGCTGGGCAGCGGCAAGACGACCCGGCGCTTTCGCTTCTTCGACGGCCTGCTCGGGTTCGCCGCCGAGTTGCCGGACCGGCTCGATGCCGTGGACGGCGAGCCCAGGCCGGTCCTGCGCTTTCCCGACGGACGCGCCTTCGAGGCCGGCGATCCCGCTGCCGACGCTGCGCTCTCGGCCTGGTTCGGCGACACCGTGGCGCTGGCGCCCGAGGCGGACGTGCCGCACCTCGATTCCGGCCCGGTCCATCTGCTCACCAGCGCATCGCTCGCCTGGCTGCGCCGCGCACTGCCGGATTCGGACATCGATGCGGCCCGGTTCCGTCCGAACCTGCTGATCGCCACCGACGACGAAGGCCCGGTGGAGTCGGGCTGGATCGGTCGTCGCCTGCGCATCGGCGAGGTGCTGTTGCAGGTTCGCGAGCCCACGCAGCGCTGCGTCATGGTGACCGCCCCGCAAGGTGCGCTGGGGCGTGACCTGTCGATCCTGCGCGAGCTCGCGCAGCGCGTCGATGCCTGCTTCGGCGTGTATGCCGACGTGATCGTGCCCGGGATCCTGCGGCGCGGCGATCCGGTGATCCCGAGCGATTGATGGCCGCCGGGCCGGCCCTGCGCCGGGCTCTCCGGCGGCCGACTGGCGCGAAGCACCGATGTTGCGCGATCATCTGCGGGAATCGAATCGGGAAACGCAGATGTCCGCAGTCGGAAAGAGAGCAATGGCCCTGGGTCTGGCGGCCGCCGCAGCGTTCGCGATGTCGGCCTGCGGCGGAGGCGGCGCCGGCGGCAAGGGTGGCGATGGCGTCAATCCCGGGCTCCCCGGAGGCCCCGGCACCCCGCCGTCGAGCCTGCAGGGCGCCTGGTGGGGGCCCTTCGAGATCGGTCCCGACCGGGGCGACACCAGGATGCTCTTCCTGCCGGGCGGCGACTACTGGGCCCTCTATGGTGGCGATACCGTCAGCGGCTTCGTCATCGAAGGCTTCGTGCAGGGATCGGGGGTTTCCGCCGACGGCGAGTTCAGCTCCGTCAATGCGCGGGACTTCTTCGGCATCCTGCCGGGCGCGCCCGGCAGGCTGGAGGCGAACTACACGAGCCAGTCGGTCATCGGCGTCGCCGATTTCACCGACTGGACGATGGCCTTCTCCGGCGCGCCGATCCCGGCGACCACCTACGACTTCGGGCGGCCGGCGGACCTGGCGGACATCGTCGGGGCCTGGCCGATGCAGACGACGGTCGACGGCATTCCGGTCGAGCTGACGATCCAGCCCGACGGCAGCTTCAGCGGCATCGACAGCCGCAACAACGTCGGCCCGAAATGCCAGTTCACCGGCAACGCGACGCCGCGCGCGGGCGTGAACGTCTTCGACGTCACCATCGTTTTCGGCTCCGCCTGCACCCTGCCGAACCAGGCGATCAGTGGCATCGGCCTGACCTCCACCATCGAAGGCACGGCGATACGCGAGTTCCTGGTCGCCGGGGTGAGCGGCGCCCGTTCGTACGGGGCGGCGCTGTTCGGGACGCGTTGACGGGAAGCCGCATGACCACCGGCACCGCCTACGACGCCAATGCCAGCATCCGCCTCGACGGGCGGGTGGCGATCGTGACCGGCGGCGGCTCGCGCGGGGAGGGCATCGGCAACGGCCGGGCGAGCGCGATGCTGCTGGCGATGCGCGGCGCGAAGGTGCTGGTGGCGGACCTGGAGATCGATGCGGCACGCGACACCGTGAAGCGCATCCGGGACGCTGGAGGCGAGGCCGCGGCATGCGCGGCCGATGTTTCCCGTCCGAAGGATTGCGAGGCCCTGGTCGGCGATGCGCTCCATCGCTGGGGCGGGGTCGATGTGCTGGTCAACAACGTCGGCATCAGCGGCCCGCCGGGCAACGCGGTCGATGTCGACATCGAGGGCTGGGATCATGCGATGCGGGTCGATGTCGGCTCGATGATGCTGATGGCGAAGTTCGCGATTCCGCCGATGCGCGTCGCCGGGCGCGGCGCGATCGTCAACATGGCTTCGGTCGCCGGTTTCGTCGGCGGCCATCCCAGCCTGCTGTATCCGACGGCCAAGGGCGCGGTGATCAACCTCACACGCGCGATGGCCGCGCAGCACGGCACCGAGGGCATCCGCGTCAACTGCGTGGCGCCCGGCATGGTCTACACGCCGATGGTGGCCTCCCGCGGGATGACGGATGAAATGCGCGAGCGTCGGCGTCTCGCCTCGTTGCTGCAGACCGAAGGCACCGCCTGGGATGTCGCCGAGGCGGTGTGCTTTCTCGCGAGCGATGCCGCCCGCTGGATCACCGGCGTCATCCTCCCGGTCGATGCCGGCGCCTCGGCCGGCACCGATGCGAGCCGCAGCGTCACGCCGAAGAGCGACGGCAAGCGCAGCTGAAGGCGCCGACGTTTCCGCGGAGGATGGCGTTCGCAGCCTGTCAGGCGGGCCCGTCGATGCGCGGGCTCCAGTCCTCGATCGTGCCGGTCGCGAGCCGGCGCTCGATGAGCGCTCGCCAGGACGGCACCAGCGGCAAGCGCAGCGCTTCGCGCAATGCACCGCCGCCCGCCGGCGGCCCGTAGAGCAACCGCATGAGCCGCAGCAGGGGCCAGGACGCGTGCGGCCTTTCGAGCAGGAGGATATCGTCGCCAGCGGCGACGCTGCCGGGCTCGAGCACTCGCAGGTACCAGCCGGTGCGCAGCTTGTCCTGCACGCGCCGCGCCATGTCCGGCACGCCGAAGCGCTCATTCAGCTTCCAGCAGGGCTGTCGGGCCTGCGATATTTCGAACACCGTGCTGCCGATGCGCAGGCGATCGCCGAGACACAGGCCCGCCTCGGTGATGCCGGTGGTGCTGAGGTTCTCGCCGAAGGCGCCGGGTGCGGCGAGCACCGGCAGACGGCCGAGCTCGTCGATCCACTCGGGGTAATGCTCGGCGGCATAGGCATGCACCGCCTTGTCGGGGCCGCCGTGAAAGCGGGTGTCGCCCTGTTCGTCGCCATCGAGTCCCGTGCGCCAGACGGCCACCCGGCCCGTGCGTGGCGCCTTCGCGATTGCGCTCGGGCGTTGGCGTGCGAACTCGACCGCGCGCCCGGTCAGCACCATGTCGACGGTGCCGAGCCGGGATCCGGTCGGCATGTTCAGGCGGTTTCCGACATGAAGACCCCGGTTCGCCGGGTCAGCGCGAGGCTCAGCAGGCGCGCGTGCAGGAGATGCTCGCCCCCGTCGCGCTGGCTGCCGATGATCATCGCGATTGCCTCGAAATCCTGCGACTGGATCCGCACCCGGGTGTTGTCGGGAACCGCCGTGGTGGTGATCAGGCCGAGGCCCGAGAGCGAGATGTCGCGCAGCCGCACCGACAGGGTCGCGCCGCCGTCGAGCCGCTGCATGATCGCCAGGTTGGCCCGCGGTCGCCGGGTCGCGCCTCGCCGCCCGAAGAGCTCATGCGCTCCGGCACCCGGCCCTGGCGGTTTCGCGAGCGGGGCCCGACAGCGCATGCAGCGGGTATCGGGCTTGATCTTCGGCGGCGCCGCCGTGCGGCACCACGGACAGTGGCCTTCGTCATCGCCCGTCGCGGCGCTCGCGGCGGGCCGGTCGGGCTCGCCCGCGGGACCCTGTGCGCTCCATCCCGCCGGATGGTCGGCGGGTTCGGGTCGCGGGCCCCGGCGCCCGCGGTAGGGCACCCTGCCGATCTCGAGATCGTAGGCGGCGCGCCGCTCGGGGTCGCTCAGCACCGCATAGGCCTCGTTGACGAGGATCGCGAGCTCGTGGTCGCCGCCCAGGTCCGGATGCATCTTCAGCTTGCTCATCAAGGTGCGGTAGCTCGCCTTGATGATCTCGGCCGGGGCTTCGGGCTGGACATGCAGGATCCGGTAGTAGTTGCGGCGATTGTTCTTCATGGCTCCGATGGCAGCGCGAGAGGCGGCCGGGCGATCTTAGCAGCGCCTGCCGGGGCATGTCGGGTACCGGCGACGACCGGTCGTCGGATGGCGACGGCTGTGATTTGACGGGCGATGCGTCGGCTGTCGATACTGGCGGCAGTGCCGACGCTGGCTGGTGGAGAATCTCGATGTCCTGTTCCTGGCGGGCGACCGCCGCCTGCCTGCTGGCCGTCGCGCTGTGGGTGTGCGCCGCATCGGCCTCGGCTCGCACCGAAGCCTCGGAGGCCCCGGGGCAGGCTCGTCTCAAGGGCAGGATCGGCGAGACGCCCCTGGAGATGATCGGACGTTGCCGTCTTGCCCGCAAGGGCGAGCCTTTCATATTCTGGTCCGACGGGGAGGCCGCGCCGGCGCTGGGCGACGCCAACCGCGATGGCCTGTACCTGGTGGTCGCGCTCACCCGCGAGCCGCCCGCCGATCCGGTGGCGACCGTCGTGTTCCGCCATCAGGGGCGAGTGGTGTTCGACGGCACCCGCCTGCCGGCGTTCACCCTCTCGGGCAATACCCTCTCGGTCGACACCCTGGTGACGCAGGCCAGCGGCGGCGATCCGATCCTGCTGCGCCTGGCGATCGTCTGCGACACCGTCTAGATCCAGCTATAGCCAGTATTCCCAGAGGCGGGCGAACCAGCCTCTAGCCCGCTCGAGCATGCCGCGTTCAGCGATGCGGGCCGGATCCATTTCGACCGAGTGCTCGAGATCGGATTCGAACAGCGCCTCCATCTCCTCGCCGAGACGCCGATCCAGCACGATGATGCTCAACTCGTCGTTGTGAAGGAAGCTGCGATAGTCGAGATTGGCGGTCCCGACGCTGAGCCAGTAGCCGTCGATCACCGCGGTCTTGGCATGGAGCAATGCGTCCTGGCGCTCGAAGATGCGCACGCCGGCATCGAGCAGCGCCGGGTATCGCGCCTGGGCCGCCCAGCGCAGCAGCGCCGAATCGCTGGGGCCGGGAAGCAGCAGCCGCACGTCCACTCCGCGCCCGGCCGCTTCGCGCAGGTCGGCGACGAGGCCGTCGTCGGGCGCGAAATAGGCGGTCGTCAGCCAGATGCGGTCGGTGGCGAGCAGAATCGCCGATCGCAGCACCGCGTAGTTGCTCGCCCGGTTCGACTGAGGGCCGCTCGCGACGATGCGGACTTCCCTGCGCTGCGCATCGGGGTCGGCCGGCGTCGTGTCGCGCTCGGCGATCGGCGCGTAGTCGCCGCAGCCCTGCGAGGCCCAGGTCTGCCCGAAGAGCTGCTGCAGCCGTACGACGGCTGGTCCGCGCAGCTTCACGCCGGAATCCCGCCACGGCGGTTCGTCCCGCTCATGGTGGCGCCGCGAGCGGCCGGGGCTGGCGCTCGAGGAATAGACGCCGCTGATGTTCAGCCCGCCGGTGAAGGCGGTGTGGCCGTCGACGATCAGCATCTTGCGATGGTCGCGATGGTTCAGGGACCATCGGTTCACCGCCCGCAGCGGGTTGACCGGATTGAACTCGCACAGGCGTATGCCGGCCGCCTCGAGCCGGGCGAAGGCGTCGCGCCGCGTGCGCATCGAACCGATGCTGTCGTAGATCAGGTTGACCCGCAGCCCTGCGCGCGCCCGGCGCTCGAGGGCATCGATCAGCTCGGCGCCGATGCCTACCGGCTCGAAGATGTAGGTCTCCACGTCGATCTGCTCGCGGGCGGCTTCGACCGCCTCGATCATCGCCGCGAAGTTGGCCGGTCCGTCGACCAGCAGCGATACCTCGTTGCCGGCGCTCAGCTCGCTACCGGCATCGCGGTGGCGGTAGCGCTCCTCGACGGGGAGCGTCCGGCGCTCCTGGGCCATCTGCAGTGCGGTGGTCCGGTCGGGCAGCATGTCGGGTGTAGTGCAGCCATCGAGCAGCGCCAGTGCGCTGAGGAGTCCCGCGCTGGCCATCATGCGGCGCATGCCGTGCCGGCGAGTTCTCGGCGGCCTCACTTCAGGAGTCTCTGATGCAGGCGTTGACGCAAACCCGATGCCCGCGGCGGGAGCGAGGCCCGGCGCTGGCGCCGAAGCGGAAATATTGGCCGGTCAACATACCGGCTCGGGGTCGGCGGGGACGGGCATGAATTCTGCGATGCAATGGATGGGAGCAGCCGACGGCGATTATCGGCTGTTGCCGGGACGGTTCTGGCGTAGCGCATCCCCGTGTTGTGCCGGGACATGTTCTCAGTCTCCTCCCCCTGCGGCCAATCCCCCGTGAGCCGCAGTCTCCGCCCGGCCTCGTGCCGGGCGTTTTTCTTCCTGCCGGTCCCTCCGTCAGCTTCGCGCCATCTCGCGGACCTTCCTGTACGCCGGCCGGCCCAGGCAGCGCCGCAGCCAGTCGCCCACCCGGGGATGGGCGTTGCCGAGCCCTGGTGCGGCCGCCGCCCAGGCGAGCACCGCCGCGACGTTCAGGTCGGCCACGGTGAAGCGGTTTCCCACGAGATATTCCCTGCCCTCGAGCTCGGCCTCGAGCACGCCGTAGGGGCGGGCGAGCGCCTTCTCCGCCGCGTCGGCGAGCCCCGGCCGGCGCTGCTCGGGCGGCAGCGCGAAGCGGTGGAACAGGATGGCGAGCGCGTCCTTCTCGCACTCGGTCATGACCCAGAAGCTCCAGCGCAGCAGGCCGGCTTCCTCGGCAGGATCGGCGGCGGCCAGCGGCCCGCCGAAACGGCGGGCAAGGTAGAGGTTGATCGCCATCGACTCCCACACCATGACATCGCCATCGACCAGCGCCGGAATCCTGCCATTGGGATTGATCGCCAGGAACTCCGGCTTCCGGCTTTCGCCATGCAGATAGTGGGTGCCTACATGGACATAGGGAACCCCGAGCTCCTCCAGCATCCAGAGAGAGCGGGCGGCGCGCGAGGCGGCGGTGCCGTAGAGGGTCAGGCTCATGGGGTCTCCTGGCGAGGTATCGGGGCGGACTGGATGTCCGACGATACCGGATCGGCTCGCCCGCGGGGGTTCTCAGCGTGCCGCCTCGATCGCCTCACACAGGGGCTCGGCAGCCTCCAGCAGGCGGGGCGAGAGCCGGCTGACCGCATCGGCGGGCAATCGGACGAGCAGGCCGGCGGCGACCGCCGGCAACGTGGGCCAGCGTCGCCAGGCGGCGAGCGGATCGCCGTCATCGGCCTCGGCCGCGGTGATCACTTCGGGGGCCGCCCGCAGGACGGCCTCGCGCGACACCACCGGCACCAGCGCCGGGGACTCGGCGAAGACGTTCTCGCCCCCGCAGGCCGCGATCAGGTCGCTGACCGGATGTCGGCCGTTGATGGTCATGAGAGGTTCGTCCCATACCTGGTGAAAGACGCGCACCCGTGCGGCCCCGACATGGCGGGCACGCAGGTCGGCCAGGCGCTCGCCATAGCGCCGCGCCGCTTCGTGGGCCGCCGCCTCGGTGCCGGCCAGGCGGCCGAGGCGCTCGAGCGCTGCCCCGATGTCGTCGAGCCGTTCGGCGCCTTCGAGATGGACCGGGATGCCGAGTCGGCGCAGCTGCGCGATATGGCGCGGCGCATTGCCCGCATCCCAGCCGACGAGCAGGTCGGGGCGCAGTGCCAGGATGCGCTCGATGTCGAAGGCATGGCTGTCGCCGATGCGCGCGATCGCGAGTGCCGCTGGTGGATGGTCGCTGTAGGCACTCACTCCGACCAGTCGGTCGCCGGCGCCGGCGGCGAACAGTAGCTCGGTGAGATGGGGCGCCAGGCTGATGATTCGCCGGGCCGGCGCGGGAAGGGTGGTCGTCGTGCCGCCGGCGCCGGTCACGCTGATCGGGGCAGGGGCCGGCGGGGTGCCCGCCCGCGTGCCGGCCGCGATCGTGATGGCAAGCCCGGCTGTCATCAATGCCGCAGGAAGGAATCGCAGTGGGCGCCTACTCATGTCGTATCGCCTGCGGGCACGTAGGTCGGCGCACCGTCGACCAGGATGCGCCGGATCGGGAAGCCGAGCGCATCCGAGACCGCATCGGGCTCAAGCACCGCATCGACTGGGCCGGCGCTGACCTCGCCACGGCTGCCGATCAGCAGGGCATGACTGGCATGCCGGGCCGCGAGCGATACATCGTGGATCGCCGCCACGACCGCCACCGGCTCGGCGGCGACGAGATCGGCGAACAGGCGCATCGCGGCGACCTGGTGGCGCATGTCGAGGTGGGCGAGCGGCTCGTCGAGCAGGTGGAGCAGGGGCTGCTGGGCCAGCAGCGAGGCAAGCCCGACGCGCTGTCGCTCGCCGCCCGAGAGCGTACCCATGTCGCGCAGGGCGAGCCCGTCGACGCCGAGGCGGGCCAGCGCCGCCAGCGCCGCGCTGCGGTCGGCGGCGCTGTCGCCCAGGAGTCTGCGCGGCAGAAGCCGTCGCAGCGGATCGCGGGCGAGCATCACGGTCTGCAGTGCGTCCAGCCCGAAAGGGGCCTCGAAGGACTGCGGCAGCAGGCCGCGCAGGCTGGCGAGCGTGGCGATGTCGCAGGCTTCGATCGGGCGTCCCGCGATCGACAGGCGGCCCGCCGGGGGCGTGATCAGCCCGGCGACGGTGGCCAGCAGGCTGCTCTTGCCGGCGCCGTTCGCGCCGACCAGGCACCAGAATTCGCCGGGCTCGACCACCCAGTCGAAGGGGCCGAACAGGCGCCGGCCGTCGGGCGCGTGCACCACGGCATCGCGCCATTCGACGAGGGGGCCCGTCCGGCTCATCGCAACGCCCGGCTGCGCACGAGCAGCCCGAGGAAGACCGGTACGCCGACCAGGGAGACGATCGCACCGACCGGCAGCTGGATCGGGGCGACGACGGTCCGGGCGAGCGTATCGGCCACGACCACCAGGCTGCCGCCGGCGATCACGCAGGCGGGCAGCAGGCCGCGCTGGTCGTTGCCGAGCACGAGGCGCAGCGAATGCGGCACGATCAGGCCGACGAAGCCGATCGCGCCGGCGGTGGTCACCGCGAAGCCGGCGGCGAGCGCCGCCAGCAGGCAGGTCGCCAGGCGCAGGCGAGCGACGTCGACGCCGAGCGAGAAGGCGCGGGCATCGCCGAGCAGCATCAGGTTGAGCGCGGGGGCGAGCCGCATCGCCACCGCCAGGCCGGCGGCCAGGGCGAGCGCCGGCGCCAGCCAGCCGTCCGCGCCGGCGAGATCGCCGATCAGCCAGAAGAGCATGCCGCGCAGGCGGGCGTCGGGGGCGAGGCTCAGCACCAGGGTGAGCAGCGCTCCCCATCCGGAGGCGAGCATGACGCCGGTGAGCAGGATGCGCAGCGGCGCCACCGCCCCGTGGGCCGGGCCGCGGGGCGCACCGCCCGCGCCGACCGCGAACAGCAGCAGGGTCGAGACCGCCGCGCCGATCCAGGCGGCGCCGGTGACCAGCGCCGCGCCGGCCCCGGCCCACATGGCGAGCACCGCGCCGAGCGCGCCGCCGCCCGAGACACCCAGCACCCAGGGATCGGCGAGCGGGTTGCGCAACAGGACCTGCAGCAGCGCCCCGGCGAGCGCGAGCAGGCCCCCGACCGCGAAGCCCGCCGCCGCCCGCGGCAGCCGCAGGCCGAGGACGAGCTCGCGGGCGAGCGGATCGGCGCCATCCGCCCACCACCACCACATCGCCGGCGCGCATCCCCCGCTGCCGCAGGCGCCCGCGAGCCCGAACCCGAGCAGGGCGGCGAGCGCGATCAGGGGCCACGCGAGGCGGGGTGCGCGGTGCATCCTCAGTGGCGCCCGGCCGCCCGAAGCCACTGAGCGCCCCCTCGGGGGGCAGCGAGCGATTGCGAGCGTGGGGGCCGTTTCATATCTCTAGGACGGCTGCCAGCGCAGCATCACGAAGAAGGCGCGGCCCGGCGCGATGTAGCCGTGCGCCGTCGGGGTGTCGTCGTCGGTGACGTTGTCCAGGCGCATCACGATGCTCGTGTCGGTGAATATCTCCCGCTGCAGGCGCAGCCCGAGGCGGGCCCGGCTCTCGAGCATGACCGGCATGAAGGTCTCGATATGGAAATCGCGCCGCGAGCCGCCCCAGGCGAGATCGGCGCCGGCGTCCCAGGCGCCGAAGCGGCGCGACACGTCGAGAGCGCCGAAACGCTTGGCACGGCGCAGCAGGGTTTCTCCCGTCTGGCGGTTGGTCGGCGACTGGAAGGTCGCGTTGGCCGCGATGCGCCAGCCGGAGACGATGCCGCTCGCCGTCAGCTCGAGCCCCTGCACCTGGGTGCTCGCTACATTGAGCGGCAGGAACGTCGGCGGCGGGGAATCGATCATGTCGCTGTATCGGGTGCGGAACACGGTCGCTCGCAAGCGAGTGGCTTCGCGCTGGTACTGGATGCCGAGCTCGATCGAGCGGGCGCGTTCCGGATCGAGGTCGGGATTGCTGAAGCCGGGATAGAAGAGATGGTTGAAGGTGGGCGCATTGAACGCCGTCGCGACCCGTCCGAGCAGTTTCCAGTGCTCGTCGACCGAATAGCCGTAGCCGATCGAGCCGGTGGTGGCGTCGCCGACATCCGAATAGTCGTCGTAGCGCAACGCCAGCTCGGCTTGGTGCGGGCCGGCCTTCAGGGCGTAGCCGGCGAAGGCGCTGCGGCTGGTGCGGCGCTCGCGATCGTAGGTGACGCTCGTCGCGATCCGCTCGTGCGCGGTGGCCAGCCCGAAGCTGGCCATGCCGGGGCCGAGGGCGAGCTCGTTGCGCCATTCGACCTCGTTGCGGCGGGTGTCGAACGGACTCACGTCACCCGAGGCGTAGCGGGTGCGGGACCGCTCGTCGACCACGCTCGCGCGCAGGTTCGAGCGCCACTGGGTCGTGGGGCGGGCTTCCCACCAGGCGGAGGCGACCGTCAGCCGGGAATCCTGCATCTCCACCCGGCCGGGGCCGACCATGAAGGAATCATCGAGCTCGACCTGCGATTCGCTCCAGTAGATGCTGCCGCCGATGCGGTGGCGCGCCGACAGCCGGTGGCCGAGCGAGCCTGTGAAGCTGGTGTTGCGAAAGCCGTCGTTGTCGGGATCGGCCGTGGGCAGCAGGCGGGTGTCGATCGACGACCGGCCATCGGTGCGATGGCGGCTCGCCTGCAGTGAATAGTTGCTGGCGCCGTCGACGCCGAACACGCCCGAAGAGCCGACCGATGCCCGCTCCTCGCCGCGCGAGCCGAAGCCGATCGATGCATTGCCGCGCGGCGGGCCCTCGCCGCGCCGGGTGAGGATCTGCACCACGCCGCCGACGGCGGCCGAGCCGTAGAGCGCCGAGACGTTGCCGTGGACCACTTCGACGCGCTCGACCTGGTCGAGCATCAGGTTCTCGATCCGCGCGGTGCCGGTGGTGCCCGATTCGATGCGCACGCCGTCGATCAGCACCAGCATCTGGCGCGCCTCCGCGCCGCGCATGAAGGTCGACGTCAGGCCGCCGGCGCCGCCGCTGCGCACCAGGTCGATCCCGGCGGCGCCCGCGAGCAGACCGGGGAGATCGACATGCCCCGAGCGCGCGATGTCCTCGCGGGTGTGCACCGTGGTGTTGGGGATCGCGTCGGCCAGCGATTGCGCGAAGCCGCTGGCGCTCACCACGACCGGCTGGAGTTGTCGGGTGGATGCGTCCTGGGCTGCTGCGACTGGCGCGAGGCATGGCGACAGCGCCAGTGACAGGCTCAGCAAGGGTGTGGTGGTGTGACGGAATCTGTCGCGCGGCCTCGGCCGGCGACCTGCGGATGGTTCGAGTTGCATCGTTCGCTTCCCTGTTCGGCCTGCCTTCCCGCAGGCGTATCGGTATCGACGAAGCGAACGGATCGAACCGAGGGCGTCCGCGCATGGCCACGCCCGGAAGTCCTCGCCGCCCGCGATCGTCCCTGGTGATGCGGGCAGGTCTCCGGGCTGGCCGGTCCTGGTGTTCCGCCTTCCCGCGTCGTGCGCAGTGGCCGGGACGGTCTGAGAACCTGTGAACGAACCGTCCACAGGTCCTGAGCCGTCGCTCATGGAACACCCACACCGGCGTACCGTTGCGGGGGCAGCACAGGTTGGCGCGGTGAGGTGGCCGCGCGCCCTGTTTCCCTTTTCACCCGCCGTCGAAGGCGGGAACCCGAATCGACTCCGGATGATACGCGGTTCGCGGGTGCGTCCAGGTTTGCGCGGGCGACGGGCATGGATGCTGCAGCGTCACGGAGTGGCCGGCACGACGTCGGTCCGCAGCAAAGGAGTCCGCTATGCACGACGGCTCGATCAGCGGGACAGAGGTCCCGGTCCGGGCGGCGACATGACCCGCTCGACCCGCGAGGACGTGAATCCGAAGGTCGGCGACAAGCCGCTCAAGGGGCCGCACGAACGCGATGAATCGACCGGTGCGATGGCGCCTGGCGCCGACCGCGCGAGCGGGCGGCGAGCCTATGACGACCTGGCCGCCGGCCGGACCGACACGGACCTGCGGGGCAGTGCCCGGGAGATCATCGAACGGGCACAGCGGGAGGACGCCCGGGCCAGGGGCGGGCGTCAGGACGCCGAGGGCAAGCCAGCCAGTGAGGAAGCTTCGGGAAACACACGCCCGGTACCGAATCCAGTCAAGGAGTAATAGCCATGCAGATCGAACAACTGAAAAGACACACGCTGATCGCCGCGGCCGTTTCGGCGGCCATGGCGCTCGCCGCCTGTAATCAGGAGGGCGCGGACCGCGCGGCGGGCCCGGGCGATACCACCGCCGGCGAACGCGCCGGGCCGGTCGGGGCGGTGCCCGGCACGACGCCGCCACCGCCCACCACGCAGGCCGATCCCCGCCCGTCGGTCGGCGATCGGGCCCAGTCCGCGGTCGACAGCGCGCAAGGCGCAGCCGGCGACGCGGCGATCACCGCCAAGGTGAAATCCGCGCTGGTGGCCGAGGACGACGTGCGCAGCCTCGCGATCGACGTCGATACCAACGATGGCCGGGTGGTCCTCGAAGGCGAGGTGCCGACCGCCGAGCAGTCGATGCGCATCGAGCAGCTCGCCCAGGCCGTCGAGGGCGTTCTGTCCGTCGAGAACCGGCTGAAGGTGATCGGAAGCTAAAGAACCTGCGAACGAACCAGCCACACCCGCTCGTCACGCCAGGCCGGCCCCGCTCTTCGTTGCAAATGCTCGCCATGTCACCCGACATGGCTGCGCTTTGCGCCTCGATCGGAACCCCCCTGGCGCACCGCTCGGGCGCGTCCGGTCCGTTCACAGGTTCTGCGGCCCCTGCGGGCCTGGTTCAACTTCCCCGCAGTTCCTGCAGGAAGTCGTCGATGAGCTCGCGCGCGATGCTGAAGCGGCCCGGCAGCTTCGGCAGATCCTCGGGATCGAACCAGCGCGCATCGGCCAGCTCGGCCGGATCCGGCCGTAGCTCGCCGCTGACGTACTCGGCGCGAAACGCGATCATCAGGGAGTTCGGGAAGGGCCAGCTCTGGCTGCCGAAGTAGCGCAGCCGGTCGACCTCGATCCCGACTTCCTCGCGCACTTCGCGCTGCACGGCTTCCTCGATCGTCTCGCCGGCCTCCAGGAAGCCGGCGAGCGCGCTGTACATGTTGGCGCCGAAGTTCAGGCCGCGCCCGAGCAGCAGTTGCCGGCCGCGGGTGACCAGCACCATCATCGCCGGCGAGATCCGCGGATACACGATGAGGCCGCAGCCCCGGCAGCGGCGCGAGCGTTCGCCTGTCTGCAGCTCGGTCGGCGTGCCGCATGCGCCGCAGAAGCGGTGCAGCCGGTCCCAGTCGACGATCTGCACCGCCCGCATCGCGAGCGACAGGGTCGGCTCGTCGAGCATGCCGAACCATTGGCGCAGCCCCGCGGCCTTCCAGCCCGGCGGCAGCATGTCGGTCGGGAAGTCGTCGGACAGGGCGACCGCCACGTGGGCCTGGCCCCCGTAGCTGCCCACCGAATGCACCCGCTCGGCGGAAAAGCCCATGGCCCGGTATTGCGCCCAGCGCATCGCACCGGTGTCGTCGAGGCTGTGGACCAGCCGGTCGCGCACGAAGAGATGGACGATGGCGTCATCGTCGAGCGAGAGGTCCAGGCGCGGTTCGAATCCCTTGGGTGTCAGCAGCATCGCGTTGGCTTCATCGTGGGTTCGGCAAGGGTCGGATACCCCGGGGCGCCTACTTGCCGAGGGTCGTGAGTTCGTCGCGCAGGCGCAGCAGTACGGCGCGCAGCCGACGGGCGTTGTCGGGCCCGATCCGGACCATGATCTTCTGGCCGGCGGAGAGCGATTCGAGAGCGGGATCGGCGAAGCGGTAGAGCACCTTGGGCTGCATCAGCCTGATCGGGCCGCGTGGCGTCGGAGCCGCCAGCATGTCGTCGATCGCGGCGACCACCCGGTCGTTGAAGTGCCCGTCCGGGAAGCCCATCTGCTGGTACTCGTACTGGAGCAGCGGATAGAAGCGGACATAGAGCCGCGTCACGGTGCCGGGGTCGATCGATTCGGCAAAGCGCAGGAACGCCTGGTAGCGCAGCGCGTTGTCGCTCTGCAGCTCGAAGCCGCCCTCGACGGGCTGGACCGCGAGCGGACCGGGAATCCGTCGCACCGCGCTTGCCTGGGAAGGCACGATCTCGCGCGGCAGGTTGTCGACGGTGATCACGAAGCGGCGGGCGATGTCCTGCAGGTTGAAGAACTCGGTGAGCGTGCCGCGGTCGCCGAAGGCCGTCAGGGCGGCGGCCAGCGGCGGGTCGCTCGCGATGCCCGGCTCGGGCAGGGGCGCGTTGCGGCGGGCCTGCTCGTCGAGGGCGGGCACCGGATAGCGCGGACCCTCGCGCGCGGCCGCCCGGGCTTCCTGCTCGGCCTGCGGCGCCTGCGATCCGTCGTCCGGCGGCACGCCCGGCGCCGGCGGAACCGGGATGGGCGCCGTGTCGGTCCCGGTCGATGGCGAGGCCGGCGTATCGGGCGCGCTCGCGCCGGGCACCGCCCCCGGTCGGCTCGGGATGATCTCGCCGCTGCCGCCGAAGACGCCCGTGCGCCAGGCGATGAACAGGGCGACGATGATCGCCACGACGATGGCGATCAGCCACCAGGGGGTTCCGCTGGAGGAAGGGGGGCGCAGGGGGGTCATCGATCGGGCTCCGGGACTGCGCTGAGATTACACGAGCGTAGCGGCAGCGGAAACCGCGTCTTCCGCAGTCCGTCTGCGCGCGCCGGTTCGTCCGGCCCGAATCGCGGCGCCCGCATATACTCGCCGGGTGTCCGATCCCGTCACCCGGAAAATTCCGGCGCCAGGCGACTTGCCGGCGTCCCGCCTGATCTTCGCGCTGCTCTGGGCGGTTGCCAGCGGCATGGCGCTGCAGACGATGAATGCGGTGATGCGCCTGATGGCGCTGGAACTGCACTCGATGCAGGCGCAGTTCCTGCGCGCGCTGTTCGGCCTGATCGTCATGCTGCCGGTCATCGCGGTCGGCATCCGCCAGAGCGGCTGGCGCAGCTACTGGCCCAAGGACATGCGCGGACAGTGGCTTCGTGGCCTGGCGCACACCGTCGCGACGCTGCTCTTCTTCCTCGCGCTGCCGCACCTGCCGCTGGCCGACTCCACCGCGATCGGCTTCACCACCCCCTTGTTCATCCTGCTCGGCGCGGCGCTTTTCCTCGGGGAGAAGGTGACCCGTGCACGCTGGCTGGCCACCCTCGTGGGCTTCGGCGGCGTGCTGGTGGTGCTGTTGCCGCACCTCGGCGGCTTCGGTGGCGGCGGCTACTGGAGCCTGGTGATGCTGGCTGCCTCCCCGGCCTTCGCCACCTCGTTCCTGCTCGCCAAGGTGCTCACCCGCCGCGATCGCAGCTCCGTGCTGGTGGTCTGGCAGGCGCTGACGGTGTCGATCCTCTCGCTGCCGCTGGCGCTGGCGGTCTGGGAACCGCCGACCTTGCGGCAGTGGACGATCTTCCTGTTCGCCGGCCTGCTCGGCAGCACCGCGCACTACTGCATCAACCGGGCGATGGAGAAGGTCGACATCTCCGCCCTGCAGTCGGTGCGCTTCCTCGATCTCATCTGGTCGTCCATGCTGGGCTTCCTGATGTTCGGCAACATGCCCGCGCCGACCGCCCTGGTCGGCGGCGCCGTGATCGTGGTCGCGGTGGCCGCGGTGGCGCGCTACGAGGCCCGGGTCGCGCGGGCATCCGGCTAGGGTCGGCGGTCATGGCGAAGATCCTCCCGAGCGACTGGCGGGCGGTCGAGGCGACCGGCGCGGCGGCCCGCGAGCTCGAGACGCTCGGCCGGCTCGAGGCCGGGCTGCCCGACTCGGTGACGGTCTTCCACGGGGTCCACTGGACCCGGGTCGAGCGCGGCTTCGCTGCGATCGGCGAGATCGACTTCGTCGTCATCGCGCCGTCCGGGCGGCTGCTGCTGATCGAGCAGAAGACCGGCTTTCTCGACGAGACCGCCGAAGGCCTCATGAAGCGGCATGTCGGTGGACGCCGCAATATCCGGCTCGAGCTCGACCGCACGATCGACGCCCTGCGCAAGCGCCTTGCGCCGGTCACCGGCGGCGAGCTGCCCGCGATCGACTACCTGCTCCATTGCCCGGACTACGCCGTGCGCGAACCGGGCAGCGCCGGCCTCGACCCCGCCCAGATCGTCGATTCGCGCGCCGCCGACGGCATCGCGCGCCGGGTGCGCGAGCTGCTCCAGCTGGGGCGGCGCGACGAGCCCGGCGACCTGCCGCTGGCCGAGCCCGAGCGTCCCGAGCTGGTGGCGCGGCTGCGGCGCTTCTTCGCCAACGAGCTCGAGCTGGTGCCCGACGTGAGCGCGCTGCTCTCGCGTGCCGAAGCCCTCGTCACCCGCCTCTCGGGCGGACTGGCGACCTGGGCGCGCAGGCTCGAGGCGCGGGCGCTGCGCCTGCGGGTGATCGGGACGGCCGGCAGCGGCAAGACCCAGCTCGCCTACGCATTGCTGGAGGATGCCGCCCGCGACGGACGGCGGCCCCTCTATGTCTGCTTCAACCGGCCGCTGGCCGATCACCTGCGCGAGATCGCGCCGGATCCCTCCCGGGTGTTCACCTATCACCAGTGGTGCGAGCGCCGGCTCCGGAACGCCGGCCACACGATCGAGTATGGCGGGCCCGACAGCTTCGCCCGGATGGAGCGGGAGGCGGCGGCGCTGCCCGTCGATCCGCGCGAGACCGTCGACGACCTGATCGTCGATGAGGGCCAGGACTTTCTCGCCGCCTGGCGCGAGGACCTGTTCCGCCTGGTCGGCGATCGCCCCGATGCGCGCATCTACTGGCTGGAGGATCCGATGCAGAACCTCTATGGCCGCGAACCCTTCGAGGCCGAGGGCTGGACGGTGATGCATGCGCCGGCCAACTACCGCAGCCCGCGCAGCGTCGTGCGCGCCCTGCGCGTGCTGCTCGGCGACGACGCGGTGCCGGGCCTGCAGGCAGAGAGCCCGATCGACGGCTCCGAAGTGGAATACCTCGCCTACGAGGACGCCGAGGGGATGCTCGATGCGACCAAGCGCGCGATCACCGGCGCGCTGCGCGCGGGATTCCGCAAGCAGGACATCGTCCTCGTCACCTGGTCCGGTCGCGGCCGCTCGCAATTGCTGGGCGCGGGGATGCTCGGTCCGCATCGCCTGCAGGCGTTCGCGGGTCGTTACGATATTTTCGGCAATCCCGAGTACCGCGAGGGGGATCTGCTGATCGATTCGGTCTATCGTTTCAAGGGCCAGAGCGCGCCCTGCGTGATCCTCACCGAAGTCGACTTCGAGTCCTTCGGCGCGATCGAGGCGCGCAAGCTCTTCGTCGGCATGACCCGCGCGTCGATGCGGCTCACCGTCGTGCTGTCCGCGCGCGCCGCGCGCGAGCTCGCGCTGCCGGGTGGGGTCGGCGCGCACGGATCATCGGGGAGTGCATCGTCATGATCGAATCCATCGCACGATTCTTCAGCCAGCGGCTCGCGCGCGACGAGGCCGCGCCACGGGCAGCCGACGAGCACCGCCTGCTGCTCGCCACCGCGGCTCTGCTCGTCGAGATCATGCGCAGCGACGTCGATCTCGACGATCGCGAGCGTGAACGGGTGCTTGCGGCCCTGCGCGCGCATGGCGACCTGAGCGAAGCCGAAGCGATCGAGCTCGTCGCCCTGGCCGACGAGGAATCACGCCAGGCCAACGACTACTTCCAGTTCACCTCGCTGGTGAACCGGCACTACGACGCGCAGGAGAAGATCCGCGTCATCGAGATGATGTGGCAGGTGGCCTACGCCGACGGCGAGATCAGCGCGCACGAGCGTCACCTCATGCGCCGGATCGCCGACCTGCTGCACGTCGCTCATGGCGACTATGTCGCCGCGCAGAGGCGCGCCCGCGAAGCGAGCGAATGACACCCACTCGATCAAGCGGCTGATGACGAAGCATCATATCGAGCTGTCTGACGCCGTCAGACAAGCGTATACTTATGCTATACGCCGGTATCGACTCCGGCGGGAGATCCGCCCATGACCGCCCGCATCAGTGCGCGACTCGACGATGAAACGCGAGCCAGGCTCGAACGCATCCAGGCAGCCACCGGCAAGAGCGTCACGCAACTCATCACCGAGGCGCTCGATATCTATGACCAGAAACTTCGAGCCGAATCGCTGGCCGGAAACCGGGAACTGCTTTCGCTGGCCGGACTCTTCGAGGGCCCGCCGTCGCTTTCCGAGCGGGTGAAGGACGAGTTCGCCGAAGCGCTCGATGACAAGCTCACCCCTCATCGCTGACACCGGCTTCTGGGTCGCGCTCGCCAACCGCAGCGACGCACACCATGCACGGGCGGTCGAAGTCCTCGGCGTCCTGGAGCGCCGCCTCGTCACCACCTGGCCGGTGCTCACCGAAACGTGCCACATCCTGCTGCGCAGGGGCGGTAGCGCCACGCAACAGCGCTTCATCGAAAGCTGGCTCAGGGGCGGCTTCGACGTCCATGACCTGAACGCCGGGCAGGCCGCGCGGATCCACTCGCTGATGCTGCGTTACGAGTCCTTGCCGATGGACCTGGCCGATGCCTCGCTGGTGGTGCTCGCCGAAACACTCGGTTGCGGCGACATCCTGTCCACCGATCGCCGCGACTTCGAGACGTATCGCTGGAAGCAGCGGGCGCCGTTTCGGAACCTGCTGCTTGCGGACTGACCCATGCAGCCGGGGCTCGTTCGACCACCTGTTTGCATCAGCGCAAGGCGTGGCTGCCGTACAGCTGATCGCATGTGATCGACCGGCGATCGAACGTCTGGCCGAGCGGCTCAAGCAGGCGAAGAGCCAACTCGCGCTGGGCGAAGCAAGAAATGCAAACGCGCCGGCATCATGCCGGCGCGTTCTTTCCGTCCTGTACGGCCGTGTGCCGGCCAGGCTGCATTACTTGCGGCGGGTCGGCCTGGCGCCCTGGGCTTCGCCGCTGACGGCCGAGTCGGCCATCTGCGTGAACTGGCGCGCCGCCTTGTTCAGCTGGTCGTAGGCGGTGGTCGATGCGGCGAGCACCTGGCGGGTGAAGGCGACCGCGCCTTCGCTGCCAGCGGGCGCCTTGCTGGCGAGTTCCTCGACCGCGGCGTAGAGCTGCTGCTGGCTTTCGGCAACCTGCTGCTCGACGAGGCTCGCGATCTCGTTGCCGGTCTCGCGGGAAATCGTGTAGACCGCCTGCGCGTAGGCCTTGAAGGCGTCCGGCTGGGGCTTGCTGTAGCTGGTGACGAGCTCGGTCAGCGTCTTGACGTCACGAGCGGCCAGGAGCTCGCGGATCTGCTCGCCGCTCGCTTCCATCGAGGCGCGGGCCGTCTCGAGGTTGAGCTCGGCGAGCTTCTGGAAACCTTCCAGGGTGCGGGTGGCGGCGGTGTTCAGGTTGCGGACCTGCTCGGCCTGCATCTTGGTGAAATCGGGGGTGGACTTGGTCATGGCTCAGGCTCCGTATGGGGGCGCTGATGTCGCGACCTGCGACGCCTACGCCCGGATGAAACTGCAGGACCCGGAATGGGTTTGCTGCATTGCACAATCGAATTGTGGAGCGGATGTCGGCCGATGTCAAGCCATGATGGTGCATTGCACCATCACGAGGTGAGCGAATCCGGCTCAAGGTCCCGGAAATGGAACGGTGCGGCGCAACATCCCCCGGCGAGGCACAATATGCGCGGAATCCGCGCATGAGCATGAACGACCACGACAGTCCCGGCAGGGCCCTGGTGCTGTTTTCAGGGGGGCAGGACTCGACCACCTGCCTCGCGTGGGCGCTTGCCCGCTTCGGGCATGTCGAGACGGTCGGCTTCGCCTACGGGCAGCGCCATGCGGTCGAGCTCGAGCGCCGCGAGCCGCTGCGCCGCGCGATCGCCGAAGGCTTCCCGCAATGGGCGCTGCGCCTCGGCGCCGACCACCTCCTCGACTTGGCGGTGCTGGGCGAGGTCAGCGATACCGCGCTCACCGACGAGCGCGCGATCGCGATGGGCGAAGCCGGCTTGCCGAACACCTTCGTGCCGGGCCGCAACCTGGTCTTTCTCACCATGGCCGCGGCGATCGCCTATCGCCGCGGGCTCGGCGTGCTGGTCGCGGGAGTGTGCGAGACCGATTTTTCCGGCTACCCGGACTGCCGCGACGACACGGTCAAGGCGATGCAGGTCGCGCTCAACCTCGGCATGGACACGCGGCTGCGGATCGAGACGCCGCTGATGTGGATCGACAAGGCGGACACCTGGGCACTCGCCCACCGCCTCGGGGGCGAACCCTTGATCGAGCTGATCGTCGAGTCGACCCATACCTGCTACCTCGGCGATCGTGTCCATCGCCACGACTGGGGCTATGGCTGCGCCGAATGTCCGGCCTGCGAGTTGCGCGCCGCCGGCTGGCGCGTGTTCCGCTGCGCCGCTCGCGACGACTCGCCGGCCGGCCTGGAGAACCCGTGAACGGTCGACCCCGCCCGCATCCGATCCCATGAATACTCGACCGACGAACCGGCCATTGCACTTCCTGTGGCTCGCCGCCTTCATTGCGACGATTCCCGCCGCCAACTGGCTGATCCAGCACGTCGGCACGACCTGCATTCCCGACGGCCCCTGCCTCGTGCCGGTCGCGCCGGGCCTGATGGCGCCCAGCGGCGTGCTGCTCATCGGGCTCGCCCTGGTGCTGCGCGACGCGATCCACGCCAGCCTCGGCGCCCGCTGGGCGCTGGCCGCGATCCTCGCGGGTACCGCCGTCTCGGCCGTGCTCGCGCCGCCGGCGCTGGTGCTGGCCTCCGGCGCCGCCTTCCTCGTGTCGGAGCTCGCCGACTTCGCCGTCTATGCGCCGCTGCGCCGCCGCTATCCCGCCGGCGCGGTGCTGGCCTCGGGGGTGGCAGGCGCTGTCGTCGACAGTGCCCTGTTCCTCGGCATCGCCTTCGGCTCGCTGGAATACCTGCCCGGGCAGGTGGTCGGCAAGCTCTGGATGTCGCTGCTGGCGGCCATCGCGATCGGGGCGCTGGCGCGCCGGCGGGCCGCCTCGGTGTGAGGCATCGATCGCGTTCGGCGGCGTCCGCCCTGATGTGACGATGCCTGACGATTGGAACTACGGGGCCTGATAGTTGGAAGTCAAGGCCATGATGATTGGAAGTCAGCGAGCCGGCTGACCCTCACCAGCGCGCCCGCAGCCGCGCTGCCACGTCGACCGTCGGGCCGCCTCGCGCATATCTTGCGGCGCCGGTTTCGACATCGGCAGGCCCTGCCAGCGGGGTCGCATCGAGGCATGCCAGCACCGTCGGCGTCAGGAAGCGGCTGCGCGCCCCGTGGACGTAGTCGCCGCCGTACCGGGGCTGCCCGGTGGTGCTGTAGCGCAACGGCTCGACCAGGTACAGGTGCTCGCGCGCCCGGGTGGCGGCCACATACAGCAGCCGGCGCTCCTCCTCGATGGCGGCCGGGTCGCCGGTGGCGTACTCGTTCGGAAAGCTGCCGTCGGCGACGTTGATCAGGTAGACGGCATCCCATTCGCGGCCCTTGGCCGAGTGCACTGTCGAGAGGATTAGCTGGTCCTCGTCGAGCAGCGGGTCGCCGGCGAGGTCGCCGCTCGCCTGTGGCGGATCGAGGGTCAGCTCGGTCAGGAAGCGTTCGCGCGATTCGAACTGGCCGGCGACGGCGACCAGCATGTCGAGGTCGGCGGCCCGCACCGCGGCGTCGTCGAAGCGGGCTTCCAGGACCGGCTGGTACCAGCTTCGCACCGGCTCGATCTGCGCCGGCCAGCCGATGCCGGGCCCCGCAAGGCTGCGCAGCAATTCGACGAGCGTCGGCCAGGCTTCCCCGGCTGCTGCCGGCGCCTCGATGCCGGTGAGTGCATCGAAGCTACCGCCCGCGTCGGCGACCCGTTCGAAGAGCCGTTGCGCCGTGGCCGGGCCGATGCCGGGCAGCAGCTGCAGGGTCCGGAACGCGGCGATGCCGTTGCGGGGATTGTCGGCCCAGCGCAGGACGGCGAGCAGGTCCTTGACATGGGCGGACTCGAGGAACTTCAGCCCGCCGTATTTCACGAAGGGGACGTTGCGCCGCATCAGCTCGATCTCGAGCCCGTCGCTGTGCCAGGCGCTGCGAAACAGCACCGCCTGCCGGCGCAGGTCCACCCCGGCTTCGCGCTGGCGGAGGATCTCGTCGATCACCCAGTCGCTCTGGGCGCGGTCGTCGAGCACGGTCAGGAACCGGGGCATGCCGGCGCCGCCGCCACGCTGCGCTCGCAGCGTGCGGGGATACTGCCGCGCCCCTTCGGCGACGATGGCATTGGCGAGGTCGAGGATCGGCTGGCGCGAGCGGTAGTTGGTCGCGAGCGTGACCTGCCGGGCCGGCGGATCGAAGCAGGCCGGGAAGCCGAGGATGTTGTCGATTTCGGCGCCCCGGAAACGGTAGATCGACTGGGCGTCGTCGCCGACCACGGTCAGCCCGTCGCCATCGGGCTTCATGGCGAGGAGGATGCGCGCCTGCAGGGCATTGGTGTCCTGGTACTCGTCGACCAGGACATGGTCGAAGCGGGCGCCGATCCTGGCGGCCAGCATCCGGTCGGACAGAGCGGTGTCCCACCATAGCAGCAGGTCGTCGTAGTCGAGCACGCCGTGCGCGAGCTTGCGATCGACGTAGCCGCGAAACAGCCCCCGGAGCTCCTCGCCCCATTCGGCGCACCAGGGGAAGCTCTCCTGCAGGACCCGTTCGAGCGGCCAGCCGGTGTTGACCGCGAACGAATAGATGCCGAGGCAGGTTTCCTTGCGCGGAAAGCGGCGCCGCTGCGACGACAGCCCCTGCTCGTTCCGGACCTGGTCGAGCAGGTCGGCGGCATCGCCCCGGTCGAGGATGCCGAAGCCGGGATCGAGCCCGATGTGCTCGGCATGCTCGCGCAGCAGCCGCGCCCCGATCGCGTGGAAGGTGCCCGCCCAGGGCAGCCGCACCGCGATGTGGCGCTGCCCGCCGGCGCGCTCGGTGAGCGCCTTGCCGACCAGGGATTCGGCGCGGCGGATCATCTCCTGCGCCGCGCGTCGCGAGAAGGTGAGCAGGGCGATGCGCTCGGGGGCGACGCCGGCGAGCACGAGATGCGCGACGCGATGGGCGAGCATCGCCGTCTTGCCGGTACCCGCGCCGGCGATGACGAGCTGCGGGCCGGCGCGAAAGCGACTGTCGGCGCCGCGCTCGCCCCAGCTCGCGGCGGCGCGTTGCGCCGGATTGAGGGCGTCGAGCCATGCGGTTGCCGGCCCGGAGCGCGAGGCCGCGCCGGGTCCGGGTGCGGCGGGATCGGAGTCGGGCAGGGCGCGAACGGATTCGAGCAGGGCGGGATCGGTACGGTCGTTCATCGGGGCGGCCGGCGCATGGACAGGCGCCGAGCATCGGCGGCCCCGGGCTCGCCACGTGAGCCCGGGGCCGGATCAGTCCTGCTGCGCGGGCTTTCCGTAGCGCGCCAGCGCCGCCGCCAGCCGCGCGGCGACCCGTTCGCGCAGGTCGGTCGGCGCCAGCACCTCGACGTCGGGGCCGTGGCGCAGGATGTCCATCTCGAGCTCGGTGGACGTCGCGAAGGGCAGGCGCAGCTCCCAGCTGCCGTCGGGCAGCAGGCGGCCCTGCTGGCGCGGATGCCAGATCTCGGCGCTGACCCAGCGCGCCGCCTCGGGCGAGAAGCGCAGGACCGCTTCGCGCAGCTCGCCGCTGCGGTAGATGCCGTAGCCGTCCTCGCCCTCGTGCTCGAGAGCGTCGGGCGCAATCTCCCGGGCCTGCGCATCGAGCAGGCGCACGGCCTCGATCGCATCGAGCGCGAAGACCCGCATCGATTCCGTGGTGTGGCACCAGGCGTCGAGATACCAGGCATTGCGGTAGTGGGTCAGGCGCTGCGGAGAGATCTCCCGCAGCGAGCGAGCGTCGCGCGAGCGGGTGTAGTACTCGATCTCGAGCCGGCGGCGATTGACGAGCGCATTGCCGATCGGCTCGAAGCGGCGCGGCGGCACCGGCCGGTTCTGCGCCGGGCGCACCCGTACCCGGCGCATGACCTCGTCGGCATCGCCGCCGGTGCTGCCCAGCAGGCTGCGCAGGCGCGCGACCATGGGCTGGACCCGCGGCCCGAGCAGGCTGCCGGTGTCGAGATCCTCGAGCATGCGATGCATCGTGAGCAGCGCGAGGATCTCCTGATCGTTGAACCACAGGCCCGGCAGTTCGTACTGCGGCCCGATGCCGGCCTGCTCGAAGCGATAGCCGCCGGCTTCGCGATCGTGGACGATCGGGGCATGCAGCCGGTCGCGCATGTAGTTGAGGTCGCGGGTGATCGTGGCGCGCGATACCTCGAGCGCAGCCATCAGGTCTTCGCGGGAGATCGGGCCGCGCTCGCGTACGAGCTGGTCGATCCGGTAGTAGCGCTCGGTCTGGTTCATCGCTGCCGGCCATTCTAGCGGTGGCCGGTCGTGTTCCTGCTACATTGGTTGCCCGCCGCGCCGGGACCGGCGCCGATTCCATCTCGTTGCATTACGCATCACACATCCCTGGAGACTCCAATGAATGCATCCTCGAACGGCCGGCTCGCCGGCAAGCGCGCCATCGTCACCGGCGCCGGCAGCGGCATCGGACGCGCCAGCTCGCTGCTGTTCGCGAGCGAAGGCGCCCAGGTGCTGGCGGTCGACCTGAACACCGCCGGCGTCGAGGAGACCGTCGAGCTGGTGAAACGGGAGGGCGGCGAAGCGATCGCCATGACCGCCGATACCGGCAGCGATGCCGACGCCCAGGCCTACGTCCAGCGGGCCATCGATGCTTTCGGCGGCCTCGACGTCGTCTATGCCAACGCCGGCGTGAGCGGCGGCGACATCCCCTTTGCCGAGCAGACCGTCGAGCTCTGGGAGAAGGTGCTGCGGGTCAACCTGATCGGCTGCTTCCTCGCCGTCAAGTACGCCGGCGCCCACATGGTCGCGCAGGGCAAGGGCTCCATCATCTGCACCGCTTCGGTAGCGGGGCTCAAGGCCAATGCCGGCGGCAATCCCTACAGCGCGAGCAAGGCCGGCGTGATCAGCCTCGTGCAGACGGCGGCCAATTCGTTCTGGGGCTCGGGCGTGCGGGTCAACGCGATCTGCCCGGGCCTGATCGAGACCGGGATGACGAAGCCGACGTTCGACTATGCACGGGCGCGCGGCAGCGCCGACCGGCTCGGCCAGCTCAATCCGCTGCTGCGCTACGGCCTGCCCCACGAGATCGCCTACGCCGCGCTGTTCCTCGCCAGCGACGAGGCCTCCTACGTGAACGGGCAGGCCTTGCCGGTCGACGGCGGTCTGACTGCCTCCATGCCCTTCAAGCGCCGCCGCGCCTGACCCGGCCTTCGTGGCGAAGGCGGCGGCACCCGCGAGCCGGCCGCGCACGCTCGTTCCTATCGCTTGGACGCGCGGCCGGCTCGCGGGCACCGCCACCTTCGATGCGGCGGCTCGAATCCGAGCTTGTCGCTCCTACCCGACGTGCTGGCGGAAGAACGCGAGACTGCGCTCGCGGGCGAGCTTCGCGGCTTCGGCGTTGTAGGAGCCGCGCATGTCGCAGTTGAAGCCGTGGCCCGCGCCGGCGTAGAAATGCGCGACGATGCCGGCGTGACGGCCGACGGCGTCGCGCGCCTGCTCCGGCGTCGGCGAGGTGTCGAGCTCGCCGAAGTGGCACATCAGCGGACAGCGCGGCGCTTCGCCGGCGTACTTCGGGATGCCGCCGCCGTAGTAGGCCACCGAGGCGGACAGGCCGTCGATGCGGGCGGCGCCCACCCAGGCGATGACGCCACCCCAGCAGTAGCCGACCAGCCCGACCCGGCCGGCGCTCGCGGCATGCTCGACTGCGGCCTGGGTGTCGCGGATCGCATCGGCGATATCGATCCGGTTCATCAGCTCGATGCCGGCCTGGATGTCGTCCGGCTCGTAGCCGGTCTCGAAGCCGCGCTGCACCCGGTCGAACAGGGCCGGCGCGATCGCGAGGAAGCCTTCGGCGGCGTAGTCGTCGGCCACCGACCGGATGTGCGCATTGATGCCGAAGATCTCCGGCGCGATGACGATGGCGCCGTGCGCGGCATCCTTCGGTTCGGCGACGTAGGCGGCGAAGCGATGACCGTCGGAAGCGACGAGTTCGATGTGATTACCCATGGGCTGTCTCCTCATTGGCGCTGCCCCGGGGCTTCCCCGGGGGCCGTGAACCTGCACCGATGGTAACGCCGCCGCGGATCGCGATGGCCGCCTGCCCGCGTCTTCTTCCAGAACGGGCGCATGCCTGCCTCGGCGCCCGGCCTTACCCCCCGCTGTCGAGCAGGGTCGTGGCGAGATGCTCGATGTAGGCCGGCAGGGCGACGTTGCCGCCGCTCACGATCACGCCCACGCGCAGGCCCCGTGCATCGACCGCCCCCGTCACCAGAGGAGCCGCCGCGAGGCATCCGGTCGGCTCGACCACCAGCTTCATCGATTCGGCGAAAAAGCGCATCGTCTCGACGAGGGCCCTGTCGCTCGCCGTCTCGATGGCGGCGACCCGCTCGCGGATCACCGGGAAGGTGAGCCTGCCCGGCGCGCGCGTCTGGGCGCCGTCGGCGATGGTGCGCGGCACCTCGATCGAGACGATCTCGCCGCGCGCCAGCGACTGGCGGACGTCGTCGCCCGCGGCGGGCTCGACGCCGACCACCCGGCAGCCCGGCGAGCGGCCGGCGGCTGCGGTCGCGCAGCCGGAGATCAGGCCGCCGCCCCCGACGCAGACCAGCAGCAGGTCGAGCTCTCCTGCCTGCTCGAACAGTTCGAGCGCCGCGGTGCCCTGGCCGGCCATGATCGCGGGATGGTCGAAGGGCGGCACCAGCGCAAGGCCCTGTTCCTCGGCCAGCCGCCGGGCGATCGCTTCGCGGTCCTCGGTGAACCGGTCGTAGGTCACGATGCCCGCTCCCTGGGCGGCGGTGAGCCGGGCCTTGATCTCAGGGGCGTCGGTGGGCATCACGATAGTCGCCGGCATGGCCAGCCGTTTCGCGGCGAGCGCCACCGCGATCGCATGGTTGCCGGAGGAAAAGGCGACCACTCCGCGTCGGCGTTGCTCGACGGGCAGCTGCGACAAGGCGTTGAAGGCGCCGCGGAACTTGAACGCACCGCCGTGCTGCAGGTTCTCGCACTTGAAGAAGATCTGCGCACCGCAACGAGCGTCCAGCGCTGCATGGGTGAGCACGGGTGTGCGCAACGCATGGCCATCGAGGCGCTCGGCCGCCGCGGCGACGTCGTCGAACTCGATGGCGAGCCGGCCCTGTGCCGGCGGGTGTCGTTCCTTCATGCTGTGCCTTCCCGTTGCGAATCCGTCACCGGGCAATGCCTGCCGTCTCTGGCCCGTGCCAGTTCGTGCCGTAGCAAGTTTCGGCCCCGGCGAGCCGGATTCCTGCGCCGGTTGTACCATGTCCAGCCTGGGATCCGGGAATGGATCATCCACCGGTTCCCGATGTCCGACGCTCGGGAGCGCAAGCATGCATGCAGGTATCCATCGCGCGCTGGCGCAGCCGCGCATCTACCAGGCGGTGCCTTTGGCCTCCGCGATCGCCGCCGAGATCGATACCTGCGGCGCCGGGCGGGTCTTCGTCACCACCACCCGCTCGCTCACCGACGGCCGCCTGGTCGCTGCGGCAATCGATGCGCTGGGCTCGCGCTTCGCAGGCAAGTTCGACGCCATACCGGCGCACAGTCCGCGTGAATCGGTGATCGCCGGCGCGCAGCAGGTTCGCGCCGCCGGTGCCGACCGCATCCTCGCGATCGGCGGCGGCTCGGTGATCGATGCGAGCAAGGTGATGCTGCAGGCGCTCTGGTACGGCATAGACGCGGTCGACGGGCTGAACGCCATCGTCAACGGCCGGCACCGGGGCGGTCACCGCCCCGACGACTGGCAGCGCGATCCGCAGGCCCTGCGCATGATCGCGGTGCCGACCACCCTGTCGGCGGCCGAGTTCAGCCACCGCGCCGGCGTCACCGACGTGTCGACCGGGCACAAGCTCGGTTTCGCGCATCCCCTGGCGGCTCCCGAGGCCGTCATCCTCGACCCGGCGGCGACCCTCGATACGCCGATGCGGCTGCTGCTCTCGACCGGGGTGCGCTCGATCGACCATGCCGTCGAGCGCTGGTGCGCCGCGCGAACCGTGCCCTACAGCGATGCGATGGCGTACAAGGCGCTGGCGATGCTGCTCGACGCCCTGCCGCGCATCCATGCCGATCCGGCCGACCTCGAGGCGCGCCATGCCGCCCAGATCGCGATGTGGCTGTCGATGCTGCCGGGCGCCACCGACGTGCCGATGGGCGCGAGCCACGGCATCGGCTATATCCTCGGCGGCGCCTACGGGGTGCCGCACGGGATCACCTCCTGCGTGATGCTGCCGGCGGTGCTGGAGTGGAACGTGACGGTCGACGAAGGGCGACAGCAGGCCATCGCCACCCTGCTGGGCGCCGCCGGCGAGCCGGCCGGCCCGGCGTTGCGTGCCTTCCTCGCCGGGCTCGGCCTGCCTGTCCGGCTGCGCGAGATCGGCATCGACGAGGCGCAGTTGCCCGCGATGGCCGAGCGCTACGACGGCACCGGCCCGATCCGGACCAACCCCCGGCCGGTCGCCGGGCCCGAGGATGTCCTCGAGATACTGCGGCTCGCCTGGTGATGGACCCGACAAGCGGAGCAGCGGCGTAGATGGCCGAGACGTCGCTGACGATCCTCGCCTGGATCGGCGTGGTCGCGCTCATCGTGGTCGGCGTGCTCGGCGCCGTCGTGCCGATCCTGCCCGGCGCGGTGTTCGTTTTCGCCGGCATCGCGCTCGGCGCCTGGATCGACGACTTCACCCGGGTCAGCGGCACCGTGGTCATCATCGCCGCCGTCCTGATGGCGCTTGCCTGGATCGTCGACTACCTTTCGGCGATGCTCGGGGCGCAGCGGGTGGGCGCGAGCCGGCAGGCGGTGATCGGCGCGCTGATCGGCACCGTCGCCGGGGTCTTCACCGGCCTGGTCGGCGTCCTGTTCCTGCCGCTGGTGGGCGCCGCGGTGGGCGAATTCATCGCGGTGCGCGACGTGCCGCGAGCCGGCACGGTCGGTGTCGCCACCTGGATCGGCATGATCGTCGGCATCGCCGTGAAGCTCGCCCTGAGCTTCATGATGATCGGACTGTTCGTGTTCGCGCTGCTGTTCTGAGGGGATAACTCCCTTATCATTGCGCCGAGCACGCCCTCGAAACAAGAAACCGACTGGAATTCCGCATGGGATTCGAATGGCTCTCCGATCCGCAGGCCTGGATAGCGCTGGCAACCCTCGCCGCGCTCGAGATCGTGCTCGGGATCGACAACATCATCTTCATCTCGATCCTCGTCGGGCGCCTGCCCGAGCACCAGCGCGCCCGCGGGCGCTTCATCGGCCTCGGGCTGGCCATGATCATGCGGCTCCTGCTGCTGATGTCGATCGCCTGGATCATGCGGCTCACCACGCCCTTCTTCGAGGTGCTCGGCCGGCCGATCTCGGGTCGCGACCTGATCCTCCTCGGGGGCGGGCTGTTCCTGCTCTGGAAGGCGGTCCACGAGATCCATCACTCGCTCGAGGCGCCCGACGCCGAGGAAACGGGCAAGGCGCCCGCCGTGGCGAGCTTCGGAGCGATCATGGTGCAGATCGCCCTGATCGACATCGTCTTCTCGCTCGATTCGGTGATCACCGCGGTCGGCCTGGTCGAGCACATCTCCATCATGGTGATCGCGATCGTCCTTTCGGTCGCCATCATGATGGTCGGCGCCAAACCGATCGGGGAATTCGTCGATCGGCACCCCACCGTCAAGATGCTGGCGCTCAGCTTCCTCGTGATGGTCGGCGTGGTCCTCATTGCCGAGGGCTTCGGCCAGCACATCCCGAAGGGCTACATCTACTTCGCCATGGCCTTCTCGGTCACCGTCGAGATGCTCAACATCCGGCTGCGCTCGAACCTCAAGCCGGTGCGGCTGCACAAGACGATCCGCGAAGGCGGCGAGAGAATCGACCCCTGATCGCTTTCGAACCCGGTGGCCCCTTAGTAGCAGGGGGGCTGCTCGCGCAATCGCTGGACGATCGCTGCAAGCCGGTCGTCGCGTACCCCGTGGTTGCGCAGGGCTTCCCAGGTGTTGATCGCGTAGTCCCGGTTAGGCCCCCGGCGGCCGTGGCAGACGCCGATCTGCTCGAGGATCTCGTCCTCGGACAACAGTGCGTAGGAAGGCAGGCTGCGATCCGCCACGAAAGCAAGCGCTTGCACGACGGCGCCGCTCGTGAGCTGGACCCGCAGGATCCGCGGCAGGTAGACACGGTCCGCCCCGACCGGGATCTCGCGGGCGTAGAGGTGCTCGAGCGATTCCCGGCGCCGGTCGGGATCGAGATGCTGGGCCATGCCCATGCAGCTGCCCCCGCGGTCGAGCCCCAGCACCAGGCCGGGCCGCTCCGGCGTGCCCCGGTAGAGCGTCGAGCGGATGCAGAACGCCCGGTGGTAGCCCCGGATCCGGCCCGGCTCGATCCGGGTGATGGCCATGTCGCCCGGATCCCATATCAGCGACCCGTAGGCGAACACCCAGTCGACGTCGATCTCGGCCGGGCCCGGGATGCTCGTCATCGGCGTGGGGCGCCGCTCAGGCGTCGCCCGCTGGCTTCTTCGCGGCGGGCTTGCGGGGTGCAGCCTTCCTCGCCGCCGGTTTCTTCGCGCCCGCCTTGCTGCCGGTCTTCGCCGCGGCACCCGTCCGGGTCGTGCTCTTCGCTTCCGCCCCGGCTGCCGCCTTGCCGCCGGCCTTCGCGCCCGGCTTCGCGGGCCTGGGCTCGAACTCGAAGCCGACCTTGCCGTCGGCGCCCCGCACCAGGTAGGCCTTGAACTTGCGGCGGGTACGCATCGAGACGAAGCCGGGCAGCAGGTCGGTGCGGCCTTCGGCGAGCAGCTTGCGGATCTGCTCCGGCGCCACCTCCTGCTGCAGGATGATCTTGCCGGAGGAGAAGTCGCAGCTGCGTTCCGGTCCGACCGAGCGCTCGCAGACGTACTTCAGGCCATGCTCGAAGACCCGGGCGCCGCATTTCGGGCAGGGGCCGAGGGCTTCGGCCCCCGAGAAGTCCACCGGCTCGGCGTCGTCAGCATCGTCGTTCTGGCCGAAATCGAATTCGAGCTTGTGCTCGGGGGTGATCTTCAGGATGGCGGCAAAGGGCCGGCCGATCCGGCTGCGAAAGCCCTGCAGGGGTCCGAGCGTCTTCTCGGTGAGCAGGGTCTCGACCTCGTCGATCTCGAACTGCCGCCCGCCGGGAATCTTGGTGATCGAGAAGTCGCACGCCGGATTGGTGCAGGCGAAGCGCTTGTAGTTCTCCTTCACCACCCCGCCGCATTTCGGGCAGGGCGTGCGCAGCGTCGCGTAGTCGCCGGGGACGGTGTCGGCGCCGTAGTTCTTGGCCCGCGCCACGATGTTGCGGGTCATCTCCTGGATCTCGCGCATGAAGGCGTCGCGATCGAGCTGGCCGTGCTCCATCCGGGCGAGCTTCTGCTCCCAGCCGCCGGTGAGCTCGGGCATCGTCAGCTCGGTCACGCCGAGGCCGCGCAGCAGGGTCATGAGCTGGGTCGCCTTGGCGGTCGGCATCAGTTCCCGCCCTTCGCGCAGGAGATAGTTCTCGGCGATCAGGCCCTCGATGATGGCCGCTCGAGTGGCCGGCGTGCCCAGGCCCTTCTCGGCCATCGCCTCGCGCAGCTCGTCGTCCTCGACCAGCTTGCCCGCGCCTTCCATGGCCGAGAGCAGGGTGGCCTCCGTGTAGCGCGCAGGCGGCCGGGTGGCGAGATCGCGTATCTCGATTTCGTCAGTGTGCGCTTGCTCACCTTCCGCAACGGCAACCAGGATCTTGTCGTCCTCGCCGCCTTCGGCAGGGGTCGCGGCCTTGGCATAGATCTTCATCCAGCCCGGATTGACCATGACCCGGCCTTCGGTTTTGAATAAGTGAGCGGACACTTCGGTTATGCGGGTGGTGACCCGGAACTCGGCCGCCGGATAGAAGATGGCAAGGAAGCGCCGCAGCACCATATCGTAGAGCCGGCTCTCCGCGTCCGACAGGTTGCCGGGCGTCTGCAGAGTCGGAATGATCGCGAAGTGATCGGACACTTTCTTGTTGTCGAACACCCGCTTGTTCGGCTTGACCCAGCCCTCGCGCAGGATCTCGCTGGCGAAAGCGCCTACGTCGGGTGCATCCGAGAGCGCCTTGATCGTCTGGCGCACCGTGTCGACGTAGTCCTCGGGCAGGGCGCGCGAGTCGGTCCGGGGGTAGGTCAGCACCTTGTGGCGCTCGTAGAGCGATTGCGCCAGGGCGAGGGTCGTCTTGGCCGAAAAGCCGAAGCGGGAGTTCGCCTCGCGCTGCAGGCTGGTCAGGTCGAACAGCAGGGGCGCGACCTGGGTCGAGGGCTTGGTTTCCTCGCTGACCGATCCCGGCTGATCCTGGCAGGCCGCGGCGATGGCCTCGGCGCGGGCCCGGTCCCAGATCCGCTCGGCACGAGCCTCGGGGTCGTCGCCCTTGCGGAACCGCGCATCGAACCAGCGCCCGGCGTAGGACCCGGCGGCCACGCCGAAACGGGCATGGACCTCGAAATAGGGCCGCGAGACGAAGCGCTTTATCTTCTCCTCGCGCTCGACCACGATCGCCAGGGTGGGAGTCTGGACCCGGCCGACGGTGGTCAGGTAGAAGCCGCCGTCGCGCGAGTTGAAGGCGGTCATGGCGCGGGTGCCGTTGATCCCGACCAGCCAGTCGGCCTCGGAGCGGCAGCGGGCGGCGTCGGCCAGCGGCCTCATGTCCTCGTCGTCGCGCAGCTTGCTGAAGGCGTCGCGGATCGCGCTCTGGGTCATGGACTGCAGCCAGAGACGGCGGATCGGCTGCTTCGCTTTCGCATCCTGGACGATCAGGCGGAAGATGAGCTCGCCCTCGCGGCCCGCGTCGCAGGCGTTGATCAGGCTGGTGACGTCCTTGCGCCGGATCAGCCGGCGCAGCAGCTTGAGCCGCTCCTCGCCCTTCTTGATCGGGTTCAGGTCGAAGCGCGGCGGGATCACCGGCAGGTTGGCGAACGACCATTTCCCCCGCTTGACCTCCACGTCGTCGGGTGCCTTGATCTCGAGCAGGTGGCCGACCGCCGACGACAGCACGTAGTCGTCGGACTCGAAGTAGTCGCCGTGGCGGGTGAAACCGCCGAGTGCCCGCGCGATGTCGGCGGCGACGGAAGGTTTCTCGGCAATGATCAGAGCTTTGCTCATGGGGTGGGGAACTCGTTGGAACAGGCGCTGGCGGATGGGCTGGCCACCAGTTCGGCTCCGGGGTCGGACCCCGGGGCGGCCCATCATACGGGCCGGCCGACGGGCCGTGCAACTCGGGCCGGCCGGCTCCCGACGGGGCCCTCGTCGGGGCGGGTGCGCTGGTAGCGGCCGTCGGCCAGCCTTTCGACCTGCCCGGCCAGCTCGAGCTCGAGCAGCGCGGCGAGCAGTGCCGGCACGTCGAAGGGCAGCCGCTGGGCGAGGGCATCGACGCTGGCCGGGTGCCAGTCGAGGCCGGCGAGCGTTGCCGCGGCGGCGGGCCCGGGCGCCGTGGCAACGGCCCGCGCCGGCATGGCGGTGGCGCCGATGCCGGATGGCGGCGCCGGCCGCAGGGCGGACGGAAATCCCTCCCGGATGTCGGCGAGCTCCTCGACCAGGGCGGCACCCTGGCGGATCAGCCAGTGGCAGCCCCGCGCCTGCGGCGAATGGATCGAGCCGGGAACCGCGAAGACTTCCCGGCCGAGATCGGCAGCCGCGAGCGCGGTGATCAGCGAGCCGCTGCGGCGGGCCGCCTCGACCACCAGCACCCCCCGCGAATGGGCTGCGATCAGGCGGTTGCGCCGCGGGAAGTTCGAGCGCAGGGCCTCGGTGCCGAGCGCGAACTCGGAGACGATGGCCCCAGCGGCGGCGATCCGGGCGGCAAGCGCCCGGTTGCGCGCCGGATAGACGCGATCCAGGCCGGTGCCGACGAAGGCCACCGTGACCCCGCCGGCGTCCAGCGCCCCGGCATGGGCGGCGGCATCGATGCCGAGCGCCAGCCCGCTCGCGACTGCCCAGCCTTCGTCGGCGAGGCCCGCCGCGAAATCGCGGGCGCTGCGCGCGCCGCCGGCGCTCGCATGGCGCGAGCCGACGATGGCGACGGCCGGCATGGCCAGCGCCTCGAGCCGGCCCTGCACCATGACGCAGGGCGGGGGATCGGCGAGGTTCAGCCAGGCGGGCGGATAGGCGTCGTCGTCCAGCGTGAGCAGGTGGCGCTCGGGTGCCGCCTCGAGCCATTCGAGGCTCGCCGCGACCCGGACTTCCCGCGCCGGATCGGCGGTGGCGAGGCGGATCGCGATGTCGGTTTCGACAACCTGGGCGAGACGCCTTGCGGGTGTGGCGAGGATGTCCGCCGGCGCCCCGAAGGCGCGCAACAGGCGCTGCATGCGCGCCGGGCCGAGCCCGTCGACGAGGGCAAGGCGCAGCCAGTCGGCCCGTAGGGCCGCGGCGCGGGAGGAAGGGGTGGGGCGGGTGGCCCGGGAAGGGCCTGGAGAGCGTTCGGGGAAGGCTTCGGGCGGCATCGCGGGCGCCGGGGCGCCCGTGACGACGCGCCCGGAATCAGGGGTTGGCGACCACGTCGCCGACCGAGATCGATTGCGACGCTTCCATCACCAGACCATAGGCGATGTTCTCGAAGGAGCGAAAGACCATCAAATGGCCGACGGTCTCGTCGGGCAGCGTGACCTTCTCGTTGTCCTTCTCGCGGTCGACCACGGTACGCCCGCGCTGGCGGATCTCGAGGACGTGGCCTTCGTCGACCCCCGCGGCCAGGCCACGGTTGATCGCGACGACGCTGTTGCGCCCGACCTGGGTCACGCCCCGATAGACGTTGACGATCCGGCCTTCCACCTGGCCCGCGGGCGCCTGCGGCACGAAGTCGAGGAGCTTGTTCTTGACCGCCGGCATCAGCCGGTCGCCGACGCCGACCTCCTCGGTGACGCTGGTCAGGCGCACCGTCGCCGGATCGCCGACCCGTTCGAGCTGGGCGCCGCCGACGAAGAGCGCCTCGTAGGCGATCGGCTTGCGGGTGTCGGGATCGAGGATGGGCTTGGCCTTGCGATAGATGTGCCATTCGCCCTGCTGCGTCCCTTCCTCGATGCCCCGCACGTAGGCGAGGTCGCCGCGGCCGAGGTAGACACGGCCCTCCTGGGTCGCGACGACGCGCGGATTGGTCGCGAGGTCGCTTTCCTCGACGATCAGGGGGCGGTTGAGGAACGGGGCGATCGCGGAAGCGTCCAGCGGCGGGATCGCATCGCGCTCGATCGGTTCGGAGCGCACCATCGGCTGCAGCTTGACGGTCCCGCCGCTGCCGCCGGCACCCGCGCCGCCGTCGGCATTGCTGCCGGTGCCGATGCGCCGGGCGAGCCTCAGCCGGGGCTGGGCTCCGCTGCGATCGAGCAGGACGACGTCACCGGGGTAGATCCAGTGCGGATCGCGGATCGAATCGCGGTTGAGGTCCCAGATCTCGGGCCAGCGCCAGGGCTTCTCGAGAAAGCGTCCGGAGATGTCCCAGAGCGTGTCGCCCTTGACGACCACGTAGCGGTCGGGCGCCTGCGGAGAGATTTCCAGCGGCGGGGTCGCCTGCTGGGCAGACACCGCTGCCGCGAGGGTCAGTCCGGCGGCAGCGAGAAGCCGCATGATAAAATTGGTCATCTGCAACGAGTCCGTGGCGCCTATCGGGTCGAGCGCTCGATTCGCCGCTTGATTCCTCGAATCCGCGCCCCATATTGCTTTTCGTGGGTGAGTGGATTGTGCCGAGCGCGGTCGGATACCGCAACGCGATCCCCCGTCCACAACTTACCAGCGGTAGAAATCCACTGATGGCCGTACTCAGAATCCTCCGATATCCCGACGAGCGCCTGCACAAGGTGGCGCGTCCGGTCGAGCGGATCGACGAGCGGATCCGCCAGCTGGTCGCCGACATGGCCGAGACCATGTACGACGCGCCGGGCATCGGCCTGGCCGCCACCCAGGTCGACGTCCATGAGCGGGTGGTCGTGATCGATGTCTCCGAGGACCGCTCGAAGCTGCAGGTGTTCATCAACCCGGAAATCCTCGCCAGCGGCGAGGGCCTCCAGCGCTACGAGGAAGGCTGCCTCTCGGTGCCGGGCATCTACGAGGAAGTCGAGCGCCCCGACCGGGTCACGGTGCGGGCGCTGGGCCTGGACGGCGAGCCCTTCACCCTCGAGGCCGAGGGCCTGCTGGCGGTCTGCATCCAGCACGAGATCGACCATCTGAACGGCCGCGTCTTCGTCCAGTACCTGTCGCGGCTCAAGCAGGGCCGGATCCGCAGCCGGCTGCAAAAGCAGGACCGCGAAACCGCTTGAGACGGCTCCGCATTCGGGCGCATGGCCGCGTTGGGGCGCCTTGCCGTACAACCGTACTGTCTGCGGCGCCCCGCCTTGCCCTGCACCCGAATCCGAAGCCGTCATGAGATTGATCTTTGCCGGGACGCCGGAATTCGCCGCGCGGGCGCTGGATGCGCTCGTCGGGGCCGGCCATGACATCGCCCTGGTGCTCACGCGCGCCGACCGGCCCGCGGGCCGTGGCCAGCGGCTGCGCCCGAGCCCGGTCAAGCAGCGCGCCCAGGCGCTCGGCATTCCGGTCGCCCAGCCCGCCAGCCTGCGCGATCCCGCCCAGTGGCCGATGCTCGAGGCGGTCGGCGCCGAGCTGATGGTGGTGGCCGCCTACGGCCTGATCCTGCCCGCCGAGGTCCTGCGCATCCCGGCGCGCGGCTGCCTGAACATCCATGCCTCGCTGCTGCCGCGCTGGCGCGGTGCGGCGCCGATCCAGCGCGCGATCGAGGCCGGCGACACCGAGACCGGGATCACCATCATGCAGATGGACGAGGGGCTCGATACCGGCCCCATGCTGCTCGCCCGCGCGCTGCCGATCGGCGAAGAGGAAACCGGCGGGCAGCTGCACGATCGCCTCGCCGAGCTCGGCGCCGGGCTCATCGTCGAGGCGCTCGCGGGCATCGAGGCCGGCAGCCTCGTCGCACAGTCGCAGCCTGCCGAGGGCGCGGTGTACGCGAAGCGCATCGAGCGCGCCGAGACGCGCATCGACTGGCGCGAGCCCGCTGCGCGACTCGCCCGCCGGATCCGTGCCTTCGATCCCGCGCCGGGCATGCATTCGGTTCTTGCCGGCATCGACGGGCCGGTCAAGCTCTGGGCGGCGCGCTCGCGCGATACCGCGCCAGCCGAGGCCGCCGCCCGGCCCGGCGAGATCCTGCCCGGCCAGGGCCTCGCGATTCGCTGCGGCGAGGGCGTGCTGCAGGTTCTCGAATTGCAGCGTGCCGGCGGCAAGCGGCTTGCGCTGGCCGATTTCATGAAGGGTGTGCCGCTGGCCGCGGGCCAGGTCTTCGAACCGGCCTGAAGGTACGGCTTGCAGAGCGGGCCGGACGACCCCATATTCACCCGGACCCTCTCCTTCTTCTTCGCGAGGAATCACGACATGTTCAATTGGGCCAGGACCGGCATGCTGATGGCGGCGATCGTCGCGCTCTTCGGCGTGGTCGGCGCTGCGCTCGGTGGCCAGCAGGGCATGCTGCTCGCGCTCGGCTTTGCCGTGGTGAGCAACTTCTTCGCCTACTGGTTCTCCGACAAGATGGTGCTGCGCATGTACCGGGCGCGCGAAGTCGATGCGACCAGCGCGCCGCAGTTCTACGGCATGGTGCGCGAGCTCGCGCAGCGCGCGCAGCTGCCCATGCCGAAGGTGTACCTCATCGATGAACCGGCGCCCAACGCCTTCGCGACGGGGCGCAATCCCGAGAATGCCGCCGTGGCGGCCACCACCGGCATCCTGCGCGTGCTCACCGAAGCGCGAGCTGCGCGGCGTGATGGCCCACGAGCTCGCCCACGTCAAGCATCGCGACATCCTCACCCAGACGATCTCCGCGACCATGGCCGGGGCGATCTCGGCGCTCGCCAACTTCGCGATGTTCTTCGGCGGGCGCGGCTCCGACGGCCGGCCGACCAACCCGATCGCGACGATCGCCGTCGCGCTGCTCGCGCCGCTGGCGGCGGCCATGATCCAGATGGCCCTGTCGCGCACGCGCGAGTACGAGGCCGACCGCGGTGGGGCCGAGATCTCCGGCGATCCGCAGGCGCTCGCCTCTGCGCTCGACAAGATCCAGCGCTACGCCGCTGGCACCCCCCTGCCCACCACCGAGGCGCATCCCGAGACCGCGCAGATGATGATCATGAATCCGCTCTCGGGCGGCGGCATGGCCTCGCTCTTCTCGACGCATCCGCCCACCGAGGAGCGCATCCGCCGCCTGATGGAGATGGCGCGCGCAGGCGTGGCCCGGGACCGGGTGCGTTGACCGACCGCGCGGGCGCGCCGCGCGCGCCGCTCGGCGAGGAGCTGCGGATCGCCGCCACCGCCCTCGAGCGGCTCGCCGAGGGCGCATCCCTGCCGGCCGCCCTCGAGGCGGCGATGCGCGATCCCGCCCGGGCATCGCGACCGGGCGCCGGTCCCGCCCGGGACCTCGGCGATCTTCCGCCGGCGTCGCGAGCCGCCATCCGCGACATCGCCTCGCGCACGGTGCGCGCCTGGGGCCTGTGCCGGGCGCTGTCCGAGCGGCTCAACCAGCGCCCGCCCGCGCCGGCGATGCTCGCCCTGCAGCAGGTGGTGCTCGCCCAGCTGCTCGATCCGGTCCGCCCGGATGCCACCACCGTCGACCAGGCCGTCGAGGCGGCCAAGGCCGACCCGGTGCTGCGCCATGGCGCGGGCTTCCTGAACGCGACCCTGCGCCGCTTCCTGCGCGAGCGCGAGGCCCTCGTCGCGGCGGCGCAGGCCGATCCGGTCGCGCGCTGGAACTTCCCCGACTGGTGGATCGCCACCCTGCGCGCCGCGTATCCCGACCGCTGGCAGGCGATCCTCGAGGAATCCAACCGCGAGCCGCCGCTGACCCTGCGGGTCAACGTCCGGCGGATCCCGGTCGGGGCCTGGCTCGAGCGTCTCGCCGAAGCCGGCATCACCGGCACCCGGGTCGGGCCGCAGGCGGTTCGCCTGGAAGCCGCGGTGCCGCTCGAGCGCCTGCCCGGCTGGGCCGATGGCCTGGTGTCGGTGCAGGACGCGGGCGCCCAGCTCGCCGCGCCCCTGCTCGACGTGGCCGACGGGATGCGGGTGCTCGATGCCTGTGCCGCGCCCGGGGGCAAGACCACCCATCTGCTGGAGCTCGCCGCGCTCGACCTGGTCGCGCTCGATCCCGACGAGAGCCGGCTCGCCCGGGTCGGCGAGAATCTCGCCCGCCTGGGCCAGGCCGCGAGCCTGGTTGCCGGCGATGCCCTGCGGCCGGGCGAATGGCACGACGGCCGGGCCTTCGATCGCATCCTCGTCGATGCTCCCTGCACCGCCTCGGGCATCGTGCGCCGCCAGCCCGATGCGCGCTGGCGCCGTCGCCGTCGCGATATGGCGACATTTTCCGACCGCCAGGCGGCGATGCTCGGTGCCCTTTGGCCGCTGCTTGCCCCGGGTGGTAAATTGCTCTACTCGACCTGCTCGGTGTTTCCTGCCGAGGGCGACCGGGTGATCGCCCGATTCATGCGTAGCCATCCCGACGCCCTCCGCCTGCCGCTGGTCTGGGCCTTCGCCCCTGGCGAAGACCGCGAGCCGGTCGCGCAGTTGCTGCCCACTTCGGGCGCCGGGCGCGACCACGACGGGTTCTATTACGCCATGCTCGGAAAACCGGACTGATGTTGCGCTCCGCCCTGCTGCTGGCGCTCTGGATCGCGCTGGCGGGCGCGGGGTCGCAGGCGCGTGCAGACGACACCATCCGGGTCGAGGACATCCGCTTCGAGCGCAGCCTCGCCGACGACGCCTGGCTGCTCTGGGCGCGCTTCAGCGTGCCGGCAGGCCCGAGGATCGAGCAGGCGCTTCGCGACGGCGTCACCCTGCATTACGTGGTCGAGTTCGACCTCACCCGGCCGCGCTGGTGGTGGTGGGACCAGAAGACCGTCGAGGCCCGCCAGGCCCACACGCTGTCCTACCATCTGCTGACCCAGCGGTTTCGCGCCGGAATCGACGGTGATGTACGGGAGTTCGCCACCCTCGCCGAGGCGGCGCAGGCCGTCGCCCAGGTCAGCGGCTGGAGCGTGGTGGCCGATCTCGAACCGAACACGAGCTACGAGGCGCGCCTGCGCCTGCGCTTCGATCGCGATCGGCTGCCGAAGTCCTACCAGCTCGGCGCGATGACCAACAACGACTGGGATATCGACAGCGAATGGAAGCGCTTCACCCTGACGACCGCGACCTCGGCAAGCGCTCGGTAGGGCGGATCCTCCGGGTCGGCCTGATCTTCGCGGTCGCATTCGCGATCATCCTGCTGGCGCTGCTCACGACCGCGACCACCGACCCGGCCCTCTTCCAGCGCCACTACGAACTGCTGTTCTGGCTCACCGTCGGCGTGGCGGCGGTGCTGCTGCTGCTGGTGCTCGAGCTGACGCGGCGCCTGGTCGATCGCTACCGTCGCGGCCTGTTCGGCACTCGCCTGATGGCGCGCATGGCGATCTCCTTCGCCCTCATGACCGTCGTCCCGGTGCTGTTCATCTATCTCGTGGCGATCGCCTTCGTCGGCCGATCGATCGAGTCCTGGTTCGACGTCCCGCTCGAGCGGGCCCTCGAATCCGGGCTCACGCTGGGACGGGCGGCGCTCGACGCGAGCCGGGTCGAGTTCAGCGCCAAGGGCCGGGCGATCGCGATCGAGCTCTCCGACACGGCGCTGTCGCAATGGGCTGGCACCCTCAACCGGCTGCGCGACCAGAACGGCATCCAGGAGGCGGTGATCCTCACCGGGACCGGCCGGATCATCACCACCAGCGGCGGCCAGTTCGCGCCCCTCATACCCGACATGCCCTCGTCGGACCAGCTGCGACGGGCCCGCATGACCCGGATGTACGCCCAGATCGAGCAGGGCCAGCCGCAGCGCGGCGACTCGCCCCTGAAGCTGCGGGTGATCGTGCCGATCGGCGCGGAAGGGCGCCTGCTCGACGACAGCCGCTTCGTGCAGCTGGTCCACCAGCTGCCGGTGGCCCTGGCCGAGAACGCCGAGCTCGTCGCGCAGGGCCGCTCCGACTACCAGCAGCTGCTCGACTCGCGCGAGGCGCTCAAGCGGCTGTTCCGGGTCACGCTCACCCTCATCTTCATCCTGACCGCGTTCGCGGCGATCGCCGCCGCCTTCCTTCTCGCCGGCTGGATCACCGGCCCGCTGTCGATGTTCGCCGCCGGCACCCGCGCGGTCGCCGAGGGCGATTTCCGTCCCGTGAAGGACTACTCCAAGCGCGACGAGCTCGGCATGCTGACCCAGTCCTTCAACGCGATGACCCGCCAGCTGAAGGAAGCCCGCTCGATGGTCGAGCGCAACCAGCGCGAGCTCGAGACGGTCAACGCCCGGCTCGAGAGCGTGCTCGCGAACCTGACCGCCGGCGTGCTGGTGCTCGATGCCGACTTCCGGCTCACGCTCGCCAATGCCGGCGCCGAGCGCATCCTCGGCCTCGGGCTGGTGCCCCATCTCGACGAGCCGCTCGGCGAGGTGCCGCGCATCGGCCAGCTCGTCGGCCCGATCCGCGAGGCCTTCAACGAGCAGGCCGGCACCGACGCATCGAGCTGGCAGCGCCAGTTCGAGCTCGAGCGCCGGCCCGGCGAAGGCCACTCGCCGTTCGCGCAGACGATCCTCGCGCGCGGCTCGATACTGCCCGAGCAGCAGCTCAACTACATGATCGTGTTCGACGACATCACCGAGATGATCTCGGCCCAGCGCGCGCTCGCCTGGGCGGAGGTCGCCCAGCGCGTCGCGCACGAGATCAAGAATCCGCTCACTCCGATCCAGCTCTCGGCCGAGCGCCTGCGCGTCAAGCTCGCCGACCGGCTGGAGCCCGACGATGCGCGCCTGCTCGATCGCAGTGCCCAGACCATCGTCAACCAGGTCGGCGCGCTCAAGCTGATGGTCGACGAGTTCCGCGACTACGCCCGCCTGCCCTCGGCGCAGTTCGCCCCGATCGATCTCAATGCCCTCATCGAGGACGTGGTCGGACTGTATGCTCATGGCGAGGCCGGTGCGATCGTCCGCGCCCGGCTGTCCCGGCCGCTGCCGCTGATCATGGGCGACGCCACCCAGCTGCGCCAGGTGATCCACAACCTCCTGAAGAACGGCCTCGAGGCGACCGAGAAATCCGAGGCGCCGAGCGTGACCATCGAGACCGAGCAAGTCCGCACCCGGCTTGGCCAGGACGCCGTGCGGATGGTGGTGCGCGACAATGGCCAGGGCTTCGCGCCCGAGATCCTCGGGCGGGTCTTCGAGCCCTATGTGACGAGCAAGTCGCGCGGCACCGGGCTCGGCCTGGCGATCGTCAAGAAGATCGTCGAGGAGCACGCCGGACGCATCAACGCCGCCAACCCCGAGGACGGCGGCGCGCGGGTGTCGGTGCTATTTACCAATTTCGCGAAATCCGTGGACAATAGCGCCAACACCGCCACCCACGATCGCAACGCCTAGAGGGCCATGGCCGATATCCTCGTAGTCGATGACGAAATCGGCATCCGCGAATTGCTCTCCGAGATCCTCGGGGATGAAGGGCATGCCGTCATGCTCGCCGAGAGCGCCAATCAGGCCCGGCAGGCGCGCGAGACCAGCGACCCCGACCTGGTCCTGCTCGACATCTGGATGCCCGACACCGATGGCGTCACCCTGCTCAAGGAGTGGGCCGCCAACGGCAAGCTGACCATGCCGGTCATCATGATGTCCGGCCATGCCACCATCGATACCGCGGTCGAGGCCACCCGCATCGGCGCGCTCGATTTCCTCGAGAAGCCGATCACCCTGCAGAAGCTGCTCAAGGCCGTCGAGGTCGGGCTGGCCAGGCGTACCGAAGCAGCCGGCGGATCGCGAGCCCCGCTCGCCATGCCGGTCGGCACGCTCGCCGCCGGCGTCGCTCCGATCGTGCCGGGCACCGCCGGCATCGAGACCGTGGTGGCCGGCACGGTGTCGGCGGCGGTGGCCAGCAACGGCAGCGTCACCATGCAGGAGCTCTCGCTCGAGATGCCGCTGCGCGAGGCGCGCGACGCCTTCGAGCGCATCTACTTCGAGCACCATCTCACGCGCGAGCAGGGCAGCATGACGCGCGTGGCCGAGCGCACCGGGCTCGAGCGCACCCATCTCTATCGCAAGCTCAAGCAGCTCGGCATCGACCTGGCGCGCGGCGCCTACCGCAAGACCAGCCACTGACCCGTGATTCACGCGCTTTGACGCGGACGCGCCAGCAGCGCGTCCGCCGTTCTGTGTTCGGCGGAAGGAGAACCCGGCCGACCCCGTTGCTCGAGGGCTGGCCGGGGAAGGGTCAGATCGTCAGGCCCGCGTGGAAGCCGTCGCCGGTGGCGACGAGGATGCCGGCGTCGAACAGGCTCTGGACCGAGCCGTAGCCGGCGGCGGCGACTCCCGTCAGGGTGACCGAGCCGAGATTCGAGCCGAGCTCACCACCGAAGCCGAGCACCAGATCGCCATCGCCATTGGCGGACAACGTGATCTGCTGTGTGCCGGCGACCATGAAGTCCGCGAACGTGAGGTTGCCGTCGGAGCTCGGGTTCTCGAACGGCCCCGGCGACCCCGCCGGATTCGCGACGTGCGTCGCGTCGATCGAATCGATCAGCATGATCCGGTCGACACCGACCTCGAAGTCGGTGATGACGTCGTTGCCGTTGTCGGCATGCATCGAGAACACGAAGGTGTCGGCACCGGCACCGCCGGTCAGGGTGTCGTTGCCGCCCTGGCCGAAGATCAGGTCGTTGCCGGCACCGCCGTCGAGCACGTCGTCACCGGCCGCCGCATGGGCCGTCAGGGTGACCCGGTGGACCAGCAGGCCCTCGCCGTCGCCGCCGACCGTGTCATAGCCGCGCAGCTCGATCGCCGACGATTCACCAGTTGCGGTGACGGTGATGTTGGCGACGGTCTGGATGCCGAGCCCATCGCCTCCTGCCGCAGTGAACGTCATCGTGGCCGTGGCAGGCCCTGTCCAGTTGGCGGGATCGGATATCGATGCACCCTGGGCGGGGTCGCCGTCCGGAGTCGGCGTGCCGTCGTAGTAGGCGATGACCTCGCCGTTCCAGACCACCTCGAACGAGGTTCCGTTGTTGAAGGTCGAGAGCTGGATCGCGAGATTGTAGGTTTCGCCCGCGGACGTCATGACGGACTGGCGTACGCTGCTTGCGCCGTCGCCACCGGCGTAGACCGTTTCGAAGTAGTGGGTGCCACCGGCGCCCGTCTCGTCGTGGTAACCCCCATCCGGGTAGTCCTGGGTGCCGTGCAGCTCGGCATGGCCGCCGGTCGAGCCACCCCCGACGCCATCGACCAGCTCGGCGTTGCCGACGGTCCAGCCGCCGAAGGTGACGCCCGGTTTGATACCTGCATAGGACCGGTCGCTCGCCGTCCCGTCAGGCGAGCCCCAGTCCATGTCGTCGGGCTGCATGTTCCAGTAGTCGAACTGGTAGTTGCGCACCGAGCCGGCGGAGTCGCCGACGAGAACGTCGTTGCCGTCGGTCCCGACGATCGTCTGGTTGCCCGCGCCGCCGACCACCTGGTTGCTGGGCATGACGTCGGTGACGGTCACCGACTGGGTGACGGCAGGGCCAGCCTGCGGATTGCCGGCAACGTCGACGGCGGTGACGCTGACCGTGGTGCTGCCGGCCGCCGGCACTTCGCCGGTGGCGTAGCTGACGGTCCAGGTGCCGCTGGCGACGGTGGTGGTCTTGGTGACGCCGCCCCAGTCCACCGTGATCTCGCTGCCCTCCTCGCCGGTGCCGCTGATCTCCACGCCGGCTCCGGCTTCGAGCGGGTCCACGATGTTGTCGGTGGCGACGGCGTCGATGGTCGGGGCCGCCGGCGGCGTCACGTCGACGGTGATGGCGCCCGGCGCCGATGCGGGGCTGGTATTGCCCGCCGCATCGGTGGCGGTCGCGGTGATCTGGGTCGCGGGATCCGTGGTGTTGGCGGCGAAGCTTGCCGTCCAGATACCGTCACCGCCGGCGACAGCCTGGACGCTCAGGGCGCCCCAGGTCACGTCGACGGTGCTGCCCGGCTCGGCGGTGCCGCTCACGGCGACCCCGGCGGCCACGGCGGCGGCGTTGGCCACGCCGGCCGTGCCGACTTCGGTGATGACCGGCGCATCCGGCGGGTCGGTGTCGACCGCGGTCGAGTCGATCGTCACGCTGGCGGTGCCGGCGGCGCTGACGTTGCCTGCGGCATCGGTCGCCGTCGCGCTGAATGTGTGGCTGCCATCGGCCGGAACCTCGGCGGCAGCGATGTCGACGCTCCACGCCCCCGCTCCATCGACGGTCGCCGTCTTCGAGATGGCGGTCCCGGCGACCGTCAGGGTGATCGTGCTGCCGGCTTCGGCGGTACCCGTTACCGAGAACCCGTTGGCGGCTTCGGTCGCGTCGATCGCGTTGTCGCCGGTGACGGCATTGATCACCGGCGCTGCCGGCGGGGTGGTGTCGCCCGGCGCGGCGGCCTCGACCGTCACGCTCGCGCTAGCCGCTTGACTGGTGTTGCCGGCGGCGTCCGTCGCCGTGGCGCTGATCGTAACGGCGCCCTCGGGCAGCTCGCCCGGGGCGAAGCTGACCGACCAGGCGCCATCCGCGCCGGCGGTCGCGGTCTTGCTCTGGCCTTCGACGCCCCAGGTCACGGTGACGGTGCTGTTGGCTTCGGCGGTACCGCTGACGACGACGTCGGCAGCGGCCTCGGTGGCGTCGATCGCGTTGTCACCGGCGATCGCATCGATCACGGGGGCGGCCGGCGGGTCCGTGTCGGCGGGCGTTCCGTCGCTGCCACCTCCGCCGCCGCCACCGGCTGCAGCGACAAGACCGAGCCCGCCGACGCCGGCGATGATGGCGCCGGTGTTCGGCGTGGCGGCCGCGGCGCCATCACCTGCCGCGGGAGCCGCGCTGTCGGCCGCGGCCGCGGCGCCTTCCTTGGCCGGCGCCGCGCCGGCCTGCGCGGCCATCGAGCCGTCGTACATCACCTGGCTGCCGTCGGCGGCCACGCTCATCGGCTCGGTGGCCTGGGAGATCGTGGTGGTCTTCTCGCCATCCTCGAGCACCAGCTCGCAGCCCTCGCCGGGGGCACACTGCGCGAAGAACTCCGTCAGCTCGACGGTCGCACCGCCGGCCTGCTCGACCACGAGCGAGTCGCCGACTCGCCGTGCCACCAGATCGCCGGCCGGCTGGCCGGTGGCGGCATCGAGCACGCGAAGCTTGTCACCGGGCTGGGCGGCGATCTTCGCGGAGTTCGGGATCGATCGGCTGGCGGACGACCAGACCGTTGTGCTGGGTGATCTCGAGTATGAGTGCCATCGGAAGGCATCCTTGCGTTTTGATTGATATCGATCACATGACAGGCATTCGGCGCCCTGCGGCCGACGATGGCGGGCGAGCGCCTGGAGCTGCTCCCGGGAGCACGCGAGAGTCCCCGGCACGTCGCGATTGTGTCTCGCCGGATATCGCGGGGAAGGGACAATTGCACATATTCGCGCACCATCTCGGGCGCGAGCAGGGCAGCATGGCGCGCGTGGCCGAGCGCACCCATCTCTATCGCAAGCTCGAGCAACTCGGCATCGACCTGGCGCGCGGCGCCTACCGCAAGACCAGCCACTGACACGGCTTCGCCGCCGACCGCGTGACCACGTCGGGGCGCCTTGTCCTGCGATCGAATCCGAAGCCGTATGATCTTTGAAGTCTGGTTGATCACCAGACCCGGCCGGGCCACTTCGGTTCGCCGACCAGCGAGTCGAAACAGGTGTCGGCCGAGATCAGCGTCAATCCTCTGGTGATCGCCGTCGCACCGATGATCCGGTCGAAGGGATCACGGTGCGACCACTCCAGCGTGGCAGCGAGCAAGCTCGCCTCCGAGGATAGCTCGATCAGCCGCCCGCCCTGCTCATCGGCCAGCAGGATCAGCCGATCGAGGAACGGTGCCATCTCCGGCCATTTGCCGAGGCGGAACTTCTGGCCGATCTCGAAGAGGCTGATGGTGCTGATGAACACCGTCTCGGCTTGCTGGATTGCGGCCGTCGCGGCCGAGGACAAGCGGGCATCGGCAGTCAGGGACCAGGCCCACGCATGAGTGTCGAGAAGAACGTACCTCAAGCCCGGCCTTCCCAGAGCGCCAGCTCGTCCTCGCTCATCGGTTCGAAGAAATCGGGGCCCGGCCCGGCGAGCTGGCCTTTCAGCAGGCCGATGGTGAACCCGCTGCGGGTGGCGACGGGAACGATCCTGACCACCGGACGCTTGCCCTTGGCAATGACGACCTCCTCGCCTGCCAGTGCGGCCTCGATCAGTTTCGAGAGATTCGTCTTGGCCGCATGGACTGAAACCAGCATGTTCGCTTCCTGTTGGCTAATTTAGCCAAGCATAAGCGAACCTTGCCCCGCAGTCGAATCCGAAACCGCACAAGGCCTGCGGCCCCGGGCTCCTACGCCGGCACGGGCGCCGGCGCCATGGCGCGGACGATCTCGAGCGCCCGGGAATCCGGGATGTCGACATCGCCGAAGCGGATCATCTGGCCCGGCTCCACCGCATGGCGCAGCACCGCGCCGTTCAGGATGCCGATCGGCACATGCTCCGGCTCCAGGGCGGTGGTGACCGCCTCGCCGCGGACGTCGAAGCCGCCGATCGCGAGCTCGATGCGCTGGCCTGCCGCGAGCGGGCGCTTGGCGATCGCGCACACCCCGATGGCCGGGCTCGACGAGTTGTTCATCAGCACCCCGCCGCCGGCGAGCACCCGGCGCACCGTCTTGATCGCCTCGATCGAGCACAGGTGGTGCGGATTGAACATCACGTAGTAGGGGCCGGGGCCGAGCTTGAAGTAGTTCAGCGCATCGACCTGCTCGGCATCGTGTCGTGCCGTGATGAACACCCCCGGCATCTGGGTGCGCGAGAGCAGGTAGTCGGCGATCGGACCGCCGGCCGCCTCGGCCATCCGCCCGAGGTCGCGCGCCGCATCGACGGTATCGTCGCGCGCCGGTCCTTCCAGGCCCCGGCGCAGGATGCCCGCGCCGGCATGGTTGGCGATGAAGGCCTGCTCGATCTGCACCTTGGTGCCGTCGGTGAACGACGTCGTCTGCTCGACGCTGATGCCCTGCTTCGAGGACCAGAAGGCCATGTCCTCGGGGCTCGGCGTGTGATTCAGGAAGCCCTTCATGTTGCCGTAGACCAGCGGCGAGAAACCCATCGCCAGCATGTTCTCGCGCAGGGCGGCGAGGCAGCCGGGCTGGTCGCCCTCGGCCTCGGTCAGCAGGCCACGATCGGTGAAATACGAACCGGTCGTGACGTGGAACTCGGAGTTCATGGTGACCACCGGCTTGCCGGCGGCCAGTGCCCGCTCGATCACGAGCGTGGAGTGGATCACGTCGCCGCTGCACTCGAACACCAGGTCCGAGGACTCGACGAGCGCGTCGATCGAATTGGTGACCTCGCCATGGGTCGGGAAGTCCGCCAGGCGAGCCGGATCGCGCCGCGTCAGCACCTTGTGAAGGCGCATGTCGGGCGCATGCTTCATCACCATGTGCGCGAAGCTTCGCGCGATGAAGCCCGTGCCGGACAGGCCGATGCGGGGAAGAGGGCGCTTGCTGTTTTTCATTTCGTGTTCAGTCGGAGGAGAACCCGGCCGACCCCGCTTCTCCGGGGCCGGCCGGGAATGGATCAGATGACCGGAGTCATCAGGTCGGCGTGGAAGCCGTCGCCGGTGAAGCCGATGATGCCGCCGGTGACCAGGCTTTCGACCGTGGTGTAGGCCGCTGCATCGACGCCTTGCAGCGTCACCGAGCCGAGCGCGTTGCCGCCTTCGCCCGAGAACGTCAGCATGAGATTGCCGCTGCCGTCATCGCCCAGGGTGATCTCCTGGGTGCCGGCCGCCATGAAGTCCGCGAACGTCAGGTTGGTGTCGGAGTCTGGGTTCGCTTCCGGGCCGGTCGAGCCGGTGGTGTTGGCGTCGAGCGCGTCGACTAGCATGATCCGGTCGGTGCCGACTTCGAAGTCCGTGATCACGTCGTTGCCGTTGTCGGCGAACATCGAGAACACGAAGGTGTCGGCTCCCTCGCCACCGGTCAGGGTGTCGTTGCCGCCCTGGCCGAAGATCAGGTCGTTGCCGGCACCACCGACCAGTACGTCGTTACCCGCTGCTGCGTCCGCCTCCAGGGTGACCCGGTGGACCAGCACGCCTTCGCCGTCACCGCCGGCGGCGTCGATGGCCCGCAACTCCAGAGCAGTACCGGGGCCCACGCCAGGAACGCTGAAGCTGAGCGTCGCCTGCATCCCGCCTGCGTGATCGACCACGGTCGGCGCGGTACCGGTCCAGTTCCCGGGTTCGTTGAGCGGAGCGCTTGCACTGCCGTCATAGGAGGCGATCACAGCGCCGTTCCACCAAACCTGGAACGAAGTGCCTTCAGGGGCCGTACCGAAGGTGATCGACAGCGTGTAGGTTTCGCCGGCTACCGTATCGACCGGCTGGGTCAGGATGGCGCCGCCGGTGGTGTTGGTGAACACCGTCTCCCACAGGTGGGTGCCACCGGTACCGCTGTCGTCATAGCCGCCGCCCGTGCCGCGCATCTCGGCGAGGCCGCCGGTGCCGGGGTCGGCGCTGGCGCCTACCGTCCAGCCACCGAAGGTCGCGCCCACGTCGTAGCCGACATAGGAGTTCTCGACTTCGCCCGCACCGAGATTGCCGGCATTGAGGGGGTCGAACGCACCAGCGTTGTTGGTCCAGTAGTCGAACTGGTAGTTGCGCACCGAGCCGGCCGAATCGCCGACCAGGATGTCGTTGCCGTCACCGCCGAAGAGGACGCTGTCGCCGGTACCGCCCACGAGGACGTCGTCACCGGCGGTGGCGCCGCTGTCGGCGACCGCCTGCACGTCCACCGACAGGGTGGCCGCGGGATCGGTCTGCGGGTTCCCGGCCGCGTCGGTAACCATGACGCTGACGTCGCCAGCGCCGTCGGCCGGAATCTCGCCGGCGGTGTAGTTCACCGACCAGGCTCCGCCTGCGCCGGCGACCGCCGTCTTGACGATCCCGCCCCAGGTCACCTCGACCGTGCTGCCTTCTTCCGCCGTACCGGTAACGTCCACCCCGGCGCCGGCTTCGGCGGCGCTGACGACGTTGTCGCCCGCCACGTCATCGATCGTGGCGGCAGCCGGCGCGGTGGCGTCGAGCACCACCGGCACCGACGCAGCGGTGCTGGTGTTGCCGGACGCATCGGTCGCGGTCGCGGTGATCTCGGCCGCCGGATCGGATGCGCCCGGGTCGAAGTTCGCAGTCCAGCTACCGTCACCGGCGGCAACCGCTTGCGCGGTGAGGGCACCCCAGGTGACGTCGACGGTGCTGCCCGGCTCGGCGGTACCGCTGACCGAGACGCCGGCGGCAACAGCGGCCGCATTCACGGTGCCGACCGCATCGACTGTCGGCGCATCCGGCGGCGTGCTGTCCACGGTGTCGGTGGCGACCGTCACGGCGCGCGTGCCGGCTTCGCTGACATTGCCGGCCGCATCGGCGGCGGTGGCGCTGATCGTGGTGGCGCCGTCGGCCGGCAGCTCGGCGGCGGCGAAGGTCACCGACCAGGAGCCGTCCTCACCGGCGGTGGCGGTCTTGGTCACGCCGCCCCAGGTCACCGAGACAGTGCTGCCGGCTTCGGCGGTACCGCTGACCTCGACGCCGTTCGTTTCCTCACCCTGATTGACGATGTCGTCGCCGGCGACGGCGTTGATCATCGGCGCATCAGGCGGGGTCTCGTCCGGTTCCTCGGGCGTTCCGCCGCCCCCACCACCACCACCGCCGGCCGCGGCGGCGAGGCCAATGGCGCCGACGCCGGCGATGATGGCGCCGGTGTTCGGTGTGGCGGCCGCGGCGCCATCACCTGCCGCGGGAGCCGCGCTGTCGGCCGCGGCCGCGGCGCCTTCCTTGGCCGGCGCCGCGCCGGCCTGCGCGGCCATCGAGCCGTCATACATCACCTGGCTGCCGTCGGCGGCCACGCTCATCGGCTCGGTGGCCTGGGAGATCGTGGTGGTCTTCTCGCCATCCTCGAGCACCAGCTCGCAGCCCTCGCCGGGGGCGCACTGCGCGAAGAACTCCGTCAGCTCGACGGTCGCACCGCCGGCCTGCTCGACCACGAGCGAGTCGCCGACTCGCCGTGCCACCAGATCGCCGGCCGGCTGGCCGGAGGCGGCATCGAGCACGCGAAGCTTGTCACCGGGCTGGGCGGCGATCTTCGCGGAGTTGGGATCGATCGGCTGGCGAACGACCAGACCGTTGTGCTGGGTGATCTCGAGTATGAGTGCCATCGGAAGGCTTCCTTGCGTTTTGATTGATATCGATCACATGACAGGCATTCGGCGCCAATGCGGCCGACCCGATGCGTCATCAGTCCTGTGACGGTGGACGACCCGCGTACTATGCAGCCACCGCCCGGCGCCGCCATTTCCGGCCGACTCGCGGCCGGCGATGGCGGGTGGGCGGTTGGGACTGCTCCCGGGAGCACGCGAGGGTCTCCGACACGTCGCGATTGTGTCCTGCCGGATACCGGCGGGAAAGGACAATTTCACGTATTCCGGCCTTTCGACGACCAGAGCGGGAAAGAGCCGGGCATGGAACTTGCGCCGACCGTTCGTCGCCCATCATCCGACGGCGGTCGGCGTCGGCCTGTTCTTGAATCCGCGAGATGCCGTCTCCACATGGAGACGAAGGAGGATCCCGCGATGAACATGATCTACAACAGCCCGAGCTATTGCGTGGTCGAGTTCCGCGACGTGGATACCCAGTCCGTCGGCGGCTACGAGATCATGGACAAGGCCGCCCGGCGCGAGATCTTCATCGCCGGGGCGCTCGCGCTGCGCTTTCGCAGCGACGTCGAGAACCTGATCGCCACCGAGCCGACAATCGAGGAAGTGGACGCCTACCTCAGCCAGTTCGACGACCTGATGCAGCATCCGATCACGCTGCACTGATCTTTCTTTCCCGTCCGTTGGCGGGCATGTCCCGCCGGGATCGTGGTGCAGCCTGCGCGGCGCACTCATCCGGCTGGCATTACCGTTGCCGGGTGATTCATCTGCCCCCCGATTGCGGTATGGCGCGGAACTGACGACTTGACGCAGTTCCTGCTTCCGTTGTCCCCGGCCGCCTATACTCCGTTGCGACTCGAGGGGCGGGGGAACCAATGAAGACGGGGACAGGCGGTGCCCGCGCCATCATCGGCGCGGCGATCATGGCGTTCGTGCTTGCGGGCTGCGGCGGTGGGGGTGGGTCCGATTCCGGCGGGTCGTCCGACCCGGGGCCAGGTGCGATCAAGTCGGCGGACTACTGGTACGAGGATCCGGATACGATCGCCGTCTTCTTCCAGGGCGCGGCGGCGTCCGCGGATGATGGCGAGATCCTCCGGATGACTCCGATTGATCCTTCTTCGTTGCCCAATGGGGCGACCCAGGGTTGGCGCGTCATATCGATGTCGCCCGAAGGGGCGCCGAGGGCGTCGATGCATGCAGACGTCAGAAGGGACGGCGTCTACACCTGGCAGTCGGGGGAGCAACCGGAGCTCGAGCTTCCCGCCGTCCTTTCACTCGGCCGGCGCATGGAGTCGCCGCAGCAGAGCGTCTATCTGGAGGACGAGCTCGGCAGGCTCGTGCCGGCGCTCATCACGAGCGCGACCACAGCGATGCGCGAGGGCTCCCTGGCCCTTTCCCGTTTCACGGTGTCCGACGTGATCAGGGTCGAACGGGACTATCGCCTGGTCTTCCCCAACGATTCGAATGCCGTTGGGGTCACGAAGGAGACGGTCTGGTACGGCAGGGGCCTCGGCCCCGTGAAATCTGAGATCGGTGCGCTGGTACCCGAAGGTCAGCCGATACCGGTCGAGAGCGTCACCGAGTTGCGGGGCTTCCGGTCGCCGACGCGCGCGATCGGATTGCTGCCTGGGGTAGCCGCCATCCAGCATGAAGCCCTGATCGCCGCTCTGACGGACGCCCCCGGAACCGGTGTCACCAGTGCGAACGCGTCGACGCGCCGGGCGAACATCTGGAAGGCGAAGGTCGCTGCCGGCGATGATGGATTCATGATCGTCGCAGCGTACAGCGTGCGAAATCCCTTTGGCGGCGGAGATTTCCCGGGTCCGAGCCCGGACGGGGGTGTGATACCCGCTGATCCGGAGCGTGGTGGCCTGGCGGTGATGACCGCCGATGCCGCGGGGCGCCAGATCGCACTTCGGTCCGGCCCAGTGACGGTGCCGCCTTCGATCGATCCGCTTGCGCTCGTTTTCGACGGCTCGCGTTTCTGGCTACTTGGAAATCGGTTCGGCGGAGTTTTCCCGATGATGTTTCTCACGCGGATATCGCCGGATGGCCAGCTGATCGATGACCTCGACTTGGGGGATTCCACGGGCTGCCATGTCTACCCGTCCGGCGATCTCGGGTTCGTCGGCAACGGCGAGTCGGTCGTCATCGCCAGTGCGGAGTTCTGGCAGGAAAGCATATGGCAAGGGCCCATGGAGCCCCCGAGGTACGAGGATCGGGTCAGGATACGCTGGTGTGCCTACAACCTTGACCGACAGCTGCTCGTCTCCGGCGAGATGCCGTCGGTCGAGGGACGGAACCCCGAGGTTCGGCTCACCGTATCGGACAGCGGCGGCTATGTGATCAGCGTGTCGATGACGGGTGGTACGGCGGGAGAGGGCACGCGCTACGCGGAGGTCGCGCTCGACGCCTACGGTACCGCCCTGGACACTACGCCGCGCATCGTTGCCGGCAGGGCGCCGGAGAACTTCGATGCGCTCACGTTGACGGAAAGGTTCGAGGGCCTGATGGATCTCGAACGCTTCACGACGCTGGCTCCGACGACGCCCAGCCAGAGGATAGCGACATCTGGATCAGGCGCGGTGGCGATTCCGCATGTGATCGAGAACTACTCGCGGTCCAATCCGGTGCTCGACTGGTCGCTGCTGATTCCCGAGCAGGACGGTTGGTAAGCACCGCTGCCCGGGGGCGGTACCCGTCCTCGGCGGAGTCGGCGTTGAAGTGCGCTTTCGTCATCCGGTGACAGCGGCGCATCGAGATCGATCTCGACGCTGTCGGTCAGCGCGCGAATGCGCTGTACGAGTCCGCTGTCGATCGCCCGGACTCGCTCGGGATGCGCGGCGATGTCCTGCGCCAGGAACCCGAGGAACGCATCGAGCGCTGGATCGGTTTCATCGTCGCCGTCCGCCCGGCTGAGCAGCACCTCTCCGCCGGGACGGACGACGTAACGAATCCTGTCGCGCAGGCGCAGCGCCCGGCGCCGGTGGACGCGGCGGCGCTGATTGCTGGCGGCCTTCATTGCCCGAGACCAGGTGTTCAGGAGAACGCTTCAATCCAAGGTCTCGCGATGCTAGAATGCATGAAATTTCAATGAAGATTCGGATATGCCAGGTGCCGTCTCACATTTCGGGAGCACGCTGCGAGGGGGCGCGGCCCATCTCGCCGGGGAGTTGCGGCCGGGACGTGTCTATCGGCGCGAAGACTTGGCACAGATGTCCACGGCCGTTGACCGGCATTTGCGTGAACTGGTGGCCAGCGGCAGGCTGAAGAAGCTGGCGCAGGGTCTGTACCACGTACCCAAGCCGTCCAGGTTCGGCCCACTGCCACCGGACGATGAGCAACTGGTCGGCAGCTTTCTGCGCGACAAGGACTTTCTGGTCTTCTCGCCGTCGGCCTACAACGCCGTGGGTGTGGGCACGACCCAGCTTTACAACCGCACGCTGGTCTACAACCACAAGCGGCACGGTGTGTTCAGGCTGGGTAACCGGCAATTCGACTTTCGCGTAAAGCCGCGCTTCCCGAAGAAGCTGACGCCCGAGTTCCTGTACGTCGATCTGCTGAACAATCTGGACGAACTGGCCGAGGATCGCGAGGTGGTTCTGCGTCAGGCGCGTTGCAGGCTCACGTCCTTTGATCCTGTTCGCCTGCAACGTGCCGCCGAGAGCTTCGGCAGTGTGGCCACGCGCAAGCGTCTGCGGGAGTGGGCGCATGGCTGAGTTTCTGCACGACCGCAAGGACTTCGACCAACTGTTGGCCCTGGTGGCCGATGAGCGTGGTCTCGACCCGATGCTGGTCGAGAAGGATTACTGGATCATGCACGCCCTCTGGGGTTTGCAGGCCCAGGGCTTCCGGTTCGAGTTGAAGGGTGGCACGTCGCTGTCGAAGGGCTTTGGTGTCATCCATCGTTTCTCGGAGGACATCGACATTCGCATCGAGCCGCCGGTCGGGATGGGCGTGAAGACCGGGCGCAACCAGAACAAGCCGGCTCACGTCGCATCGCGGCGCGCCTACTACGATGAGCTGGCCGCGCGGATTTGCATCCCGGGTGTCGTCGCTGTGGAGCGTGATGCGCAGTTCGACGACGACAAGATGCGCAGCGCTGGCATTCGTCTGATCTACGCACCGCGCGCGGTGGCGCTCGATGGTGTCAAGGATGGCATCCTGCTGGAACTGGGTTTCGACGATACGGCGCCCAATCGGGCGGTGACGATCTCGTCATGGGCACTCGATGCGGCTCTGGAGCGAGGCGTGGAGGTGACCGACAACCGAGCGGTGGATGTGCTCTGCTACGCGCCGACACACACTTTTGTCGAGAAGCTGCAGACGATCTCCACGAAGTACCGGCGGCTGGACGAAGCCCGGGCATTTCCGGCGAACTTCCTTCGGCACTACTATGACGTGTACTGCCTTCTGGGCCTTGAGGAAGTGCAGGCCTTCTTGCGAACGCCTGCCTACCATGAACGCAAGGCGCAGCGGTTTCGTACGGGAGATGAATTGGTCATCGCGCGCAACCCTGCGTTCACCCTGACGAACACCGGGCAGCGCGAGCGCTTTGCGCGAGAGTACCGGAAGACGGCGGCGCTGTACTACCTGGGGAAACCGGATTTCGACGAGTTGCTTGCGCGGATTCACCAGTATGTCGATGCACTTTGAGCTGAAGAGTGCGCGTATGTCATCTGGCGGTCCCGGCCGGTGCGTGCTCGTGCTCAGTCCGTATACCGCGACAGCGCCAGCGTGCAGTTCGTGCCGCCGAAGCCGAAGCTGTTCGACAGGATCGTCTGGTGCTCGACGCCGTCGATGCGCTCGCGGGCGATGCGGAATTCGGCCGCGCCTTCGTCGAGGTTCTCGATGTTGATGCTCGGCGCGACGAAGCCGTGCTTCATCATCAGCAGCGAATAGATCGCTTCCTGCACGCCGGTGGCGCCCAGCGAGTGGCCGGTCATCGACTTGGTCGACGAGATCAGCGGCAGCTCGCGGCCGGTCTGCTCGAACACTTCGCGGATCGCCCGCAGCTCGGTGATGTCGCCGACCGGGGTGGCGGTGCCGTGGGTGTTGATGTAGGTGACCGGGCTGCGCACGGTGCGCAGCGCCTGGCGCATGCAGCGCACCGCGCCTTCGCCGCTCGGGGCGACCATGTCGGCGCCGTCCGATGTGGCGCCGTAGCCGGTGACTTCGGCGTAGATTTTCGCGCCGCGCGCCTTGGCGTGCTCGAGCTCCTCGAGCACGACCACGCCGCCGCCGCCGGCGATCACGAAGCCGTCGCGGTTGGCGTCGTAGGCGCGCGAGGCGGTGGCCGGCCGGTCGTTGTACTTCGAGGACATCGCGCCCATCGCATCGAAGAGCACCGACAGCGTCCAGTCGAGCTCTTCGCCGCCGCCGGCGAAGACGATGTCCTGCTTGCCCCACTGGATCTGCTCGGCGGCGTTGCCGATGCAGTGCGCGGACGTGGAGCAGGCCGACGAGATCGTGTAGTTGACGCCCTTGATCTGGAAGTTCGTGGCGGCGGTGGCCGATGTCGTCGAGGACATGCAGCGCGGCACCATGTAGGGTCCGACGCGCTTGGGGCCCTTTTCCTTGCAGATCGCGGCGGCCTCGACCTGGTTGCGCGTCGACGGCCCGCCCGAGCCGACGATGATCCCCGTGCGTTCGTTGCTCACGTCGCCCGGGCTCAGGCCGGCGTCGGCGATCGCCTGCTCCATCGACAGGTGCAGGTAGGCGGCGCCGTCGCCCATGAAGCGGCGCAGCTTGCGGTCGATGACCGTGTCGAGATCGATGTCGGGGCGCCCGGCCACCTGGCTACGAAAGCCGAGCTCGGCGTATTCGGGCATCGCGGTGATCCCCGAGCGGCCTTCGCGCAGGGATTGCAGGACCTGGTCCTGGTCGAGGCCGATGCAGGAGATGATGCCGATGCCGGTGACGACGACCCGGCGGGTGTTGGTCGTTTCGCTCATGCCCGATTGCCTTCAGCGCGCCTGGGGATTGTTGAACAGCCCGACATTCAGTTCCTTGGCGTCGTAGATCAGCTCGCCGTCGACGATGACCTGGCCATCGGCCACGCCGAGCACCAGTCGGCGGTTGATCATGCGCTTGATGTCGAGCCGGTAGTGGACGAGCTTCGCGTCCGGAAGGATCTGGCCGGTGAACTTCAGGTTGCCCAGGCCCAGCGCCCGGCCCGAGCCGGGCGCGCCGCTCCAGCCGAGGAAGAAGCCGAGCAGTTGCCAGAGGGCGTCCAGGCCGAGGCAGCCCGGCATCACCGGGTCGCCCTCGAAGTGGCACTCGAAGAACCAGAGGTCGGGGCGGATGTCGAACTCGGCTTCGACGAAGCCCTTGTCGTAGGCGCCGCCCGTGGCGGAGATCGCCGTGATCCGGTCGAACATCAGCATGGGCGGCAGCGGCAGCTTCGCATTGCCGGGGCCGAACAGCCTGCCGTGCGCGCAGTCGATCAGCTCGTCGTAGCCGTAGCTGGATTTCGGGGTGAACTGCGCTGCCGTCGCGGCCGAGGACTTCGTCATGTGCACCTTCGGGGTGGGATCCTGGCCGTGGCCAATACCTGCCTATGATACGGAAGCTTCGGGGAACTTCCGGCGAAATCGGGGTCGATTTGGCGCTTTCGGCGAACAATCCGGCGCCGGATGGATCGGCGCTAGAGCTGCTCCCAGGGCAGGCCGTCATGGCGCCAGCCGTTGAGATTGCCGCGCTGGTGCCGGTCGTCGAGATCGCCTTCGAAGCCGTGGACGACGTTGACCGTGTGCGTGAAGCCGGCCGCTTCGAGGGCCTGAGCGGCATCGGCCGAGCGTCGGCCGCTGCGGCAGATCAGCACCACCGGCCGGTCGATGGAGTTGCCGGCGAGCATGCGGACCTCGCCCACGAAATGGGGGTTGAAGTCCCAGTCGGGGCCGTCCAGCCAGGCGACGTGGGTCGCGCCTACGGGATGGCCGACGAAGTAGAACTCGGCATCGCTGCGGCAGTCGATGAAAAGCGCCTCGGGGTTCTCGGCGAGGAAGCGGCTGGCCTCGAGCGGGAGCATTTCCTGCATCGTGGCGCTCCTCAGAACCTGTGAATGGACCGGACGCGCCCGAGCGGTGCGCCAGGGCGGTTTCGATCGAGGCGCAAAGCGCAGCCATGTCGGGTGACATGGCGAGCATTTGCAACGAAGAGCGGGGCCGCCCTGGCGTGACGAGCGGGCGTGGAGGGTTCGTTCACAGGTTCTCCGGGCCGAGGAAGTCGATCACCGCCCGCGCATACTCCGCCGGCATGTCGCCGAAGGGGATATGGAGGGCGGGCAGCTCGACCAGGCGGGCGTCAGGCAGGCCTGCGGCGATCTCGCGCGAATGCTCGGGCGTCAGCGAGGCATCCGACAGGCCGGCGATGACGAGCGCCGGCTGGCCGATCTTCGCGAGCGACGGGCGCAGGTCGAAGCCGATGATGGCGGCGCAGCAGCCGATGTAGCCCTGGGGGTCGCCGCTGATGAAGGTGGCGCGCACCGCTTCCATGTACGGGCCGCCGGCGGCGACGGTCGGCGCGCTGAACCAGTTGCGGATGACGCCGTCGGCCACCGGTTCCAGGCCGTTCTCGCGGACCTCGGCCATGCGCGAGCGCAGCTTGTCGCCGGGGAAGGCCGAGCTGTTCGAGATGATCAGCCGCTCGACCCGCTCGGGGGCGATCAGCGCGAGCTGCATCGAGATCATGCCGCCGATCGAGATGCCGCCCACCGTGGCTCGCTCGAAGCCGGCCGCGTCCATGACCGCCAGGACATCGGCGGCGAGCATCGGCATGGAGTAGTCGCCCGGAGTACCGGTCGACTGGCCGTGACCGCGCTTGTCGGTGCGCAGCACCCGGTACTTCGCGCCGAGCGCCGGCATGACCGGATCCCACAGCCCGGTGCCGCTGCCCAGGGAGTTGAGCAGCACCAGCGGCGGTCCGTCGGCCTTGCCGTCGATCCGGTAGAAGAGTCGTGCGCCTGCGTGGTCGATGCTTGCCATCCGATGCTCCGCTTCCCTGGTCTCGCCGGAGCGGGCTTTCCTCCGGCGTCCGGCGTGTGCCGGGTTTGGTCGTCCAACGAATGTTAGCGACTAACGCCGCGGGCTTCAGGCCGCCCCTTCAGGCCGGGTCGCGCCGCACGCTGTAGGAGGGCCGGGCGGCGAGCTGCTCGCGGTCGAAGCCGGCAACCCGCTTGTATTCGCTCGCGACGCGGGCGAGCTCGTCGGCGTCGATGACCTCGTGCACGTCGGTGAATCCCTGCGGCGCCCGTTCCTCGGCCATCTGCATCACCTTCTCGGGGCCGTTGCGCCGGTTGGCGAGCACCAGCTTCGCGGTGGCGGGCCGTCGCTCCTCCTCGTAGAGGGCCAGTGCCGCCAGCGGATCGGCTTCGGTCGCGAGCCGCCAGGCGAGCACCCGGGCGTCGAGGATCGCCTGGGAGGCGCCATTGCTGCCGATCGGGTACATCGGATGGGCGGCATCCCCCAGCAGGGTGACCCGGCCGTCGGCCCAGGCATCGAGCGGATCGCGGTCGACCATCGGGAACTCGAAGCAGCCGGGGGCGCCGCGGATCAGCCCGGGCGCATCGAGCCAGCCGAAGTCCCAGGACTCGAAGGCCGGCAGGAACTGCTCGAGCCGGCCGGGCCGGTTCCAGTCCTCGGGCTCGAACCCGTTGCGCTCGCGGTACTTGAGCTCGGCGATCCAGTTGATCTCCTGCAGGCCGTCGGGGCGGGGCGGGAAGATCGGGTAGCAGACGAACTTCTGCCATTCATGGCCGGCCATGATCATCGAGGCGCCGGACAGGAAGGGCTTCGCGAAGGTCACCCCGCGCCAGAGGATGGCCCCGTTCCAGATCGGCGGCCCCTCGTCGGGATGCCGCTGGCGGCGCGCCGCCGAATGGATGCCGTCGGCCGCGATGAGGATGTCGGCCCGGACGCTGCCGCGCGGCCTTGCGTCACCGTCGGCCGGCGCCTGCCGTCTCGAGCCGCCGCCCGCCAGCAGCTGGCGTGAGACGAAGTGGGCGGTCACCCCGTCGGCATCCTGCGCATAGTGCCCGAGCGCATGGTCGAGATGGATGCGCTGGGGCCCGAGCCGGGCGATCGCCGCCTCGTAGAGGATCATCTGCAGTCGGCCCCGGTGCAGCGAAACCTGCGGCCAGTCGTACCCTGCGTGGCGGCCGCGATCTTCCTGCCAGATCCGCTGGCCGGACTTGTTCGTATAGACCAGCTCGCGGGTGGCGACGCCGGTCGCCATCAGCGCGTCGGCGAGGCCGAGCTCGGTCAGCTCGCGCACCGCATGCGGCAGGCAGTTGATGCCCACGCCGAGCGGCGCCATCCGGGCGGCGCCCTCGTAGACCTCGACGTCGATCCCGGCTTCGTGCAGCGACAGCGCGGCGGTCAGCCCGCCGATGCCGGCTCCGGCGATGATGACTTTCATGTGGCTCCCCCTCCGGTTGCCGACGGCGCGTGCGCAACGCCCCGCCGGCAGGACTCCGGTCCGGCGGCATCCGGACTGCCCGGGCCGCTCACGGATTCTCAGACCACCGAGTCCTGATCCTCGATCATCCGCTTCAGGATGAAATTCTGCAGCGCCAGCGAGGCGGCGGCGTCGAGCTCGCCGAATTGCAGGCCGTAGGCCTGCAGCTCCTCCTCGCTGCCGGCGGGCCGCTGGGGCTTGAGGACGTGCACCGCGCAATCGGTTTCGATGGTGTGCTCGCGCTCGTCGACGCCGACCCGCACCGTGAAGGCGATGCGCAGGCGGCCGCCGTCGGAGGCGAGGGGTTCGCCGGCGACCACCTGCAGCTGGGCACCCTGGGCGCTCAGGTCGGCGAGCAGCCCTTCATGGCGGCTGCCGTCGGCCAGCACCAGCTGCACCGGCAGCTCGGCGCGTACCCGCGGGGCCATCCGGACCGGGGTGACCCGGATGTCGTCGGGGAAGGACACATGGATGTAGTCGACCGGCGCTTCGAAGACGCGCAGCACGCTGCAACGGAATTCGTAGAGATGAATACCCGAAAACAGGCGCACCCGCAGGGGCTCGTCGATCTCGATGGCGATCGGCGCCTGCTTGCGCACCGGCGACTTCAGGATCAGGTACTCGTCGCGCACGAAGCCGACGACCGTCGTGAAATGGGACTGTTCGCCACCTTGTCGGGTGAGCACCAGCTGCACCCGGGAGCCCGGCTGCAGGCGGATCTCGCCGAAGCCGACCGACTGCAGTCCATCGGGGTTGGGGTCGGCGCGGGAGGATTCGCTCATGGTCTTGCCTGCGGGATTGGCGTCGGTGCAGGCGAGGATACCGCGCTTTGTGTCCCTAATTGTCGTAGCCGTCGGAGTGGATGTCCTCGGCCGCGATGCCGAGCGCGAGCAGGATCGGCACCGTGTGCGCGATCATCGCGGCCGGGCCGGCCAGAAAGGCCTTGGCGCCGGCCAGGTCGGTGAAGTCGGCCCGGATCGCATCGCCCGGCAGGCCGGCGCGCCAGCGCGCATCGGGAGGATCGCCCGTCGACAGCAGCAGCACCTGGCGAAAGCGCGGATTGGCCGCGGCGATGGCCGCCAGCCGATCGGCGCAGTACAGGTCGGCCGGTTCGCGCACGCCGGCGTAGAGCGCGATGTCCTCGTCATGGCGGCCGTCGGTGGCCGCTTCGGCGATCGCGAGCATCGGCGCGAGTCCGCTGCCGCCGGCCACCAGCAGGGCGAGTCCGGTATGGCGGCTGCGCCAGAAGGCGGTGCCCAGCGGGCCCTCGACGCCGATGGTGTCGCCGACGGCGAGCTGCTCGGCGATGAAGCGGCTGCCGGCGCCGCCCGAGATGCGGATGTGGAACTCGAGCGCGTCGGCCAGGCCGTCGTCGCCGGGCGCGCTGGCGATCGAGTAGTCGCGCTGCAGGCCCTCGGCAAGGTGCAGGCGGACATACTGGCCGGCGGCGAAGCCGAAGCGCCCGCCATCGGCAGGCGCGATGCGCAGGATGCGGATGTCCCGGTCGAGGACGTCGATCGCGAGGACGCGAAAAGGGCGGGTGTCTGGAGGGAGCTGGTTCATCGGCGCGACGGCCACTCTACCGGAAAACGGACGCCCGAGTCCGTAGAATGGTGGGTCAGTCCCTGGAGCTCCCCCGCCGCCATGTCCGATTCGACCGTCCCGATTTCCGCTGCCGAACGTTATCTGCGCGAGACGATGCGCAAGCGGATCGTGATGCTCGACGGCGCGATGGGCACCATGATCCAGCGGTACAAGCTCACCGAGGAGGACTTCCGCGGCGAGCGCTTCGCCGATCACCCGACCGATGTGCGCGGCGACAACGAGCTGCTCTCGCTCACCCGCCCGGACGTGATCCGCGAGATCCACGAGCAATACCTCGCCGCCGGCGCGGACATCGTCGAGACCAATACCTTCGGGGCGACCACCGTCGCCCAGGGGGACTACGGTCTGCAGGATTTCGCCGCGGAGATGAACCTCGCATCGGCCCGTCTCGCGCGCGAGGCCTGCGACGCTTTCCGCACGCCCGAGCGGCCGCGCTTCGCGGCCGGCGCCCTCGGGCCGCAGCCGAAGACCGCCTCGATCTCGCCCGACGTCAACGACCCGGGCGCGCGCAACATCACCTTCGACGCGCTCGTCGCCGCCTACGACGAACAGGCCCGCGCCCTGATCGAGGGCGGCGTCGACCTGCTGCTGCTCGAGACGATCTTCGATACGCTCAACGCCAAGGCCGGCATCTTCGCGATCGAGGCGATCCAGGCCGAGCGCATCGCCGCCGGTTTGCCGCGCATCCCGCTGATGATCTCGGGCACGGTCACCGATGCCTCCGGGCGCATCCTCTCGGGCCAGACGGTCGAGGCCTTCTGGAACTCGGTGCGCCATGCGAAGCCGCTGACCATCGGGCTCAACTGCGCGCTCGGCGCGGCGCTGATGCGGCCCTATGCCGAGGAGATCTCGAAGCTCGCCGATACCTTCACCTGCGTCTATCCGAACGCCGGGCTGCCCAACCCGATGGCCGAGACGGGTTTCGACGAGACGCCCGAGATCACCGCCGGCCTGCTCGGCGAGTTCGCCCGCGCCGGCTTCATGAACGCCGCCGGCGGCTGCTGCGGCACCACGCCCGAGCACATCGCCGCGATCGCCGCCGAACTCGACGGCGTCGCGCCGCGGCAGGTACCGCAGCGGCCGGCCGCCCTGCGCCTGTCGGGGCTGGAACCCTTCACGGTCGACGCCGACTCGCTCTTCGTCAACGTCGGCGAGCGCACCAACGTCACCGGCTCGAAGGCGTTCGCCCGGCTGATCATCGCCGAGAAGTACGATGAGGCCCTTGCCGTGGCCCGCCAGCAGGTCGAGAACGGCGCCCAGGTCATCGACGTCAACATGGACGAGGGCATGCTCGACTCGGCCGCCGCGATGACCCGCTTCCTGAACCTGATCGGGTCGGAACCCGATATCGCCCGGGTGCCGATCATGATCGACAGCTCCAAGTGGAGCGTGATCGAGGCCGGCCTCAAGTGCGTCCAGGGCAAGGCGATCGTCAACTCGATCTCGCTGAAGGAGGGCGAGGCCGCCTTCCTGGAGCAGGCCGAGCTGTGCCGGCGCTACGGTGCGGCCGCCGTGGTGATGGCCTTCGACGAGCAGGGCCAGGCCGATACGCTGGAGCGCAAGACGCAGATCTGCGAGCGCGCCTACCGGCTGCTGGTCGACCGGGTCGGCTTCGACCCCGAAGACATCATCTTCGATCCGAACATCTTCGCGATCGCCACCGGCATCGAGGAGCACGACAACTACGCGGTCGACTTCATCGAGGCCTGCGGGTGGATCAGGCAGAACCTGCCCGGTGCCAAGCTCTCGGGCGGGGTTTCGAACGTCTCGTTCAGCTTCCGCGGCAACGATCCGGCGCGCGAGGCGATCCATACCGTCTTCCTCTACCACGCGATCCGTGCCGGCCTGAACATGGGCATCGTCAATGCCGGCATGATCGGCGTGTACGACGACATCCCGGCCGACCTGCGCGAGCTGGTCGAGGATGTCGTCCTGAACCGCCGGCCCGACGCCACCGAACGCCTGATAGAGGCCGCTTCGCGCCTCAAGGGCGGCGCGGCGAAGGAAACGGCCGTCCATGAATGGCGCGGTACGCCCGAGGCGCCGCTGCCAGTCGGCCAACGCCTGACCCATGCGATGGTCCACGGCATCACCGACTTCGTGATCGAGGACACCGAGGAAGCCTGGCAGGAGATAAGGACCCGCGACGGCCGCCCGATCGAGGTGATCGAGGGGCCGCTGATGGACGGCATGGGGGTGGTCGGCGACCTCTTCGGCGCCGGCAAGATGTTCCTGCCCCAGGTGGTCAAGTCGGCGCGGGTGATGAAGCAGGCGGTCGCCCACCTGATCCCCTACATCGAGGCCGAGCGCGAGCAGATCGCGGCCGCCGGCGGCGACGTGCGCACCAAGGGCCGGGTGGTGATCGCCACCGTCAAGGGCGATGTCCACGACATCGGCAAGAACATCGTCTCGGTCGTCCTCCAGTGCAACAACTTCGAAGTGGTCAACATGGGGGTGATGGTCCCCTGCGCCGACATCATCGCGAAGGCCAAGGAGGTCGACGCCGACATCATCGGCCTGTCCGGGCTGATCACCCCTTCACTCGAGGAGATGGCGCACGTCGCCCGCGAGATGGAGCGCGACCCCTGGTGCCGCGAGCGCAACATGCCCTTGCTGATCGGCGGAGCGACCACTTCGCGGGTGCACACCGCGGTCAAGATCGCGCCGCACTACAGCGGCCCGGTCATCTATGTGCCGGATGCCTCGCGCTCGGTGCCGGCGGTGCAGCAGCTGATCAGCCCCGACTCGCGCGAAGCCTACCTGGCGGCGATCCGCGCCGAGTACGAGAAGGTGCGCATCCAGCATGCCGCGAAGAAGGGACCGACACTCGTCTCGATCGCCGAGGCGCGCGCCAACAAGGCACCGGTGGCCTGGCATGTTCCTGAGGGCGAATCCGGCGCCCCTGGGCGCTACGTTCCGCCCAAGCCGAAGTTCATCGGCCGGCGCGAGTTCCGCAATATCGACCTCGCGAGCATCGCCTCCTACATCGACTGGCAGCCGCTCTTCCAGGCCTGGGATCTCGCCGGGCCCTATCCGGCCATCCTCGAGGATCCGGTGGTCGGCGAATCCGCGCGCAAGGTCCATGCCGACGCCACCCGGATGCTCGAGCAGCTGATCGCGGGGCGCTGGCTGACGGCGAGCGCGGTGGTCGGCTTCTGGCCGGCCAACACGGTGGGCGACGACGACATCGAGGTCTACACCGACGACTCCCGCAGCGAGGTGGCGCTGACCTGGCGCAACCTGCGCCAGCAGACCGCCAAGCGCGAGGGCATCGCCAACAAGTCGCTCGCCGACTACATCGCGCCGCGCACGATCGACGGCAGTCCCTCGGGCATCGCCGACTACATCGGCCTGTTCGCGGTCACCGCCGGCACCGGCATCGAGCCGCACATCGCGCGCTTCCTGAAGGATAACGACGACTACTCGGCGATCATGCTCGAGGCGCTCGCCGACCGGCTCGCCGAGGCCCTCGCGGAGATGATGCACGAGCGGGTGCGCCGCGACCTCTGGGGCTACGCGCCCGACGAGGCCCTCGGGGTGGAAGACCTGGTCGCGGAGCGCTACGTCGGCATCCGTCCGGCGCCCGGCTATCCGGCCTGTCCCGAGCACACCGTCAAGCGGGCGATGTTCGACCTGTTGCAGGCCGGCAAGGTCGGCATCGAGCTCACCGAATCGCTCGCGATGCAGCCGGCGGCGAGCGTCTCGGGCTTCTATCTCTCGCATCCGCAGGCCGACTATTTCAATGTCGGCCCGATCGGAGAAGACCAGCTCGCCGACTACCGCGAGCGCTCCGGCCGCGACGAGGACGAGTTGCGCAGGGCCCTGGCGCCCAGCCTTGGGTAGATACCGGCCGCGCGGGAAGGCGTGGCGACATGCGCAAACCGATGAAGCATCGAAGCAATGCTTCGTTCGACATGACAATCCCGGCGGCTAGCCTGCCGGGTTCACGAGAGGAAAAATCATGAGCCGAACCTACGACGACAATTCGCTGTCCATCGGAAACACCCCGCTGGTACGGCTGAATCGCATCACCGACGGAGCCGGCGCCACCGTGCTGGCCAAGATCGAAGGACGCAACCCCGCCTACTCGGTGAAGTGCCGCATCGGCGCGGCGATGATCTGGGATGCCGAGAAGAAGGGTCTGCTCGGCCCGGGCAAGGAGCTCGTCGAGCCGACCAGCGGCAACACCGGGATCGCGCTTGCCTACGTTGCCGCTGCCAGGGGCATCCCGATCACCCTAACGATGCCCGACACCATGAGCGTCGAGCGGCGCAAGCTGCTGCTCGCCTACGGGGCGAAGCTGGTGCTGACCGAGGGCGCCAAGGGCATGAAAGGCGCCATCGCGAAGGCCGAGGAGCTTGCCGCATCCGACCCGAAGTACGTGCTGTTGCAGCAGTTCGAGAATCCGGCCAACCCGGCGATCCATGAATCGACCACCGGCCCCGAGATCTGGAACGATACCGACGGCGCGATCGACATCCTCGTCTCGGGCGTGGGTACCGGCGGGACCATCACCGGCGTGTCGCGCTACATCAAGAAGATCAGGGGCAAGGCGATCCAGTCGATCGCGGTGGAGCCGATCGGAAGCCCGGTGATCAGCCAGACGCGCGCCGGCGAGCCGCTCACGCCGGCGCCGCACAAGCTCCAGGGCCTCGGTGCCGGCTTCATTCCCGGCGTGCTCGACCTTTCGCTCATCGACGGCGTCGAGCAGGTGTCCAACGAGGAAGCGGTCGACTACGCCCTGCGTCTTGCGAGGGAAGAGGGCATCCTCTCGGGCATCTCGAGCGGGGCCGCCGTCGCCGCCGCTGTGCGGCTGGCGAAGCTGCCGGCCAACAAGGGCAAGACGATCGTGGTGGTGCTGCCCGATTCGGGCGAGCGCTATCTCAGCTCGATCCTGTTCGAGGGCATGTTTGACGCCGCGGGGCTGCCGATCACGCAGTAATGCTTACGGATCCAGCCGCGAACCCGGGGGCGAGACCAGCCAGCTGTCGACGACCTCGCGGTTCAGCGGCGGGGCGAACAGCTCGATGAAGTCGTAGACGTAACCGCGCAGGAAGCTGCCGCGGCGCAGCGCGAGCCGGGTCAGGTTGGCGGCGAACAGGTGCCGCGCGTCGATCGCGCGCAGCTGGGGGTCGCGCGCTTCGTCGAAGGCGATCGCCGCGATGATGCCCACGCCCATGCCGAGCTCGACATAGGTCTTGATGACGTCGGCGTCCATCGCCGAGAGCACCGGCTCGAGCCGCAGCCCCGCCCGGCGAAAGGCGCTGTCGATATGGCTGCGCCCGGTGAAGCCGGGCTCGTACGTGATGATCGGGAACTGCGCGAGCCGCTCGAGGGTCGGCTGGATGCCCTGCCCGGCGTCCCGTTCGAGCGGATGCCCGGCCGGGACGATGATCGAGTGGGTCCACCGGTAGCTCGCCATCGCGGCCAGTTCCGGATATTCGGCCAGCGCCTCGGTGGCGATGCCGATGTCGGCCTCGCCGGACAGCAGCAGCTCGGCGATCTGCCGCGGCGAGCCCTGGTGCATGGTGAGCTTCACTTCCGGATACTTCGCGCTGAAGTCCCGCACCGCATGGGGCAGTGCGTAGCGCGCCTGGGAGTGAGTGGCAGCTATCGTCAATGTGCCGCGATTCTGGGCGGCGAAGTCCTCGCCGGCCCGTCGCAGGTTCTCGGCGTCCAGGAGCAGTCGTTCGATCAGGGGCATGATCGCCCGCCCCGGCGGCGTCAGCCCGGTCAGGCGCTTGCCGGCCCGGACGAAGATCTCCACCCCGAGCTCGTCCTCGAGCTCGCGGATCTGCCGGCTGACCCCGGGCTGGGAGGTATGCAGGACCTCGGCGACCGTGGTCAGGTTGAAGTCGCGGCGCGCCGCCTCGCGGGCCGAGCGCAGTTGCTGGAAGTTCAAGGTGGTGATCCGACGGCCGGGCGTATCGCTCCGGAACGGCAGATTCGATATGCGGAATCCGGATTATGAAGCTATCCGGGCGTTGTTTTTCGACTTTTAAGGCATGAGCATATTCGCCCGGCGCATAAGCGGGCGCGCCGACGACCGCTCCTGTCGGGAGCGGTCCGTCAGCCGGCCATACGGTCAGGATCAGAAACCGACCGACAGGCCCACCGAGAACGCATTGACCTTCTCGCCGGCCACCGTCGGCTGGTAGGCCTGGCCGTGACCCGAGCGGGCCAGGCGATAGCTCGCGTTGCCATCGTTCGACAGCTCGGAATACATCGCGTAGACCTCGACGGCCTTGTTGATCTTGTAGTACGCCCCGATCGCGATCTGGTCGGCGCCGTCGTTGCCGGCGTTCGACTCGTCGGCTTTCATGTACTGGATGGCGACCTTCCAGTCCTTCGCGATCTTCATCGAGGCATTGATCGCGAAGGCGTCGCGCTCGACCCGGTCGCCCCAGCCATCGTCGCTCAGGATTTCGTAGAGGGCGCCGACGTTGAACCTGCCGAAGGCGTAGTTGCCCCCGAAGCGGATCGCCGTGGCATCAGCGCCGGCCGTGCCGCCCATGTCCGACTGCGATTCCCAGGCGATCCCCGCTCCCCAGTTCTTCCCCTTGTACGACAGCCCCACGCCGAAGAGCTGGTTGTCGCTCTGGTCCGGATCGGTGATGTCCTCGAAGTCGTTGGCCGCCATCAGGTCGAAGGCGAAGCCGTTGCCCCGGTAGCCGTAGGTGATCATGTTCTTGGCGCGCACGTTGAACAGGTGGGCGCCGCTGGAAACCTGACCGAGGATCCCGCGCCGGTCGCCGATGGTGTCGCCGAACTCGGTGTAGGCGCCGGCGAGTCGCTTGAGCGGGGTGTCCTCGATGCCGACCAGGACATGGCCCCAGCCGCCGCCCACGCCGACATAGCGCGAGCGGGCCCGCAGCTCGCCGACCTCGCCGACGACATCGATCTCGGATTCGAACTTCCACAGTGCCTTGGTGGTGGCGCCGATGTCGACCTCTCCCTTGAAACCGAGGCGCGAGGAGTTCGAGACCACTTCGGTGTCGGACGGATCGGGGACCGCGGCCGTGGCGACGCCGCGGTCGTAGAGGTCGTAGGAAACATGCAGCTTGCCGTACACCTGGAGGGCCTTGCCCATCAGGTCGACGTCCGCGCGGGCGGCGGGGGACAGGAGGAGGCCGGCCAGGGCCAGCGCGATGGCATGTCGTTTCATCTCGTTTCCAGCGGATCGTTCGAAGGAAGGGCCTGGCGTCGGCTACCGCCGCCCGGCCGTGCGTTGCGGTGCGGCATCCCGGTGTGTCGCACCAGCGCGGAGTCTGTGCGCCGTCGGTGAAGGGTCCGCGTCGGTTTCGTGAATGTTCGGCGTCTGCTTGACATTCGCGCTGCCCAGATGCAGAATGAACGTTCATTCAGACAAGAATGCGGCGCCGCAGCGAATCTCTCCCTCTGACTTCTCCCTCTGGCCTCTCCTCCTTCTCTTCCTCTCCTTCGTTCCTCCTCCCGCGCAGCGGCGGCAATCCGCCCGATCCCGGGCCGAACGAACCGAATCAGGGCTCCCCGTGCATACCAACAAGATCCAGGCTCCCGCCACCCGTGCTTCCGTTCGTCGCCTCGCGCCGGCCGCGCTGATCGCGGTCGCGGCGGCGCTGGCCGCCTGCAGCCAGGAGGCTCCTCCGGCGCCGCCTCCGCCTCCGCCGCCCGAGGTGGTGACGGTGACGATCGAGCCGCAGTCGGTGTCGCTGCGCACCGAGCTGGCCGGGCGGACTTCGCCCTACCTCGTGGCCGAGGTGCGGCCGCAGGTCTCCGGCATCATCCAGGAGCGCAAGTTCACCGAAGGCAGCGACGTCAAGGCGGGGCAGGTGCTCTACCAGGTCGATGCCGCGGTCTACAAGGCCGCCAGCGAAAGCGCCCGTGCCACGCTCGCCAGGGCCGAGGCGAACCTGAAAAGCACGCAGATCACCGCGAATCGCTACGAGGAGCTCTCGCGGGTGGACGCGGTCAGCCAGCAGGCGCGCGACGATGCGCGCGCCGCTCTCGCGCTGGCCAGGGCGGATGTCGCGGCCGCGAAGGCCGCGGTCGAGTCGGCACGCATCAATCTCGACCACAGCCGGATCACCGCCCCGATCGGCGGCCGCATCGGCCGTTCCTCGGTCACTGCCGGTGCGCTGGTCACGGCCAACCAGGCGCAATCGCTCGCGACGATCCAGCAGCTCGACCCGATCTACGTCGATCTCACCCGTTCCTCGAACGAGCTGCTGCAGATGCGGCGCGATCTCGCCAGTGGGCGGCTGCGCAGCGTCAGCAAGGACCAGGCGAGCGTGAAGCTGCTGCTGCCGGACGGCACCGAGTACGAGCATGAAGGCCGGCTGCAGTTCTCCGAAGCCACGGTCGACCCCGGCACGGGCAGCGTCACCCTGCGGGCGGTGTTCCCCAACCCGCAGCGCGAGCTGCTGCCCGGCATGTACGTGCGCGCCCTGCTCGAGGAAGGCGTACGCGACAACGCCGTGCTCGCGCCGCAGCGCGGCGTGACCCGCGACGCGCGCGGCCAGGCGGTGGCGATGGTGGTCGATGCCGAGGGCAAGGTCGAGCCGCGCCAGCTCGTCACCGAGCGCACCATCGGCGACAAGTGGCTGGTGAGCGAGGGGCTCGCCCCCGGCGACCGCCTGATCGTCGAGGGCCTGCAGAAGATCCGTCCCGGCATCCCGGTGACCGTGGTCGAACCGTCCGCGGCCCCGACCGGGGCTCCGGCGGGTGGTGCTCCGGCTGCGGCCAACTGAGTGGGGACGTAAGCAGTCATGGCACGTTTCTTCATCGATCGCCCGGTCTTCGCCTGGGTCATCGCGATCGTCATCATGCTGGCGGGGCTGCTGGCCATCTTCAGCCTGCCCGTCTCGCAGTACCCGATGATCGCCCCGCCCGCCGTCACGATCAACGCTTCCTACCCCGGGGCTTCGGCGGCGACCCTGCAGGACACCGTCACCCAGGTCATCGAGCAGCGCATGACGGGGATCGACGGCCTGCGCTACATGAAGTCGACCAGCGACTCCACCGGCCGGGCCACCATCACCCTGACCTTCGATGCCGGCACCGATCCGGACATCGCGCAGGTGCAGGTGCAGAACAAGCTGTCGCTGGCCATTCCGGTGCTGCCGCAGGAGGTCCAGCGCCAGGGGGTTCAGGTGAACAAGACCACCTCGTCCTTCCTGATGGTGCTGGCCCTCATATCGGATGATCCCGACGTCAACCAGACGGACCTGGCCGACTATGTCGTCACCAACATCCAGGATCCGGTCAGCCGGGTGCCCGGCGTGGGCGAGCTGCAGGTATTCGGAGCCGGCTATGCGATGCGCATCTGGCTCGATCCGGAGCGGCTGCAGAACTTCGCGCTGACGCCGGCCGACGTCAAGTCGGCGATTCTCGCCCAGAACGCCCAGATCTCGGCCGGCGAGCTGGGCGGCGCGCCGGCGGTACGCGGCCAGGAGCTCAACGCCACCATCACCTCACAGACCCGGCTGCAGACGCCCGAGCAGTTCCGCCAGATCCTGCTGCGGACCACCGGCGACGGGGCCGTCGTACGCCTGGGCGACGTCGCCCGGGTCGAGCTCGGCAGCGACCAGTACAACTTCGTGCCGCGCTACAACGGCAAGCCGGCCACCGGCATCGGGGTGCGGCTCGCCTCGGGCGCCAATGCGCTCGATACCGCCGAGGCGGTCAAGCTCGAGATGGCGCGGCTGGCCGAGTCCTTCCCCGAAGGCATGGAATGGCTGGTGCCCTACGACACCACGCCCTTCGTGAAGCTGTCGATCGAGGGCGTCGTCAAGACCCTGATCGAGGCGATCGTGCTGGTCTTCCTCGTCATGTACCTGTTCCTTCAGAACTTCCGCGCCACCCTGATCCCGTCGATCGCGGTGCCGGTGGTGCTGCTGGGAACCTTCGGGGTGCTGGCGGCGGCGGGATTCTCGATCAATACCCTGACGATGTTCGCGATGGTGCTGGCGATCGGGCTGCTCGTCGACGATGCGATCGTGGTGGTCGAGAACGTCGAGCGCATCATGAGCGAGGAGGGCCTGTCGCCGCGCGAGGCGACCCGCAAGTCGATGGGCCAGATCACCGGGGCGCTGGTCGGCATCGCCCTGGTGCTCTCGGCCGTGTTCGTGCCGATGGCCTTCTTCGGCGGCTCGGTCGGGGTGATCTACCGGCAGTTCTCGATCACCATCGTCGCGGCGATGACGCTGTCGGTGCTGGTCGCGCTGATTCTCACTCCGGCGTTGTGCGCCACCATGCTCAAGCCGGTCGAGAAGGGGCATCAGCTCAATGCGCGCGGTTTCTTCGGCTGGTTCAATCGCAGCTTCGAGCGCAGCAACCGCGGCTACCAGTCGGCGGTGGCCGGCATCCTCGCGCGCACCGGCCGCTTCCTGCTCATCTATATCGCCATCATCGGCGTGGTCGTCTTCATGTTCGGCCGGATCCCGACCTCGTTCCTGCCCGACGAGGACCAGGGCATCCTGCTCGCCCAGGTGCAGCTGCCCGCGGGCGCGACCCAGGAGCGCACCCTCGCGGTGCTCGACCGGGTGCAGGATCATTTCCTGGAGGGCGAGAAGGATGCCATCGCCTCGGTGTTCACCGTCGCCGGTTTCAGCTTCGGCGGCACCGGGCAGAACATGGGTCTCGGCTTCGTGCGGCTGAAGCCCTGGGAGGAGCGTCCCGGCGAAGCGCTCGAGGCGCATGCGGTCGCCGGCCGGGCAATGGGCGCGTTCATGCAGATGCGCGACGCGATGGCCTTCGCCTTCGCCCCTCCCCCGATCCCCGAGCTGGGCGTCGCCACCGGCTTCAACTTCTTCCTGCAGGACCAGGCCGGGGTCGGGCGCGACGTCCTGCTCGCGGCGGGCAACCAGTTCCTCGGCATGGCCGCCCAGGACCCGGACATGACCGGCGTGCGCCCCAACGCCCAGCCCGATACGCCGCAGTATCACATCGAGGTCGACTCTGCGGCCGCCGGCGCGCTCGGCCTGACCATGGCCGAGATCAACGACGCGCTTTCGACGGCCTGGGGCGGCAGCTACGTCAACGACTTCATCGACAAGGGTCGGGTGAAGCGGGTCTACGTGCAGGCCGATGCCCAGTTCCGGATGGTGCCGGAGGATCTCGATCGCTGGTACGTGCGCAGCGCCCGCGGCGACATGGTGCCGTTCTCGAGCTTCGCCAGCGCGCGCTGGACCTCCGGCTCTCCCCGGCTCGAGCGCTACAACGGCCTGCCCGCGCTCGAGATCCTCGGTTCGGCGGCACCGGGCAAGAGCACCGGCGATGCGATGGCGGCGGTCGAGCGGATCGCCGCGCAGCTGCCGGCGGGCATCGGCATCTCCTGGACCGGCCTGTCCTACGAGGAGCGCCAGACCGGCGACCAGGCGCCGCTGCTCTACGCGCTGTCGCTGCTGGTGGTGTTCCTGTGCCTCGCGGCACTCTACGAGAGCTGGTCGATCCCGTTCTCGGTGATGCTGATCGTGCCGCTGGGCATCCTCGGCGCGGTGCTCGCCTCGGCCACCCGGGGCATGTCGAACGATGTCTATTTCCAGGTCGCGCTGCTCGCGACGGTCGGCCTGTCGGCCAAGAACGCGATCCTGATCGTGGAATTCGCCAAGGAACAGGTCGAGCAGGGCCTCGGCCTGATCGAGGCGACGCTGGCCGCGGCCAGGCTGCGCCTGCGGCCGATCATCATGACCTCGCTCGCCTTCGCGCTCGGTGTCGTGCCGCTCGCGATCTCCACCGGCGCCGGCTCGGGCAGCCAGAACGCGATCGGCACCGGCGTGCTCGGCGGCACCATCGCCGGCACTGTGCTCGGCATCTTCTTCGTGCCGCTGTTCTTCGTCGTCGTGCGCCGGATCTTCGGCCGCGACCGCAAGCCCGTCGCCGTCGAGCCGACGACCGACGCGTAGGAGCCTCGAGATGAAACGCCTGACTCTCATCGCTTTCGCTGCCGCGCTGTCGGCCTGCGCGAGCATGGCGCCACAGTACGAGCGGCCCGCCGCCCCGATCGGCCAGGACTGGCCCGAGGGGCCCGCCGCGAGCGCGGCGGCGGCCGCCCCGGCCGGCGCCGATGCGGCGGCGACCGCGGGCGCGGACATGCCCTGGCGCGAGTTCGTCGCCGACGACCGGCTCGAGCGCCTGATCGACGTCGCGCTCGGGCACAACCGCGACCTGCGGATCGCGGCGCTCAACATCGAGCGGGCCCGGGCGCTCTACCAGATCCAGGATGCGGGTCGCTTCCCGACGATCGATGCCTCCGGCAGCGGCAATCACCAGCGGGTGCCGGCGGACCTTTCCATGAGCGGCCAGGCGGCGACCACCCATACCTACGGCGCTACCATCGGCATTGCCTCCTACGAGCTCGACCTGTTCGGGCGGGTACGCAGCCTGCGCGATGCGGCGCTCGAGCAGTACTTCGCCACCGGTGAGGCGCGCCGCAGTGTCGCGATCAGCCTGATCGCCGAGGTCTCGCGCGCCTGGGTCGCGCTCGCCGCCGACCAGGCACGGCTCGAGCTGGTGCGCGAGACCCTCGCCAACCGCGAAGCGGCCCACAAGCTGGTGGCGCGCAGCCACGAGCTCGGCGTCGCCTCGGCGCTCGACCTGCGCCAGTCGCAGACCACGGTGGAATCGGCCCGCGCCGATCTCGCCCGCTTCGAGCGCCTGCTCGCCCAGGATCGCAACATGCTCGCGCTGCTGGTCGGCGCACCGGTGCCGGCCGAGCTGCTGCCCGGGCCCGATCTCGACCAGGTCGTCGCCGTCACCCGGCTGGCCGCGGGCCTGCCCTCCGAAGTGCTGCAGCGTCGGCCGGACATCGCGCAGGCCGAGCGCCTGCTGCGAGCGGCCAATGCCGACATCGGCGCGGCGCGCGCCGCCTTCTACCCCTCGATCGGGCTGACGGCCGGGATCGGCACCGCGAGCAGCGAGCTTTCGGGCCTGTTCGATGGCGGCTCGGGCACCTGGAATTTCGTGCCGACGATCCGGCTGCCGATCTTCGACGGCGGCCGCAACCGCGCCCTGCTCGAAGTGGCCGAGGTCGATCGCGACATCGCCATCGCCCGCTACGAGCAGTCCATCCAGGCCGCGTTCCGGGAAGTCGCCGACGCGCTGGTGCAGCAGGGGACGATCAACGACGAGATCGCCGCCCAGACGGCGCTGCTCGAGGCGACCACCGAAGCGAACCGGCTTGCCGACCTGCGCTTCCGGCAGGGGGTCGACAGCTATCTCGCGGTGCTCGATGCGCAGCGTTCGCTCTACGCGGCCCAGCAGGGGCTTATCGAGTTGAGGGCGGCGCGCAGCGCCAACCTCGTCACCCTGTACCGGGCGCTGGGCGGCGGCTGGAGCGCGGCCGACGAAACGGCCGGCACGAGCATTCCGGCCGGGCTGGAATCGAGTGCCGCCAACCGGCGTTGAGGCGATGAGCTCGGCACCTCTCGATGACTCGCCCCGCGCGCCGGGCTGCGACGCCGTCTCGCCGGCGGAGATGCGTCGGCGGCAGATCCTCGACGCGGCCGGCACCTGTTTTGCCCGTCGGGGCTTCCATGCCGCGAGCATGGCCGAGATCGCCCGGACCTTCGGGATGAGCGCCGGCCATATCTACAACTACTTCGCGAGCAAGGAAGCGATCATCGAGGCGCTGGTCGAACGCGATCTCGAGGTGGCGCTCGACTTCATCGAAGGACTGCGCAGCGCGGCCGAGATCCAGCAGGCGCTGGTCGCCGGCGTCGCCGAAGGCGTGGAGACGAGCGTGGCGCATTCGCCGCTCGACCTCGAGATCCTCGCCGAGGCTGCCCGCAACCCGAGCGTCGCCGCGACCGTGCGGTCGATGGACCAGGCGGTTCGCGTCCGCCTCAAGGATGTGCTCGTCACGATCCATCCCGCCGTCGCACAGGCCGACGAGCGCGAGGTCGAAGCGAAGATCGAGCTGCTGCTCGCGATCTTCGACGGACTGATGGTCCGGGCGGTGCGCAATCCCGGCTTCGATCGCGAGGAGATGGTGCGCGTGGTGCAGGGAATCGTCGCCCGGATCTTCGAGGAGTAGGATCGACGGAGGAACCGTGGCGGCCTAGGGCAGCCACATGGCCGTCGCTCGCACGACACCGGCAATCGCCGACCATACAACGGGACATGGCGATGGAGTATCGCGATTACTACCAGGACCTCGGCGTGGAGCGCAGCGCGTCGGCCGACGACGTCAAGAAGGCCTATCGCAAGCTTGCGCGCAAGTACCATCCGGACGTCAGCAAGGAGCCTGATGCCGAAGCGCGCATGCGCGAGGTGAACGAAGCCTACGCGGTGCTGTCCGACCCGGAGAAGCGCGTTGCCTACGACCAGGTCGGCCAGGCCGGGCATGCCGGCCAGGAGTTCCAGCCGCCGCCTGACTGGGGATCCGGCTTCGAGTTCTCGGGCAACGGGCAGGGGGTCGGCGCCGAAGAGTTCAGCGAGTTCTTCTCCAGCCTGTTCGGCCGGGCGCCGCGGGGAGCGCCCGCCGCCGGCGGCCACCGCATGCGCGGCAGCGACCATCATGCGCGGGTGATGGTCGATCTCGCCGACGTATACCAGGGCGCGACCCGCTCGATCAGCCTGCGTGGAGCGAGGCTCGATGACACCGGCCGGGTCGTCACCGAAGAGCGCGTGCTCGAGGTCGCGATTCCGAAAGGCCTGATGGAAGGCCAGCATATCCGGCTGGCCGGGCAGGGCGGCCCGGGCATCGGCGGCGCTGGAGCCGGCGACCTCTACCTGGAGGTCCGGTTCGCGCCGGACGACCGCTATCGGGTGGAGGGCCGCGACGTCTATCAATCGGTGCCGGTCAGTCCCTGGGAAGCCGCGCTGGGCGCGGAGATCGACGTCGCCACGCCCTCCGGCACGGTGCAGGTCAAGGTGCCGGCGGGTTCGCAGGCCGGGCGCAAGCTGCGGCTGAAGGGCCAGGGCATTCCGGGCAATCCGCCCGGTGCCCTGTATCTCGAGCTGAAGATCGTGCTGCCGCCGGCGAACACCGAGCGCGCACGCAAGCTCTACGAGACGATGGCGCGCGAGATGGCCTTCGACCCACGCGCGGCCAGGGGAGGCTGAACATGGCACAGGATCGCGTACTGACCGGCGTCGTGCTGGACGAAGAGACGCTCACCATCGATGAGCTCGCGCAAGCCTGCCGAGTCGAGCGGCAATGGGTCGTCGTCAGGGTCGAAGCCGGCTTGCTCGGCACCGCCGTCGGCGGCAGCAGGCAGGAGTGGCGCTTCGCCAGCGCCGAGCTCGCCCGCGCGCGGCGCCTCGCCGCGCTCGAGCGCGACTTCGACGCCAACGAGGAACTCGCCGCCCTGGTCGCTGATCTCATCGAGGAGGTGCAGCGCCTGCGGGCGAGGTTGCACGGGAGCTGAGCCCGGATTTACCCTGTCCCGTCCGGAGCTGCGCGCATCTCCTATGCCGAACTGTCGTCGCGGGTCGATCGCTGCGTCGCGGCACTGCGCCGTCTGGGGGTCCGACAGGGAGATCACGTCGGCTATCCGAACGAAGTGGAGAACGCCATCAGCTCCATGCCCGACGTGGTCTCGGTCGCGATCATCGGCGTTCCCGACGAACGATGGGGCGAGACCGGGTGCGCGTACATCGTGCAGCCGCGGGGCGCCAGCCTCACCGACGATTCATCCCGGTCGTGGCCAGTCCGGTCGCGGCCTGAGTAACCGTGTTCCGTGTCAAGCGATAGAGGGAAGATTTTGAGCGTTGAGGTGGTCCCGCACGATGGCGTTGAGGTGAATGACCAGCTTGCGCATGCAGGCGATCAGGGCCACCTTCCTGAGCTTGCCGGCGGCAAGCAGTCGCTCGTAGAAGACGCGGATGGCCTCGTTATGGCGGGTTGCCGTGAGCGTTGCCATGTACAGGGCGCGGCGCACCTCGAAGCCTCCGCCGGCGATGCGTCGTCGTCCCCTGCTGGCACCGGAGTCGCGGGCGGAGGGGGCCACGCCGACCAGCGTGCAGATCTGGCGGCGGTTGAGCCGGCCCAGTTCGGGCAGTTCGGCGATCAGGGTGGCCGCGGCCACCCGGCCGATCCCGGCTACACCCTGCAGAAGTTGGGCCATCCGGGCGTGGTGCTGATCGACGTGGCGGGCCATGTCGGCTTCGACGTCATCGAGCTGGCGGGCGATCGCCTCGAGCAGGGCCTCGATGCTGGGGCGGGCGACCGGGCGGGCCAGGCGCAGCACGCCGGCGAACTCGGCCAGGCTCGCCGCGTCGATGCGGTCGGTCCTGGCCAGGCGCTGCATCGCCCGGGCGAAGTCGCGCGCCATGCGCGGGTTGACCACGGCCACCCGCAGGCCGGCGGCCTGCAGCGCACAGGCCAGCGCCGCCTCGTAGCCACCGGTGGCCTCCATCAGCACCAGCGCCGGCTTCAGGCGCACCAAGCCCTCGGCCAACGCGCTGTGGCCCTCGGCGTCGTTGCTGACCTGGCGCAAGTTGGCCGGCAACTCGGCGCCCAGCGCCGCCACATCGACGTACTTGCTCGCCACGTCGATGCCTACCATCACGGATGATCCAGACATGGTCTTCGTCTCCCTTGCTTGTGCATGCGAGCTGGCCACAGGCCGCTCGACTAACCGTTCGGGCACCAGGAAGACCAGCACGGGGTCCGTGCGCAATCCACTCAGAAACGGGCTTGCGAGCAAGCTCGCTGGCCCAAGCCCCTACCAGGCTGCACGGTCCGGTCCGGTCACCTCAAGGGTGTCCGAACTCTACCGCGCTGGTCTGGTCTGAACATACAAGGGATATCGAGCCCTACTCAAGGAACTGCCCCAGGCTTTGCATGAGGCCCGGCGGCGACCGTCAGCCCCACTGGTCGACGGCTTTGCGCGAGCAAGCTCGTCGCGCTGGAGCCCCACAATCCGGGAGGCGGCTAAAGGCTCAAGGTTCGAACTGGTGAGCCGACCTGGCGGCCGGCTTCCAGTCCGATACTATCCAGCACCCGGCGCCGATGACCATCATGGCGACGACGACGCAGACCGTGTACACGAGCGAAGCAGCGAAGGCCGTCGCCGCGGTTGCGCCCGCGAGCTCGAGCCCGACCACGAATGCAAGCTGGGTCGTGCCCAGCTGCGCGGGCGAGGATGGCAAGGTCAGCCCGATGACGGTCAGCACGAAAACCGCAATCGCAGCCGGCACCGGAACCATCACGCCGATGGCCTGAGCACTGGCCCATACGGCCACGACGATCCATGACCACTGGAGCACCGACAACGCCAGGAGTTTGAGAATCACACTAGGCTCCGTCAGCACACCGAGCCCGGCGACGCCACGCTGCAGCTGCCGAACGACCCACTCTCTCAGGCGGCTCGGCAGCGGACGCAGCACCATCATCCCGAGCCGGCGCGAAAGAGGCGTCGGATTCAGGAACGCGATGACGCCGAGCACGCCGACGAGGACAAAGCCGAGGCTCAGCAGGCCCGCTGTCAGCAGAAGGGGCGACATGCCCGGATCCCATACCAGCGCGACGCCGGTAAGCACCAGGAGTGCCGCGAAGTCCAGGATCCGCTCCACCGCAACGGTTGCGAGCACCGCACTGCCGGCAGCCTGGCTCTTTCTCGCCACTAGGCTCGCGCGCAGGATCTCCCCCGTATGGGCAACGACGAGATTTGCGGCCGTCCCGATGTACACCGCACGATGAAGCGTATGGAATCCCGGCTGGATCATCGGCCGAAGAATCACTCCCCACCGTTGCGTCTTCTGTGCCATGAACCCGGCCCCCCCGACGAACGCCACGAACGCCCACAAGGGATTGGCCTGCGTCAGCGCACTCCAGGACGCCTGGAAATCCGCCTCACGAAACGCGAGCCAGAGAAACACGAGCCCGATCGCAAGCCCCGCTAGCATCCATCTGGTCCGGCCTCGCATCGATATCTTCCTCAACCCGCCTTGGGTACGGCTCGCCCTTGTGCGAGCATCTGGTCGACCACCTGGCGCACGAGACCGGTGGAGCCATTCCAGGAGGTGACCTCCGGATAGACCTGCGATGTCGTCGCAAGAAATACCCGCCCCGGAACAAGCGACATGGGCGGCTTGCGACGCTGGTAGCCTCGCGTATAGAGCGGCTCGACGAACGGGCTGCGAAACAAGAAGCGATCGACGATGTCGTCGTCCTTCAAGTCCGGGAACAGGCGCTGCAGGCCGGCGACATAGCGATCCAGGATGGCGACGTCACTCTCGGCGAAAAGCGGCTCCGAGCGATGCACATAGTTCATCAGGTAGACGAGATGAACGCCGGCGGTATCACTGCGCTCGAGCAGCGTCGTGCTCTCCACCACACCTTGGAAGGGAATATCGTCATCGGTCGCGGCCACCCAGTAATGTCGCGTCAGCCCCCGGCGCAGCATCAGGACGGCGTTGACCACACCCTGCATATCCAGCGTGCTATCGAGCCTGCCGACCGGCGCCGCGAGCTGCCCGCCCGCGGTCATCCTGCCGAGCAGCGAGACCGGGGCCGTGTAGAGCACCTGGTCGAAGGATTCCAGCACTTCCCCGGCGATGGTTAGCGATGGCCTGCCCTGCCCGTCCAGATCGAACCGCTCGACCGGCGCGCGCAGGCGCACCGTACCGCCGCGGGCAGTGACCGACGCGGCCAGCTCCGAAGCAATCCGCCGATAGCCGCCGCGGATATAGCCCTTACGCTCGCGCTTCGCGCCCTTCTCACGGTTGAAGCGCGTCCAGAACCACAGTGCCGGCACCTCGCCATAGCGGTCGCCGAACTTCCCCTGCAGCATCGGCTTCCAGAAGGCGTCGAACGCGCGCCGTCCCGACAGGCGGGTCAGCCAGGCTTCGCAGGTGATGTCATCCAGCCCCTTGCTCGAACGCATGCTTCCCCAGAGGCCGGTCAGGCCGATACGGAAGCGATCACGCCATGGCAGCACGTCGAATCGGAGCAGGTCCAGTGGCGTGTTGAGGGGATAGAGACGAGTGCCGCGCATGAAACCGAAGCTGGTCTCCTTCCAGTAGGTCTCGCGCTCGAGGCCGATGTCCCGCAACAGGCCGAGGAGGTGATCGTCCGACGGCAGCATGCAATGGTAGAAGCGCTCGAGGGATGTATCGCCGTACTCGAAGAAGGTACCCAGGCCGCCGAGCTGGTCCGAAGCCTCGAGGAGCGTGACCTTCGCACCGGCCGACGACAGGAAATGCGCGGCGGCTAGGCCCGCAATGCCACCGCCGACGACCCCGATGCGCAGCATCCTCCCCTCGGCGGTCATGATTCGAGCGTCGTCGAACCGGCATCGGGCATCGCCGGCTCCGGTATCTCGGCCGCCGGCACATTGGCAAGCGGCAGGAAACCCCGGGTAACGGTCACCACATAGCGACGCATCGTCCGGAACACGCGCATCTTGCTCGCGCCTTCCTTCAGGTCATATCGAAGCACCAGCGGCACTTCGGCGACGGGCGCCGACAGCCGCCGGACGTTCAGCAGCAGCTCGAGCATGCAGGCGAAGCCGTTCTCGCGCAGGAAGTTGTCGCCGTAGCGGAAGATCAGCTCCCGTATGACGTCCACCCGGTAAGCGCGGAAGCCGCAGGTGTAGTCGCGCGCGCCGGGGTAGCGCACGATCAGCCGGATGCCGGCGCTGGAGGCATGACTGAGGAGCAGCCGATAGAGCGGCACACCCACCTCCTGCGAGCCCGGCTGGAAGCGCGACGCGATAACGACCGCATAGCCCTGGCCGATTCTCTCGACCATCGCGCGTATCAGCGCCGGATCCTGGGAATTGTCGGCGTCAAGCGTCACGATGACGCCGTCGTACTTCGACGCTGCCTTGAGCCCCGTCCGAATCGCCGCGCCAAGGCCCATGTTCACCGGATGCTGGATCAGCGTCACGGGCATGTGCGATGCCGCTTCTCGCACGATTTTCGCGGTCCGGTCCTGCGATCCGTCGTCGACGATGATGACCCGATAGTCAGCCCAGCTCTCGAGCGCTTCGCGGATGCGCACCAGGAGCCCCGGTAGATCCTTCTCTTCGTTGTAGGCCGGCAGCATCACCGTGACCTTCATGAGAACCCCCGTTCGATTTCGAGCGTCGTTGGAGCGACTGCTTCAGGTATGGGCCACCAGAGGCAAGGACCTGCTTGCGGCAGCGGCGGCATGCTCGCCGACCGGCACCATCCGGAAGCCACGCGCGAGCCGGCCCAGGCAGTAGTCGACAGTTCGGATCTTCTCCTGCGCCGAGAGCTTCATCGAGGGAAAAAATCGCATTCTCGGCGCATCCTCGCCACCGAGAAAATCCAGCGGATGCAGCAGGATCGACGGCTCCACACCCTTCAGGCGGCACATGCCAATGGCCGTGCTGAAGTACGACCGGGCCAGCCAGGACGAGAATGTGGCGAGGTAGAGGACGTAGCTCAGATGAATCGGCACCCGGAGCAAGGGGAACGTCGTCACCGGCATCTCGACGAGCGTGGCATCCCCCAGCTGCCACCGGTACGGGTTCAGGGGTCGGAAACCTTCCTTCCAGCTGCCGAACAGCTGCTCGAGCCGCTTGCGCTGTTCGGCATCGAAATTGCCGGTGGCGAGATAGTAGGCACGCGCGATCGGCCCGAGAAAGCTCGGCAGCGTGCTGGCGTCGTAGGCATAGCCCCTGCGCGCCAGCACCTCGAGCGTCGTCGGCGACAGGCTGAAGCCGGGCCCACGGAAACCGACCGGCTTCTGGCCGGTCGCCGCAAGGATGTGCCGCTCGGCTTCCGACAGTTCGGCTTCGAGCTCCGCCTCGGTGTACTGGTGCAGCCAGGGATCGTGCCTCAGCGAATGATTTCCGATCTCATGTCCGGCCGCGGCGATCTGTGCAAGGGAGGCGTGATTCTTCTCGAGCGCGGCATCCTGGCCGACGATGAAGAAAGTGATCCGCATCCCGTGGCGCGACAACAGCTCGAGGATCCGGGGAACCGCCACGTCGAAATAGGACGGATAGGACGCCCATTCGGGGTCACCGTGGGTCTTGAGGTAGGCCCATTCATTGTCGAGGTCGAGCGATAGGTTCCCCATCGCCCGCCGTGACGATCTGTCGTCGACACGCGCCGTCATACGGGAACTCACGAGGGACTGCCGGTCGCGCGCAAGAAGCCTTCGAGCGCCCGGGCGATCCGCTCGCCAGCATCACCCGAGCCGAACGGATTGCATATCGTTCTGGCGGCGCGGGCCCAGGAGTCATCGGCGATCGCCTCCTCTAGCATCGCCTCGAGTCGCTCGCCGGAATGCCCCACCAGGCGCCCGATGCCGCAATCGATCACCTCCGGGCGCTCGGTGGTGTCACGCAGGATCAGCACCGGCTTGCCGAGCGAGGGCGCCTCTTCCTGCACACCCCCCGAATCCGATGCGATGAGCCAGGCACTCGAGAGAAGATGGATGAAATCCGAGTAGCCCATGGGGTCCATGCAGTGGATTCGATCCGCTCCCGAGAGTTCCACGCCGGTCACTGCACGCACGGCGGGATTCGGGTGGACCGGGAACACCACCACAAGGTCTGGATACCGGTCGACGATGCGCCTGATCGCCCGCAAGTGCGAACTCATGACCTCGCCGAAGTTCTCGCGTCGATGCGTGGTGAGCACTAGGAGCTTCCTTCCGTTCAGTCCGTCGAGAATTCGCACTAGCTCTGCGCCAGGAGAAGAAGTCGCCATGATGTGGGTGACCGCATCGACCACCGGATTGCCGGTAAGGACGATCTGCCCCGCAGGCACACCTTCGGCCGTCAGCGTCCTGACGTTCTGCTCGGTCGCCGCGAAGTGGATATCCGCGATCCTGCCGATCAGCCGACGATTGGCTTCCTCCGGAAACGGACTGAACAGATCGCCGGTACGCAGGCCGGCCTCCACATGGCCGACAGGAACGCGCGCATAGAAGGCGGCCAGGGCGCCGGCGATCGCCGTCGTCGTGTCTCCCTGCACCAGAACGATGTCGGGGCGTTCCGCCGCGAGCAGCCTGCCCATCCCCATGACGACCTTGCCAAGCACGTCGGCGGGCGTCTGCCCCGCCGTCATGACATCGAGGTCATGGTCGATCCGGATGTTCAGCTGGCGGGCGAAGGGACGCAGCAGGTCGGTATGCTGGGAGGAGGACACATTCAGGCTTCGCCACGAGGGGCGCGCCTCGAGGGCCCGAATGACCGGCGAGAGCTTGATGATCTCGGGACGGGTACCGAAGAGGGTCAGGATGGTTTTCACGGATTTCCGGCGACCAGGGTCAATGGCATGCGTGCTGCCGGAAGTATCGGCGGATCTGGTGGAACGTTCTGCGAACTAAGTCGCCTGTCGGACTCAGTAACCCGAAGCGCTAATCCGCGAACGGAGCGTCGCACCTCGTTTGAGGTACCCGGCCTAGCTGAATCCGCAGCCTCGGACCTAGCGTGGCCGCCATTACGAGGCCGATCCAGGGAAAAACGACGATGAAGTACCGTGTCATGGCGGGAAGGACGCTGGAGAGCCCAAGGTAGATGAAGGTCAGGATCGAAAGAAGCCAGATCTCCGGCTGGATCTCCCGTGGCCACTTCGCCATGCAGAAAATTGCCAGGCCGCCGAGGGCGAGAATCGGGCACTGAAACAGGATCAGTACGGTTGTCCTGAGTTCTTCGTCATGATAGGACCGAGGAAAATTGAAAATCAGCCTGTTAATATTGTCGACCCAGTTTTTCAGCACTCCGACAGGATTGGCGCGGATGCTCTCCATGGCGCGCGTCCTGAAGACGGCTTCACGCTCCAGCACGGGAAGGGCATCAATGCCCGCTAGAAACTCGGCGTGATTCGGCGCCAGCTCGGGCTCCACCATCGCCCGGGAAGTCGAAAACCAGCTGCCCCGCTCTCCAGGATTGGTACTGGTCGCCCAGTAAAGCAGCTCTCCACCATTCGTTGACCACTTGAATGCCTGTCCGGTCAGCTGATACGTGTATGCCAGATAAGGCACGCACAAGCCGAATGAAAGGGTGAGGACGATCAGGCTCCTTGTCCACGCCCGAGGCACATCCCTACGCAATCCGGCCATCAGAGCAACCCCGATCACCGCGATCGTGATTACGTAGCCGAATAGCACTCTGGTGAGAACCAGCCATGTCAGCACGAGAACACAGATGCCCAAGAGGGGTACCGTGACCCGCTCCCGCCGCAATAGCGTAGTGATCGCCCATGCGAACCCGGCAACGCAGAATGTCGTCAACCCTTCCGACATAATGAAGGGCACGAAATAAATCAGTATCGGATGGAAAGCCAGCACTGTAGCGACGCCAAGCGCCCAGCACTTCCCGGCATAGGGAAGCGTGGCACGATACATGAACCACACCCCAAACGCCATCAGTACGGCATTTGCGGCACGCATGGCTTCCACAGGAAGCCCTAGCGACATCAGCAGCGCCAGTAGAAAAGGATAGCCAGGACCGTTGACGATATCCGGATTCTCGGGAGAGACGAACTCGCCACCGATCAGGCCAGCCGCCCCCCCCAGATAGCGGCTCTCATCCCATATGAGATCGGGAGAAGAAAAAAACGCACGGGCGCCATAAACACATAGCGTGCATGCGAACAACCACAATTGCGCTTGCCGAAATGAACCACGCATATTGAGTTCCGAGAATCCCCATCGCCCGTCGCAGGTTTCATGGCCGCTCCCACGATCCATCTAAGCCACGCCCGCGATGGCCCCGTGAAGACTAGCGTTCGGAAGTGAACCGCACAAGGCACGAAGTCTCATCCAAGGACCTGAGCTCTCGCTTCGCGACCCTGCCCTACCCCTACGAACGGGTCTGGCAAGGGGATGTGTGAATCATCACAAGCGCAATGCTGAAGGATACTTAAGATACCGAAGTTCTCAGGAGATTCAATGAGTTCGAGCCGACTGTCGCCAGCCCCCGAACCAGCGCCGGTCCTGCCCGCCTTGGTCGCCAATCTGCGCTTGCTGGCACGTCGCAAGTGGCTGCTGTTGGGCGCCGCCTTGTTCGCCGCCCTGGTAGCCGCGGCCATCGTTTTCCTGGCCATCCGCCCTACCTACCGGGCAGCATCCACCCTGCTAATCGAATCAAAACTCGCGACCGTGGTCGAGATCACCGATGTCTACGGTCGATCGAGCAGCGGCCGCGAGTATTTCCAGACACAGATCGAGACGATCCATTCGCGCCCCGTGATCGAGCGTGTCGTCGATCAGCTCGACCTCGATACCCACCCGACCTTCGACCCACGCCAGCAGCAGCCTTCCGGCCTGGACCGCTGGCTCACCGAATATGGCATCAGCGTGGGCGACGACAAGGGACCACCGCCCACGGCCGAAATGATTCACGCCACGGTTGTGGAGCAGGTCCGTCAGCAGGTGAGCGTACGCCCGGTAAAACTCAGCCAGTTGCTTCAGATCAGCTTTGATGCGCCGGATCCCGCGCTCGCTGCCGAGATCGCCAATGCGATCGCTCAGGCGTATATCGATACCGACTTCGAGACTCGTTTCTCCGCCTCGCGCATTGCCGGGGATCTGCTCGACGGTCAGATCGAGGAATTGCGCGACAAGGTCCAGTCCTCGGAGCGGGCCCTGCAAAGTTATCTGGAAGACAAGGGCCTGCTCGACCGCGATTCCGCCGCCGGTGGCGGTTCCACCCTGCAGCTGTCCGAACTCGGCCGGCGGATCGTCGAGGCACGCGAGCGCCGAGTCGAGGCTGAACAGGCCTGGCGCCAGGTGGCCGGACGCAATGCAGCCTCTGCACCCCAGGTGCTTGCCAATCCGTCGGCGAGTGCGGCTCGAGCCACGCTCGCCGACGCCGAGCGCGAGCTGGCACTCGCCTCAAGTCACTACGGCCCGGCGCACCCGAGCTACCGAACGGCGGCCGACCGAGTCGAGGTGGCGCAACAGGAGATTCAGCGCATCATCGCCGCGGTTGCCGAGGGCCTGCGCCGTGAGTATCAGTCTGCGGTGGCCACCGAGCAGGCGCTGGAGCGCGAAGAGCAACTCATCCGCCAATCGATCCAAGGGGACAACCGGCTACAGATCGAACGTGAAACTCTCGAACGCGAAGTAGCGACCAACCGAGCGCTCTACCAGACCCTGTTGCAGCGACGCAAGGAAACCGATGCAACGGGACAACTGCAGACCGCCGGAGCCCGCATGATCGAGCCTGCGATCGCCCCTCGGTTCCCGATCAAGCCGAATCGGAAGCTGAGCGTCGGGCTGGCGTTCCTGTTCGGATTCGGTATCGCCGCCGGCTGGGTGCTGCTGCGCGGCAGGCTCGACGACACCATTCGCCGGCGTGGACAGGTAAGTGACGAACTGGGCCAGGCCCTGCTATCGGCCATGCCGACGCTGCCGAAGGAAATGCTCGAGAACGCCGGCCGGGCGATCACCGCATATCCGAATACGACATTCGCAGAATCGATTCGCGATGCTGCCGCTGGCGTACTGCTCGCCGGAATGGGTGAACAAGGACAGGTGCTGATAGTCACATCCTCCCTTCCAAGCGAAGGCAAGACCACCTTTGCAAGCAATCTCGCACTGTCGCTGGCGCTCAACTCCGGCAAGAATGTGCTGCTCGTCGAAGGCGACCTGCGCAAGCCGCGCGTCGCCGATGCACTCGGCCTCGAAAAGCGTAGCGAGGGCCTGACGCGCGTGCTCGATGGGTCCGCGGACTTCGAATCTGCCGCACAGCGTATCGAAGGCACCAGTCTGACGGTCATCCCATGTGGCCGGATGCCGTCCAACCCGGTGGCTCGGCTGCAGGAACACCGACTCGGACGTCGGCTCACCGACTGGCGCAAGCAGTTCGATATAGTGCTGATCGACAGCCCGCCGCTGCAACTCGTCTCCGACGCGCTGCTCATCGGTCGCCATACCGACGCAGTGATCTACGTCGTCAAGGCCGGCGATACTCCGACACCACTGGCTCGACAGGGCATCGAGCGACTTGTCGCCGCGCAGATCCGAATCCTCGGCGTGGCACTCAACCATCACGATTTTGAACAGGCCGAACGCTACTACGGGGAATACTCCGCGCAGGGCAGGTATGGCAATGCCTACTACGGCGGCTGTGCCGACGACATCAATCCCGCAACCCGACTTGGCTAGGATTCCGCACGGTTGCCGAACCGCCGTCGTAACCGACGCCGATGAAACGCTTGCACTCATGCAGACGACTGCGCCCGCCCGCATGCTCGAGCGCTATGCCGACGCGCTGGCGATCGGTCTTGTCCTGCTGATCTTCCTCGATCTACCCTGGTACATCAACGGCGCGCTGCTGCCGGCGCTGCAGTCCAAGGTGTTCTACTTCGCGATGTTCGCCGCCTGCCTGCCGATCATCGCAGCGCGCAGCGCCGATGCGGTGCGCTGGCTCGGCAGCTCGTACGGCATCTGGATGCTGGGGCTCATCGTGATGAACCTCGCGCACATGCTCGGCACACTGGACCCGGAAGCCCCCAAGGAGATCTTCTCGCGAATCGAAGTTCTGGGGCTGATGCTGGTCATCACCTTCGCGCTGTCCCAAGCGAGACAGGGGTTGCTGCATGCAGTGCTGCCGTGGATCGGGCTGCTGCTCGCCGGCCTAGTGATCATCGATTTCCTCGCACCCGATCGCATCATTCCACAGCCCATTCCGGACGAGGGCGATCTGTTGGGCCAACTCGGCCAGGTCGAAGGCCGGGCATCGGGCACGATGGGCAACCCCAACAAGGCGGGAGAAGCAATGGCATTGCTGCTGCTTCTGTCGATGCCTCTGGCCCGCCGCCGGATCGGCTGGCTTCTACTCGGGGCGGTCGGAGCTGCGACACTGATGACCGCTTCGCGCTCATCGATCGCCGCCGTTGCCCTGGTGGTTGCCGGCGGCTTCGTTCTCGGTACCGTACCGCGGATACTGGTCGTGATCATGGCGGCCATCGCGGCGCTGCTGGCGATGAACCCGCAACTGATTGTCGACTATCTCCTCGGGCGGGCCGACCTTGGCTTCGGAAACATCGAGAACTTCGTCGAGCGCCTTGGAACCATGCTCTCGGGGGAGTTCTCCGACCCGAGCAGCAATGAGCGTATTCTCGTCCTGGAGGAGGGGCTTCGCCTGTTCATCGAGAACCCGATCATCGGCGGTGGAGCCGCCGCCACCTCGCTCTGGGATCTGCCGGTATCGGTGCACAACCAGGCGGTACTGATGCTTGCCGAGTACGGAATCATCGGCGGCGCATTCTGGGTGGCGATGCTGGCGCTGCCTTTCGCACGGCTGCTACGCGGCCAGGGCGGCTTCGGCCAGGCAGCGCTCGCAAGCCTGCTGATGCTGCTGTTTTCTAGCGCGACCCACAACATGCTCGACTTCAACTACTGGCTTGCCGCGATCGCACTGTTCTCGATAGGCTGGCCACCGACGCAGCAACGGCTTGACGCGCTGGCAGAGAACTCGGAGGTGGGCGGTCTCGCTCGAAGCGAGGGATCCGAGTCCTTGGTGGCTACACCGCCCGGTGAAATGCTCGAGAACGACTTCGAGCGGCCGCCGTCATCGTGACTACTTCTGGGTAACTCATCGTCGAGCGTCCCGTCGACGGGAATCGATCGCGATCCAGCCGTCGGCCTCCGCAAGATGATGGGCGCCGGCCAGTCCCGGCGCGAACCCACAGCCGATAGTGCCCGCCGATTCCTCGGCATATCGCTCCGGATCGAGTCGAGTAATTCGACGCAGCTCGATGCTGGTGCCATAGACGCCCTTGCGGGCGCCCTGGGCCACGCGATATAGAGCGCCGCCCCGACGCAGGAAGCCACCGCCCATGCGCGCGACGCGCGCGTCGCAGACGATCGGGTTCGCTGGATGCGGAACCCACTCGGTGCTCGGAAAGTCCGTGGCGTGAAACAGATGCAACTCCCGGTAGTGCGAACCGAAATCAGGGTGACGAGTGAACGACGTGAAGAGCCACACCCGGCCCTCGTGCGCCAGCAGCGAAGTATCGACCGCTGACTCTCCTCGCATCAGCGGCGCGAGCCGCTCCCATTGCGTGATCGAGGCACCCATCCTCAGCAGGGGGATCTCCTTGCCTCCCCCCGCCTCTGGAATCATGTAGCGCTCGCCACCCCAGTCGAAGAGAAAGGGATAGGAAAGATGGTGCTCCGCCTCGTAGATCGGCGTCGCACTCCAGCCGGCATCGCCACGACTCAGCAGCACGATGGTTCCGCGGCCACGATCGTCGCGCTCTTCCTCGGCGAAGATGACCAAATCGGGCTTGCCGTCGGCACCCGCCACGACCCGGGGAAACGGGTCGGCCCAGATGCTGCCGGGCGGCGCGACGATAGTCTCGAAATCGCGCAGCCGGGCGGCTCCGCCTCGAGCCTGTCCGACGTGTATCTGCCAGCGCTCCACGCTACGACGCGCGAGCAGCTCGCCGCCGACGTAGACGAACTTGCGCCTCAGGCCGGCAAGGATCGCTCGAGTCCCCGGCAGGCCTAGCCTCGGGTGATCGTCGAACTCCGGCAGGCAGTCAACAATCGCGTCGGCGGGCGGGCCGTCTCCAACGTGTGGGCCCTCGTCGCGACGCCACCGCGCCAGAGCGTCGACCAGCATCGGCCCGACCAGCATCGCCGCCATCCGGCGCTGGCCGGTCCAGGTCAACGAGTCGGCGCCAAGGATGCGATGGCGCAACAGGCGGCCATCGGCCGCATCGCGCACCGCGACCCGAACGGTTTCCTCGCCACGTGCCGCCTCCCAGAAACCGCGCGCAACACCCGCCGCCAACTCGTAAGCCGACAAAGAGACAATCCACTGACGAGTTCCGGTCGGTAGCGCGTCGCCTGGCAACGGGCCGCGGGCGGTATCCAGGGCGATCACGAGGTCGATCCCCTTGAGAACGCCCCTGGCAGCCTGCGCCCTTGCCGCGGGTGCAGGCTTCAGCGCCAAGCGCGCGGCGTTGGGCAGGGCCTCGGCGATCGGGGTCGAATCTTCGATGCCCCGAGTCCGCTCGCGCCGGTCTGCCAGCCGGCGATCGAGCGTGTCGACGAGCTTCCAGGCAAGGGTCGCGAGCGCGTCCGGCACAGGCGGTAATGATGGAGGCTCGGCCTCATGCAGGACAAGCGCGACCTCGGCGCCGGCATCAACGAGCGAGCGAGCGGCAGCCCGCTGCCAGGCAGACAAATGGGGGCCGTCGACTAAGAGGCTGATTCGCATCCTGCGATGCTAGCCTGCTCGGCACTCGCGCGCCGTGACGGATTCGCCGCAAGGCGATCCGGGCCACCCGCCGGACAGGGACGCCGCGCCGACGACTCCAGCCGACGCTACCCGCTCAAGCGATCAGAAACCGCCAACGTAAACGTGGACCTGAGCACTACTGCCAGCGTCCAGCCAGTCGCTTGCCCAGAGCACCCGCTTGCCGTCGCGATCGGGAACCGCCATCGGCGAACGCTCGTATTCGCGATTCGAGATCCCCGAAGCATGGCGTGTGTCGGCGACCTTCCTGACATAGCCAGTACCATCAAGCCGAATCGCCAGCACCGAACGCCAGGGCTCGGACCTTGAATCGACGTTGTCATTGCTGTTGGCGAGTGCATGGCCGCTGACATAGCACCAACCAGGCTGATTGCGGTTACGGCACGAGATGTGATGGCCAGAGCGGCCAACCCGGGAAGAGGTCAGCTCGGCGCGGCGATGACCATCCGAGAGTCGAGTGCTGTGAAGGGTCTCGCTGGCCGTGTCCGACGGCATCACCCAGACTTCGTAGCCGTCGGCGTCGACTCCGACATCACCGTGGCTGCCGTCCCGATCGCTGATCCGGCGCACGAAATTGAGATCCTTGTCGAACAATTCCGTGCCCGGGGGCCGGCCGTCGTGCGCCGAATCGAACTGAACGATCACCCAGTTTCCCGAAGGCGACATGGTCGCGTTGTCGATGTCTCTGCCGGCGCCGGCACTCAAGCCCGGGTAGGAACGGCGGGCGTGCACACGGTTGTTCCGGATATCGAAGACGATCAGTTCGCTGGAACCGCCCCGTTTGCCGAAAATCGCCACGTAGCGATCGTCGGCCGACAGGTTGCCTTCGCCACCACCCAGGTCGATCTCGTCGAACTCGGGAAACTCGTACAGCCGCCCACTATCGAAGGCTGACCAATCGGTGCGCACGTCGCCCCGTGCGAAAGCCGGCGGCTTGCCCGACTGGTGCAGCACCCCATAGACGATGTTGGGGTCCAGGTTCGACCAGAGGCCCTGATCGGGGCCATGCCAGGTGCGCAGGAGCCGGTAGTCGCGACCGTCGATGATCCAGGATGGCCAGTCAGGCAACATGATCAGGCTGCCATCGGCATTCCAGGGCTGGTGCTTCGCATAGCCATGCTTGACCGTCTCGTTGATGCCGAAGGCTCCACGGTCGGTGATCCTGATGACCCATCCGTCGGTGATCGGATCGCTGACGGCCTTGAGGTACTCGGGACGCGCCGAACCGGCGACGCTGTGCAAGGGCGGTGCGGCCAGACTGGGGGTCGACGGTGCGGATGGAGGGATCGGGGTGCTGGGAGGGGTCGGGATACTGGGCACAGCCGGGGTGCTGGGGGTCGAAGCGCCCGGGTCTACGGCAGGCGTCGACGAAGGAGAGTCGCCCGGTTCGGTTCCATCGGCCGCCTGTCCTGTGCTCTGGCCCGTGGTTGTGCTCGGTGCGGTGTCGTTCCGCCCTTCCGGAGCCGGGCCAGGCGATTGGGCACTACGTGCCGGGACAGCCGGCCCGGTCGCCGAGGCAACTACCGATTCCGATCCCCCGCCGCAGCCGGCAGTGAGCATCATCGCCGCCGTGAGAACCAGACAGGCGGGCAAGCTTCTTCTCCCCGGAACGCGTCGAGCGAGGGCTTGCCAGCCATCGTGACGCCCATCACACGAGCGGTTCCGATAGTAATCTATCGTGTCGACCATGCCCGCGCCCACTCCTGCTTCGCGGAACGCGAATGCGTCCCGCCCCGGCGACCACGCCCGCATCATGCGCGCGATGGGCTCGGTTTTCGGGTTCGTACTTCTCGCCAAGATTGCCGGTGCGGCGAAGGAAATCGTCATTGCATACACCTATGGCGTCAGCGAAGTGGTCGACGCCTATGTTTTTACCTTCACGCTCTACCACTGGCTGCCATCGCTGTGGTTCGGCGTGCTCGGCACCGTTCTCGTGCCGTTGGTGGCACGCTGGACGCGCGAGAGCCCGCAGGCCCTGCGCCGCTTCGATTCCGAGCTACTCGGTCATACCCTCTGGATAGGGATCGCAGCCGCGCTCGTGGCAGCTCCGATGGTCGCCCTCGGGGCTGCCCGTGGCATATTCGGCCTGCCGGACGGCACGATCGAAGTGATAGGCGGCATTGCCTGGCCGATGGCACTAGTGCTTGGACTCGGCATGCCGATCTCGCTCGCGTCGATCCGGCTGATGGCGCGGGAGCGCCACGCCAATACACTCTACGAAGGCATCCCGGCGCTGGTCCTTCTCGCGGTGCTGCTCGTTTCCCCGCGCCCCGGCCCTACCGAGCTGGTCTGGGGAACGACTGCCGGCCTTGTTCTGCAATGGACCGCACTGCAGGTCTCCCTGCAACGCGCCGACCCGATCGGACTGCCGACGATCGGGTCCTCCTCTCCAGTCTGGCCGGTGTTCATGCGCGGCCTCGGTATCATTCTCGCCGGGGAGTTCCTGATGAGCGCTATCACGATCATCGACCAGATGATGGCGGCAAGACTCGATGCAGGAACCCTGTCCTCGCTTGGCTATGCATCCAGGCTGGTCTCCCTCGTGCTGAGCCTCGCCATCACCGTCGCCTCCCGCTCGGTGCTACCGGTCTTCTCCGACCGCGTTGCCGCAGGCAATCGCGCCGATGCCGCACGGCACGCCCGCCAATGGGCAGGCGCCCTGTTCCTGGCCGGCTGGGCCGTGGTCGCGGTAGGCTGGCTGCTGGCTCCCTGGGGCGTGGCTCTCGTGTTCGAGCGAGGCGCGTTCGACGCATCCGACACCGAAGCCGTTACCCATCTGGTACGCCTTGGCCTGATCCAGATTCCCTTCTACGCGTCCGGCACCGTCCTGGTGCAATTGCTCGCTGCGCTGCACCAGCTACCAGCCATTGCATGGATTGCGGGATTGAATCTCGTCGTCAAGCTCTGCGCCAACCTTGCCCTGGTGCCAGCACACGGTGCCGGTGGCCTGGTACTCGCCAACGCGGTCATGTACGCCGGCTCGGCGAGCATGTTCTGGTGGCTCTGCCGCCCCGGCCGGATCGCATGAAGGACCGCCGCCGCAAGAATGGGCCCGAGCGGATCGCCCTGGTGATCCACTCGATGACACCCGGCGGCGCCGAACGCGCTACTGCGACCATGGCCAACGGCTGGGCGCGGCGCGGCCATGCGGTCGCGGTAATTTCGCTCGACAGCGGCGAGGGCGAGTTCTACGAGCTGATCCCGGCAGTCGAGCGGATCGCACTCGATGTCGCGGGCGAGTCGACAGGCCCTATCGCCGCGCTCTCTGCCAACCTACGGCGGGTAAGAAGCCTGCGTCGCTGCCTGCTGCGCTTCGCGCCTGATGTCGTGATCGGAATGATGAGCACTTCGGCCTTGTTGTGCCTCGCCGCCACGGTTGGCATGCGCTGCATCACCATCGGGGCGGAACGCACTTGGCCCGCGCGCAGCGAGGACGGCGGCTTCTGGGCGAAGGCACGACGCTGGGGCTATGCCTCGCTTGATGCAGTGGTCGCGCAGACCGACGCAGCCTCGCAATGGTTGCGCGAACATACCCGCGCCAGACACGTCGTCACGATCCCGAACGCGCTCGCGTGGCCGATCCCGTCGAACCGACCGGTGCTCGCCCCCGGCTCCTTGCTTGCAACGGAACGCAGGCTACTCCTCGCCGTAGGTCGACCCGAACCCGTCAAGGGCTTCGATCTGCTGCTTGCCGCGTTCGCAATCGTTGCGGGCCGGCATCAGCAATGGGATCTGGTGATCCTCGGCGAAGGCGGAAGGCGCTCGTCGCTACGCCGCGGCGCCGAGGCACTAGCGCTGTCAGACCGAGTCCACCTACCCGGGCAAGTAGGCAACGTCTCAGATTGGTACGAACGAGCCGACCTGTTCGTCCTCAGTTCGCGGGCCGAAGGGTTTCCGAACGTGCTCGTTGAGGCGATGGCAAGCGGCTGCGCCGTGGTCGCGACGCGCTGTAACGCCGGGCCGGCCGACATCGTTCACGATGGCGAGGACGGTCTGCTCGTCGATCCCGATGATTCGATGGCACTCGCCGCAGCCCTCGACACACTGATGAGTGATGACTTCCTGCGCGAACGCTTCGCCCGGCGCGCTATGCAAGCTCGGGAGCGTTTCGCCGAGGACGCGATCCTCCTGAGCTGGGAAGCACTATTCTCACGGCATACAGCCGGCACTGCACCCTCGATACCGACATGGTGAATCTCGAACTTCCGTGGAAATCGGCACTGACGGTGCGAGAGATCTGGTTCCCGACGATCGGCGAGACGATTGCGCTCTCCACGGGCTGGCGCCCGCGATGGCTGCGTCTGTTCCATCTAGAGCGGCGGATCGGCAAGCTTCTGGGCCGCTGGGAACGCCGCCAGACCCTCATCACAGACCTAGGAACTCTCGACAGCCTGCTCGAGCGCATGTCGCAAACCATGCGCTACGATATCCGCCGGGCTCTCTCGCGTGACGGACTGCGCTTCGTCGATGACTGGACGCCTGAACAGCTGGTTGCGTTTGCCGCCAGCGGCGACGCCGGCAACACGAACCAGCCGGCTCTTGCGCGACTGAGTGCGCTGCGTGCGCAAGGCCGGCTGACGATCCGCGCGGCACTCGCCGACCATACACCGCTGTGCGCGCATGCGTTCATAGACGACGGCAGGATCGCTCGCGCCCTGCATTCGTACTCGATTCGCCGCAGCGTCGACAAGGTGGACGCACCGCGAGTCGCTCGTGCTACCAAGGCGCTCTATTTCCTCGACCTGCACTACATGCGTGATCGCGGTTTGCGAGAGTTCGACTGGGGTGGAATCTCCGGACGCCCTGGCAATGGAATCGACGCGCTCAAGATGGAGTACCGCGGCACGCCCCGCCATACCTGGTGTTTCGACGGTCTCTGGCTTCCATATGTCACACCGCTACGATTCTGAGGGCGTACGGATGATTCGGTCGAGCACGAACCGTGACCAACGCCGACAGGTGAGCACATGTTGACGTTCAAGCTGCGAGGCCCCGCCGGTTTGAAAATTCTGGAAGCTTGGTTCGCCCGCAACGGAGAGGAACTGCGCCTGCCCGGACGATGGCCGCACCCGCTGCGACTGTTCCATGCCGAGCGCTGCCCGAGCGGTCTGATCGGGCACTGGCAACGCCGCCAGACCCTGATCACCAGGCTGGCGACGGTCGATGACCTGTTCGCCCTGTTGTCGAAGACGGTGCGATACGACATCCGCCGATGCCGGGACCGCGATGGCCTAGCAATCGTGGACGACTGGACGCCGGAACAAGTGATTGCCTTCGCCGATGAGCACGACCCCCAGAATCCCAATCGCCCTCGCCTGGCACGCCTCGAAGCCCTGCGGGCGATAGGCCGGTTGCTGATCCGAGCGGCTTTCGTCGAAGGCAAGCCCCTGTGCGTGCACGCCATCGTGTTCAACGACCGCATCGCACGCGGACTGTACACCTATACTGCTCGCAGAACCGTCGACCGCAGCCATGCCGCGCTCGTCGGCCGGGCCACAAAGGCCAGCGACTTCGATACCTTGCTACACCTGCGCGATCTCGGACTACAGGAATACGACTGGGGAGGCTTTACGGGAAGACCAGGCAACGGCATCGATGCCTACAAGCGCGAGTTCCGTGGCGAACTGCGCCAGGGCTGGGTCTTCACGGGAACGAACCTGCCGGGCGTATCGACCCTCAGATTCTGACAATGGACATGGCGAACCTGCGATGCTGAGCTTCATCACGCCGTTCCGACTGGCTCTCCCGATACCGATCCGCGAGGTCTGGTTCCTCGGCAAGAACGACCAGATTCCCCGGTGCACGCTGATTCCGCGACCGCTGCGAATCTTCAATTCGGAGCAGCGCATCGACGGCCTGCCCGGGCGCTGGCGACAGGCCCAGACTCTGGTCAACCGTCTGGACTCTCTCGATGACCTGAAGAGTCGGTTGAGCAGCGGCACTCGGCGCGAGATCCGTCAATCGATCGAGCGCGACCGAAGCCGAGTGGTCCTCGGTTGGACCCCGGCGCAGCTGGCATCCTTCGCGCGCAACCTCGATGCCGGCAATCCGAACCAGCCGAACCTCGCGCGCATGCTTGCCCTTGCGGCCGTGGGAGGACTGGGCATCGCAGCCGCCTTCATAGGTGAATCGATACTCTGCGCCCACGTCTACGTCGAGGATGCCGCTCTCGGAATGACGCGTCTGCTCTATTCGTATTCGGCACGCCCAAGGAGGCGCGACAACGACGATTCAGCGCGCTCGCCCGAAACAACGGAATTCGCGGCCCTGGTAGGCCGGACCAACAAGGCCCTTCACTGGCTCGACATGCAGCGCTATCGCGACCGGGGGTTCCGAATCTACGACTGGGGGGGATACTCGGGACGAAAGGACAACGGCATCGACCGGTTCAAGATGCTGTTCCGCGGCGAGATCGTCGAGACATGGTATTTTGAAGGTGCCACACTGCCGCGATGGCGACACCTGAAACGCGGTTAACGCCGGCATGTCAGCCCGCTACCTGATCCGATTCGACGACGTCTGCCCGACCATGGACTGGTCAGCCTGGGATGCGATCGAAGACCTGCTCCAGGCCCGCCGGATCCGTCCGCTGCTCGCAGTGGTACCGGACAACCGGGACCCGAAGCTGGCAGTCGCGCCGCCGCGCGTCGACTTCTGGGACCGGGTGCGTCGGTGGCAGGCTGACGGCTGGACGATCGCGCTGCACGGCTACCAACATCTCTACGTCAGCAGCGACGCAGGCTTGATGGGCATCAACGGCCGCAGCGAATTCGCCGGACTTGCCGAGTCAGAACAGCGCGACAAGCTTTCCGCCGCACTGGCGATCTTCGCCGCCCAGGACGTGCGGGCCGAAGCATGGATCGCACCGGCCCACGCCTTCGACGCTACTACGGTACGCCTGCTGCTCGAACTCGGTATCGACACCATCAGCGACGGCTTTTCACCGTGGCCGGGGCGAGATGACGGGGGCAGCCTGTGGATACCTCAACAGCTCTGGCGCCTACGACCGATGCCCTTCGGCGTCTGGACCGTCTGCTATCACGCCAACGGCTGGTCTCCGGAACGCATCAGGCGCTTCGGCGCCGAACTCGATCGCTACGGCAAGCAGATCGCATCGATGGATGAGATAGCGTCGCACTGGAAAAACCGGCGCCACGGCGTGCTCGACCGCGGTAGCCACGCCCTTTGGCTCGCCGTCCTGAGGGCCAAACGCGGATTCTCGCGGATCAAGCTGTCCGGCCGGCACGGCAGCGCCGCCTGAGCGCGACCCGAGTTCCGCAATGAACGGAAAACCGCTCGATGTTCTCTTCGTCATGCCGAACCTTTCACCCGGCGGTGCCGAGCGAGTCGCTGTCACTCTCCTTGCCAATACCGATCCGGCGCGAGTATCTGCCCGCCTCATGCTGATCGATGATCGAGACGCCGCCTGGCTTGACGAGATTCCTCCCGATGTCAATGTCCGTTCGCTCGGCTGCAAGCGCCTGCGCGAAGGGCTTTTTCCCTTGCTGCGGCAGATCCGCACACAAGCACCGGATGTCGTATTTTCGATGCAATGGCACCTCAACACGATGCTGGCTTTCGTGCGCCCCTGGCTGCCGACCCGCACGGCGCTGGTCGGGCGGGAAACTTCGATGCCTGGCCTGACGATCCGCAACGAGCCCGGCGGCGGTTTACGTTCTCTCCTCACCCGTATCTGCTATCCACGCCTCGACGCGATCATCGTTCAGGGCGAGGCGATGCGCGCCGACCTCGAAGCGCTTGCGCCGCGCACGGCCAGCGGCATCCGGATTCTCCATAATCCCTTGCAACTGGCCCGCATCCGTGGAAACGCTGCCGGCTCCAGCCCCTGGCGCCGCGATGGGCGGCTTGAGTTCATCGCGCTGGGCCGACTCAGCCCTGTCAAGGGCCTTGACCGGGTGATCAGCGCGTTCGCCCTTGCAGCCCTGCCCGATGCACGTCTGACGATCCTTGGCGAGGGGCCGCTAGAGAGCGAGTTACGCACTCTGGCTGCAGGGCTCGGCCTGGGCAAGCGGGTGCACTTCCAAGGCTTCGTCCCGAACCCGTACCCTCATCTGGCGGCCGCCGATGCGATGCTGATGGCTTCTCATCACGAAGGTTTCCCCAACTCGGCTCTCGAGGCAATGGCACTCGGCACGCCGGTGCTCGCCCTTCCCGCTCCGGGCGGCATTGCTGAAGCGCTATCGGCCTCGCCAGCCTGTCGTATCGCTGCTGCGCCCACTCCAGAGGCACTCGCCGCCTTGATGGCCGAGTTCAGCTACGGTGATCGCGCACGCGTCGCTCCAAACGCCGTCGATCATCACGAAGCGGGCGTGATCGCATCCCGACTTGCGGATATCCTGGAGGAAGCGTGCATTGCCCGGCGGGCAGCGATCCGTCCCGCATGAAAGTCGCCCACATCATCACTGGTCTTGGTGCGGGTGGAGCCCAGGAGGCGCTACTCAAGCTAGTCGGCAGTGCGGACGATGGCCGGATAGACCACACGATCGTCTCCCTCATCGACGAAGGCCTCCACGGCACACGCCTGCGCACGCTCGGCGTGCCGCTCCATGCACTCGGCATGCGCCCGGGTGTACCGTCACCGATCAAGTTTCTCACCCTCGTACGGCTGCTGCAACGCCTACAACCCGATGTCGTTCAGACCTGGATGTACCACGCCGACCTGTTCGGCGGACTCGCCGCGCGAGCAGCCCGGACCCCGGCACTGCTTTGGTCAATCCGCCACGGCAACCTCGATCCGGCGGCGAACAAGGCATCGACCCTGCGAGTGGCGAAGATCTGCGCGCGGCTATCGAGCCGGATGCCCGACAGAATTCTGTCGGTATCCCACGCGGCTGCGCGAACCCATGCCGCTGTGGGCTATGACGCGATGAAGCTGGTGGTGATTCCCAATGGTATCGACTGCGAGCGCTTCGCGCCCGATGCAGAAAGCCGTGCCCGTCTGCGGGCCGAATGGGGTATCGGGGAAACGACGCCGCTGGTTGGCCTGTTTTCCCGCTGGGATCCACAGAAGGACCACGCGAACTTCGCTGCGGCCGCCGAGGAATTGGCGCGAGCCCGACCCGATGTGCGTTTTGCCCTAGCCGGCGAAGGCATAGACGCAGGAAACTCCGCCTTGTGTACCGCGTTGACCGGTGCCGGCCTCACGATTGGGGGTCCCGGCGTCCACCTGGCGCGGCAGGTTCTCTTGCTAGGACGCCGTGACGATATGCCTGCACTATGTTCCGCGATCGACGTGCTCGCATCCTCATCGTGCGGCGAAGGCTTTCCCAACGTGGTCGCGGAGGCCATGAGCTCCGAAACACCTTGCGTAGTGACCGATGTGGGAGATTCTGCAGAGATCGTCGGACGTTACGGCGCGGTCGTCGCGCCACGCGATGCGGCGGCGCTCGCCCGCGCTCTCGCCCACATGCTCGCACTGCCCGCGAAGGACTTCGCTGCCATCGGCCGCGCCGCACGGCAATCGATCCGGGAGCGCTTTTCGATCGATTCGGTACGCGAACGCTACATCGCCTTGTACCGCGAAATCCTCGCGCAACAGCGCTGATCCCATGTGCGGCCTAGCCGGCTACTTCGACCCCGCCGGGCCAGCCAAGCATCGCGTCCTCGGCGCAATGGCGGCTCGCCTCGCGCACCGGGGCCCGGATGACAAAGGCGTATTCGTGGACGGCGGCCTCGGTCTCGCGCATCGCCGCCTAGCCGTTATCGAACTCAGCCGCGCTGGCGCCCAGCCAATGGTCTCGCACGACGGTCGTCACGTCATCGCTTTCAATGGGGAGATCTACAACCACCGCGACCTGCGCGATCGCCTGACCGGTATCGCCTGGCGGGGAAGCTCCGACACTGAGACACTGGCAGAAGCGATCGCGCGCTGGGGCGTTCCGGCCACTCTGTCGCTCATGGCAGGCATGTTCGCCTTCGCTGCATGGGATCGCGGTACGGGTGAACTCGTGCTTGCACGCGATCGTCTCGGCGAGAAGCCCCTCTATGTCGGATGGCAAGGCGGCCAGCTGTTGTTCGCTTCCGAGCTTGGGGCGCTGCAGGCACACCCCTCCTTCAGGAGAGAGATCGACTGCGCAGCGGTGCGCGAGTTGCTGGAGTTCGGGCGTATCAGCGCGCCACGATCCATTCATGCAGGCATCGGCAAGCTGCCCGCTGGCCACTGGCTGAAGGTCGAGACTCGTAGCGCTCGGCCAGGTCACTTGCCGGCGCCCGTGAGCTACTGGTCGCTCAAGGACACCGCGCTGCGTGGACTGGCCTCGCCGCTGGAACCCGACTTCGAGGCGGCCGTCGATGCAGTTGAGGCTCAGCTACAGCGGAGCCTGGCCGAAGAACAGATCGCCGACGTGCCCCTGGGCGTATTCCTGTCCGGGGGCATCGATTCAAGCCTTGTCGCCACGATGCTGCAAGCCGGTTCGTCGGGCCCGGTACGCACCTTCACCATAGGCTTCGAAGAAGCCGGCTTCGATGAATCAAGCCATGCCCGCCGCATCGCTGAGCATCTTGGCGCAACCCACCACGAACTGCATCTTCACACTGCCGATGCGCTCGCCCTCGTACCCCGGCTCGCCCAAGTCTACGACGAACCCTTTGCCGACCCAAGCGCCCTGCCGGCAATGCTAGTCTGCCAGGCGGCTCGCACGCAGGTCACGGTCGCCCTCGGCGGCGATGGCGGCGACGAGGCCTTTGGCGGCTATCCTGCCCAAGCACGCACGATGGCAACCTGGCGCCGCTTTGGACGCCTCCCGTGGGCGCTACGCAAAGCTGCCGCGGACATGATGGAAGCGCTGCCTGCCGGTACGGTCAACGCGCTGCTCGACCACGGCGCCGCCCGTCACGGCACTCTCCCATCGCACCGCTTGCGAACTCTGGCGAGTCTGTTGCGGCCGGATTCACCGTTCGCGCTGGCACGGCGCTTCGCCCGACATGATCCCGAAGTCGATACCCTGCTGGCCTTCGATCCGACCACACACCGGCCGCCTGCCTTCGACCCCGCCCCGGGCGGCGCGGTCGATGCCTATGAACTCGCTGCCGATGCACATGCCCGGGGACTGCCACTGGGTGCGGCGATCACGCTTGCCGATGCGGCCTCGAGCCTGCCCGATCTGCTCCTGACAAAGACCGATCGCGCAGCGATGTCGGTCTCACTGGAGACGCGGTCACCGCTGCTGGATCATCGCCTCGTCGAACTCGCCTGGCGCATCCCGTTCAGCATGCATCACGATGCCCGCGGCCCGAAGCGGATTCTGCGGGCGATTCTCGCACGTCACATACCCAATACGCTATACGAGCGACCCAAGGCAGGCTTCTCGGTTCCGATCGCGCAATGGCTGCGCGGCCCGCTCCGTGACTGGGCCGAAGCCCTGCTCGCCGAACCTGTGTTGCGCCGCCAGGGCTTGCTCGTACCCACGCGAGCACGGTCGTTGTGGGCCGAGCATCTCGGCGGTCGACACGACCATTCCAGCCTGCTATGGGACATCCTCGTCCTGTCAGCGTGGCTCGAAGCCAGAACCGTATAACCCCCCAGACCCAAGCAGCCAGAAGCGCCAGCGAAGATTCCATGAGCGACGACAAACTACGCCCGCGGGTGGTATGGATCCTGGCCAACACCACCTGGAGCATCTACAACTTCCGCCGCCGTCTGATCCTGGCTCTTCGGGAGGCGGGCTACGATGTCGTCATCTGCTCGCCGCCCGACGACTATGTCGGCCGCATCGAAGCCTTGGGAGTTCGTCATGTTCCCTTGCATATGCGCAACTCCAGCATCGGCCCGATGCGCGAGCTCGTTACCTTGGTGCGGCTGATCGCGCTGATATGGCGCGAACGCCCGACGGCATTGCTAAGCTTCACTCCGAAAGTGAACATGTACGCGGGTATCGCGGCACGCCTTACCGGCATACCGATACTGATGAACATCTCCGGACTTGGGCGGGGATTCAGCAGCGGGCCAACGCTGCGCCGTATCAGCGAAGGCCTTTACCGTCTGGCGGCACGACGGGCACATCGGATGCTCTTTCAGAATGAGGATGACCGAGCGTACTTCATCGACAAGGGCATCACCGAGGCAGTACGTACCGAAAGACTTCCCGGCTCAGGGGTAGACCTTGAGCGATTCACTCCGACACCGCGACCGCCTGCATCGAGCCTTCGGTTTCTGATGGCCACCAGGTTGCTACGGGACAAGGGCGTGGTCGAGTTCGTGTCCGCGGCGAGCGTGCTGGCGCCGCGTTATTCGCTCGCCCGGTTTCGTTTGGTGGGCTTCCTTGGAATCGGTGATCCGAATGCCGTCACCGCGAATGAGCTCAGCCGCTGGCAAGCCGAAGGGCTGATCGAGTACGGAGGGCCAACTGACCGCATCGAGGACGAACTCGCACAAGCCGATTGCCTCGTACTGCCTTCGTACTACCGCGAGGGCGTACCACGGATTCTGCTCGAGGCTGCAGCCTCGGGATTGCCGATCATCACTACCGATTTCACCGGTTGCCGTGATGCCGTGGAGGCCGGTGTCACCGGCCTGCTTTGCCCGCCTCGCGACGTTGCAGCGCTCACCGACGCAATGGCCAGGATCATTCAGATGGACGGCGAGGAACGCCGGGCGATGGGCGCGGCCGGCCGGCGCAAGGTCGAACAGGAATTCGATGAACGAATCGTGATCGGCCGCTACCTCGACCTGCTGTCGGACATCATGACGGCCTCTGCCTCAAACAGATCCCCCGTCCCCTCACCCCCCGAACGCGCCGGCCCATTGACCGCGAACCCCTCCCGGGCGGCCTCGAGCAAGGACTCGCGCAACCACTCGTGACCGGGCCGGGTCGCTGTCGGGGCGGCCCAGAGCATGTCGATGTGCACCGGCGGGGTGGCGATCGGCAGGCGCCGCACCGCGAGCACGTCGCCCAGCCCGGTCGATGCGAGGAAATGCTCCGGCAGCACGGTGAGCAGGTCCGAGTTCTCGACCACCTGGCCCGCCACGAAGAACTGGTTGACGGTGGCCACTACCCGGCGGGTGCGCCCGATGGCGGCCAGAGCTTCGTCCACGAACCCGAAGGGGCGGCCCGAGAAGCTCACCAGCAGGTGATGGGCGGCGCAGAAGGCGTCGAGCGTGAGCGGTGCGCTGGCGAGCGGATGGTCGGGCCGCATCACGCAGACGTAGTCGCTGGTATAGACCCGCTGCAGCCCGAAGGGGCCGGGGCTGTCCTCGTTCATCGCATGCAGGGTGACCGCCCGGATCGCCTGCGGGAAGAAGCCGACGGCGAGATCGACGTCAGTGGTCTCGAGGGTGCTGCGCGGGTCGCGGGTGGTGAGCGGCAGCACCCGCAGCGATACGCCGGGTGCGTCGCGCTCGATCCGCCGCACCAGCGGGGGCATCAGCAGGGTGGCGGTGGCGTCGGCCATGGCAATCACGAAGGTCCGGTTCGCGCCGGCCGGATCGAACTCCGGCGGCGCCAGGGCGTTGCGCAGCTGATCGAGCGCCCCGCCCACCGCGGGCCAGATCGAGATCGCATACGGAGTGGGCTCGAGGCCGTGGGCCGCCCGCACGAAAAGCTCGTCGTCGAGCGTGTCGCGCAATCGCCGCAGGGCGTTGCTCGCGGCCGGCTGGGTGATCGCGAGCTGTGCGGCCGCGCGGGTCAGGTTCCGCTCGCGCATGACCGCATCGAAGATCCGCAGGAGGTTCAGGTCGAGTGTGCGAAAGTTGATCATCATCACCATTATGAATAACGAAGATCATAAAGATCAATTTGAATAATAGGTGAAAACCCCGATAATTCAAGCACGGTGCAATGCAATAGCTGCGTTGCACAACCTGACCCAAGGAGTTTCACATGACGACGACTACCTATCCCTCGCAAGGATCGATCGATGCCATGGGAAGTGGCGTCGAGAGGTTCTACGCCGCCCCCACCCAGGCCCCCGCGATCGCCGCCGCCCCCGGCAAGTCCCTGTTTCGCAGGGCTTGGGACGCCTTTCTGCGCAACCGCGAGGAAGCCGCGCTGATCGCCCTGGCTCGTATGGACCGGCGCCTGGCCGCGGAGATCCGCGTCGCCCGCGACCGGGCCGACTGGCAGGTCTGAACCCCCAAAGTGACTTTTTTCGCATTTCGACAACACGA